>JBQLZQ010000050.1:0-23221 GCA_052168355.1 Inquilinaceae bacterium
CCTGCGTGACGCCATCCTCAAGCTGCCGCCCAACCAGCTCGAATCGGCTGTGACGCTGGTCATCGCCGCGACCACCGCGGTCGGCGACGAGGCCGAGCGGACGCGCATGGCCCGCGCGGCCCAAGCCGCGGTCACCCAGGTGGCCGTCCAGAACCCCGGCGACGTGCCGACCTGGTATCAGCGCGCGGTTCTCGAGGGCATTCAGATCGCCGCCGGCCAGGATGTCGGCGGATCGGTGGCCACCGCGCTTGGTTCCGAAGATCGGGATCAGGGCAGCTACGATCCCGACGACGCGTCCACGCCGCCGGAACGCCCGGTTCGCGCCGACGATCTGGAAAGTCTGCTGGTCGGGATCGATGACGCGCCCGGCCGCGCCACACCCGAACCACCGGCCGAGCCACCGGTCGCGTCGGCGCCGCCGGCCGTGGCGCCCGACCCGGCGCCCGCCGCGGTTGAGGTTGCCGAGCTGCCGGAGCCGGCCCGCCCGGCGCCCGAACCCGTGGTGGTGCCGCGGCCCGCCGCCGCGCCGGTCGCCGTCGAACCGCCGCGGTCCCGGGACAGCGGACAGGGCGGGGGACAGGGCGGGGGCATCGTCGGAGAGGCGCCGACCCAGGTTGAGACGGCGACGGTTGCGCCGGCGCCCGCGCCGCCGCCGGTGGAGGTGGCATCCCTGCCGCCGGAGGCGGCCGTTCCGGCGCAGGAGACGAAGACTCAGATCGCCCTGCAGTCGGCCGGGATCGTTCAGCAACGCTATGCCGAGGCGCTGTCGTCCATCGATGCGGCCCTGACCAAGCCCCTGGCCCGCGCCACGCCGGCCGAGCTGGAGTTGGCGGTCCGCCAGGTCGTGAATGCCCTGCCCCCCGACCGGCTCCACGACGCCGTGACGCTGGTCGGCGCCCTATCGAACATCGTGGCGGACCAGGCGGTCGTTCAGGCCGTGTCCGTGGCGGCCCAGGACGCCGTCGCCCAGGTCGCCGGGCTCAACCCCGAGCAGATCGAGCCCTGGAAGGTCGGAATGATCGGCCAGGCGATCGCCATCGCCGCCCGTGGCAGCCAATAGCTTGGTGGCCAATAGCCTGGTGACTGTACATCCAAGAAAGAGGAACGGCGTGCGACATTCGATGAGGTCGCCCTTCGGGCGCCCACCCGCCCGTACCGTCGTGCCCGCCCGTCATGCCGCGAGCCGGCGCGTGGCGCGCGGGGCGGCATCCATTCTGGCCCTGACGCTGCTGGCGGCCTGCGCCACGGGCGGCGACGGGCCGGGCGATCAGGTGGCCCGGGTGCCCAGCCAGCCGGTCTACGATCCCCCCGCCCGGGCGCCGGCCGGCGGCGACGCGGTGCTGGTGCGTGGCGGCCAGGACGACGCCTTCGTGCTCACCTTCGCGCGGCTGAGCGAAAGCGGCTATGAGGTCGCCGCCGTTTCGGCCGAGGCCAACCGCAGCGTCATCGCGGTCTATCAGGACGGCGACCCGGAGCCCTATGTCGATTGCGGCACCCTGACCGTGTTCAGCGACGTGACGACCGCGCCCACGGTCTATCCGGCGGCGGCCCAGCAGGTCGGGTATGTCATCGCCAACGAGGAAGGCCGCTTCCAGATCGACCGCCAGATGCGCATGAACGCGCGCATCCTCTTGACCATCGTCCAGATCGACGATGTGCAAAGCGAGGTGGGCGCCCAGACCCAGTATGTCCTGACCAAAATTCTCGAGGCGCGGAACCCCGAGAACGCGGTGCTGGCCGAAAGCGTGGAAACGGCGGATTTCGCCTCGGGCACGGTCGGGCAGTTCGAGCGCGACACCAATCTGCGCTGCGTCGCCAACGGGCGGCTGGAGGCGGAGCTTTTGGGCCTGCTGACGGCCGAGCCGGTATCCTGACCGCGCCTTGGCCCGGACGGTTCTGCGTCGCCGGCCCGCCGATCAGCCGGCGCCCGGGCTTTCGGGCGTGGCTTCGGGGCCGGCGCCGATCAGTTCGGGCCATTCCACCGGCGGGCGCCCGTAGGACACGATCGCCACCGGCGCCCATTTCTGCCGGAACAGGACCAGCCGGCGGCCGAGATAGAGATCCCACGGCAGATCGGGCGCAAACCGCTGCCGCGCCGCCTGCGGCGGGATGTATTCGACGATCAGCCGGCGGGCCCGGAACGGCGCGAAATCGGCCGTGTCGGTGATGATGACGGGGGTCAGGCCCTTGGCGGTGCTTTCCCGCGCGATGATGTCCAGAATCCCCGGCAGGGCGGCTCCGTCGACGCCCATCAAGGTCACCCCCAACACCGGCTTGGATCCGCCCTCAGCGTCGCGGAAGGGGATGAGGGCGCCTGGCGAACGCTTCGACGATGTCGACGGTTGCGACGGGGACGATGCCGTGGTTCTTCCCCTCCTGAACCAACCACCAACACGGGGGCGGCGCGCTTTGTCGACCACGCGCCGCAGCGCGGCCGACCAATCCCTGGGGCGCCGTTTCTGGGCAGCGCGAAGCCTCTCTGCCGCCGCTCCAAGGTCCTTCTGCGCTTGTGCGTTCTTGGAGAGGAGGTCTGAAACCTGTCGGCGAAGCGCATCGCGCTCGCCGAACAGCTGTGCCACTCGGCGTTCCAGCGCGTGAAGGTCGCCGTCAGGGCTGGTGACCCCTTTGCCAGAAGGAGATTGCACGGCACTCTGGTTCCGCTTGCCTTCTTTCTCAGGTCCCATTTGTCTGCATGCTCTTGGTGTCACGAGTGAGAGACATGGTAGATAATCGCCTCCATGGTCGTTCACACAAACCGGCGGAGCAAGCTGAACGATCCAACCAAAGGGTGGGTGTGTAGAATAACAATGAAACCTTCGATCCTGTCTGTGGACGATGTCAGCAAAGTCGTTGCCGGTTATCCGCATATGTCATACGAGCGTGGTCGCGTCCTCTTCGACTTTATACGTGAGCACGGTATCGCACGGGTCTTGGAACTGGGCTGTAATCATGGGATCAGCGCCTGCTATGCCGCTGCAGCAGTGGCCAACCAGCCGAACAGCTATGTCGTGACTGTTGACCGGCTTGCGGTGGCCGCCTATCGGCCGGGGGTGTGCACGTTCGCCGAGGCTTTGGATCTTCAGAAAACGCTGATCCCATTCTTCGAAAGACAGAGTTATAATTGGAGACTGCGTTGCTTTCTCAAGATGCACCCTCAACCTGTTTTTGATCTGATTTTTATCGACGGAGCCCATACGTTCGAGACCGATGCTCTTGCGTTCATCCTGAGTGAGAGGCTGCTCAGACCGGGAGGGTGGTTCATTTTCGATGACATCAACTGGTCGGTGTCGTCCAGTCTGACCGCGCGTATAGGCCACGGCGACGTCTCCTTGCTGGAAGATGAAATTGAGGCCCGTCAGGTGCGCGATGTCATCGACCTCATGGTTAGGGATCATCCAGGTATCGCCTTGTGGCGCGAAGATGGTCCTTGGGGCTTCGCCCAAAAACGGCCAGGACCAGGACGATCCGTGGATGAGGCTCTTCCATCTCGACTTCATGAAATGGCTGATGTGACCCTCCGACATGCCAGGGAGAATTTTCCGATCGACATCGATGTGCCGCCTGACCTCGAACCAGTGGCATGGCGCCGAACCATCGGCCGGGGCATCGCGCACAACGGCCAGGCGCGTAAGGAACGACAAATCGGCACGATGAACCAATGACGTTAGCCAAGTCCGGCACAATGTGCCGACGCAACTATGACGTCGTTCTGGCTGCCGATCTTCGGTTCCCCGGCGGCACGTCCACGGCTGTTGCTGCGGAAATCGAAGCCCAGGCATCTGTGGGATATCGGACGGGACTGCTTCATGTAAGCGGCCCGATCTTGAAGGCGGCGCGGCGATACAACGTGAAGATTCGTGCGCTTCTTGATGCGGGAAAGGCCGAGCTTCTTGATCCGCAAGAGCAGATCGGCTCCCGCCTTCTGGTGTTGCATCACCCCATGCTTTTTACCCATTTGCCGGCCCGGCGACCGTCTGTCGTCGCCGACAACGTTCTTTTGGTGGTCCACCATCCGCCCTTCGATGGCGATGGAAGTGCCAACTACGATTGGCGCCGTATCGACGACAATATCGCCAGCCTGTTCGGTGCCGGCGTGCGCTGGGCCCCGGTGGGTCCGGCGGTGCGTCGCCAATTGGAGTCCATTGAGGGCGGTCCCCCATTGCTGGATCGAGACTGGACCGCGGTCATGGACATGTCGTTGTGGGCTGAAGAACGCGTTTCCGTTCAAGGGAGTGTTCCGGTGGTCGGGCGTCACAGCCGGCCCGATCCCATGAAATGGCCGGACGACAGTGAAACGATACTCGCCGCTTACCCCAATGACCCCAACATCCAGGTCCGAATTCTTGGCGGCGGCGACTATCTGGAAAGCCTGGTCGGACCCTATCCCGACAATTGGAACGTTCAGGAATTCGATGCGGTGCCGGTGACATCATTTCTCAGCGGTATCGACTTTTTCGTTTATTTCCATAGCGATCGCTGGGTTGAAGCTTTCGGGATCACCATCATGGAGGCGATGGCGGCCGGGGCCATTCCCATCCTTCCAAGGCATTTCGAGCCGGCATTGGGCGATGCGGCGATCTATGCCGAACCGAAGGAGGTTAAGGACATCGTGCTTCGTCTCCATCGGGATCCCGATCTGTACGCGCGTCACGCGAGCAGGGTTCAGTCGGCCGCGCGAGAGCTTTTTGGATGGGACGTTCACATCAGCCGCCTTCGAGACATGATCGGCGCCCCAAGTCCTAGTGCCGGTCCGCCGCGCACAGCCGCGCAGCAGGACCGGCCGCCCAGAAGGGTGTTGTTCATTTCGTCCAATGGCGTCGGCATGGGACATTTGGCTCGCCTGCTTGCCATCGCGCGTCGGTGCCGGGCGCCGTTCCAGCCGGTTTTCCTCACCATGTCCCAGGGGATGGCCGTGGTCGAGGAGTTCGGATTCCTGGCCGAGTACCGACCCTTTTGGAAAGCTCTTGGGTGCGAGACGGACGCCTGGAACCGCATGTTGCGGCGCGAACTCAACGAGGTGTTGGGATTCTACGATCCGGTCTGCGTCGTGTTCGACGGCAATGTGCCCTACCAGGGACTGATCGATGCCCGGCAGGACCACCCTCATCGTTGGTTTGTATGGTCGCGTCGGGGTATGTGGCGCGAAGGCGCCGGTGCCAACCACCTCAAGCGGGAAAAGTACTTCGACGCGGTGATCGAGCCCGAGGATATCGCTGGTAGTCTCGATGTCGGAGGGACGGTGGAGAAGCGATCGCGCACCTTGGACGTGCCTCCGGTCCACCTGCTTGACGCATCGGAGATCCTGCCACGCCTGGAGGCTTGCGATGCTCTGGGTCTGGATACTGATCGAACCAACGTTCTGCTTCAGCTTGGGTCCGGCAACAATTTCGACAATACACCCATACGTGACTTGGCCATCGCTTATCTCTTGGGCCAAGACGACGTGTCGGTGGCCTGCGCCGAGTGGGTGATGGCCGACCAGCCGCACGGTCTGCCCGAGTCGGTGAGAATCTTACGAAAGTTCCCATTGGCGCGGTATTTCAGGGCCTTCGACTTCGCGATCAGCGCGGCCGGCTATAATTCCTATCACGATCTCATCCAGCTTGGCGTGCCGACGCTCTTCGTCCCGAACGAGCACCCCATGATGGACGATCAGCTTGCGCGGGCTGTGTTTGCGGAGCGTCATGGAATTGGGATGAAAGTGCGGGTTGGAGACGTCTATCAACTCGATGCCTGCCTAAAGCGCCTTCTTCAGGAGGACGAACGGGCGGCCATCAGTGGTCGATGCAAGCGGTTCACGCGGATGAACGGAGCTTTAGACGCCGCTCAAATCATTGAGGAAATGGCTTTCGCCGTGCGCGCCGAGCGGGATTTTTGAGGATCTAGCTCCCGGTCGGCTTGCCAAGGCCGGTCAAGTTCTGTAAGGTAATTCACTTAAATTTTATGAAAATGCAATGACCGATGGGGTTTCGCGTTTCGGTTGTGGGCATTCCTAGGGGATAGAGGCCAGGGTGGGTAAGTTCGTATCGTGGTTGGCCGGGGCCGGCGGGTTGCTGTTCTCCACCTTCGGGGCCTACGGCCCGGCCGTGGCGCAGACACCGGCGGAAACCGAGGCGTGGCAGGCCACCCAGGGTCAGGGCACGGTCGAGGCCTATCAGGAATTCCTGCGCCTCTATCCGGCCAGCCCGTTCGCGGCCCAGGCGTTCCGCGCCGTGGTCGAGAGCAACCTGCCGGCCGCCGGGGGCCCGATCTCGGTGCCCGGACTGCGGCCGTCCATCGAGGAACCGCCGGGGCAGGCGCCGGCCTTGGTCACGCCCGCCGCTCCCGCCGCGCCCACGACCGGGGTCGCCGGCACCGCCCAGCCCCCGGCGTTGACGGAGGAGGAGGCGTGGGCCGTGGCCCGGGCCGACGGCACGTCGGAGGGCTATCGCGAGTTCCTGCTTCTGTTCCCCACCAGCATCTATGCCGATCAGGCGTTCCGCGCCGTGGTGGAAAGCAACCTGCCGGCGGCCGGGCCGACGGTGGCCGAGCTGCTGAGCGACGTCCAGGAGGCGCAGGCGGCCCGCGCCCCTCTCAACACCGGCCGCGACAGCGACAACGACGGGCTTTACTGACACTGGCCGTGTCCTGTTTCGACACGGTCTCGGTATCCGGTCACGATCCGCGGTCCTCGCCGCGACCCCAGGCCGTCAGAAAGTCCAGATCGCAGCCCCGGTCGGCCTGCAACACCCGGTCCACATGCAATCTGGCATAGCCGCGCGGCGGCAGGACAGGGGGTGACAGTTCCGCCCGGCGCGCCGCCAACACGTCCTCCGAAACCAGCAGGTCCAGCCGCCGCTCCGCCACGCTGACCAGGATCCGGTCGCCCGAGCGCACCAACGCCAGGGGCCCGCCGGCCGCCGCCTCGGGCGTCACATGCAGGATGATGGTGCCGAAGGCCGTGCCGCTCATCCGGGCATCGGACAGGCGGACCATGTCCTTGACCCCGGCGCGGGCCAGTTTCGCCGGGATCGGCAGATAGCCGGCTTCGGGCATGGCGGCGGGGCTGCGCGGCCCGGCGTTGCGCAGCACCAGAATGTCGTCGGCCGCGACGTCCAGGTCCGGGTCGTCGATGCGCGCCGCCAGATCGTCCAGCCCGTCGAACACCACGGCCCGGCCGGTGTGCTCGAACAGCGCCGGGTCGGCCGCCGACCGTTTCAGGATGGCGCCGTCGGGTGCCAGGCTGCCGAACAGGGCGACCAGCCCGCCGACCGGCTGGTAGGGGGCGTCGGCGCCGCGCACCACGCCGCCGGCCGGGGCCGGTTTGGCGGCGTCCAGCCGCTCCGCCACGGTCGCCCCGGTCACCGACCGGCAGTCGGGGTGCAGCAGCCCCGACAGCGATGCCAGGACCGCGTCCATGCCGCCGGCGGCGTGGAAATCCTCCATGTAATGGGCGCCGGACGGTTTGAGGTCGACCAGCAGCGGGGTGGTGTCGCTCAGCGCGTTCAGCCGGTCGAGCGATACGGCGATGCCGAGGCGCCCGGCGATGGCCGTCAGGTGCACGATGGCGTTGGTCGATCCGCCGATGGCCAGCAGGACGCGCAGCGCGTTGTCCACCGAGTCCGCCGTGATCAGGTCGGAAGGCGTGGTGCCCGCCGTCATCAGCGCCATGGCCTGGGCGCCGGTGGCCTCGGCCAGGCGCAGCCGGTCGGAATCGACGGCCGGAACGGTGGCCGCGCCCGGCAGGCACAGGCCCAGCGCGTCGACGATGCAGGCCATGGTGCTGGCCGTGCCCATGACCGGACAGGTGCCGGCGGTGGTGGCCAGCCGCCCCTCGACCGCCGTGATCTCCGCGTCGTCGATGGCGCCGGCGCGGTACCGGGCCCAGAACCGGCGGCAGTCGGTGCAGGCGCCCAGCCGCTCGCCGTCGTGGCGTCCGGTCAGCATCGGTCCCACCGGCAGCACGATGGCCGGCCGTCCGGCCGACGCCGCGCCCATGACCAGGGCCGGCAGGGTCTTGTCGCACCCGCCGACCAGAACCACCGCGTCCATGGGCTGGGCGCGGATCATCTCCTCCACATCCATGCTCATAAGATTGCGAAACAACATGCTGGTTGGGCTCAAAAAAACCTCGCCCAGGGAGATCACCGGAAAGTCCAGCGGCAGCCCCCCGGCGGCCAGGACCCCACGCTTGACGGCGTCGACCAGCTCCGGCACCAGCCGGTGGCAATTGTTGAAGCCGCTGGCGGTGTTGACGATGCCGACGACGGGCCGGGCCAGCATGTCGGGGCCGTATCCCATCGACCGGGCGAAGGCCCGGCGCAGATAGGCCGAAAAGGCCGGGTCGCCGTAATTGGTCAGCCCCCGCGCCAGCCCCGTCCCGGTGTGTGTCCCCGTCTTGGTGTCTGTCTTGGAATCGGCCATGGGCGCGTCACCGTGTCTTGAGGCAATTGGCGTACAGCGCCACGACGGCATTGGCGACATGGGCTTCGGTGAAGCCCGACTCGACACGGCGCCGCGCCGCGAGTCCCATAGCATGGCGGCGTTCGGGCGCGGACACCAGCGTCTCCAGCGCGTCGGCCAGGGCGTCGGGCCGCCCCGGCGGCACCAGCAGTCCCTCGATGCCGTGGCGGACAAAGGCGCGGCATCCCGGCACGTCGGCGGCGACGATGGGCCTGCCGCAGGCCGCCGCCTCCAGCAGCGCCTTTGGCAGCCCTTCGCCGCCGCGCGACGGCACCAGCGCGATGTCCGCCCGGCGCCAGATGTCGACCAGGTCCGACCGGGGGCCCAGCCACCGCACTCCGGGTGCCTTGGCCCAGCCGATCAGGGTTTCGGCCGCCAGCCCGGCCGGGTTATCGGGGTCGGGAGCGCCGACCAACAGCAGGTCCAAGGCCACGCCCCGCCGCTGCAGGATGGCCTGCGCCTCGACCGCCGTGTCGACTCCCTTCGACCACACCATGCGGCCGACCAGGGCGGCGGTGACGCGCGGCCCCTCGGGGGCCGGCAGGTTGGGGAAGCTGTCGGTATCCACGCCGGCTCCGCCGACGATGGTGACCGACGGATCGTCCGGTCCCAGCCCCAGCCCGAACGGTCCGTCGCCATCGTCCGGGTTTTCCAGCAGCACCCGCGCCCCGGGCTGGCGCACCAGCCAATGGAGCAGCCGCGAGACCGCCCAGCGGGCGGCGCGGGCCCGGGTCGTCCGGGCAACGGAGAGATATCCAGCGCCAGTGATGGCATAGACCACGCGCCGGACATCGGTGACGTGGACCGCCAGGCCGCCGGCGATGATCGGCCGCAGCGCGATCAGGTGCACAAGGTCGGGGCGCAGGCGGCGGAACAGCTTGGCCAATACCCGGACCTGCCGGCCGGCATGCAGGGGGCTCAGGCTGCCACGGTCGCCGGGCAGATCGACCAGGGCAAACCCCTCCGCCGCGATCCGCGGCCCGTGGTCGCGCACGCGGGCGGCGACGGTGACATCGAACCCGGCGTCGCGCGCCGCCCGCGCCATCGGCAGGAAATGCGAGCAGAAGAACCAGTCCTCCGTCGCGACGTAAAGCAGTTTTGGTCTTGGCGGCGGAACGGCGATCTGGGTCATGGGGCCGGCGGTAGCCGATCGCCGGCGGAAATTCAATGCCAATCGCCGGTCGACGGTGCCAGGATGGGGCCCGTCCTTCGACCGTCCGGAATCGACCGACAATGCTGGAGATAACGCCGAACCTGACCATCGGCGAGGATGAGATCGCGCTCAGCTTCGTGCGCGCGTCCGGGCCCGGGGGGCAGAACGTCAACAAGGTGGCGACCGCGGTTCAGCTCCGCTTCGATGTGCGCGGGTCGCCAAGCCTCTCCGGGCCGGTCAAGCAGCGACTCGAGCGCCTCTGCGGCCGGCGTCTGACCGCCGACGGGGTGCTGGTGCTCGATGCGCGCCGTTTTCGCTCGCAGGACCGCAATCGCCAGGACGCGCTGGACCGGTTGGCCGATTTGATCCGGCAGGCCCTCGTGACGCCCCGGCCACGCCGCAAGACCCGTCCCACCTTGGCCTCGAAGGAACGTCGCCTGACGGCCAAGGGCCATCGCGGCCGGATCAAGCAGGGACGGGGCAGGATCGATACGGACGGGTGATTTCCATTGAATAGCCCACATCTTGTGTGAACCTTTTTCTGGTACTCATAAATACGGGGACATTGGCCACCAAGAAGGATACTCTGTCGGTGTTCGGTGCTAACCCGCGATGGAGCCGGCGCAAGCAATGCCAGATCGCCCAGGATCGGGCCGTTCCTCTGATACCGTCTTCATCCGCTCGGGCGGTTCGGCGCCGTCGACCCTCCGTGTGGGCGCGGCCGCCGACGTGACCGCCCTCGATCTGATCCAGACAGACGCCTCCCGCGCTCCGCGTGGGAGGCGTTCTTCGTTTCCAGCCCCCGCGACGCCAAGACCGGCGTCGCCCTAGACGGAGTACGACATGGCCAAGCGTCAATCCCGCCACCACGTCGCCAACGACGCCACGGTCCGGCCGCTGTTCGCCGAGCCGTCGGAGTGGTCCCCGGTGGCCGAACCGCCACGCGACAAGCGCTACGTTCGACATGTCCGCCCGATGAGCGACATGCAAAAGGCGCTGCTAGAGGCCATGGACCGGACGAACGTGGTGGTGGCGGCGGGGCCGGCGGGGACCGGCAAAACCTACCTGGCCATCGCCAAGGCCGTGGAAGCCCTGGACGAAGGCCGCGTCGGTCGGGTGGTTCTGTCGCGCCCGGCGGTCGAGGCGGGGGAGAATCTGGGATTTCTCCCGGGAGCCCTGGAAGACAAGCTCGCGCCGTATCTGCGGCCTCTTTACGATGCCTTGAACGAGCGGCTTGGGGCCAAGCGTCTGCGCGCCTATCTGGCCGACGGCAGCATCGAGATCGCCCCCGTTGCCTATATGCGCGGCCGCACTCTCAACAATGCCTTTATCGTCATCGACGAAGCGCAGAACTGCACCTACGGGCAGATCAAGATGCTGCTGACGCGGCTGGGCTGGCATTCGACCATGGTTCTGACCGGCGATCCCGACCAAAGCGACCTCTTGCCCGGCATCTCGGGGCTCGCCGACATCGCCACGCGGCTGGAGCGGGTCGAGGGTGTGGCGGTGATCCGTCTGGGCGATGGGGATATTGTCCGCCATCCCCTGGTCGCCGACATGTTGACGGTGCTGTAGCCGGGCCCGGTCTTAGAGCCCGCCTTGAAACAGGACGCTTAGTCCGGGCCGCGCAGCCGATCCGCCACGGCGTCGGCGATGGATCGGCGGATCGGCTCGGGCTGGGCCGCCACGGCTCCCGCCAGCAGCCGCAGATGGGCGCGTAGCCCGTAAACCTGGTCCAGCAAATCCAGAACCACCGGCAGCGTGTCCTCGTCGATCGACAGATCGTCGCGCAATTCGTGGATCAGACGCACGCGGGCGACGTCGATTTCACTGAAGCGGAGTTGGCCGCCCTCGCGCAACGGCTTGACCCAGTTGCAGGACACCCAGCGCTCGACCTCCACTTCCGTCAACCCGCCGACGATCTTGCACACCTCGCTCACGTCGGTCATCGCG
This sequence comes from Inquilinaceae bacterium, assembly GCA_052168355.1. GTDB lineage: Bacteria > Pseudomonadota > Alphaproteobacteria > DSM-16000 > Inquilinaceae > JBQLZQ01. The sequence continues at coordinate 11,549 of JBQLZQ010000050.1, forward strand.
CACGCCCCCAGCCGGCGCGCGGGTCATAGGGGTGGCTGGCACTCCATTTTTCCAGAAACTCGGTCAACTCGGCGTCCGGCTGCGGCGGCAGAACCACCCGCAGGCGGACATATTGGTCGCCGCGTTCACCGGTCTTGGCGTTGCGCACGCCCTTGCCCTTGAGCCGCAGGGTGGTGCCGTGGTTGCTGCCCTTGGGAACCGTCAGGGTGACCGGGCCGACCAGGGTCGGCGCCTCGACCCGGCCGCCCAGCACGGCCTCCGACAGGCTGATGGGCATCTCGATATGAATGTCGTCATCGCGGCGCTCGAATACGGCGTCCGGATCGACCCTGACCTCGATATGGGCGTCGCCGGCCGGTCCGCCGCCATAGCCGGGCATTCCCTGACCCTTGAGCCGTAACGATTGACCGTCGCGCAACCCGGCCGGGATGGTGATCTTCAGCGTGCGGCCGTCCGGCATGGTCACTGTCTTGACCGCCCCTTCGGCGGCCTCGCGAAGACCGACGCGCAGGCTGTAGGAGACGTCGCCGCCACGGGCCCGCACCGTGTGGGCGCGCATTCCATCCCGATCGCCGAACCCGCCGAAGATGTCACTGAGAAAATCGTTCAGTTCCTCCGCGCTGGCCGCGCCTTCCTGTGCAGCGTAAGGGTTGGCATCCCGATCGGCGTAGCCGCGCCAGGAGCGGCGGGACGGGGCCTCGTTGCCGGCCGCGTCGATCTCTCCGCGATCGAACCGTGCCCGCTTCTCGGCGTCGGACAACAGGGCATAGGCGGCGGATACGGACTTGAACCGGGTTTCGGCTTCCTTATCGCCGGGATGGAGATCGGGGTGATGCTGCTTGGCAAGCTTGTGGTAGGCGCTGCGAATCTCCTTGTCGGTCGCCGTTCGCGCAACGTTCAAGATCTTATAGGGGTCTTCCATCCGAGCAGCCCGCAGGTTGAGTCACCGCAATCGGTGAGACTTGGTCGTTGGATTTGGCGCACCGGCCCGCCGATATCCGATCGCCGTCCAGCGTACACCAGGCCGGCGTTGGGGCAATGGCCGAGCAAGGCACCGATCGAGACGATGAAAACGCGTGCCGCAAAGCGATGCGACCGGCCCCTGGGGTATCGGGGGCCGGTCCGGTTCGATCGACGAGGCGCTGTGTTCCTCTTGCCGCGGGACTGCCGTCAGGCGGCAGCCTTCTTCGAGTTGCGACGATCGCCGTTGCTTTTCTTGCCGGCGCCCTTGCCCTTGCTGCCCAGCCCGATCTTCTTGGCCAGGGCGGATCGCTGGGCGGCGTAGTTCGGCGCCACCATCGGGTAGGTTGCCGGCAGTCCCCATTTTACGCGGTAGTCGTCCGGGGTCATGCCGTACGTCGCGCTCAAATGGCGCTTCAGCATCTTCAGCTTCTTACCGTCCTCCAGGCAGACCAGAAAGTCGGGCGTGATCGACTTCTTGATCGGAACCGCGGGCTGCAACTCCGCCTCCGGCTCAGCCTCTGGCGAGGCAAGCTTGGCCAGCGAGTCGTAAACGGACTTAATGAGCGCCGGCAAGGACTCGGCCGGAACATCGTGCTTTGCCACGTAGGCGCCGACAATGTCGGCTGTCAGCTTTGAGAGATCCATGACTATGAGTAATCGTCCATATCCAGGGGGTGAAGAACCTTGACTGGAAATGTGGGTATTGTCGAAATATTTGTCAACGTACTTGATCCCCTGGATCCGGACCATCGAAAGTGAATTGACCGTGATCACGAAGTTGTTGTTAGGCTGTTCGTCTGAGATCGCCGAACATGCTGGTCCGCCTTGCCGGATTGCGGCTCATGCGACAATCGGCGACACCGGCCAAACGGGGACGGCCAAACGGGGAAGGATACACCGATGAACAACAAGGATTTCTGGATGGCCGGCGCGGCCGCCATGGTCACCGTCATTCTAGGATCGGCGGCGGTTGCCCAGTCGCCGGAAGAACAGGTCGAACACCGCCAAAGCCAGATGAAAGTCCTGGGGCAGAACATCGGCACGATCGCCAAGTTCGTGCGCGACGGGGAAGGGACGGTGGCCGACGTGCAGGCGGCGGCCAGCGCCATGCAACCAGTCGCCGCCGACATTCCGGCGTTGTTTCCGGAAGGGACCGGGGTAGGGGTCAGCGACAGCGAAGCCCTGCCGCTGGTCTGGGAGGACTGGGACGGGTTCCTGGCCAAGGCCGAGACCGCCAACACCCAGGTCGCCGCCATGGCCGCCGCCGCCCAGGGAGGCGACCCCGACGCGATCAGGGCCCAATTCCCGGCCCTTGGCGGATCCTGTGGAGGATGTCACGAAACCTACCGCGTCGAAAACTAGGAGGGCCGCCGTTTTCGGGCTTTCCCTGGTTCGAAACGGTCTCTTGGCCGTCCTGGTGCCGGGGGTGTTCGGCGGCGCCATGGCCGCGGATCCGGCGTCGCCCGACCCCGCGGTGCGGGGAGAATATGTTTTCGACGCCGCCGGTTGCGCCGGGTGTCACACCGCCGAGGCCGACGACGCCCGGCCCCTGGCCGGCGGAAGGGTCCTAGAAACCCCGTTCGGTGTGTTCTACGGACCCAACATCACACCGGACGAAACCCACGGCATCGGCGCATGGGAACAGGCGGATCTGCGCCGCGCCCTGCGCGAGGGACGATCGCCGGCCGGCCACGTCTATTTCCCGGCCTTTCCCTATACCTCCTACACCGGCATGTCGGACGCGGACATCGCCGATCTGTGGGCTTATCTCCAGACGGTCGAACCGGTAGCGCAACCCAACCGCGAGCATGAGCTTAGGGCACCGTTCGGGTGGCGGTGGCTGGTGCCGATATGGCGGCTGCTTTATTTCGACCCGGCCGAAGCACCGGAGCCGTCCGGTGACGCGCCGACCCCTGACAGGGGCGCCTACCTGGTCGAGGTGCTGGGCCATTGCGGCCAATGCCATACGCCGCGCGGGCTGCTGGGCGCCATGGACGAAGACGCCCACCTGGCGGGAACCGATGCCGGTCCCGAAGGCGGGCGGATCCCCAACATCACCCCCCATCCGGAGGCTGGCATCGGCGACTGGAGCGAAGGCGATATCGCGTTTTTTCTGGAACTTGGCATGATGCCGGACGGGGATTTCGCGGGCGGCGGGATGGGCGAAGTGATTTCCAACTCGACCTCCCGGCTTACGGAGGCGGATCGGCGCGCCATCGCCGCCTATCTCCTGGCCTTGCCGCCGATCGGTCCGGGGGCGGCGAACTGAGAACGGTCGATTCTCGTCGCCCGACCGCCGTTCCGGGTACCGAATCAGTCATCCTTACGTCGGCTTTCCCAGACCGCATGCCGCTGGCGCGGGTTTTTGGGGCAGGCGCCACGCCCGAGCCTCCACCTTTTCCCTTGAAATTCGACCGCGGGTAGCCAGGGGGCCCAGAGTAACTTCAGGAAGGTGCCTGGAGCGGTCCGATCGGTCGCGGGGGGCCGGCCGCGCCAAGGATACCGCCATGTCTGTCAAGGTTTCGACCATGCAGAAATCCAGGCTTCGTCCCTGGATTGGCGGGGCCGCAAAAGTAGGATGGATTCGTATGACTATTGAACGAAATTAACGACTTTCACAACACCCGTTGTTGTCGTATAGCGGATCGCAACCGCGGCTGGGGATTTCATCGTACCGATAATTCCCGGTATAATACGTATATAATTGCGGAACCACGAGTCTGTCACCTAGCCTGAGCCATTAACGGGCGTCCCCCGTCGGGGCGTCGCCATAGACCACGGGGAGGACATTCATGGCGGAAGATGTCTCGAACGCGCCGCGCCAAACGGGTGAAAACAACGCTTACTGGTCGGCCAACATCCGCATCATCACGATCTGCCTGATCATTTGGGCATTGGTCAGCTTCGGTTTTGGCATCCTGCTGCGCCCGCTGTTGTCGGGCATTTCGATCGGCGGCACCGACCTTGGCTTCTGGTTTGCCCAGCAGGGGTCGATCCTGGTCTTTCTGGCGCTGATCTTCTTCTATGCCTGGCGGATGAACCGGCTGGACCGCGAACACGGCGTCGAGGAGAATTGAGACCATGGATCAATATGTCCTGAACCTGCTGGTTATTGGCGCCACCTTCGCGCTCTATATCGGCATCGCGATCTGGGCCCGGGCCGGCTCCACCTCGGAATTCTATGCCGCCTCGCGCGGTGTTCACCCCGTCACCAACGGCATGGCGACCGCGGCCGACTGGATGTCGGCGGCGTCGTTCATCTCGATGGCCGGGCTGATTGCCTTCGTCGGCTACGGCAACTCCTCCTATCTGATGGGGTGGACCGGCGGCTACGTCCTGCTGGCGCTGTTGCTGGCGCCCTACTTGCGCAAGTTCGGCAAGTTCACGGTGCCGGAATTCATCGGCGACCGGTTCTACAGCCGCACCGCGCGGATGGTCGCCGTGATTTGCCTCATCGTCACGTCCGTGACTTACGTGATCGGGCAGATGACCGGCGTCGGTGTCGCTTTCTCGCGCTTTCTCGAGGTCGAGAACGCCACCGGGCTGCTGATCGGCGCGGCGGTGGTCTTCGTGTACGCCGTGCTGGGCGGCATGAAGGGGATCACCTATACCCAGGTGGCGCAGTACGTGGTTCTCATCACGGCCTACACCATCCCGGCGATCTTCATCTCCCTGCAACTGACCGGCAATCCGATCCCAGGCCTGGGGCTGTTCAGCGAGCATCAGGCCACGGGTGTCCCGTTGCTGCAACGGCTCAACGAAGTGCTTGCCGATCTGGGGTTCGCGCAATACACCGCGCAGAACACCTCGCCGGCCTCCGTCATCAATATGACCCTGTTCACCCTGTCGCTGATGATCGGGACGGCGGGTCTGCCGCATGTGATCATCCGCTTCTTCACCGTGCCGAAGGTCTCCGACGCCCGCTGGTCGGCGGGCTGGGCCCTGGTTTTCATCGCGCTTTTGTACCTGACCGCCCCGGCCGTGGGCGCGATGGCGCGGCTTAACATCGCCGACACCCTTTGGCCGAACGGCATAGAGGGCGACGCGCTGGATCTGAGCGCGCGCCCCGACTGGATGGATACCTGGGAGACGACGGGTCTGCTCGGCTTCGAGGACAAGAATGGCGATGGCCGCATCCAGTACTACAACGACGCCAACCCCGAGATTCAGGCGTTGGCGGCGGAGCGGGGCTGGCAGGGCAATGAGCTGACGACGTTCAACCAGGACATCCTGGTTCTGGCCAACCCGGAGATCGCGCAGCTTCCGGGCTGGGTGATCGCGCTGGTCGCGGCCGGCGGTCTGGCGGCCGCCCTGTCCACGGCCGCCGGTCTGCTGCTGGCCATCTCGGGCGCCGTCAGCCACGACGTCATCAAGGGCTGGTTCAACCCGCAGATCTCAGAAAAGGGCGAACTGATGTGGGCGCGCATCGCCATGGCCTCGGCCATCGTGGTCGCCACCTATCTTGGCCTCAACCCGCCGGGCTTCGCCGCTCAGACGGTGGCCTTGGCCTTCGGTCTGGCGGCGGCGACCATCTTCCCGGCGCTGATGATGGGTATCTTCTCCACCCGCATCAACGATGTGGGCGCCGTGGCGGGGATGCTGACCGGTCTTTTCTTCACGACGGTCTACATCTTCCTGCACAAGGGCTGGTTCTTCATCCCCGGGACGAACCAGTTCCCCGACACGATCGAAGGGTCGCTGCTTGGTATCCAGTCGACCGCCATCGGTTCCGTCGGCGCGCTGCTCAATTTCGCCGTGGCCTACGCGGTCTCGGCGAAGACCAAGAGCCCGCCGATCGAAGTCCAACAGTTGGTCGAGAGCATCCGGGTGCCGCGTGGCGCCGCCGCGGCCGCGATCGACCACTAAGGCTCTGGCGGGCGGCCCGCTTCTCGCAGAGGAAGGGCCGCCCGCGCCAGAAGATACGGCCTGCCCCGGAACAGAACCGGGGCAGGCTGGTTTTTTCGGGAGGGGCGATGGACCTGGAGTCAGAAACCGTCACGCAATTCCTCTCCGGGATACATCCTTACGACACGTTGCCGCCCGATGAGCTGAAGGCCCTGAGCGAGGCGTTCCGGATCCGGGAGTGCGCGGCCGGAACCCAGGTCTACGGTTTTGGCGAGCGGCTGGAGGGGCTCTACGTCATCCTGTCCGGCGCGGTCGCGGTCACCGACGAGTCGGGCGCGCCGATTTCGCTCCTGGGCCCTCGCAACTCGTTCGGGGAGCGGGGTTTGCTGCGCGACGGACTGGCCGCGGCAAATACCCAGACCGTTGAACCGGCCCGCCTTCTGGTTCTGCCCGCCGCGCGCTTTTCCGCGCTGCTTGACACGCATCCAGCGTTTCGGCGGTTCTTTACCAGGTCGCAGGGTTCGTCCGACGCCGCGGCCGACCTTACAAACACGCGCGTCGATGCGCTGATGACCGCCGATCCCGTGACGGTGGGTCCCGATATGACCGTGAACGAGGCGGCGCGGCTGATGCGCGATCGCCGTATCTCGTCGCTGGGCGTGGACCGGAGCGGGCGGCTTGTCGGCATTCTCACCGTACGCGATCTGGCGTCGCGGGTGGTGGCCGATGGGCTGTCGGGCGAAACGCCGGTATCGCAGGTCATGACGGCCGATCCGATCAGCCTTCCGGCATCGTCGATCGGATCGGATGTCCTTCACATGATGATGGAACGGGGCGTCGGCCACGTTCCGATCGTCGAGGGAGAGCGGCTGGTCGGCATGGTCACCCAGACCGATCTGACGCGGTTCCAGGCCATGTCCTCGGCCGAGACGATCGCCGAGGTCGTCAAGGCCCAGGATGCGGAGACGTTGGCCGGCGTCACCGCGCGCATCCCCCAGCTTCTCGCCCAGCTTGTCGGCGCGGGGCAGCGGCACGAGGTGGTCACGCGGCTGATCACCGACATCGCCGACGCGGTGACCCGTCGCCTGTTGGTCCTGGCCGAGGCGCGGCTGGGGCCGCCGCCGGTTCCATACCTCTGGCTCGCCTGCGGCAGCCAGGGCCGGCAGGAACAGTCCGGCGTCTCGGACCAGGACAATGTCCTCATGCTCGACGATGCGGTGACGGCCGACGATCTGCGCTATTTCGACGACCTCGCCGCCTTCGTCACCGCTGGACTGGATCGGGCCGGCTATGTCTTCTGCCCTGGCGAGATGATGGCCAGCAACCCGCGCTGGCGTCAGCCAGTCCGTGTTTGGCGCGACTATTTCGCGGGCTGGATCGCGTCGCCCAGCCCCGAGGCGCGGATGCTGGCGTCGGTCATGTTCGACCTGCGCCCGATCGGCGGTACGGTCGGCCTGTTCTCGGATCTGCGGGAGGACACGCTGCGCATGGCCGCGTCGAACAGCATCTTCGTGGCGCATATGGTGGCCAACTCGTTGACCCATGCGCCACCCCTGGGCCTGCTGCGGGGCTTCGCCACGGTCCGACGGGGCGAGCACCGCAACCTGCTGGACATGAAGCTGAACGGCGTGGTGCCGGTGGTGGATCTGGGGCGGATCTATACCCTGACCGGCCGGCTTGCGCCGGTGAATACCCGCGCCCGGCTGCAGGCGGCGCGGGCCGCCGGCCTGATCAGCGAAGGCGGCGGACGCGACCTGATCGGCGCCTACGACCTGATTGCCCGAAGCCGTCTGAACCATCAGGCGCGGCAGGTCCGTGCCGGCGCCAAGCCCGACAACTTCCTGCCGGTGGGCGATTTGTCCGACTTCGAACGCAGTCATCTGCGCGACGCCTTCGTCGTCGTGCGCACGATGCAATCGGCCGTCGGTCAGGGCCGCGGCACGCTGACATGATCCGGGCAGGCAGGGGCGGCCAGGCATGGTCTTTGAACTGATCGCCGTGATCGTCGCCGGGTTCGCGGCGGCCGGCGTGGTGTTGATGGTCAATCACCTGACGGGCGGCCGGCTGCCGCGCTGGCTGACACCAGTCGGCGCCGGCGCCGCGATGCTCGCGATGACGATCTACAGCGAATACGCCTGGTTCGATCGGACGCGGTCGGCGCTGCCGGGCGACGTCGTGGTCGCCCGGACGGTCGAGGATCGGGCGGTCTATCGCCCGTGGACCTATGCGGTGCCGTACGTCGATCGCTTCATCGCCGTCGACCGCGCCTCGATCCGGCGCAACGACGCGGCCCCGGGTCAGATCATGGTCGATCTTCTGGTGTTCGGTCGGTGGGCGCCCGTGCGCAGGGTGCCGGTCCTGATGGATTGCGACACTCCGCGCCGCGCCGATTTGGTGGACGAGGTGCAGTTCGATGCCGACGGCCGGGTGACAAACGCCGACTGGCGCGCGCTGGACAGCGACGACCAGGTGTTTCGGACCGTCTGCGAACCGTAAGGGGGCCTGCGAGATGTCGAACCGGATAAGCCTGCGGCTTCGCGTCTTCCTGATGTTCGCGGCGCTTGGTCTGGGTGGCGCGCTGGTGGCCGTCGGCGCGTTGGCGTGGGCCTATGGTCGGACCGGACTGTCCGAGGCGTTGGCGGGCTTTGTCATGGCCGGCGTGATCTCGGTTTTCGGAATCGTTGCGCTGACGGCGTTGATCTGGCTGCTGTTCGACGACAATGTCGCCAAGCCGATCCAGCGTCTGGCGGCCGATCTGCGGGCGCGCGCGCACAGCGGCGTGGCCGGCCGCATCGACTCGAACATGGCGCGCCATCTGGGCGATCTGGCGCCGGCGGCGTTGGCCGTCACGGCCGAGCTGGAGCGCGCCACCATCGATACGGCCCAGATCGTCGCCGAGGAGACCGCGCGGCTGGAAAGCGAGAGGGAACGCCTGACCGCGATCCTGTCGCAGGTGCCGGTGGCGGTGCTGCTGTTCAGCCCGGACGGCCGCGTGATCCTGTACGACGGCCAGACCGCATCGCTGTTGGGCCACGACCACCCGCTGGGGCTGAACCGCCCGGTCACCGACTATCTCGACGCGGGTCAGCTGTCCCAGGCCCGTGCCGCGCTCGACCACGGCGAGGCGGACGCCCACGTCTTCACCCTGGCGGATGTCGAGGGCACGCGCCTTTTCCAGGCGACGCTTCGGCGGCTGGGTCCCGAGGCCGGTTTCATGCTCAGCCTCGAGACGGAGGGCGCCGAGGCCCTGGCCCGCCCGCTGGTCTTCGACTTCGCCCTGATCGACCGGCAGGCGCACCCCGACATAGACGGCACGCCTTTGGCCGACCTGACCTATGTCGTTTTCGACACCGAGACGACCGGCCTGGACCCGCGCCGCGACGCGGTCGTGCAGCTGGCCGCGGTGCGCGTTGTCAACGGGCGGCTGATCGAGGGCGAGACCTTCGACACGCTGGTCGACCCCGGTTGCCCGATCCCGCCCAGCTCGACCCGAATTCACGGCATCGACGACTCGATGGTGCAGGACGCTCCCGACATGCAGAGCGTATGCCGGCGCTTCGAGCGCTTCTGCTGCGGCGCGGTCCTGGTTGCGCACAACGCCGTCTTCGATCTGACGTTGCTCCAACGATGCGGGGTCGGGCGGTTCGATCATCCGGTCCTCGACACCGTGCTGCTATCGGCGGAGCTGTTCGGGACCGAGGCGGATCACACCCTTGATGCCATCGCCGAAAGGCTGGGGGTACCGTTGGACGAGACGGTGCGGCACACCGCGATTGGCGACGCCGTGGCCACGGCCCAGGCGCTGCGGCGCATGCTGCCGATGCTTCGCGCCCGCGGCATCGTCACCTTCGGCGATGTGGCGACGGCGATGCGCAGGCACAACAACCTGTGTCCCGACCCCAACGGTCTTCGGCCCGGGCGCGCCTGAATATCGGGGGGCGACCATCGGCGTGGTCCCGGACCGCTGAGCGCGAACGAGGCAAGCGGCTGGCGATCCGCGCCGATATGGTCAAGGATGCATAGGAGCCTATTTCGAGACAGGCTCTCTAAGCCACCTGAACCGGCGAGGACCGCATGAGCAAGAAGTCCTTCAAACTCGACGCGCTGCCCACCGACAAGAGCTATGGCGGCGACGATGCCCTCAAGCGCGTGTCCGAGCTTCAGGAACGGTTGCGGCTGATCCAGCAGGCCTATCTGAGTTCCAAGCGCCGCGCGGTGATCGTGTTCGAAGGGATCGACGCGGCGGGGAAGGGGGGCACCATCCGCCGCCTGACGTCCTACCTCGATCCCCGGAGTTGCAAGGTCTGGCCCATCGGCGCGCCGTCGGATGCCGAACAGGGGCGGCACTATCTGTATCGGTTCTGGCAGCGCCTGCCCGAGCCGGGCACGCTGGCGATCTTCGACAGGTCCTGGTACGGCCGGGTTCTGGTGGAGAGGGTCGAGGGCTTCGCTGCGGAGGCGGAGTGGCGCCGGGCGTACGGCGAGATCAATGCCTTCGAAAAGATGCTTACCGACGATGGCGCCCGGCTGGTCAAGATTTTCCTGCATATCACACCGGACGAGCAGCTTAAGAGGTTCGAGGCGCGTATCCGCGATCCGCTCAAGCGGTGGAAGCTGACCTACGAGGATTTCCGGAACCGCCGCAACTGGGACGGCACCGTGGTTGCTGTCGAGGAGATGATCGACCGGACCTCGACCAAGAACGCGCCATGGCTGGCGATCCCCGCCAACGACAAGAGGTATGCCAGGATCACCGCCCTGGAGGCCATCGTCGATGCCCTGTCCGTGGGTGTCGACCTGACCCCGCCGCCGCTGTCGCGCGAAGTGGAGGACGCGGCCCGCGAGCTTTTGGGTCTGCAACTGTCCTACGAGCTCAAGATCACCAAGGACGACGGGTAGCCCGCGCCGCCGCAGCCGCCATTTGCCAGCCCGGCGGCGCTGCGCTACAACCCGCCCACCTCCACCCGATATCCTCACAGCAAGGGACCGACGCGGCCATGGCGTCCTATCAGTATGTCTTCGTCATGAAGGGGCTCACCAAAGCCTATCCCGGTGGCCGCAAGGTGCTGGAGAACGTCACCCTGTCGTTCCTGCCGGGGGCCAAGATCGGCGTGTTGGGCCCGAACGGCGCCGGCAAATCGACGCTGATGCGGATCATGGCGGGTCTGGACACCGAATTCACCGGCGAGGCGTGGTCGGCCGAGGGCGCCCGGGTCGGCTATCTGCCGCAGGAACCGCACCTCGATCCGTCCAAGACGGTCTACGAGAATGTCGAGGAAGGCATGGGGCCGTTGCTCCAGGTCACGCGGCGTTTTGAGGAGGTGAGCGCCAAGCTGGGCGAGGTCACAGATCCGGATGAAATGACCGCTCTGATCGACGAGCAGGCCGAGCTGCAGGAGCAAATCGATGCCGCCGACGCCTGGGATTTGGGCCGGACGGTGGAGATCGCGATGGACGCTCTGCGCTGTCCGCCCTCGGATGCCGATGTCACCACCCTGTCGGGAGGGGAGGTGCGCCGCGTGGCGCTGTGCCGGCTGCTTCTGTCCAAGCCCGACCTTCTGCTGTTGGACGAACCGACCAACCATCTGGACGCGGAATCGGTGGCCTGGCTGGAGCGGTTCCTGGCCGACTATGCCGGCACCGTGGTCATGATCACCCACGATCGCTATTTCCTGGACAACGTCACCGGCTGGATCCTGGAGCTCGACCGCGGCCGCGGTATTCCCTACGAGGGGAATTATTCGGCCTATATCGAGCAGAAGCGCAAGCGGCTGGAACTGGAGGGCAAGCAGGAAGCGGCCCGCCAGAAGACCCTGGCCGGGGAGCTGGAATGGGTGCGCGCCGGCGCCCGCGGCCGCCAGTCCA
>JBQLZQ010000051.1:0-4200 GCA_052168355.1 Inquilinaceae bacterium
TCACGTCATTGGTGGAAGCGGGTCCGCTTCCACCAATGACGATCGCGCTCTAAAGCGGTGTCGTGACGGGTTCCGCCTGAGCCGCCCCATCCCCGTACAGATCGCGGGCGCGGGTCTCGAACGATCCCACCATCCGCCGCACGGCCTCGTGGAACAGCACGCCGATCAGCTTCTGCAGTACCCGCGACTTGAACTCGAAATCGACATAGAAGTCGATCAGGCAGCCCTCTTCGTGGGCATGAAATTCCCAATGATTGTTCAGATAGTGCAACGGTCCGTCGGTGTATTCGACATCGATGCGATCGGGGCGCGTCAGGGTGACCCGGCTGGTGAATTTCTCGCGCACCATGCGGAAACCGATCACCAGGTCGGCCAGGATCACGTCACCGGTCCGTTCATTGACACGGGCGGCGATGCACCAGGGCAGGAACTGCGGATACCGGTCGACATCGGCGACCAGATCGAACATCTGTTCGGGCGTGTAGGGCAGCACGCGCTTTTCGGCATGGGTCGGCATGGTCCGCCCCTACTCCGCCGGACCGGCGGTGGCCAGATCGACCAGATTGGCGGTCGGCAAACCCGACAGCCGCGCTTCCCGCGCCGCCCGCAGCTTCTGGAAATCGTCTCCGGCATGGTAGGACGACCGTGTCAGGGGCGACGCGGACACCATCAGGAAGCCCTTGCCCCGTGCCACCCGCTCATAGGTGGCGAATTCGTCCGGCGGCACGAAGCGGTCGACGGCCGCGTGTTTCGGCGTCGGCTGCAGGTACTGGCCGATGGTCAGGAAATCGACATCGGCGGCGCGCAGATCGTCCATCACCTGATGCACCTCTTCGGCCGTTTCGCCCAACCCGACCATGATGCCGGACTTGGTGAACACCGACGGGTCGATGTCCTTGACCCGGCTCAACAGTTGCAGCGAGGTGAAATAGCGCGCCCCTGGCCGGATGGCGGGATAGAGCCGCGGCACCGTTTCCAGATTGTGGTTGAACACGTCGGGCGGGCTTTCCATCACCCGCTCCAGAGCCCCCGCCTTGCCCTTGAAGTCGGGAGTCAGGATTTCGATGGTCGTGGCCGGCGCGCGGTCCCGCAGGGCCCGGTTGACGTTGCGGAAATGGGTCGCCCCGCCATCGGGAAGATCGTCCCGGTCGACCGAGGTGATGACGATATGGCTGAGGCCCAGCGCCGCGCACGCCTCGGCCACGTGATCGGGCTCGTGCGGGTCCAGGGCATCGGGGCGGCCGGTGGCGACGTTGCAGAAGGCGCAGGCGCGGGTGCACACGCTGCCCAGGATCATCACCGTGGCGTGGCCCTTGGCCCAGCATTCGCCGATGTTGGGACACGCCGCCTCTTCGCACACGGTGTTGAGCTTGAGGTCGCGCATCAGGCGCCGCGTACCGTGATAGGCCTCCGATACCGGCGCCTTGACCCGGATCCACTCGGGTTTGCGCCGGATCGGGTTGTCGGGCCGATGGGCCTTTTCCGGATGCCGGATCCTGTCTGGGGCAAGGGGCATGGCGGTGGTGCCGATCCTCAAACGATGCTGCGACCTGTGGCGACGCGCGGGCTCTGGGGCCTGGCGCATCCCTTCAACATAGGGGCGGACGGAGAATGATCCAAGTTAACCCGGCCATGTCTTAAATATGGATAACCTTCCCATAGGCGTCGAGCACGCTTTCGTGCATGGCCTCGGAGATGGTCGGGTGCGGAAAGATGGTGTGCATCAGCTCTGCTTCCGTGGTCTCCAGGGTCTTGGCGATGACATAGCCCTGGATGAGCTCAGTGACCTCGGCCCCGACCATGTGGGCGCCCAGCAATTCCCCGGTTTTTTCGTCGAACACGGTCTTGATCATGCCGTCCGGCTCGCCCAGCGCGATGGCCTTGCCGTTGCCGATGAAGGGAAAGCGCCCGACCTTGACCTTGTGACCCGCTTCCTTCGCCTTGGCCTCGGTCAGGCCGACGCTGGCCACCTGCGGGGTGCAATAGGTACAGCCCGGCACGTTCGACACGTCCAAGGGATGGACGCCCTTGACCCCGGCGATCCGCTCGATGCACAGAACCCCCTCGTGGCTTGCCTTGTGGGCCAGCCAGGGCGCGCCGACGACATCGCCGATGGCGTACACGCCGGGTTCCCCCGTCGCCATCCACTCATCCGTGACAATATGACCGCGATCGGTCTTCACGCCGGTACCGTCCAGGCCGATATCCTCGATATTGCCGGTGATGCCGACCGCCAGGATGACCTTTTCCACCGTCAGTTCCTGGGTCTTGCCGCCCTGCTCGATGGTGCAGGCCACGCCGCCCGATCCGGGCACCGCCTTCTGCACCTTGGCCTCGGTCATGATCTTGATGCCCTGCTTTTCGAAGGCCTTGCGGGCAAAGGCGGAGATGTCGGCGTCCTCCACCGGCAGCACCCGGTCCAACACCTCGACCACCGTCACCTCGGCGCCCATGGACCGGTAAAAACTGGCGAATTCGATGCCGATGGCGCCGGACCCGATGACCAGCAGCGACTTGGGCATGGCCTCGGGCACCATCGCCTCGCGATAGGTCCAGATGGACTTGCCGTCCGGCTCGATCCCCGGCAGCGTCCGGGCCCGGGCACCGGTCGCCAGAATGATGTGCTTGGCCTCCAGCGTCGTCGACTGGCCGTCCTTTTCGACCGACACCTTGCCCTTGCCGGCCAGCCGCCCGTGGCCGTCGAACACCGTCACCTTGTTCTTCTTCATCAAATGCTTCACGCCGCCGGAAAGCTGCCCCGCGACCTTCCGCGATCGCTGCACCACTTTCTTCAGATCGAACGATATGTCCTTGGCAGCGAACCCGAATTCATCCAGCCGGTGAAGAATATGATTGATTTCCGAACTGCGCAGCAACGCCTTGGTCGGGATGCAGCCCCAGTTGAGGCAGATGCCGCCCAGGCTTTCCCGCTCCACCACCGCCGCCTTCATGCCGAGTTGGGAGGCCCGGATGGCGGTGACATAGCCGCCCGGTCCCGTCCCGATCACGATTACGTCGAACTTGGTTTCGGCCATCTGAATATCTCCCGCGCCCAGAGGCGGGCGCCATCGGATAGGTAGGAATGCCCCGGCCGGCTAAAGCATCATGCTGAGCGGGTTCTCGATGAGCGCCTTGAACGCGGCCATGAACTCCGCGCCGATGGCGCCGTCGACGACCCGGTGATCGACCGACAGGGTACAGGACATGACGGTGGCGACGGCCAGAGCGCCGTCCTTGACCACCGGCCGCTGTTCCCCGGCCCCCACGGCCAGGATACAGCCCTGGGGCGGATTGATGATGGCTCCGAAATCCTTGATCCCGAACATGCCCAGATTGGACACCGAGAACGTACCGCCCTGGAATTCCTCCGGTTTGAGCTTTCCATCGCGGGCGCGTCCGGCCAGGTCCTTCATCTCGGCGGAAATGGTCGCCAGACCTTTCTGGTCGGCGGACTTGATGATCGGCGTGATCAGCCCGGACGGGGTGGCCACGGCGACCGAGACATCCACCCGGTCGAAGCGCAGGATCGCCGCCTCGGTCCAGGCGGCGTTGGCCGCCGGCACCTTGCGCAGGGCCAGGGCCGACGCCTTGATGACCAGATCGTTGACCGACAGCTTGATCCCTTCCCCGGCTTTTTCGTTCAGATCCTTGCGCAGCTTGAGCAACGCGTCGATCTCGCAGTCCAGGGTCAGGTAGAAGTGCGGGACGGTCTGCTTGGCCTCGGTCAGCCGGCGCGCGATCGTCTTGCGCATGCCGTTGTTGGGCTGTTCGGTGAAGGGAATGCCGTAGGCCTCGGCCAGAGCCTTGGCGTCCACCCCCGCGGCCGCCGGTTTGGCGGCCGGCGCCGGTGCGGCCGCGGCCTTGGCGGGCGCCTCCTTCGCAGGCGCGGCGGCCACTGTGCCGCCTGCCTTGGCGCCTTCGATGTCGGCCTTGACGATCCGGCCGTTCGGGCCGGATCCCTTGATCGCGGCCAGATCGATGCCGGCATCCGCGGCCAGGCGCCTTGCCAGCGGGCTGGCAAAGATGCGGCCCTCCTTGGCGGCGCCGTTTGGCTTCGCCGAGGATGGCGCGGCCGCCTTGGCAGCGTCGGGTTCCGGCTCGGACGCGGCCGGTTGTTTACCCCCGGCTGGCGGGCTCTCGGCTGGTTTGCTCTCGGGCGCCTTGGGCTCCGGCTTGGCCGCGCCGCCGCCCGCCTTGGCC
>JBQLZQ010000052.1:0-5143 GCA_052168355.1 Inquilinaceae bacterium
TACCCTGCTTAGGAGCCAACATAATCGGCTCTCGAGCAGATTCTTCAGCAGCCTGTTAAGGCCGATTTCGTCCTACCCAAGGACCTAATCGCGCGCGCCGGCAAAAGCGCGATAAACTTCCACCCCAGCATTCCCGCCTATAGGGGGATCGGGGGGTACACCTATGCGATCGGCGAACGTCGGCGGTATTTCGGCGTTACCTCCCATCACATTGTGGAACGGATCGACTTCGGTTCGATCATCAAGGTTGTGCGGTTTCCCATTCTTCCCAATGAAACCGTCCCATCGCTTCAGGAGCGAACAGCGTCGTATTGCCTGATCCTGTTCTTTGAAATCGTCCATCTGCTTACGAATGGTCGGGAGTTGCCACAATCCGACGAACCCTGGGGGGCCAAACTCTATACCCATGCGATGCTCGAACGGTACGATGCCGAAACCCGATCCGAGCGCGTGGAACTGGCCCAATCGGCCTGACGACAGCAAAAGGGGATCGTCATGAAAATCGTTCTCGCCTATTCCGGCGGCCTCGATACGTCCATCGCGCTGGCTTGGCTGCGACAGACTCACAACGCCGATGTGATCGCATTCTGCGCCAATCTCGGCCAGTACGAATCCTTCGAGGATATTCGCGACCGGGCCCTGAAGAACGGTGCCAGCGCGGTTCATATCGAGGATTTGCGCGACGAGTTTATCGAAGACTATGCGTTCCGGGCACTCAAGGCGGACGCCGTTTACGAGGGCACATATCATATGGCCGCGTCGCTGGGCCGTCCGTTGATCGCCAAGAAGCTGGTCGAGATCGCCGAGCGGGAGGGGGCTCAGGCTGTCGCACACGGCGCCACCGGACGAGGCAACGATCAGGTTCGCTTCTATGCCAGCGTCTCCGCTCTCAACCCCGGCCTGAAGATCCTTTCACCTCTCATGGAATGGGACCTAAAGACCCGCCGTCAGCAGATCGACTATGCGAGGATCCATGACCTCAGCTTGCCGCAGGCTGGAGACAGCCCGTACAGCCGCGACACCAACCTATGGGGCACGAGTGCCGAGTGCGGCGGTCTCGACGATATCGAGGCACCGCCCCCCGACGATGTCTATACGATCACCCAATCGCCCGAGGCCGCGCCAGACCAGCCGCGGCGGATCGATATCGCGTTCGAGTCGGGGCGCCCAATCGCCTTGGATGGACGGCCGATGGGCCCAAGGGAACTGGTTGGAACGCTGAATGAAATTGGCGGTGAACACGGAATCGGACGTCTGGACATCATGGAAAACCGTCTTGTCGGAATAAAGGTCAGGGGCGTCTACGAAAGCCCCGCCGCCGCCATTCTCTACAAGGCCCACCGCGAGCTGGAAAATCTCGTTCTTGAGCGAGACCTGATGCATTTCAAGCAGGGACTGTCGCAGCGGTACGCCGAACTCGTTTACGACGCCAAATGGTTCAGCGCGCTAAGGGAGTCGCTCGACGCGTTCTTCGACGTGGTGCAACAACGGGTGTCTGGGCGGATCGCCCTGTCCCTGTACAAGGGACTGGCGACGGTCATATCCCGCAAGTCGACACAATCCCTCTATCACCTGGACTACGCCTCGTACGAGCTCGATGGCGGTTTCGACCAAAAGGCGGGCGAGGGTTTTTCCTACATCTGGTCCATGCCTGCTCGCGTCTCGGGCCTCAAACGGCGTGCCCGCGATGCGCCGGCGAACCTCGTCGCGCTATAGTGCCACGGCACGGTCGCGCCTTGCAGCCGGTCCACGCCGCGCCGATGGCGGCGCGGTAGGGTTTAGCCAACCGGCTGCAGCTCACGCTCGGTCGCGCGCGCAGGGTCGGGGCACAGGACCCGCCTCTTGCGGGCCCGGCGGACGATCTTGGCGGTCAGGATGGCGGCGCTGTCCTGACCCTTGGCCATCCGCTGGTCCAGGGCCAATTCGGCCTGGCGCGCGATCTCGCCGAACCGTTCCCGCTCCACCCGCGTGAAAGCGGCGCTGAATTCCGCCCGGCGGAACTCGGCGTGGATACGGGAGAGGACGGTGGTCGAGACCATGGATCATGGTTGTAGGGGGCGACGGTTAGCGGACCGTTAACGCCGTCGCCCGCCGCTTCCCCAGCAACCCTGCGCCGGCTATGCTCCGCCCCATGACACCCTCATCCCGCCCGGAGCAGCCATGATCCACGACGGTCAGGGCCTGCCGATCGCCAGCGACTCGCCCGATGTCGCCACGGCCGTGGACCGGTTCGCCCGGTCCCTGCTCGCCTATGGCACCGATGCCGGCGCGATCCTGGAGGCCAGGGACGCCGATCCGGGCTGCGTGCTGGCCGCCACGCTGTCCGCCGCCCTTCTCATGCTCATGGAAACGAAGGACGGGGCGCGGCGGGCCGCCCCCTTTCTGAGCGCCGCTGAACCGCGACTGGCCACGACGACGGACCGGGAACGGGCGCTGCATGGCGCCGCGAGCGCCTGGGCCGGCGGCGATACGGCCACCGCCCTGGCCCGCCACCGGGACATCGCCCGGCGCTGGCCGCGCGATCTGGCGGCGGCCAAGATCGGCGAGTATCACGCCTTCAACCTGGGCCGGTTCGAGGATATGCGCGCCCTGGCCGAAACCATCCTGCCGGCCAACCGGGAGGTCGGCTATGTCCACGGCATGCTGGCCTTCGCCCTGGAGCAGTGCGACGATCTGGCGAGGGCCGAGCGCGCGGGCCGGCAGGCCACCGACATGGACCGCGCCGACCCCTGGGCCCACCATGCGGTCGCCCATGTCCTGGAAACCCAAGGACGGATCGACGAGGGCATCGCCTGGATGGAGGGGCTGGCCGACAGTTGGGCCGGCTGCAATTCGTTCATGCTGACCCACAATTGGTGGCACACCGCGCTCTATTACATCGACCGGGGCGACGGGGACCATGCCCTGTCCCTGTACGACGGCCATGTGCGCGGCGTGGACCCGGACTACAGCCAGGTCCAGGTCAACGCCGTGTCGCTGCTGGCGCGCCTGGAACTCCACGGCATCGACGTCGGCGGGCGGTGGGACGAGGTCGGCGCCCATCTGGCGGCACGCACCGGCGACCACGTCAACGGGTTCCTGGATCTGCATTACCTCTACGGACTGGCCCGGGCCGGGCGCGCCGACGCGGTGGCCGCGATGCTGGACAGTCTGGAACGGCGGGCCGCGCATGCCCTGCCGTTCGAGAAAGCCGTTTGGTCGGACATCGCCCTGCCCGCGGCCCGCGCCCTGGCCGCCCATGCCGAGGGCGACTGGTCGCGCGCCGCCGATGGGCTGGGGAAGCTGCTGCCGCATCTGGTCCGGCTGGGCGGCAGCCATGCCCAGCGCGACCTGTTCGCCCAGATCCATCTGGACGCGCTGATCCGCGCCGGCCGGGCGGCGGAGGCCAGGGCCGTGCTGGACCGCCGCCTGGCCGACCGCCCTCACGTGCCGTCGCTGCATCGCCAGCGCCTGGCCCTGGCGTCATGAGCGGCCCGTGAGCACCGGGGGGACGCGCGCCCGGACGGTGACCGGCGCCGGCGGCGCGCGCCTGCACACGGTCGAGACGGGACCGCAAACCGCCCCGTCGCTGCTGCTGCTCCATGGCTTCTGCCAGAGCCACGACGCGTGGCGGCCGCTGCTGACGGGCGCGCTGGCCAAGGATTTCCGGCTGGTCGCGCCGGACCTGCGCGGTCACGGGCACTCCGACAAACCGGCGGCGCCGGAGGCCTATGACAACGGCCGGCCGTGGGCCGACGACGTGGCGGCGCTCATCGCGGCGCTGGGGCTCGACCGTCCGATCCTGGTCGGCTGGTCCTACGGCGCGCTGGCGGCGATGGATTACATCCGGCATCACGGGACCGCCGGCCTGGGCGGTCTCCACCTTGTCGCCGCCATGCCGGGCATCGGCACCGACCGTACCCGGCCGCTGCTGGGCCCCGTGGCGACGGCGCACATGCCGGGCATGCTGTCGGCCGACACGGCCCGCAACGACGCCGCCACCCGCGCCTTTCTGGCCGCGTCGACCGTCTCCCCACCGCCGGCCGACAGGATGGAGGCGGCGCTGGCGGCGGCCGAGGCCACGCCCCTGCCGGTCCGCCGCGCCATGATGGGCCGGCGCGAGGACGACGACGCGCTGCTGGCCGGGCTCGACCTGCCGGTGTTCATCACCCACGGTACCGGCGACGGCGTGGTGCTGGCCGCCGCCGCCCATCACCTGGCCGCCATCGTGCCCCGGCAGGCCCTGTCGCTGTATCAGGGCATCGGCCATCTGCCCTTCGCCGAGGCCCCCGACCGGTTCGCCCGCGAAGCCGCGATCTTCGCCCGCCGGGTGGCGGCTTCTTCGCGGGCCGAATGAGCCGATCGGGGCCGGGGCGTTTTCGGGTCGCCGAAACGCTGGACACCAAACGGCTGCGGCTGCGCCAGTTCGGCTCCGGCGACATCGATGCCTTCGCCGCCCAGAAGGCCGACCCGGAGGCGATGCGCTTTATCGGCGCGGGCACGCCGGCCAGCCGGCCCGACGCCTGGCGCTCCCTGGCCATGATCATCGGCCACTGGACCCTGCGCGGCTACGGTCTGTGGGCCGTCGAGGACAGATCGGTCCCGATCGGAGCCGACGGCGCCCGGCCGATGATCGGCCATGTCGGCCTGTTCAATCCGGAGGGCTGGCCGGGCCTGGAAATCGGCTGGGCCCTGGACCGCGCCGCCTGGGGCCGCGGCTTGGCCACCGAGGCGGCGCTGGCGGTGCGCGACCACGCCTTTGCCCGGCTCGGCGTCGACCGGCTGATCAGCGTTATCCAGCCGGGCAACGCCCGCTCCATCGCCGTCGCCGAACGGATCGGCGGCCGGCTGGAGCGGGAGGCGACGCTATCGGGACGCACGGTGCTGATCTATGCGGTGGGGCGGGGTGACGTCTCTCCTTGAGCGCGCGCCTATCCGGAAAGGGGGATGCGAGTTTCGCACGCGATGCGGAACGGCGCCGGCCGGAGACACGCAAACGGCGCCGTTGCGCACAGGCCCCGGCTCGGAGGCCGGGGCTCGCGGTTTCTTTCTTTGATTTTCCATTGAAGCAACGAAACCCTAAACGCCAAGTCCCGCACGCGATGCGGGACCTTTGCGGGACGGTGCCGCTTGCATTCGCGAGGCGCAACGGCCGGTGACAAAG
>JBQLZQ010000053.1:0-43098 GCA_052168355.1 Inquilinaceae bacterium
CGGTCTCCCGCCCGTCACCATCATGGCACAGTCGCCATACATAGGGGCCTGTGCGGGGCGGCGACGTCCTGAGAAAAGCAAACGGCGCCATCCCGTACAGGTCCCGCGTCAAGCGCGGGACTCGTTGTCTGGATTTTGTCGGCGGAAAAGTTCAAGGAAAGAAGCGGCGAGCCCCGGACGCCGATCCGGGACCTGTGCGGGGCGGTGACATTCAGAGAATGGCAAACGGCGCCGTCCCGTACAGGTCCCGCGTCAAGCACGGGACTCGTCGTCTGGATCTTGTCGGCGGAGAAATTCAAGGAAAGAAGCGGCGAGCCCCGGACGCCGATCCGGAGCCTGTGCGGGGCGGTGACGTTCAGAGAATGGCAAACGGCGCCGTCCCGCACAGGTCCCGCGTCAAGCGCGGGACTCGTCGTCTGGATTTTGTCGGCGGAGAAATTCAAGGAAAGAAGCGGCGAGCCCCGGACGCCGATCCGGAGCCTGTGCGGGGCGGTGACGTTCAGAGAATGGCAAACGGCGCCATTCCGTACAGGTCGCGCGTCAAGCGCGGGACTCGTCGTCTGGATTTTGTCGGCGGAAAAGTTCAAGGAAAGAAGCGGCGAGCCCCGGACTTGATCCGGGGCCTGTGCGGGACCGTGACGTTCAGAGAATGGCAAACGGCGCCATCCCGTACAGGTCCCGCGTCAAGCGCGGGACCCGTCGTCTGGAACTTCCTATTGGCGAAGTCCAAAGAACACCCCGCGTGCCCTTCCTCAGGCTGGGGGCGGCAGGAAGTCGACTTCGTGCTGGGCCGACAGGCGGACCACTTCGGCGGGATCGGCCACGTTGTGGATGGCCTTGAACAGATCGAACAGTTTGCGCGTCGGGGCCACGCCGAATAGGCATCTGACCATCTTGCCCGACCGGTTGAACAGGCCGTGCGGCTCGCCCATCGGCATACGCAGTGTGTCGCCCGCCCCGGCTTTCAGCGTTTCGCCGCCGAACTCCGCCTCCAACTCGCCCTCCAGCATGCAGATCCACTCGTCCTGGGTGCGGTGGATGTGCGGCGGCACGAAGGTATCGGCCGGGAAGTCCGCATACCAGACAAACGCGTTGTCCGACAGCAGCTTGGGGACGTACGTGTGTCCCAGCACGTTCCAGGTGATATTCTCGATCCCCTCATGTTCGCGTGTGACGCCGGCGTCGAGTTTCATCGTAGTCTCCCTATTGGTCGTTAAAGGTGAAGATAGCGGTCGATCACGTCCGGGTCGGCCGCGAGTTGGGCGGCGGTGCCGGTCCAGACCAGATGGCCTTTCTCGATGACGAAATGGCGGTCGGCGATGCGGTTGAGCGCGTCGATGTTCTTGTCGACCACCAGGATCGCCTCGCCGGCCTGCTTCAGGCGGGTCAGGCAGGTCCAGATCTCGTCCCGGATCAGCGGCGCCAGCCCCTCCGTCGCCTCGTCCAGGATCAGCAGCTTGGGGTTGGTCATGAGCGCGCGGCCGATGGCCAGCATCTGCTGTTCGCCGCCCGACAGGGCCGACCCGGCGTTGCGCCGCCGTTCGCGCAAGGACGGGAACAGCTCGTAGACGGCCGTCAGGGACCATCGCGGGGCGGCGCCGAACCGTGCGGCGGCGGTGGCCACCAAATTCTCCTCGACGGTCAGGGTCGGAAAAATCTGGCGTCCCTCGGGCACCAGGCCCAGCCCCGCCTGGGCAATGCGGTAGGGCGGGGCGCCGGTCAGGTCGCGTCCCTCGAAGGCAACCCGGCCGGCGGTCGGCGGCACCAGAGCCATGATGGCGCCGATGGTGGTGGTCTTGCCCATGCCGTTGCGGCCCAGCAGCGTCGCCACCTCGCCGGCGCCGATGGCAAGGTCGATGCCGAACAGCACCTGCGCCCCGCCATAGCCGGCGCACAGGCCGGATACCTCCAGCATAGGGGCCACCGTCATGCCGCCTCGTCCCCGAGATAGGCGGCGCGCACCTCCGGGTCGGCGCGCACCGCGTCCGGTAGCCCGCTGGCGATGATCCGTCCATAGACCAGCACCGACACCCGGTCGGCCAGGGCGAACACCGCGGCCATGTCGTGTTCCACCAGCAGCAGGGGCACCTCGGTCTTGAGCGTGGCCAGGGTGTCGATCAGCGCCGCGCTCTCGTCGCGGCCCATGCCGGCCATGGGTTCGTCCAGCAGCAGCGCCTTTGGCTTCATGGCCAGGGCGATGGCCAGTTCCAGCGATCGCTTCTCGCCGTGGGACAGCAGCGCGGCGGGCACGTCGGCCCGGTTGTCCAGGCCGACCATGGCCAGCGCCTGGCGGGCCGGCCCGTTCAGACGCTCCTCCCGCGCCGCCACGCCGAAGAACCGGAAGCTGGATCCCGACCGCGCCTGTACCGCCAGGGCCACATTCTCCAGCGCCGAAAATCCGGGCACGACCGACGTGATCTGGAACGAACGGGCCAGCCCGCGCCGTGCCCGCTGGGGCATGGCCAGGGCGGTGACGTCGCGCCCGTCGAACAGGATCCGGCCGGAATCCGATCGCAGCAGTCCCGAGATCTGATGGATCAGCGTGGTCTTGCCGGCGCCGTTGGGGCCGATCAGGGCGTGGCATTCGCCCGGCCGCAGGTCCAGCGACAGGTCGTCGGTGACGGTCAGGGCGCCAAAGCGCTTGCACAGCCGCTCCAGCGCGAGGATCGGTTCAGTCATCGGTGCCGCGCCGCGATGACAGCCCGGCCACGATCCCGGCCAGCCCGTTGCGGGCATACAGCACGACCAGGATCAACAGGGGGCCGAAGATCAGTTTCCAGTCGTGGGTCAGGCTGGACAGGGTTTCCTCCAGCACGATAAAGGTGACGGCGCCCAGGATGGCACCGTTGCGCCAGCCCATGCCGCCCAGCACGACCATGATGATGAGTTCGCCCGAGCGCTGCCAGCTCATGGTCGCGGGGCTGACGAACTCCGCCTGGTTGGCCAGAAGAAACCCGGCGACCCCGGCGATCATGCCGGCGATGACATAGGCGGTCAGGCGCACACGGAACACGTCGACGCCGACGGCGCCGACCCGTGTCGGGTTTTCCTTGGCGGCGCGCAGCACGCGGCCGAACCGCGATCCGACGATGGCCTGAACCAGCGCGAAACCGCCGATCAGCACCACCAGCGTGACGTAGTAGAAGCTGATGTCGTTGTCCAGCAGACCGGTATCGAACAGCGATGCCCGCTCCCACAGCGTCAGACCGTCGTCACCGCCATAGCTCGACAGGGAGCTGGCGGCGAAAAACAGCATCTGCCCGAAGGCCAGCGTGATCATGATGAAATAGGCGCCGCTGGTGCGCAGGCATACGATCCCGGTCAGCAGGGCGAACAGGGCGGCGGCCGCCAGCACCACCGCCAGGATGACGATCGCGTCGGTCACCCCCTCGGTGATCAGGATGCCGGTGGCGTAGGCGCCGATGCCCAGGAACGCCGCGTGACCGAAGCTGATCATCCCGCCATAGCCGATCAAAAGGTCCAGCGAAATGGCGGCCAGGGCCAGGATCATGACCCGGGTCACGACGGACAGGATGTAGCCCTCCGCGCCGAGATGGGCGAGCGGCGGGATCGCCGCGAGAACGGCGAAGATCGCCAGGGCCGGCGCGAACGCCCGCCAGTCGGCGGCGCGCGGCTTTTCCGCGCCGGCGGTTGCGTGGACCACGCTCACGCCGCCGCCTTGGCCGGGAACAGGCCGGTCGGCCGCCAGAACAGGATCGCCGCCATCAGGATGTAGATCAGCATGGAGGCGAGAGCCGGGCCGATCTGGTTGGCCGCCGACGGCGACAGGAACAGCTTCAGCAGATCGGTCAGCATCGACCGCCCCAGCGTGTCGACCAGCCCGACCAGCAGGGCGGCGACAAAGGCGCCGCGGATCGATCCGATGCCGCCGATGACGATGACCACGAAGGCGACGATCAGCAGATCGTCGCCCATGCCCGGGCCGACCGAAAAGATCGGCGCCGCCATGGCCCCGGCGAAACCGGCCAGCATCGATCCGAACCCGAACACGATCATGAACAGCCGCCGCACATTGACGCCCAGGGCCGACACCATCTTCGGGTTGGTGGCGCCGGCCCGCACCAGCATGCCGACGCGGGTGCTGGTCACCAGCACGTACAGCAGCGCCGCGACACCCAGCCCGGCGGCGATGATGGCCAGGCGATAGACCGGATACAGCAGCCCGTCGACCAGGACAAACGATGCCGACAGCCATTCCGGCGGCGGGATGGTGAGGGGCGCCGGCCCCCACAGAACCTTCACGCCCTGGTTGACGAACAGGATGATGCCGAAGGTGGCCAGCACGTGGTCCAGATGGTCCCGATCGTACAATCGTCGGAAAATCAGGAATTCGAGCAGCAGGCCGAAGGCCAGCGCGACCAACAGCGCCAGCACCAGGGCGGCGAAGAAGTTGCCGGTCAGGGTGAAGAACATCACGGTGAGATAGGCGCCGACCATGTACTGGACGCCGTGGGCCAGATTGATGAAGCCCATGACGCCGAACACCAGCGTCAGGCCCGCGGCGACCAGAAACAGCAGCACGCCGAGCTGCAGACCGTTGAGGATTTGGACGATCAGGAGCGTCAGCGACATGGGCGCGGGGTTTCCCTGGCGATGTCGGGGGCGATGTCCGGGTCGGGCCTGGCGAGGCCGCGGTCGATGGCGGCCGGCGAGCGCTTCGGGCGCGCCGCCGGCCATCGGTCGTTATGGAAGCGGGCACTCCTCGGCATAGATGTCGGCGTAGTCGTCGAACACCTTTTCGGCGATCTCTGTCTGGAACTTGCCGTCGTCCCGTTTGGCGACCTTCAGCAGATAGAAATCCTGGATCGGGTAGCCGTTGGTGTTGAAGGTGAAGTCGCCGCGCAGCGACTGGAAATCGGCCTCGCGGATGGCGGCCCCGAACGCCTCCTTGTCGCTCAGATCGCCGCCCACCTTGCGCACCGCGGAATCGAGCAGCATGGCGGTGTCATAGGCCTGCATGGCATAGGTTCCGGGAACGTAGCCGTACTTTTCCTCGAAAGCGGCCACGAACTCGGCGTTGCCGGGCGTGTCCATGTTGGGCGCCCACTGGGCCGCGCCGAAGAACCCCAGCGCGTCGTCCTGCTGGGCGGGCAGGGTGGTCTCGTCGACCGTGAAGGCGGACAGGAACACCATCTGGTCGGCCAGACCGGCGGCGCGGAACTGCTTGACGAAGCTGACCCCCATGCCGCCCGGCATGAAGATGAACAGGGCGTCGGGCTTGGCCACCGCCAGCCGGGCGATCTCGGCCGAAAAATCGTTCTGGCCCAGCGGCGTATAGATCTCGTCCACCACCTCGCCGGTGAAGTGACGCTTGAACCCGGCCAGGCTGTCCTTGCCGGCCTGATAGTTCGGCGCCATCAGGAACACCCGTCCGAAGCCCTGGTCCTCGGCATGCTTGCCCAGCACCTCGTGTACCGAATCGTTCTGGTAGGAGGTGGCGAAGAAGAACGGGCTGCAATTCCGGCCGGCGAAACTGGACGGGCCGGCGTTGGGGCTGATCAGGAAGGTCTCGGACTCGGTGACCGGTTTGAAGATCGCCTGCAGCATGTTGGAGAAGATGGTGCCGACCACCACGTCGACCTCGTCGCGTTCGATCAGGCTCTTGGCCTTGTTCAGGGCCACGTCGGGCTTCAGTTCGTCGTCCTCGACGATGAACTCCGCGTCCTGGCCGCCGATCTGGCCGCCCAGCTTGTCGAGGGCCAGCCGGAACCCGTCCTCGGACTGTTTGCCCAAGGCGGCCGGTGGGCCCGATAGGGTCACGATCATGCCGATCTTCACCGGCTCCGCCTGGGCCAAGGACGAGGCGATGGCAAAACCCGCCGCCACCGCCGCGCCGATCATCGATGTCTTCATGTCAGTCTCCCTGTTGGACGCGAGGCGCCACGTCTGTCCAAAGCCGGCCCTTTCCTTCGATGGGGATATTCAAGCCGGCATTCCGCTCCTGTTGAAATTACTTTACACCTGAAATTTCTGCGTTGTGAAGGGCTTTCGACGCCGGGAAGGGGTGTTGGACCGCGTTCCCGGTCACGGCTGAAGGCGTCGTTCCCAGTCCAGGGCGGTGCGAACGATCGCATCCAAATCGTCGAACCGCGGCTGCCAGCCAAGGACCGTCCGAACGCGGCCGGCGGCGGCGACCAGCGCGGCCGGATCCCCTGGCCGGCGCGGCGCGCTTTCGACCGGCAGCGCGGCCCCGTACGCGGTCTCGACCGCCCGTAGAACCTCGCGCACCGAATATCCGTGGCCATAACCGCAATTGGCGACCAGGCTCGGTCCGCCGGCCAGCAGGTAACGCAAGGCCAGGACATGGGCGTCGGCAAGATCGGTGACATGAACGTAGTCGCGCACCCCGGTGCCATCCGGGGTCGGGAAATCCTCCCCGAAGATCCTGCAATGGGGACGACGGCCCAGCGCCGTCAGGCAGGCCAGCTTGATCAGATGGGTGGCGGCGGGGTTGCGCTGACCGATCCTGCCGGCCGGGTCGGCGCCGGCGACGTTGAAGTACCGCAGCGTGACATGGCGCAGATCGTGGGCCAGGGCGACATCGGCCAGCATCCGTTCGGCCATCAGCTTCGATGCGCCGTAAGGGTTGATCGGTTGGGGGATCGTGTCTTCATCCACATCCGGCCGATCGGGATTGCCGTAGACGGCGGCGGTCGAGGACAGCACGAAGTGACGGACATTGGTGGCCACGCAGGCGGCGATCAGGGTGTGGCTGTTCACCACGTTGTTGCGATAATAGTCCAGCGGCATGGCGACCGAGTCCGGCACCACGATGCTGGCCGCGAAATGCATGACCGCATTGATCCGGTGGCGCTGCAGGACGTCCGTCAGGAGTCCGGCGTCGCCGACGTCGGCTTCGACCAGGGGGACGTCATAGGGCACCGCATCGGCGTAGCCCGTGGACAGGTTATCGAGTACCACGACGGAAAAACCCGCCTCCCGAAGGGCCAGAACGGCGTGACTTCCGATATACCCCGCCCCGCCGGTGACCAGCACCGTCGTCTCGGCTTTCGTCATGGATGGCTCCGCTGGTCTGCGCCGGGTGTGCCCCGTCCGTTTGTATCTACAGGAAGCGGTCGGGAAACGGCCAGAGCCTTATCCGCGCGGCGTGGCGCCAACGATCTGGCCACCGGTCATAGGAGCGGGAACACCGGTTGTCAGGGGAAAGCTGATGGGCAGGCCGCGCAGGGTTCGTGCCGCCAGGAAGGCGAAGCACTCGGCCTCGATGGCGTCGCCGCGCCAGCCGACATCTTCGGCTTGCGCCGGCGTTACCGCGGCCCGTTGTCGGATGGCGTCCACCAGGGCGGGATTTTTGCGGCCGCCGCCGCACAGGATCAGCCGATTTGGCCGCTGCGGCAGCAGGTCGAGCGCCCGGCCAACCGCGCCGGCGACGAAGGCCGCCAGGGTCGCCGCCCCGTCCTCGACGGTAAGCCCGTTGGCCATATCCGCCGTGAAGCCGTAACGGTCGAGGGATTTCGGATAGGGGGTGGTCAGATAGGGGTGGTCCAGCAAGGCCGCCAAGCGGGTCTCGTCGACCGTGCCGCGCGCCGCGATGGCCCCGTCGCGGTCCATGTCGCCCAGCCCGTGGCGGCCGATCCAGTCGTTGATGGGCCCGTTGGCCGGGCCGGTATCAAAGGCGATGACAGTCCCGTCCGCGCCGACCCAGGTGACGTTCGCCACCCCACCCAGATTGAGCACCGCCGTGTCCGGCGCCGCGTCCAGGCTGGCCAGCAGCCCGGCATGATAGACCGCCGACAAGGGCGCGCCCTGGCCGCCCGCCGCGACATCGGCCGTGCGGAAGTCGAAGACCACCGGGGCCCCGACCAGCCGGGCCATCAGGACGCCGTCGCCGAGCTGCCGGGTGGCGCCGCGGCGACCGGCGGCGGGCGCGCGGTGCAGCACCGTCTGGCCGTGGAACCCCACCGCGGCGATATCCGACGGGGCCAGGCCGGCCTCCTTCAGAAAGGCGCTGACGGCGGCCGACTGGGCTCGGGTCAGGGCCTCCTCGGCGGTGGCAAAAATGGCCGGTTCCGGGCCGGCGAAGTCCCACGTCAGCGCCGCCTGAACCGCATCGGCCAGCAGTGTCCGCACCTCCGGCGCATAAGGGGTCAGGGTCCACGGCCCGAAGGCGTCGATCCGTTCGCCGTCGGTGCGGATCGTGGCGATGTCGATGTTGCCGTCCAGCACCGTTCCGGTCATCAGGCCGATGGCCCAGGCAGCTTCGGGTGAGCCCGCGTCGGTGGTCATTCAGGCCGTATCCTATTTCCAAACGGTCTCTAAGGTCCCCGGTCTTTCCAAGGAAGGGATGCCGGATTCGGTCCGGGATGCTATCGCACTGACAGCCCGTCTTGAAACAGGGCATGGTCTGTTTCAAGGCGAGCTCTTAGACTGGCCCTTGCAACGGGCCGAGAGCCGACAGTTGCTTGGGGACGGAAGCGGTCGCTTGATTATGTCGAAAACATGTCAAAGGAGGGGAAGGGCAGACAGTACCTGGGTTTGTCAGCCTCTATTCTGCCGCGTCATCGCCTTATCGGCTACCGCTTCCCGCAGGGCGGTCGTGGCCAAATCGTCCATCTCGCGGGCCCGGGTGATCAGGGGGGCACGGGTCACCGGGTCCCCGCGTCGTCGTGCTTCCCGCCGCAGATCGGTGGCGGCTTCGCTCAGCTTCGCGGCCAATTCTACAAGAAAGCGGTCCGGCATGTGGTTTCGCCTGCAATCATCACGAATGTCGGGAGAAGAAGTAGGACGAAAACGGATATTTCAAATAATGTTGGTTAATATAACATAAGAACTATGTCTGAACTATGACATGACAATGGCGGCTCTCGACGTCAAGGCTCAGCTCATCGACAATGGTTTCTGCCATGACACGGCCGCGGGAGAGGGGCCGTTGGACCATGTCCTATTCTCAAACGGGCTTTAATGATGGACGTTGAACTTGCCTTTGGTCGTCAGGGATTGACGGTAACGCTGCCAGCCGCGGCCCGCCCGACTGTGATCCGCAAGCCGCCGCTCGACATCCCGGGCGACCCCGCTGCCGCGATCCAGGCCGCGCTCGACGCCCCGGTCGGTTCCGGCCGCCTCGACCAGGTGGCGCGGGGCGCCGGCAGCGCCTGTATCCTGATCTGCGATATCACCCGCCCGGTCCCCAACGGCCTTTTTCTGCGTCCCATCATCGAACGGCTGCTGGCCGCCGGCGTGCCCCGGGACCGCATCACGGTGCTGGTCGCCACCGGGCTCCACCGCCCCAACCTGGGCGCGGAACTGGCCGAACTGGTGGGCGATCCCTGGGTGCAGGAAACCGTCAGGGTCGAGAATCATTATGCCCGCAACGACGCCGACCACGTCCGGCTGGGGGTGACCCCGGGGCGCGGCGTGCCGGTGGCCCTCGACCGCCGTTTCGTGGAGGCCGAAGTCAAGATCGCCAGCGGTCTGGTCGAGCCCCATTTCATGGCCGGGTATTCTGGCGGGCGCAAGGTGATAGCGCCCGGGGTGGCCCATCATGAAACCATACGGACCTTTCACAGCGCCCGCTTCATGGAGGATCCGTTCGCCACCTCCTGCAATCTCGACCGCAACCCGCTGCATGAGGAGCAGCTTGAAATCGTGCGCATGCTCGACGGCCCGGTTCTGGGGCTGAACACGGTACTGGGAGAACATCGGGCCCTGGCCTTCGTGTCGTTCGGCGAAATCATCGAAAGCCATCTCGCCGCCGTCGCGTTCGCCCGCCACAGTTGCGAGGCGCCGGTGGGGCGCACCTTCAAGACGGTGGTCACCTCCGCCGCCGGATATCCGTTGGACAAGACCTATTACCAAACCGTCAAGGGCATGGTCACGCCGCTCGACATTCTCGAACCGGGCGGTACCCTGATCGTGGCCTCGGAATGCTCCGAAGGCGTCGGGTCGAGCGAGTTCCGGGCGGCCCAGGAGCGGCTGGTGGCGCTGGGACCCACGGCCTTCCTGGAGACCCTGACGGCCAAGGCGCTGGCCGATGTCGACGAATGGCAGACCGAAATGCAGCTCAAATCGATGCGGGTCGGGCGGGTCCAGCTCTACAGCACCGGCCTGGATGATGCCGACCTCGCGGTCACCGGCGTCGATCCCGTCCCGGATGTGGCGGTGGCGGTGGCCGATGCCATCGCCTCTCACGGCGATCCCGACATCGCGGTCATACCAGAGGGCCCCTATCTGGTGCCGTTCGTTCGGACTCCGGGTCAGGTCGCCGACCAAGGGCACCGATGACGGCGCTGCCGCCGATCGCCCTCATTGACCTGGACCCGGTCGGGGGGATCGCCGGCGACATGTTCGCCGCCGCGCTGCTCGACGCCTTTCCCGAGCGGGAGGCGCCGCTGCGCGACGATCTGGCCAAGGCCGGCCTGCCCCAGGGTGTCGCCGCGCGAACGGAGCAGGTCCGATCGGGAGGGTTCCGGGCGGCGCGGTTCCAGGTCGCCCAGGAGACGACTCATTCGCCGCCGCGAACCCTGCCGTCGATGACCGCGTTCCTGCACGGCGGCGGTCTTGCCCCCGCCGTTCGCGATCGTGCCGTCGCCTTGTTCGCACTGCTGGCGGAAGCTGAGGCCAAGGTTCACGGCAAGCCCCTGGACGCGGTCCATTTCCACGAGGTCTCGGACTGGGATTCGGTGGTCGATCTGGTGGCGGCGGCCAGCCTGATCGCGGGTCTGGACGGCGCGTCCTGGCGGGTCGGTCCGCTGCCCCTGGGGGGCGGCACGGTGACCACGGCGCACGGCCGGATCCCGGTTCCGGCCCCGGCGACGGCCGAACTGCTGCGCGATTTCGCCTGGATCGACGACGGGGTGCCGGGCGAACGGGTGACGCCCACCGGCGCGGCCATCCTGCGGCATCTGATGCCGGCCCCGACGGGTACGACCGGGGTGGGCGGCCGCCTTGCCCGGATCGGGGTCGGGTGCGGCCAGCGCACCCTGCCGGATCGGCCCAACATTCTCCGCGCCCTGGCCTTTGCCGGGACCGGCGGGACGGCGTCGGACGAGGACACGGTCGCCCGGCTGGCCTTTGAGATCGACGACATGACCGGCGAGGAGCTGGCCGTGGCGCTCGACCGGTTGCGCGCGCTCGACGGCGTGCTCGACGTCATGCAGGTGCCGGTGATCGGCAAGAAGGGACGGGCCGGCGCCGGCGTGCGCGTGCTCGCCCGGCCCGACGCCGCGGAGGCCGCGGCCGACGCCTGCCTGCTGGAGACGTCGACCTTGGGGGTCCGCAGCGCCCTGGTCCGGCGTCGGCTGGCGCCGCGCCGGGACGTCACCGTGGATGTCGATGGCGATGCCCACGGGGCCAAGCTGGCGCGGCGCCCGGACGGCGTGGTGACGGCCAAGGCGGACAGCGATGGGGTGTCCGGTTCGTCATCGCTGGCCCGGCGGCGCGACCGGGCGCGGGCGGTGGAACGGCGCGCGGCGACGGAGGATCCCGATGGGTGACCGATATCGGCATCTGCGGACAATGCTGGCCGACAGGCCCGGCCGATTGCTTGTCGCGGTCAGCGGCGGGCTGGACAGCCTGACCCTGATGGCCGTGGCCGCCAGGGTACGGTCCGGGCCGACCCTGGCCGTCCACGCGGTGTCCGCCGCGGTGCCGCCGGAAGCCACGGACCGCGTCCGGGCGCTGGCGGCGGCGCGGGGCTGGGTCCTGCGGGAGGTCACGCCGGGGGAACTGGCCGATCCCGACTACCGGAGCAACCCGCTCAACCGCTGCTATTTCTGCAAGCGCAGCCTGTTTGCCGCCATGCGCCGTACCCTGGACGCCGAGCGAACGGCCGGGGCACGGGACGAGGCCGTGCTGTGCACCGGCACCAACCGCGACGATCTCGGCGATTTCCGGCCCGGTCTGGTCGCGGCGCGGGAAAGCGGCGTGTGGCAGCCCTATGTCGAGGCCGGAATCGACAAGGCGGCGATCCGCGCCATCGCCCGCGACGAGGGCCTGCCCGAGGTGGCGGCGCTGCCGGCCCAGCCGTGCCTGGCCAGCCGCATCGAGACCGGGATCGGCATCGACGCCGATGACCTGGCCTTCGTCAACCGGGTCGAGGGGCTGCTGGCCGCGCGTTTCGGTCCCGGCGACCATCGCTGCCGGATCACCCGGCGCGGCGTGGTCGTGCAGCTGCCGCCGGGCATCGCGCCCCTGGCCGACCCGGATGCCAAGGACGGGCTGGCGCGGGATTTGGCGGATGTCTGCGCCGCCGCCGGCTACCGGCTGGCCGGGGTGGAGGCCTATCGCCGCGGCAGCGCCTTCCGGCACTTCCCCGCATGACCGATCTGCGGTTCGATTGGGATCGCGCGGCACGGACCGGCGTGTCCGAAGCGGTGTTGAGCGACGGCAAATCCGTCGACCAGATCGTCCGCATCGTCGCCGAAGCCGATACGGCCAAGCGGTCGCTGCTGCTGACCCGCCTTTCGGCGGACGCGGCGTCCAAGGCGGCCGGGGCGGCGACGGGGCCGTTCGATTACGATCGCCTGTCGCGCACCGCCATCCTCGACCATGGCCTGCCGGACCCCGTGCCGTCCAAGGCCCTGATCGTCACCGCCGGATCGTCGGACATGGAGGTGGCGCGCGAAGCCCGCCGGACGCTGCTGTTCCACGGCCATGACGTCGAGATCCTGGCCGATTGCGGCGTCGCCGGGCTGTGGCGGCTGACCGGTCATATCGACCGCCTGGCCCAGGCCCCGGCGATCATCGCGGTGGCCGGGATGGAAGGGGCGCTGTTCCCGGTCCTGGCCGGGCTGGTGCCGGCCCTGATCATCGCCGTTCCCACCTCCGTCGGCTACGGCGTGGCCGAGGCCGGCAAGGCCGCCCTGTCCACGGCGCTGGCCACCTGCTCCCCCGGCCTGACCGTGGTCAACATCGACAACGGCTTCGGCGCCGCCAGCGCCTTGATCAAGATCCTGAGGCTCGGACGGGACCCGCGAGGGTAGGCCGGCGTCAGGCCCCGAACCCGCCATCGATGGTCAGGCTGGCGCCGTTGACCAGGGCCGCCTGGTCGGACACCAGATAGCCGACCATGGCGGCGATTTCCTCGACCGTGCCGTGCCGGTCGATGGCCATGAACGAGCGCATGGTCTCCGCCATCGGGCCTTTGGCCGGGTTGAGGTCGGTGTCGATCGGGCCCGGCTGCACGTTGTTGACGGTGATGCCGCGCGGTCCAAGCTCCCGCGCCATGCCCTTGGCCATGCCGACCAGGGCGGCCTTGCTCATGGCATAGGCGCTCAAGCCCGGGAAGGGCACGCGGTCGGCGTTGACGCTGCCGATGGTGACGATCCGTCCCCAGCCGTTCATGCGCCGCGCCGCCTCGCGCGCGGCGACATAGGCGCCGCGAATGTTGACATCGATGGTCCGGTTCAGATCCTCCATGCTGATGTCCGTGGCGCCGTCGAACACCGCGATGCCGGCATTGGCCACCAGAATGTCGAGGCGGCCGAAGGCCTCCACCGTCTCCGCCACCACGCGTTCGATCGCCGCCGTGTCGGCGCTGTCGGCCTGGATGGCGCGAGCCTTGTCCGGCCCGCCCAGCGAGGACGCCAGGGCATTCGCCGCGTCCGGGGACGATTGGTAGGTGAACGCCACCCTGGCGCCGGCGTCGGCCAGGTGCCGAACGATGCCGGCGCCGATGCCGCGGCTGCCGCCGGTCACCAGGGCGACCTTGTCGGAGAGATCTGTCATGACGCTGATGGTCCCGTTGCTGGCCCGAAAAGGGCTGTTGCTGAACGTACGATGAAGAGGTGGCGCGGCGGGACGGGGTGTTCAATCGGTTCATTGATCGCGCTGGTGACACAGTAAAGTGCGCCTGGCGGGACGACTGGGTTGCGTGATCGTCGGGGGGCGGCCGGCATGCGCCGCGCGGCGCGCCTTCGCCGCCCGGACGGAAAAGACGGCCGTCAGACCGGTTGCATCGCCTGAGCGGCCAGCGCCGCCTGCACGCCCTTGTCCGCCTGCATCCGGTCGCGAAAGGCCTTGAGGGCGGCATAATCGTCGAGGGACAGGGGCGTCCTCTCGATCCAGCGGGTGAGGACATACAGGAACGCATCGGCGGTACTGCGGCGGCCCAGATACCATTGGCCGCCCGCGTCCGCCAGCCCGTCGTTCAATCGTTCATAATGGCCGGCAAGCTTTCGGTAGGCGGCGTCCTTGACCTCGGACTGGGCTTTGGCGCTCTCGGCAAAGGCCTTGGCGGCGAAATGCGGGCCATAGGCGGCGTGAACCTCCGAGCTCATATAGGACAGAGCCTCGGCCTCGCGGGCGCGGCCGCGATCGTCGGACGCGCGCAGGTCCCCGTTCGGCGCGGTCGCGGCGACATAGGTCAGGATGGCCGCCGCCTCGGTCAGCACCGCGCCGTCGTCGAAGCGCAGCGCCGGCACCTTGCCCTTGGGGTTGACCGCCAGATACTCGGCCTTCTTGTGATCGCCGTACGCCATGTTGTTGACGTCGATGGCGGCATCGGTCCAGCGCACCGCGATGTGCGGCGCCAGGGAGCAGGTTTCGGGCATCGTGAACAGCGTGGGCATGGGGCGGGTCCTTGAAGGGTGAGTGGATGAAAGGCGGGATCAGGCGACAAAGCGGTTTTCGAAGGCGGTCAGGTCCCATTTGGCGCAGCGGGCGGCGGCTTCGTAGCTGTTGGTCAGGAACGCCAGCAAGGCGGCCGTCGGATCGCGTTCCCGGCGCATATCGTCGTATCGATAGACGGCCAGGGCCGATCCGTTGCGGTCGGTCCACGCCGCTCCCTTCGGCACCAGGACCGTCTTTTTCAGGCCCTTGGGCTCGGGGGCCGCGTAGGCGTAGAAGGCCGGCTCCCGGAAATCGTCGTCGCCGGGCCAGAACCCGACGCTGATCACCTCGTGGGAATAGGCTTCCCGGTCGGACTGGGTGCCGCCCTCCAGGGGCGGGGCCGCCCGTCCGGAAAACCGGGTCAGGGCCAGGTCGAAGGAATGCCAGAACAGATGCACCGGGGTCGATTTGCCGATGAAGCGGCCCCGGAACGTCTCCATCACCGCGGCGATGTTGGCGATGATGTGCCAATAGCGGTTGGCGGCCTCGGGATCGTAGGCGGTGTGGGTGCGATCCTCGGCGAAGGGGATGGTGCTCTTGTTTTCGTAGGGGCGGGCCAGGATGGTCACGTCGAGGTCGAACCGCCTCAGGATGGCGAACAGCGCTTTGTGGAACTCGGCCACCGATCTTCCCGGCACCGAAAACCGGTCCGTGGCGCCGTCGTCGGTCGACACGATCACCGCATGGTCGATCATGTCGAACAGGATCTCGAAGTTGCGGCCCTTGTAAGGGATGAGCGCCGTTGTCAGCCCGCGCGGCGACGGATAGAGCGAGACATGCCACCAATGGTTCAGCTTGGGATGGGCCTTCAGCCGGATCTTGCCGATGATCTGGAGAAACAGGTGCAGTGTTTCCTTGGTGTCCACCCAGTCGTCGTAGGGCAGGGCCGGAAAGGTGTCGGCGGTGGGCAGGCTCATCGCGGGCTCCTTTGCTTCGATAGGATCGGGCGGGATCGGTCAGGCCAGGTCGAACAGCAACAGTTCGGCTCCCGTTTCGGTTTCCAGCGTGATCGACGGTTCGGCCTGGATGGAGGCGCCGTCGCCCTCGCGCAGCAGATCCCCGTTGAGCGCGACCAGCCCCCGCGCCACCTGCAGCCAGGCGCGGCGTCCGGACGGCAGATCGTGGGTCAAGCCGTGCCCCGCATCCAGATCGGCGGCATGGAGACGGGCGTCCTGATGGATCGTGACCGCGCCATCGGCGCCGGCGGGGCCGGCCATCGGGCGGAACCGGTTGCGCCGCTCGGCGGGGTCGATGTGGCGCTGCTCATAGCCGGGGGACAGCCCCTGCCGGTCCGGCAGGATCCAGATCTGGAGGAAGTGGACCGGCTCGGTGTCGCTGTCGTTGACTTCGCTGTGGGTGATGCCGGTGCCGGCGGTCATGCGCTGGATGTCGCCCGGCCGGATGACCGATCCGTTGCCCAGACTGTCGCGATGGGCCAGCGCGCCCTCCAGCACATAGGTCAGGATCTCCATGTCGCGATGATCGTGGCTGGCGAACCCGGCGCCGGGGATGACGCGATCCTGATTGATCACCCGCAGCGCGCCGAACCCCATCTGGCTTGGGTCGCGGTAGCCGCCGAAGGAAAAGGTGTGGCGGCTGTCCAGCCAGCCGGTCTGGGTATGGCCGCGGCTGTTCCGGTCGCGAACGACGATCATGGGGTCCCCTTCAGCCCGTGACAGGTTCTGAGATGGCGATGGGAAATCGTTTGTCCAGGTGGAGGATGCCGGGGGTGCGGGAGGCGGCGGACGATTGACTCCGGACGGGAAAAAGAACAAAATAGGAACAAATAAGCGTGAGCGGGAACAGGGTATGGGGATCCGGAGGCTGGGATTTTTGCTCCGGGATGCGTGGGACGGATGGCGGAACGGGCGGCGGTATCTCTGGAGCGGTTGCGGGACCGGATCGCCCGGATCGAGGGGCGTCCCCGGCGGTTGGAGGAGGGCGAGGCGGAGCCGGGCTGGATCTTCGGCGCCGCCGCCATCGACCGCCATGTCGGGGATTTGAGCCGCCGCGACGTGCATCTGTTCCGGCCGGCGGCCGCCGCCGATATTCCCGCGATCCAGGCCCTGGGCGCCGCTCTTTTGGCCAGGCTCGCCCTCGGCCAACCCCGGCGCCCGGTGCTGTGGGTGCAGACGAAGGAGGCCCGCCGGCTTTGGGGGACGCCGTCCCTGGCCGGTCTGGCGGGACTGGGCGCCCCGGCGGAGCGGGTGATCTTTGTCGAGGCGGCGCGGCCCGCCCTCTATGGCCAGGCGATGGAGGAGGGGCTGCGGTCCGGCCGGCTGGCCGCGGTGGTCGGGGTGGGGCCGCCGCCCGCCTTTGTCGACAGCCGGCGGCTGCGGTTGCGGGCGGGGGAACGGGCGACGCCCTGTCTGTTGCTGGCCACCCGCGACGCCACCACGCCCGTGGCGGCGGCGACCGGGTGGCGGGTGGCGGCTCAGGCCAGCGGGCCCAACCCGGACGATCCGGCGGCCCCCGGCCGTCCGCGCTGGCGGTTGGAACTGATGCGTGCCGGCCACTGCGCGCCGGCCGCGTTCGAGGTGGAATGGGACGATGCGACGGTTTGCTTCCATATGGTTGCCGGATCTGCCGCTGGAGCGGCGGGCGCGGGAACGTTTGCGCCGGAGCCGGCAGTCGAGCTTGGGGTCAAGCGGGGGGCCGGTCGGCCGGTCCACCGGCTTCGCGTCCGCGCCTGACGATATCCAAGCGCCCTTCTGTCTGACCGAGGATACCGGCCACGGGCTGGCCGTCGCCGCCGCCAACCGGCCGGCCGGCCGGTTGGGGATCGGTGTCGGCATGCGCCTTACCGATGCCCGGGCCCTGTACCCGGCGCTGGGTGTCGAACCCATCGACAGGGCCGCCGACCGGCGCTGTCTGACCGCGCTGGCGCGGTGGGCGGTGCGCTATACCCCCGCCGTTCTGTGCGACGGGCGCGACGGTCTGCTGCTGGATATGACCGGCGCGGCCCATCTGGTCGGCGGCGAGGAGGCGCTGTGCCGAGACGTGGCCCGGCGGTTGCGGGCGGTGGGGCTGACCGTCCGGGTCGGCATCGCCGATACCGCCGGGGCGGCCTGGGCCGTGACACGGTACGGCAAGGGCGGGGTGGTGCCGGTGGACCGCACGGCGCGGGTCCTGGCGCCGCTGCCCGTGGCGGCCTTGCGGCTGTCGGCCGACGCCGTGGACCTGCTCCAGCGGTTGGGGCTGACCACGGTCGGGGCGCTTTACGATATTCCCCGGGCCGCGCTGCAGCGCCGCTTTTCCGCCCCCGCGCTGGGCGATGCGGTGGTGCTGCGCCTGGACCAGGTGCTCGGCCGGGCGGAGGAGGCGCTGACCTTCCTGCCGCCGCCGCGGACATGGCGGGCCACGGCCCATCTGTTCGAGCCGGTGACCGAGCGGGCTCAGATCGAGGCCTGGCTCGAAACCCTTGGCCACCGCCTGGCCGGACTTCTCGGCGTCGACGGGCTGGGCGCGCGGCGGTTGCGGCTCACCGCCTGCCGGGTGGACAACCGGCTTTATCATGTCGAGGCGGGGCTGGGCGCGCCGTCGCGGTCGCCGGTCCTGTTCCGGCGGTTGCTGGCGGAGGGGCTGGATCGGATCGATCCCGGCTTTGGCATCGACCGGCTGGTGCTCGCCGCCGACGGGGTCGAACCCCTGGCCCCGGCCCAGACCGGCCTGCTGGACGTGCCGGGGGAGGAGGATCCGCAACCGCTGATCGACCTGTTGCGGGTCAAGCTGGGCGGCGACGCGGTCTGGCGGCTGGAAAAGGTGGCCAGCCATATGCCCGAGCGGGCCCAATGCCGGTCCTATGCTCCGCCCGTCGACCCGGCCGGGCCGGGCAGGAAGCCGGCCGCGCCACCCGCGACGCCCGGCCCCCTCGGTCCCCGGCCGGTCCTGTTCCTGCCCCGGCCGGAAAAGGTCGAGGTCATGGCCGAGGTGCCGGAAGGCCCGCCGCGCCTGTTCGTCTGGCGCCGGACCACCCATCGGGTGAGCCGCGCCGCGGGGCCGGAAAGGATCGAGCCGGAATGGTGGCGCCGCGCCGGGGCGGTCGGCCGTCCCCGCGACTATTACTATCTGGAGGATACCGGCGGTCGGCGCTTCTGGCTGTTCCGGCACGGGCTGTACGACCGCGGCGACCTGGGTGTCGAAAACCCCGCTCCACACCGTCCGCCGCAATGGTATGTGCACGGGCTGTTCGGGTGATGATCACAGACACGCGCATGACCGGGCCGCGCAAACGAATGAGACGCCGAGTCCCGGACACCGATCCGGGACCTGTGCACGTCGGGGCCGCTTCAAGGTCGCCAACGGCGCGGTCGCGCAAAGGCCCCGGCTCGCGGGCCGGGGCTCGCCGCTTCTGTCCCCGAGTCCCTGACCGGAAC
Source organism: Inquilinaceae bacterium (assembly GCA_052168355.1). Lineage (GTDB taxonomy): Bacteria > Pseudomonadota > Alphaproteobacteria > DSM-16000 > Inquilinaceae > JBQLZQ01. Next base: position 18,966 of record JBQLZQ010000053.1, read on the forward strand.
GCGCGCATGACCGGGACGCGCGGATGAGCACGGGAAGAGTCCAGACACCCGCCTACGCCGAGCTGCAGGTGACCACCAACTTCTCGTTCCTGCGCGGCGCCTCCGACGCGGCGGAACTGGTGGCCACCGCCCGCAATCTGGGTCTCGAGGCCCTGGCGGTGACCGACCGCAACTCCCTGGCCGGGGCGGTGCGCATGCACAGCGCGGCCAAGCAGGCGGGGCTGAAGCTGGTGATCGGCGCGCGGCTGGATCTGCGGGACGCGCCGTCTCTGCTGGCCTATCCGACCGACCGGGCCGCCTATGGCCGCCTGTCCCGGCTGCTGTCGCGGGGCAAGCTGCGCGCGCCCAAGGGCGCCTGTCATTTGTGGCTGGCCGATGTGGCGGAGTTCGCCGCTGGCATGATCTTTATCGCCCTGGCGGAGGAACCCGACGGCGCCGTCCTGTCGCGCCTGCGGAAGGTGCTGTCGGGACCGCTTTATCTGGCCGCCCAGTGCCTTTATCGCGGCGACGACCGGGCCCGGCTGGCGCGCCTGGCGCGCCGGGCCGAAACGGTCGGCATGCCGCTGATCGCCACCAACGACGTCCACTATCACGCCCCGTCCCGGCGGGCGCTGGCCGATGTGCTGACCTGCATCCGCGAGAAGTGCCGCATCGACCAGGCCGGGCTGCGGCTGATGGCCAATGCCGAACGGCACCTGAAGGACCCGGCCGCCATGGCCCGGCTTTTCCGGGGCCATGAGGCGGCGCTGGCCCGGACCCTGGAAATTGTCGAGGCCTGTCATTTCTCGCTCGACGAGCTGGCCTACGAATACCCCGAGGAACCGGTCCCCGCCGGCAAGACCCCGCAGCGGCATCTGGAGGACCTGACCTGGGAGGGCGCGGCCAGGAGGTTTCCCGGCGGCGTGCCGGACAAGGTGCGGGCGACGATCGACAAAGAACTTTCCTTTATCGCCCGGCAAGGCTACGCGCCCTATTTCCTGACCGTCCACGACATCGTCCAGGCGGCGGAGGCTCGAAAGATCCTGTGCCAGGGGCGGGGATCGGCGGCCAATTCCGTGGTCTGCTTCTGCCTGGGGATCACCGCGGTCAACCCGGTCGAGGTCAACCTCCTGTTCGAGCGCTTCGTGTCCGCCGCCCGGCGCGAGCCGCCCGACATCGATGTCGATTTCGAGCATGAACGGCGCGAGGAGGTGATCCAGTACATCTATGAACGCTACGGCCGCGACCGGGCCGGGTTGGCGGCCACGGTCATCAGCTACCGGCCGCGCTCGGCCATCCGCGAGGTCGGCAAGGTCATGGGGTTGAGCGAGGACGTGACCGCGGCCCTGGCCGGGACTGTCTGGGGATCATGGGGAACGGAGGTGGATTCGAGCCGGGTCCGGTCCGTCGGGATCGATCCGGAGGACCCGGTGGTCGCCCGGTCGATCGCGCTGGCCGATACCCTTATCGGCTTTCCGCGCCACCTGTCCCAGCATGTCGGCGGCTTCGTGCTGACCCGCACCAGCCTGGAGGAGATCGTGCCCATCGGCAACGCCGCCATGGAAGACCGGACCTTCATCGAATGGGACAAGGACGACATCGACGAGCTGGGCATCCTCAAGGTCGATGTGCTGGCCCTGGGCATGCTGACCTGTCTGGCCAAAGGCCTGGCGCTGCTGCACGGCCATTACGGACGGGACCTGGCGCTGGCCACCCTGCCGCGGGAGGATGCGCGGGTCTACGACATGATCTGCCGGGCTGATACGGTGGGGGTGTTCCAGATCGAAAGCCGGGCCCAGATGAACATGCTGCCCCGGCTGAAGCCTCGCTGTTACTACGATCTGGTGATCGAGGTGGCCATCGTCCGGCCCGGCCCCATCCAGGGCGACATGGTGCACCCCTATCTGCGCCGGCGCGAGGGGCTGGAGACGGTGGACTACCCGTCCCCGTCGCCCGAGCACGGGCCGCCGGACGAGCTGCGCCAGGTGCTGGGCAAGACCCTGGGCGTGCCGCTGTTCCAGGAGCAGGCCATGCGCGTGGCCATCGAGGCCGCCGGCTTCACGCCGGAGGACGCCAACCATCTGCGCCGGGCCATGGCCACCTTCCGCCGCCGCGGCATCATGGAGGATCTGCAGCGCCGGATGGTCGACGGCATGGTCCGGCGCGGCTACGACCCCGCCTTCGCCCAGCGCTGCTTCGACCAGATCAAGGGGTTCGGCGAATACGGCTTTCCCGAAAGCCACGCCGCCAGCTTCGCCCATCTGGTCTATGCGTCCTGCTGGATCAAGCATCATTATCCGGATGTGTTCTGCGTCGCCCTGCTCAACTCCCAGCCCATGGGGTTCTACGCCCCGGCCCAGATCGTTCGCGACGCCAGGGAGCACGGGGTCGACGTGCAGCCGCCCGACGTCAACCTGTCCGCCTGGGACTGCACGCTGACGCCGGGAGGCAACGGGCGCGGCAGCGTGCGGCTGGGCTTGCGGATGATCGACGGGCTGGGGGAGGAGGTGGGCCAACGCATCGCCGACGGGCGGGCGGGCGGCGCCTATGTCAGCGTCGAGGATCTGTGGCGCCGGGCCGCCCTGATGCCGACCCAGCTCGAAACCCTGGCCAAGGCCGACGCCTTCGGGACGCTGGCGTTGGATCGCCGTCAGGCGCTGTGGCGGACGCGGGCGATCAAGACGGTGCGGCCGTTGCCCCTGTTCGCCGCGGCCGACGAGGCGGCGGGGGAACCGACGGTGCGCCTGCCGGCGATGCGCGACAGCGAACAGGTGGTCGACGATTACCGCAGCCTGCGCCTGTCCCTGAAGGGCCACCCGATGGATTTCCTGCGCCCGGCCTATGCCGCGCGCGGCATTCGGACCAGCCGCGCCGTGGCCGAGGCGCGGCACGGCGCGCGGCTGCGCACCGCCGGCGTGGTGCTGGTCCGCCAGCGGCCCGGATCCTCGAAAGGGGTGGTGTTCGTGACCCTGGAGGACGAGACGGGGGTGGTCAACGCCGTGGTCTGGCCGGCCTTGCTGGAGCGCTTCCGGCCGGTGGTCATGGGCGCCCGGCTGATGGAGATCGAGGGCAGGGTGGAACGGTTGGCGGAATTCGACCATCGCGGCCGTCCGTCCGCCCATGGGCAGAAGCCGGCGGTGCCGATCGTCCATCTGGTGGCCGACCGGCTGATCGACCGCAGCGCCGACCTTGCCAGGCTGGCCGATCAGCCGCCGGTCCTGCCCCTGGCTCACGCCGACGAGGTCAAAAAGCCGGTGCGGTCCCCCGATGGCGCCAGGCGGCACCCCCGCAATGTCCGCATCATCCCCAAAAGCCGGGACTTCCACTGACGGGGAAGGAACCGCCGCGCCGCCGTCCGGGGCGATCCCCGGCACGCTTGCCGAGGATCGCTGTCTTTCTCAGGCCGCACTGGCCCGTGCCGGCGTCTCCTGACCCTGGCCCAGGGCATAGCCGGGTTCGCCGTCGAACAGGTAGAGGTTCTCGGTCTTGATGAACTCGACATTCTCCGCCGCCAGACGCCCCAGCAGCGCCACCACCATGTTGCGGTCGAAGGGCTGGCCGGGCGTTGCCTCGAACCGGCACCGCCAATGGTCGGTGCAGAAGGTCTCCGGCATCCCGTTCGGCCATACCTTGACGCCGCGGTTGGTGATCATCGTCAGGGCGTAGGGCGCGTCGGACGGGGCCGCGATGGCGGCGGCCAGCCGGTCGGGCGACGTGTCGCTGGGCTGGTGGAGAAAGACGTCGACGCCGACCATGGTCTTTTTGACCGGCCGGGTCGGCGCCGCCACCGGGACCGGAATGCCGCCCTTGGCGCCGTCATAGGCGACGGGGGCCAGGGTCTGGGGTTTCTGTCCCAGACGGGCGATCACGGCGTCGGCGAAGGCCGCCGTGCCGACCTCCAGCCGCGACACGCCCTGCTTGAACACATCGCCGGTGTGCACGCCTTCCTCGACCGTGCGCAGCCAGGCGTTGTGCACTTTTTCCGCCGCCTCAGCCTGGCCGATGTGGATCAGCATCATCACCCCCGCCAGCAAAAGACCGGACGGGTTGGCGACGTCCTTTCCGGCCAGCGGCGGCGCCGATCCGTGGATCGCCTCGAACATGGCGCCGTGGGCGCCGATATTGGCGGACGGGGCCATGCCCACCGACCCGGCGATCTGGGCCGCCACGTCCGACAGAATATCGCCGTACAGGTTCGGCATCACGATGACGTCGAACAAGCCTGGCGTGTCGGCCAGCCGGGCGGCGCCGATGTCGACGATCCAGTGGTCGGACTCCAGATCGGGATACTCGGCCGCGATCTCGTCGAACACCTTATGAAACAGACCGTCGGTCAGCTTCATGATGTTGTCCTTGGTAAAGCAGGACACCTTTTTGCGGCCGTGCGCCCTGGCGAAGTCGAAGGCATAGCGGACGATCTTTTCGCAGCCGGGACGGCTGATCAGTTTGAGGCACTGATAGACGTCGTCGGTCTGCCTGTGCTCGATGCCGGCATACAGATCCTCCTCGTTCTCGCGCACGATGACCACGTCCATGCCGGGATGTTTGGTGGCCACGAAGGGGGCATAGGCGGCACAGGGCCGGATATTGGCGAACAGCCCCAGCGATTTGCGGATGGTCACGTTCAGGCTCTTGTAACCGCCGCCCTGGGGGGTGGTGATCGGTGCCTTGTAAAACACACCCGTCCGCCGCAGGCTGGCCCAAGCCTCCGGCCCGATGCCCGTCGCGTTGCCGGCGCGGTAAACCGCCTCGCCGATGTCGATGCGGTCCGGGGCCAGACGTCCTCCCGCCGCCTGAAGCACCTTCAGGCTGGCCTCCATGATCTCGGGCCCGATGCCGTCGCCATAGGCGACGGTGATCGGTGTGGCCGTGGCGGACGATGGCGACGGGGATGCGGATTTTACCGGCGCTGGCAGGGTGTCGGTGGTCATGGGCGGCCTCCTGGTTACGAAGATGATCTGAACATGACGATTTCCGCCCATCGATTGAAATTGATAATTAAAACCCGTATCATTGTGTTTTTAAATAATGAGGACCGCCGTGCCGTCCATGGCCTCCATCGACATCGATCTGCTTCGCGCCTTTGTCGCCATCGTCGATTGCGGCGGCTTCTCCCGCGCCGCGCAAAGGCTGCGGCGCAACCAATCGACGGTTTCGCTGCAGATGCAGCGCTTGGAAGACCGGGTGGGCACGACGCTGCTCGACCGGGGGCCGCGCCACATCCGCCTGACGCCGGAGGGCGAGGCGATCCTGGACCACGCGCGGCGGATGCTGGCGCTGAACGACGAGCTGATCGCCCGGGTTCAGGAACCACAGATCCTGGGGCTGGTCCGCCTGGGCGCGCCGGAGGATTTCGCCACCCGACATCTCCCCGACGTGCTGGCCCGGTTCACCCAGGCCCATCCCGGTGTCGGGTTGGAGGTCGCCTGCGACCTCACGCTGCATCTGCTCGACCGTCTCGCCGCCGGCGAACTGGACCTGGCGCTGGTCAAGCGCAATCCGGCTGACCGGGTGCTCGGCACTCGGGTTTGGCGCGAGCCGCTGGTTTGGGTGGCGGCGAACCGAACCGTCGCCGCGCAGCGTGCGCCGCTGCGTCTGGCGGTGTCGCCGTGGCCCTGCGTCTATCGCAAGCGGGCGACCGACGCGCTGGACGGGATCGGTCTGTCGTGGAGAGTCGCCTATGCCTGCGGCTCCCTGGCCGGCATCCACGCCGCGGTCAGGGCGGGGTTGGGCGTTACGGTGTTGCCCAAGGACATGGTCCCGTCCGACCTGGTGATGCTGGACGAGACGGAAGTGGGGCTGCCGAACCTGGAGGATACGGAGATCGCCCTGCTGATGGCGCCGCAGATCGGACCGGCGGCCGAACGCCTGGGCGATTACATCATCCGCGCCCTGGAACATCGCGTTTAAAAAGCCGTTTGAAGACGGGGCGCGGTCCGTATCGACGGCTTGTGCTTGCCCGGCGCCGGGGCAGGCAGGCATTCTGTGGTGGGATGCCTGACCGCGTGGCGGTGCGGCAGCGGGGTCATCGGGACAATCGACGGGAGAGGGGAAGCGGGCATGGCGCGGATACTGATCACGGGCGCGGCAGGCGGGATCGGATCGCGGTTGCGGCCACTCTTGGCCGATGGATATGCCGAGCGGCGGCTGAGCGACCGGGTTCCGATCACGGATCTGGCGCCGGGGGAAAGCTTCGCCGCCGCCGATCTGATGGATCTGGCCCAGGTCGAGGCGGCGTGCGAAGGGGTGGACGGCATCGTCCATCTTGGCGGCCAATCCAACGAGGCGCCGTGGCAAACCGTGCTCGAGGCCAATATCATCGGCTGTTACAACCTGTTCGAGGCGGCCCGCCGCCAGGGGGTCCGTCGGGTGGTGTTCGCATCGTCGAACCACGCTATCGGGTTTCATCGCCGCAGCCGTCGCATCGGAGTCGACGCGCCGCTTCGGCCCGACAGCCGCTACGGCGTCAGCAAGGCCTTCGGCGAATCGCTTGGATCGCTCTACGCCGACAAGTACGGGCTTGGCGTTCTGTGCATCCGCATCGGCAACGTCGCCGACAAACCGGCCGATGTGCGCCGGCTGGCGATCTGGATCTCGCCGGAGGATCTGGCGGGGCTGGTTCGCATCGGGCTCGACCGCCCCGATCTGCATTTCGAGATCGTGTATGGCGCCTCCGACAACGATCGGGGTTGGTGGGACAACGCCCCCGCCTACAGGATGGGCTACAATCCGACCGGCCGGTCGGAAGATCATCTCGATCACGCCCTCGCCGCGCAGGAAAAGCTACCTGCCGATCCCGTCGGCGACGTCTTCCAGGGAGGAGGATTTTGCTCGGCCGAGTTCGTGGGCGATCCGGACCGGGTGCCCTGATACCAAGCTTCGTCATGTTCCCAAACGGACTTTGGAGAGCCCGGTGACCGTCACGAAACCGTCATTTCAGGCTGGCGATGGCGCCTGATAGGCTGCTCAACCTTCTTCCTGATGGAAGGTTAGGTTATGGCTAAAGCGATCCGCAGCATCGGGCGGCTGACCGCGGGGTTCGCCCGGTTGGGGGACTTCGGCGGCGGCGTCGGCAGCGTTCGGCGGATGGTTCATGATGGCGACACCATAACGGTGGCGCTGGACGGCAACCTTTCGATCCGTTTTCTCGGCATCGATACGCCCGAGATCAGCTTTCTTGAGCCGGAGCGGGCCCAGGCTGGAGCCGGACGGTTGCGCTTCGTCTCCTTGTCCAATCCGCTGTGGGAAGAGTTTCTCAGCGATCCGTTCGATCCGAAATGGGCGCCGTTCCCGGACCCGTTGGACGACGATTTGCGGGACCATCTGACGCAGTCGGCCGGGCCGGGTGCCGCCACCAACCATGAACTGATCGCCGGGCTGGCGGAAGATGCGCTGGAAGCTCTGATCGAGGGCGATCGGACGGACCGCGGCCTGACCCTTGCGAATCTGAGATTCTTTATGGCCTTCGCCTATGAGGTCATGGATGGCTACGGTCGGCTTTTGTGTTTTCTCAATCTCGATGAGCCCGACGCCGTGGCGCGTCCGGATATCTACAACAGCCGGATGCTCGAAAGCGGATTTGCCGCGCCGTACTTCATCTGGCCCAATGTCGATCCTTTTCGCCGACAGCCCAGCGTCAACGAAGCCGCCCTGCCGCCAGCGGCCCTGCGCGACGACATCGCCCGGTCGCCCAAGCTGCGCGAGGCGCGCAACGCGGTGGCCCGGGCGCGCGTGGCCAAGATCGGTATTTTCGACGCCGCCCGCCCGTTACGCCTTCAGCCGTTCGAATTGCGTCTGCTGGCGCGGCGCAGTCTGCCGGAACGCTGGGTGATCGATCTGGGCGCCGACGACGACATGATCCATCCGCCGCAGGCGTATCACCGGATCGAGCGGTTGGAGGATCGCCTGTTTGTCCCGCCGGCGTTCGTGCCGCTGTTTCGCGACCGTGGATGGCGTTTGGCCGGTCCCGACCCGTTTCTCACGCGTCGGCCGGAGACGGCAGCTTCTTGAGCAGCTTGAGCAGGCGTTTTCGTTCGGTCTTGTCCAACGGCGAGGCCAGGAGCCGGTTGGCCGTTTTGGTCGCCTTGTCCACCGACTCCAAAAAGGCGTTGCCCGCATCGGTACAAATCAGGCGGCGGGCCCTGGCGTCACCCGGATCCGTTTCGCGACGGACATAACCCAGCTTTTCAAGATCGCCCACGATCTGGCCGACGGCCTGCTTGGTGAACCCCGTGCCGGCGGCGATATCGGTTACCCGGACGCCGCTGGACGATTTCAGCCGTGCCAGCATATCGGCCCGAGGCAGACTGAAGCCGTCATGTCCTCGGCGCGCGACGTCCTCCGCGACGGCGTTGGCCCAGGTCTGGCTGGTCTGCCTGAGAAGGCGTCCGAGGTTATCCGGCTTCTCGCCGGCTTTTTTGGATTTGGATTTTGCCACTGGGAAAACCTCTGCCGTCGGTTGATTGGAGGTTGAGATCGTTAGGCAGTAGTATTTACCATAAATGCTGTCATTCGAAAACTCGAGCCTGCCAGGGGAAGACCCCGGGGCGGATGCCGCGTTCGGCGCATCGAACGGTTTTGGCCTTGGCGTCCGACCCTGCCGGCGGCCTATGCTGTCGCCCCTGCCAAACCACCTTCAAGCATGATGGACCCTTGCATGGATAAGCAGCTGCTTCACCTCGTTTTCGGCGGCGAACTGGTTTCGCCCGACTCGATGGAATTCAAGGATACGGCGTCGCTCGACGTCGTCGGCATCTATCCAAATTATAAGGAGGCCCTGACGGCGTGGCGCGGCGCCGCCTCGGCCACGGTGGACGATGCCCATATGCGCTATGTCGTCGTCCATTTGCACCGGCTGCTCGACCCCGCCAACGAGCCCGAGCCGGAGGCAACGCCGGACTGACCGTCGTGGCCCCAGCGCCGTTGGATCGGACGCGGCTGGACCGGACGCCGGCCGATGCCCTGCCGATCGAGGCGGTGCTGCCGGCCTTGCGGCGCGCCCTTGCAGACGGATCGGCGGCGGTTCTGGAGGCGCCACCGGGCGCCGGCAAGACGACCCGCGTGCCGTTGGCGCTGTTGGATGAACCTTGGCTCGCCGGTGGGACCGTCCTGGTTCTGGAGCCGCGCCGGCTGGCGGCACGGGCGGCGGCGCGGCGCATGGCGTCGACGTTGGGCGAACCGGTCGGGGCGACGGTCGGCTACCGGGTCCGGCTGGACCGCAAGATCGGACCCAAGACCCGTATCGAGGTGATTACCGACGGTATTCTGACCCGCCGGATCCAGGCCGATCCGGCCCTGAGAGGCGTCGCCGCCGTGCTGTTCGACGAGTTTCACGAGCGCAGCCTGCAGGTCGATCTTGGGTTGGCGTTGTGTTTGGACAGTCAGGCGGCATTGCGCCCGGATCTTCGCCTGCTGATCATGTCGGCCACCCTCGACGGCGCCCCGGCCGCCTCGCTTCTGGGCGACGCGCCCGTGATCGCCAGCACCGGACGCGCCTACCCGGTGGAAACCCGCTACCGCGCCCCCGCGCCGAACCAGTCGCCCGAGGCCTCCGCCGCCGCCGCCGTGCGCCTGGCCCTGGCCGACGAGACGGGCGATATCCTGGTCTTTCTGCCGGGAGCGCGCGAAATCCGCCGCGTCGCGTCGCTGCTGTCCGATGTCGTCCGCGACGGCGTGGCGGTGACGCCGCTCTATGGCGATCTGCCGGCTTCGGTCCAGGACCGGGCCATCCGGCCGTCGGCCGAGGGCGGCCGGAAGGTCGTTCTGGCGACCGCCATCGCCGAAACCAGTCTGACCATCGAGGGGGTGCGCGTCGTCGTCGATGCCGGCTACAGTCGGGCGCCGGTGTTCGCGCCGCGTCGCGGCATGAGCCGGCTGGAAACCGTCAGGGTGTCGCGCGCATCGGCCGATCAGCGTCGCGGCCGGGCCGGGCGGCTTGGTCCCGGCGTTTGCTACAGGCTGTGGGCCGAAACGGCGGATCGGGCGCTGGTGCCGTTCACGCCGCCGGAAATCCTCACCGCCGACCTGGCGCCTCTGGCGCTGGATCTCGCCGAATGGGGCGTGTCCGACGCTACGTCCCTGCGATGGCTGGATGCGCCGCCGTCGGCCGCCTTGGATCAGGCCCGCGACCTGCTGGCGCGGCTGGGGGCGCTGGACCGGGATGGGCGGATAACCGGCCATGGCCGGGCCATGCAGGCGCTGCCGCTGCATCCGCGCCTGGCCGACATGACCCTGCGGGCGCGCGATCTGGGATTGGGCGATCTGGCCGCCGACGTCGCCGCCCTGCTGGAGGAGCGGGATCCACTGCCCGGCCGCGACGCCGACTTCCGCCGCCGGGTGGAGGCGCTGCGGCGTCCGGGCGCGGCACCGGACGCCGATGTTGGCGTGTTGCGCCGGGCCCGGGCATCGGCATCCCAGATCGCCCGGCTGATCGGGGCCGGACCGTCCGGGCCGCGCGGGGGTGCCAGGGCCGATGACGGCGCGGCCGAGGTCGGTTTGTTGCTGGCGTTTGCCTATCCCGACCGAATTGCCCAGCGCCGTCCGGGCGGGCGCGGGCAATATCTGCTCAGCAACGGCGCCGGCGCGGTGTTGGCGCCGGACGATCCCTTGGCGTCGGAGCCCTATCTGGCGGTGGCCGACGTCGATGGCGGTCGGCGCGAGGCACGCATCTATCGCGCCGCGCCGCTGGGGCTCGACCAGATCGAAACCCATTTCGCCGATCAGATCGACCGTGTCGACCACATCGGGTGGGACACGCGCGGACAGGCGGTTGAGGCGCGGCGGCAGCGCCGCCTCGGGGCGCTGGTCCTGGCCGACGACCCTCTCGCCGACCCCGACCCGGATGCCGTGGCGGCGGCGATGTTGGAGGGTGTGCGGCTGCTGGGCCCCGGTTGCCTGCCATGGACCAAGGCGTCGCTGGCGTTGCGCCGGCGGGTCGCCTTTTTGCGCAACCGCGACGCGGAAGGGGCGGGGTGGCCCGATCTGTCGGACACGGCCCTTGCGGCCGGTCTTTCGGATTGGCTGCTGCCGCATCTCGCCGGCTGCCGGCGGGTTGGCCATCTGGCCGCGTTGGACCTGACCGCCATCCTGCACGGAACCTTGTCCTGGGACCAGCGGCAGGCCCTGGCGGCGCGGGCGCCCGACCGCATCGCCATACCGACCGGCGCTCGCCTGGCTGTCGAGTACACCGATCCGGCGGCCCCGGTGCTGGCGGTTCGGCTTCAGGATCTGTTCGGTCTGAATCGGACGCCTGCCGTGGACGGGGGACGGATGCCGCTGACCCTGCATCTTCTGTCGCCGGCCGGCCGGCCGCTGCAGGTGACCCGCGATCTGCCCGGTTTTTGGGCGTCCAGCTATGCCGAGGTCAGAAAGGAGATGCGGGGGCGATATCCAAAGCATCACTGGCCCGAGGATCCCACCAGCGTCGAGCCCGGAGCCGGGCCGAGGCGCCGCCGCTGAGCGGCTGTTTCGAAGCGGTCTCGGAAGCCGATGGATCGCCGTGCGTCCTCTGTTCTTATCCCCAAGTCTGGTATAATATGTGAATATCATGACCAGTGCGCCCACGGAACCCATTCCCCGCCGCAAACTCTATCAGGAGGTCATGGACCGCCTGATCGAGCGGATCGGCACCGGAGAATTCGCCCCCGGGGATCAGCTACCCTCGGAGCGTGAGTTGATGCAGCGCTTTCAGGTCGGCCGTCCGGCCATCCGCGAGGCGATGCAGAACCTCGACCGGATGGGCATCATCGTCATCAGTCACGGCGAACGGGCGCGGGTGGGGCGGCCCACGGCGACATCGGTGATCGACCAGATCGCCCATGCGGCGCGCCATATCCTGATGACCTCGCCGCAGACGATGGATCACTTGAAGGAGGCGCGCCTGGCCTTTGAGACGGCGATCGTTCGGCGGGCGACCCAGTGCGCCACGCCGGAAGACGTGGATCGCCTGAGGGCCCGATTGGAGGCGCACCGGGCCGCGGTCAGGGATCCCGAACAGTTCCTGGAAAAGGACATGCTGTTCCATCGTGAAATCGCCGCGATCACCGGCAACCCGATCTACTCGGCGTTAAGCCAGGCGATGTTCCAGTGGCTGGCGGAATTTCACGTCTCGATGGTTCGGTTGCCGGGGTCCGAGGGGCTGACCTTGAAGGAACATGCCCATATTCTCGAACGGATCGCGGCGGGCGATGCGGACGGGGCGGCCCGCGCCATGGCCGACCATCTGACCCGCGCCAACACCCTTTACCGGCAATTCGAGAAGCCGGCCTGAGAGCCGGTCTATGCTCCCTCGCGTTCGGCGTCCTCGCAGGACAGGCCGAACTGGGACAGCCCTTCCTCGAGATAGTCGGGCAGCAGCGGGATCCCCAGCAGATAGGCGCCGGTGCGGTTGTTGTGTCGCTGCTCGGCCGTTTGGAGAAGGTCGTCCCATCCGTCCTTGTCGCCGTCGCCGCGACCCAGCCAGGCCAGGGCCACAAGCTCGCACTGCTCGTCTTCGTTCAGCCCGTCGATAAAGTCGCTCAGTTCGGTAAAGATCGGGTCGGCGACGTCCGATTCAACAAGAACCTCCAGGTCGTCATCGTCGATCGAGTTGGACGGATCGTCATCGGCCTGCGGCAGCGAATCCTGCACCTCGAACTCGCGGGACATGGCGATGATGTAGCAGACGGTGTCGACACCAAGTGCCTCCATGACGCGTCCTCCTTTCGACTTTCGGGGGGCGGGATCTATTTTCCCATAAATCTTTCGCAGTCGAGCGTTTTTCAAGACGGCAACTTTCAATGATCGTGTTCGTTCCTCATAGGGTTATTTTCAAAAGCCCTGAGCGGTTCGCGGCCTGTCGTCTTCACATGAACGGAAATACTGCCCATGTCCGATGCCTCCGCCTTCACCCTGATGACATGGAACGTCAACAGCAAGGAACCCGACGCCGAGCGGGTCGTGCGTCAGATCCGTGAGTGGGCCGCCGATGTCGTCCTGCTGCAGGAACTCGATGACCGTCACGTCGAGCGGTTGGAAGATGTCGAGGGGTATCAATTTGTGACGGCCCGGGACTATCGGCGGGGCGACAGTCTCAACCATTTGGGTGTTCTGAGCCGTCTTCCCATCCTGGAGGCGGAGCCGATTGCCCAGAACACGGAGGGTGCCGTAACCCGGTCCCTGGTCGGGCGCATCAAGAAGGTCGCCGAATGCCTGGAAAGCCTGAAGGTCCGGGTGCGGTGCGGAGACGACGAGGTGATCCTGGTCAGCGCCCATTTCGCCGCCAGTGGGCCGCCCAGCCGCCGGTTGGCGGAGCTGGGACGCGCCCTGGACGGCTGCGGCGACGCCCCCAACGCGCTGATCGGCGGTGACTTCAACACCTATGCGAAGCCCCTGCTCAATCCGCTGATCGGGTGGGGCCTCGGTTTCGGGTGGGCGGATCTGGGGATTAACGAGAACGACGCGGTCGAACGGTTGGCGGCGAGCCACGGCATGGGCTGTTTTATCGGCGAGATTACTGTGCCCTCGATCCGCCACCAGCTCGATCAGGTGGTGGCGCGGGGTCTTTCGATCGACCGGGTTCGGGTTGCCGACAGTCAACGCCGGTCGGATCACAAGGCCATCCTGTTGGATTGCCGCGTTCCCGCCCAGGCCGCCTGCGATGTCAAAGCGGCGGTGGCCTGACGGGCTCTCTTGACAAAGGGTCTCTAGTGGGTCAGCGAGATGAGCAGGACAAAGAACAGGACCAAAAGGATGGCGCCGTAGCCAAGCGTTCCCACAAAACCCAGGACCCGGCGCCGAAGTCCCGGAAAGAGAAACAGGACCAGAACGGCAATGACGATGAGTTGGAGCATGAAGCCTTGCCGCCGGATCGCAGAATAGCGTTAACGAAGCGGGTGCGGCGGGGTAGGGTGGTGGGCGGTACTGGGATTGAACCAGTGACCCCTCGCGTGTGAAGCGAGTGCTCTCCCGCTGAGCTAACCGCCCCCAAGATGGGCGGCAGATGTAAGGGGCGGCTATGGGGCGTGTCAAGCAAGCCCGACATTACACCGGCGCCGATGGTCGGCGCCGCGGAACCTGAGGTGGGCCAGATGAGCGACGGACGACCAAAGAAATGGCTGAAACCGGCCCTTGGCGCGTTGGCAACGGCGATGATCCTGGGGTCGGCCGGCGCCGTGCGGGCGGCCGACCCGCCGGCCCTCGAGCTGGATTACGAGGTCTATGTCGGCGGCATGAACCCCGTCGGCGCCACGGCCCTGTTCGGCTTGACGCCGGACTCCTACGCCATGCGCGTCGAAGCCGCCCCCCAGGGCTTCATCCGCATGTTCGGCCAATGGACATTCCTTGGCCGCGCCTGGGGGACCCTCGACGGCACCTCGGCGGCGCCGCACCTGTTCGAGACGGTGGAACGCAAACCGGAGAGGGAGCGCCGCTTGGAGGTCCGGTATGGGCCGGACCAGGCCCCCGATACCGTTTTCGTTCCCGAAGGGTGGGCCGAAGGCGACGAGGTGCCGGCCAGCCAGGCGACCGGCACCGCCGATCCCCTGGGCGCCTTCGCGGTTCTCTCTCAGGCGGTGGCCCTCGGCGACGCGTGCGCCCGCACCCTGCCGGTTTTCGATGGGCGTCGGCGTTACGATCTGGTTGCCACCGACGGGCGCGATGTGGTGCTGGAACCGTCGCGGCGGTCGGCCTATGCCGGCCCGGCCCGGCTGTGTCGGCTGCGCATGGACCCCATCGCGGGCAAATGGCGAGAATCCGACAGCAGTAATTTCTGGCGGAGGCCGCGGCCGGGCGAGGACCGCTGGATCGATGTCTGGCTGGCCGCGCCGGTGGCCGGCGGTCCGGTGGTCCCGGTCCGCCTGCACGCCGACAGCAAGCTGGGTCCGGTCTTTATCCATCTGGACGACGTGCGGGTCGCTGACCCGGCCACGACAGCCCTGTTACCGCCGATCCGGTAAAAGACGGTCAGGACACCGGGGCAGTCAGCCGATCGAGCGCGGGCAGGAGATCGGCAAAACGGTCGATTATCAGGTCGGCGCCCAGATCCGCTAGCGGCATGCGCGGGTATCCGTAGCTGACCGCGACGACGGGGATGCCCAAGGCCCGCGCCGTCGCCACGTCATTGGCGTTGTCACCGACCATGACCGATCGGCCCACCGCCGCCCCCAAAGTGTCGATCACCGCCCGCAACGGCTCGGGCTCGGGTTTACGCTGCGGCAGGCTGTCGCCGCCGATCACCGCGCCGAATCGCCCGGCAAGACCGATGGCATCGAGGGTCGCGAGCGTCACGGCAAAGGGTTTGTTGGTGCACAGGCCCAGCGCGACGCCTTTGGCGGACAGCCGGTCCAGGGTTTCGATGACACCGGGATAAATCGTTTCCGGTCCCGGCGGGGCGGCCTCCTGCATGTCCCGATAGCGGTCCAGCAAGGGGGCGAAATCATCGGCATCCACAGTGGGTCCGGTCGCCGCCAGGGCCCGGCGGAGCAGGGCGGGGGTGCCGTCGCCGATCAGCTGGATGACCTCCGGGACGCTCAAGGACGGCCGCCCGATGTCGGTCAGAAGGGCGTTCAAGACCCGTGCGATGATGGGCGCGCTGTCGATCAGCGTGCCGTCGAAGTCGAAGACGACGGCGTCGAAATGGGCCATGGCTGCAACAGTCCGACATAAAGATTGACTTGGGCGAGCGAGCGGCACTGTGGCACTAAGATCAGGATAAATCACCCGATTCCTGGGAGCGATCCTTGACAGGACTGAGCGGACCGCGGCGATGACTCAACGAAAGCTGACTTGCGTGATCCTTGCCGCGGGCAAGGGCACGCGGATGAAATCGGCGTTGCCCAAGGTGCTGCACCCGGTTGCGGGTCGGCCCATGATCGCCCTGGTGCTCGATGCCGTGGGGGCCTTGGAGCCGGATCGCACGGCCGTCGTGGTGGGACCGGGCATGGAGTCCGTGGCGCGGGCGGTGGCGCCGGCCGAAACATTCGTGCAGTCGGGCCAGCGGGGGACGGCCGATGCCGTCCTGGCGGCGCGGCCGGCGGTCGACGGTTTTGACGGCGATGTGCTGGTCGTTTATGGCGATACCCCGCTGGTGACGCCCGAAACCCTGCGCCGCCTGATCGCGGCGCGGCGCGGACCGGGCGACCCGGCGGTGGCGGCGTTGGCCATGCGGCCGGTCGATCCCGGCCGGTATGGCCGCATGATGACCGACGCGGCCGGCGGGCTGGAGGCCATCGTCGAATACAACGATGCCACCGATACCCAGCGCGCCATCGGGCTGTGCAACGCCGGACTTATGGCCTTTGACGGCGCGCGATTTCCGGGATTGCTGGACGCCGTCGGCAACGACAACGCCAAGGGCGAGTTCTACCTGACCGACGTGGTGGCGATCGCCCGGTCCCGCGGGTTTGGATGCGCCGTGGTCGAGGCGGCCGAGACGGAGGTGCTGGGTGTCAATTCGCGGGCGGAACTGGCGGAGGCGGAGGCCGTGTTCCAGCGGCGGCTGCGTGAGGCGGCGATGGCGGAGGGGGTAACCCTGACCGATCCCAGCACCGTCTATTTGGCCGCCGACACCAGGCTGGGCCGCGACGTGACCATCGGTCCCAACGTGGTGTTCGGGCCCGGCGTCACCGTCGAGGACGATGTCGATATCCGCGCCTTTTGCCATATCGAGGGGGCGCATGTCCGCTCCGGCGCCGTCATCGGTCCGTTCGCGCGGCTGCGGCCGGGGGCCGAGGTGGGGGCCAAGGCCCATGTCGGCAACTTCGTCGAACTCAAGAACGCGGTGCTGGGGGAAGGGGCCAAGGCCAACCATCTGGCCTATCTGGGCGACGCCGACATCGGCGCCGGCGCCAACATCGGGGCCGGCACCATCACCTGCAACTATGACGGGTTCTTCAAGCATCGCACCGTTGTCGGCGCCGGCGCCTTTATCGGTTCCAACAGCGCGCTTGTCGCCCCGGTGACGGTGGGCGAGGGGGCGGTGGTCGGGGCCGGCAGCGTGGTGGCGGCCGACGTGTCGGCCGACGCGCTGGTGCTGGAGCGGGCGGCGCGCATCGACAAGCCGGGCTGGGCGTCGCGGTTCCGAACCCGCAAGGCGGCGGAAAAGGCCCAGGCCGCCAAATCCTCAAAAACGGACGGCTGAGACCATGTGCGGGATCATCGGTATCGTCGGCGACCGGGCGGCCGCGCCGTTGCTGTTGGACGGGCTGAAGCGTCTGGAATATCGCGGCTACGATTCAGCCGGTATCGCCACGCTGGTCAACGGACATATCGACCGGCGCCGGGCCGAGGGCAAGCTTGTCAATCTGGAGCGCCGTCTGGGCGAGGCGCCGCTGGCCGGCAGCGTGGGCATCGGCCACACCCGCTGGGCCACCCATGGCGCCCCGACCGAGGGCAATGCCCATCCCCACGCCACGGACCGGGTGGCCATCGTCCACAACGGGATCATCGAGAACTATCAGGATCTTAAGGTCGAGCTGCAGGCGGCCGGACACCGGTTCGAGACCCAGACCGACACGGAGATCGTGGTCCATCTGATCACCCGGTTCCTGGATGAACAGCACGCGCCGCGCGAGGCCGTGGCGCTGGCGCTCGAGCGGCTTCGGGGGGCATTTTCCTTTGCCATCGTTTTCGCCGGCGAACACGATCTGATGATCGGTGCCCGGCAGGGGACACCGCTGGCGGTCGGGTTCGGCGACAACGAGATGTATGTCGCGTCGGACGCCATCGCCCTGGCGCCGCTGACCAACCGGGTTCTCTATCTGGAGGATGGCGACCGGGTGGAGATCACCCGAACCGGCGCGGTCGTCTACGATTCGCGCGGCGCCGTGGCCGATCGCCCGGTGCGTCTCTCGACCGTGTCCGGCGCCATGATCGGCAAGGGCGACTACCGCCATTTCATGCTCAAGGAAATCTACGAGCAGCCGGAAGTGATCGCCGATACCCTCAACGCCTTTGTCCACCCGTCGACGGGGCGGATCACGCTGCCCGATCTGGATATCGACTTCGCGACGACGCCGCGCGTCACCATCGTCGCCTGTGGCACCGCCCACATTGCCGGCCTGATCATGAAATACTGGCTTGAGGATGTGGCACGGTTGCCCGTCGACATCGACGTGGCATCGGAATTCCGCTACCGCGAAGCGCCCATGGAGAAGGGCGGGGTGGCCCTGTTCATCTCCCAGTCCGGCGAAACGTTGGATACGCTGGAGGCGCTGCGCTACGCAAAGCGGCAGGGACAGCGCATCCTGTCGGTCGTCAATGTGCCGGAAAGCACCATCGCCCGGGAATCCGACGCCGTGCTGCCGACCCTGGCGGGGCCGGAGATCGGGGTCGCCTCGACCAAGGCATTCACCACCCAGCTTGTGGTTCTGGCCTGTCTGGCCATCGCCGCCGGACGGCAGCGCGGCGTTCTCGACCGGGCCACGGAAACCCGGCTGGCCCAGGCATTGCGCGAGGTGCCGGCCCGCGCCGCCGAGGTGCTGGCCCATGACGGCGCCATCCGTCAGCTTGCCGAAACGGTGGCCGAGGCCCGCGACGTGCTTTATCTGGGGCGGGGCAGCAGCTTTCCGCTGGCCCTGGAGGGGGCGCTGAAACTCAAGGAAATTAGCTACATCCACGCCGAAGGTTATGCGGCGGGCGAAATGAAGCACGGGCCGATCGCGCTGATCGACGAGCGCGTCCCGGTCATCGTCATCGCGCCGCGCGACCGGGTGTTCGAAAAGACCGTGTCCAACGTGCAGGAGGTGATGGCCCGTGGCGGCAAGGTCATCGTGCTGTCCGACGCGCAAGGGGCCGCCCGCCTGGCGCAAGGGGCATTAGCCACCGTCTCCCTTCCCGAGGTCGATCCGGTGGTCGCCCCCATCCTCTATGCCATTCCGATCCAGCTTCTGGCCTATCACACTGCCGTGCTCAAGGGCACCGACGTCGATCAGCCGCGAAACCTGGCCAAGAGTGTCACCGTCGAATAGCGGCGGTCTGGAGCCCCGGTCTTGCGGTTCAGGCGGCCTCGAAGGCCCCCAGCGACGGGGTCGCCCGATAGGGCCGGCCGGCATTGTCGTGAGTCGTGGTACCCGCTTGTCCGCGGCCGATGGCCGGACTGCCGGGACGCAGCCTGAAATCCAGACCGTCCGGGTCCACGAACTGCGGGTCGTCGAACACCAGGCCGTCGACCAGGGCGGACAGACCGGCCGCATCGTAGCTTTCATCGCCGAGCCGGACCAGGGTGCCGCCGTCCCGCCGGAACAAGAGGCAGTTGATCAGGCGGACCGTCAAATTGGCGTCGGCCTGGATGCAGGGATCCGACGCGGCGTAAATGATGCAGTTGATAAAGGCGACATCCGTCGCGGCGTCATGGATGCGCACCGCCGACCCGGGCCGGTCGCGGTAGATCGTGACATTGCGAAAGACGTGGCCGCGCCCTTTTTTGATGACCAGCGTGCGCGGGTCGTTGTCGGGAGCTCCACCGTTGACGAACAAGTCGGCGTCGAAGGTGCAGCCGTCGGCCGGATCGGAAAGGCGTCCGGCCGGCGCGGTGTCGCCGATCAACGTGTTCCGCGCGGACGCGACCTTGACCTTGTAATCGAGGTCGTAGCAGATCCGCGATCCCATGACGAAATTGTCGATGACGGTGATGAACTGACCCGGCTCGCGGCCCAGATTGATGCCCTGTTCCCGGTTGTTGATGGCCCGCCCGCCGGCGATCGTGCCGGTCGTGGTGGACTTGGTGTCGATGCCGTCCTCGTAATTGTCATGGAAGTACCAGTCGCGACAGATGTTGTTGTCGCCGTCGCTGGATCCTTTCTGATAGCCGTCCTCGGCGTTGTGGTGGGCTTCGACCCGGATGAACAGGTTGTCGTGGGCATGGTGCTGGGTCATGAAGCCGTGTCCCAGCTTCTCCTCGCCGCCGCGATCGCCGTTGTAGCTCGACAGGCAGTCGCTCACGACGTTGCTGTGGGTGTTGGGGCCGCCGAACCAGAAACCGTCGCGTGTTCCCCACGAGGCCGACACCCGTTCGAACAGGCAATGGGTGACGTTGCCCGGATCGCGTTCATCCCCCGGATCGCCGGCCAGGACGGGGCGCCGCGCCTTGGTCGTGTCGATGTTGCGGTAGACATGGTACGACACGTTGCTGAGCAGGATGCACGCGTTGCGCAGCGACCCCTCGACGGACCGGTAAGCCTGGTCGGGAGGGTTGCGGGAAAAAATCGTCAGTTCGCTTCTGTCCATGTGCCAGTCGCCGGGTTCGCGAACCTGGCTGATGCTGCCGTCGTCTCCGTCCTTGCCCACGGTGCCCTTCTGCCCGTCGATATAGACGGCGGTCGAGCTGCGTTGCGGGTCGAAACCCAGGGCCGATATGCGCGTCGACCACCGGTTGTTGCCCTCGGGCCGCCAATCGGCGCCGATCAGTTCGTCGACGCCGGTGATCAGCGGCGGCGGTCCTTCGCCATAGGCGTCGAAGGTGATCGGCTGGTCAGGACGGCCGGACACCGGGCAGGCAAGCCGTTCGGGCCACACCCCGCCGCGCCGCAACAGGACCGTGTCGCCGGGGGCCAGCCGTGCCTCGTTGACCCGCTGCAGGCTGCGCCAGGCCCGACCTTCCGACCGGCCGTCGAGGCCGTCGTCCCCGTTGCGCGGATCGACGAAATAGGTCCGCCCCGCCTGAGCCCGTGCTTCGGTGGGCGTTATCAGCCAGGGCGCCGCCACGCAGGCCGTCATGCCGGCCAGGGTCGCGCGGCGGGTCATCAGGGCCCGCTGACGCACCGTTCGGAACGAGGGCCGCAATATGGGCGTTAAAGGTTTCGTCACCGTTCTGTCCTCTTCCTACAAAGCCGGCGTCCTGCCGCACCTCTTCCCGTACTTAACAGTCATGGTTAACGAATCTTTTGGAATATCAAGGTATTGTAGAGCATTTCGAGGAGAAGACATGCAGAAAGAAAATACAGGACAAATCCATCCCGCTGGTATATGTTGTATTTTCACAAAATGCAAATGAGTTAACGGCCGCAGGTTCGTTTGGAATGTATCGGTATTGCGTCCCCCTCGCAAAGCGGGCCGCTGCGGCTCATTCCGGCGACTAACGACACGATTGAGCAGACGGAGCCCCCATGCTGTCTTGGATGACCCATGCCGTTGGTAAGATTAGCCTGGAAAAGAGGCTGGCCATGGTGTTCGTGCCGCTGTTCGCGGTGGTCACGGTGTTCGGGCTCCATTCCTCTGAGGGCACGCTCGGTTTTGCCCTGCTGCCGATGATCCTCTTGATGGGCGGCGTTGCCGCCCTGGTGTTGCTGCAGGCGGCTATCGGCAATCGCGGGGCGCTGATCGCCTTCATGATGGTCGCTCTGTTTCTGATGATGTCCCAATTCCGCCCGGAAGGCTCCTTCACCACGGGGATCGACGCCCAGTCCGCGGCCAAGTTCGTGATCATCGTTCTCGCGTTCGGTATCGGCGCTGCGGCTCTGCGCAGCAGCTACCACCTTCTCCTTCGGCCCGTGGTTTTGATCGCGCTGCTTTATTGCGGGTGGGCGGCGTTCACCGTGGTCGTCTCGCCGACGCCGGGGCGGACCATCGGCGCCGCCTTCGCCCTGATGGCCTGGTTGCTCATAGCGCACGCCATCGGCGCGCGGCTGAGCGAACGCGACATCCTGGTGCTGATCCTCCGTACGGTCGCTCTGTTCATCATCGTATCGTGGATCCTGTTTCTTTTCGTCCCCAGCATGGGCGCCGCCGTCACCGGCGACATCGTGCGGATGACCGGATTGGGGGGCAAGCCCAACAACCTCTCGCAGATCGCCTACATCTATCTGATCGCGCTTTCCGCCTATTGGCTGGACCCCCGTTTCAGGGGACAGAGGGGGGGGCAGCTGTCCCAGATCTGCTGGATGGTGATCGCCCTGCTGGCGTTGGCACTGATCGTCGCAGCCAACAGCAAGAGCGTGATGGGCGCGATCGTCTTTACGATGTTCATCATTTTCCTGCAGCGGCGGCGGTCCACCCTGTTGGCCGGCATTGTGGGACTGTGGATGATCTTTGGACTGGCGCTGGTGCCGGATCCCATCGGAACGTTCTCGGCGCTGTTCGAGTCCGTTTCGCGCACCGGCTCGGTCAGCGAGGTCACGTCCTTCACCGGGCGAACGGAAATCTGGGCGACGGTGGTCGATCAAATTCGTCAGTCGCCGCTGATCGGTCACGGCTATGGCGCCACGCGCGGGATCATGCAGCAGATTTTCGCCAATGAGTGGGGACAGACCACGACCAGCGCCCACAACATGATCCTGCAGAGCCTGCTGGATGTCGGCGTGATCGGGACTGTCCTTTTCTGTCTGCTGCTGTGGGAGAATGCGAAGCTCTTTTTCCGGCGGCCGTCCTATTTCAGGGATGCGATCTTTATCCTGGTGCTGGTGGCCGGTTTCCTTGAATCGGGGATCAGCGCCAGCACCAACTTCCTGCTGATTTTCTGGTTTATATCCTTGTTTTCGGGTATCGGCCCCGGTGGCGAGGCCCTACGTCATAGCGGTGTCGGGCGGACGTCCGGGGCGTCGCATGACGGTGCCCGTCCTTGGAGCCTAGGCCGTCGGCCCCACCCCGGTCTGGCAAGGCTGTCGTCCCATGCGGTCCCGGCCCTGTCCGCCCCCGGCTTTCAGCCACCCCGCGATAGGCCCTGACGGCCGTCGCCGCGGGACCGGCCCGATATCAGCGTTTGCTGCCATTGACCGGCAAGAGGTCGCATCCGCCCCGCGCCGGAGCGGCCCGCAGGGTCGATTGGGGGGGCGGCGTTGCCGCGTCGGCGATCCCTTGACGATGCTTCCGGCATCGCTGGCCCTCTCGCTTCCAACATCCCCGCTTGCCCTATCGATGCGGACCATGTCCTATTCTCAGGCGGTCTCTAAACGTACCGTTCGATATAAAGTATTAATTAACGGAAGAATGTAATTCTTGATCATTCGGCAATAAGGACGAATTTAAATCCGCTCAGGAGGCGGTAAGAGAATGGGAGTCATCGATAATGACTATGGCCCCAATGAAAAAATCATCGGCAATGCAGAGACAGAGTTTCATTTAAACCTGAGCGGTATCAAAAAGGCGGTTTTTGTGCTCGTCTTCGTCACCGTGGTCTTGGCGATTTGCAGGGAGCTGTTCCTGGAGGTCGTTGGCGAACGATCGCCGCTCAAGGCTTTGAGACAACTGGATATGGATCAGGAAAACAGTCTGCCGACATGGCTGTCGTCTTTTCTGATGACGGCCTGCGCGGCGACGGCCGGCGGCATCGCCGTTCTCAAGCGGCGGCAATGCCAGCCTTTTGTGAACGCGTTCGCGATGCTCGGCCTGGTTTTCCTGGCGCTGTCCATCGATGAGACGGCCAGTTTTCATGAGTCGCTGATCGATCCGTTGCGCACCGCCTTCGACATGTCGGGTGTGCTTTATTTTGCATGGGTCATCGTGGGCGCACCCGCGGCGATGCTGGTTTTTCTGGTCTTCCTGCCGATGCTTCGCGCTCTGGGCTGGTATGGGGTACGGCTGGTGTTTGCGGGGGCCGTTTTCGTGACCGGAGCGGTCGGGTTCGAACTTCTCGGCGGCTGGCTCGACAGCAACGGATTTCGGCAGTCCGAAGCCTACGCGATTGGGGTTTTGTTCGAAGAGTCCCTTGAACTGGTGGGGCTGTTGCTGGCCTTGTTCGCATTGCTCGATTATTTGGCGGCGCTTTGGACAATGCATTTCGCCGCGGACACGGGGCGGTGCCGGCCGCATGGGCCGACGATTTCCCAAGACCGGTCCCAAGATTAGAGGCCTTTTGAGATACGGCGTTCAGGTCTGATCGAGCGTTTGGGGGCCCAGTAAACCCCATCGCCGTCCGGATGTGTTGGGGCGTGGCCGGTCGGCCGCGTCCTTTGCATTTTCCTGTGGGCCGCCGAGCAGGGTCCAGCGTCGCAGATAAAGCTGCTCCTGCAACGATGAAGCCGGACGGGGTGCGGGGAGGGGGCCATGCCAGGACGCCGCCCAGGTGGGACGCGCGGCTTTTAGGTGCTTGGCCGTGACTTGCATCCCATTGCCCGCGATGAGCGCGGCGATCATCCAGTGCAGGGTTTCCTGGGCGGGCGCCATGCCCAGGGGGCCGACCGACATGACCGACAGCAGGATGACGAAGATGAAGATGGCGTTGGCCGGCGATTTGGGATGCCGG
>JBQLZQ010000054.1:0-88096 GCA_052168355.1 Inquilinaceae bacterium
CCGACCATCGGATGGGTATCCTTCGTTGCCGCGGGCCCCCCCGCCCGCCCTTTTCCTTTAGCAAGGCGGCGGCGGCATGACCAGCGGCGCGACGCCGAGAAACACGCCGGAAAACAGGCTGGGAAACAAGGACGTCGCGAAGGCCCGACGCGCGGTTGCCGGGGCGCGTGGGCGCTTCTATGATGCGCCCGGCTAAGGTACCCCACGCTGTCCGGACAGGTAAACGGGGTGCAGATATCTTGCGGTCCTCCCGATCTCGATCAAAAAGCGTCCCATCATGCTTCAAGCCATCCGCGGCAAAGTCGGTTCCTGGATCGTCAAGATCCTGTTTGCGGTTCTTATTCTCAGCTTCGCGGTCTGGGGCATCGGCGATCTGTTTCGCGACCGCGGCCCGGACCAGACGGTGGCCGAGGTGGCCGGCAACCCGGTCTCGGCCCAGGAACTGGACGTCGCCTTTCAGGATCAGGTCAATCTGATGCGCCGCCAGCTTGGGGCCGACTTCACGACCGAGATGGCGTTGCGCTTCGGCCTTCTGGAGCAGGCCCTTCAGGGGCTGGTCACCAACCGCCTGCTCGACGCCGCGGCGACGGATATCGGCCTTGCGGTACCGGACGATCTGGTGGCCTTGCGCATCCGTCAGCAGCCGGCCTTCCAGAATGCGCTCGGCGAGTTCGACCCGGCCCTGTTCCGGCGCACGCTGGCGGTCAGCGGCCTGACCGAGCCCGGCTACGTGGCGCTCGTCCGCAGCGACGTCGTGCGGGAAATGGTCCTCGACGCGGTCGGTGCCGGTGCCGTGTCTCCGGACGTCCTGGCCAAATCGCTGTACCGGCAGCGGCGCGAGCGGCGGGTGGTCGATGTCCTGGCATTCGACCGGGACTCGGTGGACGGCATCGAGGCGCCGACCGAGGAAGCCCTGGTCGAATTCTACGAGTCCCGGCCCGACGCCTTCACCGCCCCCGAATACCGGGCCATGACCGTCGTCGACCTGTCGGCGGCCGACCTGGCCGAGGAAATCGCCATCGACGAGGACACGCTGCGCCAGGAATACGAGGCGCGCCTGGACAGCCTGACCCGATCCGAACGCCGTCGATTCGACCAGGTGATCCTGGACGACGAGGATCAGGCCGCGCGCCTTGCGGCCGCCGTCGGCGAAGGCCGGGTTCTCTCCGATGCCCTGGCCGAATCCGATCTTCCCGACGCCCGGATCGTGGCGCTCGACTGGACCACCCGCGACGGCATGCTGCCGCAACTGGCCGAGGCCGCCTTTTCAGTCGACGAAGGCGGCGTCGCCGGTCCGGTCGAGTCCCCGTTCGGATGGCACGTCCTGGTGGCCACCGATATCGAGCCCGGCGGCGTGACGCCGTACGACGAGGCCAGAAGCGATATCCTGCGCGAGCTTCAGCTCGATCAGGCCTTCGATGCCGTGTTCGAGGTGGCCAACGCCCTGGAGGACGCGCGCGCGGGCGGCGCCTCGCTCGCCGAAGCGGCTCAGGCCCAAGGGCTTTCCATCACGGAAGTCCCACCCATCGCCAGCGACCTGACCCCGCGGGACGGCGCGTCCGCGCCCGCGATCGAGAGCCTGCCGGCCATTGTCGCCACCGGCTTCAGCCTGGACGAGGGAGAGGAAAGCCCACTGCAGGAAACCGCCGAAGGCGGGTTCTACGCGGTTCGTCTGGACAGCATTCTCCCTCCCGCGGTCCGTCCCCTCGCTGAGGTGCGCGACGAGGTGGAAGCCGTCTGGCTGGACGAACGACGGCAGGAACGGGTCAGAAATCTCGCCGACGAGGCAGCCGAAAGGATCGGCGCCGGCGAGGACCCGAGCGCGGTCGCCGAGTCGCTGGGCGCCACCGTTCAGACGTCCGAGCCGCTGCTGCGCGACGGCAGCAATGCCGAGGGGCTGCCGTCATCGGTCATCGAGGCGGCGTTCGCCGCCGACCGTGGCGCCGTGTCCGTGGTCGCCGCCGCCAACGGCCTGATGGTCGTCAGGCTGAACGCGGTCGAGGCCGCCAACCCCAGCACCGAGCCGGACACTCTGGAGGCGATCCGGGCCGAAACCACCCAGGCCGTCCAAGCCGATCTGATCGATCAGTTCCTGGTAGCGCTGCAGGACCGCTACGGGGTCGAGGTCAATCGGCCGGCCGTGGATCGCATGTATGACGGGACGGGGATGTGACCGGCCTCACTTCCGCCCGATAGACACCGATCCCATGCCGCAGGTCCCCCCCTTCGAGGCCTTCGCCGAGACCTATCGCGCCGGCCAGCCGCAGGTCCTGTGGACCACCCTGGTGGCGGATTTGGAGACACCGGTGTCCGCCATGCTGAAGCTGGCCGACGGCCGGCCCTACAGCCTGCTGCTGGAATCGGTGGAAGGCGGCGCGGTGCGGGGCCGCTATTCGGCCATCGGCATGAAGCCGGACATCATCTGGCGCTGCCGCGGCGATGCGGCGGAGATCAACCGCAAGGCCCGGTTCGACCTGGAGGCCTTCGAGCCCGAAGCGGCAGAACCGCTGGACAGTTTGCGGGCGCTGCTGGCCGAAACCCGGATCGCCATGCCCGAGGGTCTGCCGCCGCTGTCGGCCGGCCTGTTCGGCTATCTCGGCTATGGCATGGTCCGGCACATGGAGGCCGTGCCCGACACCAACCCCGACCCCCTGGATCTGCCCGACAGCGTGATGATCCGGCCGACGGTGATGGCGGTGTTCGACACCATCGAGGACGTGGTCACCATCGTCACGCCGGTGTGGCCGACGTCCGGGCTGGACGCCCAGGCGGCCTATGACCGGGCCCGGGAACGGCTGGCCGACGTGGTCGCGGACTTCCAGCGCAGCCTGCCCCACAGCCGGGACCGGTCGAGCCCCATGGCCGAGCTGCCGGAACCGGACTCCAACATGACGGAGGCCGACTATCACCAGGCCGTCGAGCGGGCCAAGGAGTACATCCGCGCCGGCGACATCTTCCAGGTGGTGCCGTCCCAGCGTTTTTCGGTGCCGTTCCGCCTGCCGTCCTTCAGCCTCTACCGGGCGCTGCGCCGGCTCAACCCCTCGCCCTTCCTGTTCCATCTGGATTTCGGCACCTTCAGCATCGTCGGATCCAGCCCGGAGATCCTGGTCCGCCTGCGCGGCGACGAGGTGACGGTACGGCCGGTGGCCGGCACGCGGCCGCGCGGCGCGACGCCGGAGGAAGACAGGGCGCTGGCCGCGGACCTGCTGGCCGATCCCAAGGAACGGGCGGAGCATCTGATGCTGTTGGATCTGGGCCGCAACGATGTCGGCCGAGTGGCCGAAATCGGGTCGGTGCGGGTCACCGACCAATATAATGTCGAGTACTACTCCCACGTCATGCACATCACCTCCAACGTCGTCGGCCGCATCGCCTCGGACAAGGACGCGCTGGACGCGCTGATCGCGGGATTTCCGGCCGGCACCGTCTCGGGCGCGCCCAAGGTGCGGGCGATGGAGATCATCGACGAGCTGGAGAACGTGCGCCGGGGCCTTTACGCGGGGGCCATCGGCTATTTCGGCGCCAACGGCGACATGGACACCTGCATCGCGCTGCGCACCGCCGTGCTCAAGGACGAGCGGCTGCACATCCAGGCGGGCGGCGGCGTGGTCGCCGACAGCGACCCGGCGGCCGAATACCAGGAAAGCCGCAACAAGGCCCGGGCCATGATCCGCGCCGCGCAGGAAGCCGTGCGCTTCGCCGCCGTCACTCCGTGACCCTGGCCGCCTCCCGACCGTCCGCCTCCCAGTCATCCGGATAGGTCCGCACGACGGCGCTGATGGGCACCAGGACCAGGCCCTTGGCCTCCAGCGTCGGCAACCATCCGGCCAACACCCCGGCCGTCTCGGGATACGGATGGCCGATGCCCACCGCGGTCCCCCGCACCAGCGCCACTGCCTCCAGCGCCTCCAGGGCAGCGAGGATGGCCGCCGGCGCGGGGTCGTTGTCCAGAAAGACGTTGCGTTCGGCGAAGGGCACGCCCAGCCCCGGCGCGATGAACGGCGCGGCCGTGGCGGCCGAGGTGCGGCTGTCGAGATAGAGCAGGCCGCGGGCCGCAAGCTCGGTCAAGACCTGCTCCATGCCCGGACCGTGGGCCGAAAAGCGGCTGCCCATATGGTTGTTGACCCCCACATAGCCGTCGAACCGGTCCAGATTCCATGTCAGCCTACGGGCGATCTCGTGCGGTGGCAGGGCGACGAACAGGGCATTGGGGCCGGGATCGGCGTCGGCGTCCGGCTCCATCGGCAGATGCAGCATCAACTCGTGGCCCCAGGCGCGCGCCCGGCGGGTTTGATCCGGCAGATCCTCGGCATAGGCCAGAAAGGACAGGGTCAGCGGGCCCGGCAGCGAGACGATGGCGTCCGTCCGGCCGCGGTCGACGCCCAGATCGTCGATGACGATGGCGACGCGGGGCCGCCCATCGTCCGGCATCGCCACCGCATGGCGTTGCCACGCGGGCGGTTCCGACAGGGTATCGGGTGTCGCGCGGGGGATCGGCGCGGACGGACCCGGCGAGCGTTTCGGCAAGGTCCAGCCGGCCGCCGACCCGCCCCGCGCCTCGGTCCGGTAGCCGTCGGCTCCGGCCGGGGCCGATACGGACCCCGCCGCCGGGGTGAGGGACTCGGCCGGCGCCACCGCGACCCGATCGGACGGGGGCGGGTCGGGGGACATGAGAATAATCGCGCCCAGCGCCAGGACGCCGGCGAGCACGATAATCGCCGCGACCCGGCGGGCGCCCCGCCCGCCGCGCCATCCCGAGGGGCCGCCCCGCGCGGAACGGTGCCGGCGATGCTGTCGGTTGCGACTCATGGCGTTACCCTAGAGCGGAACGAGGAGGGAGAACAGGCTCCGGCCGCGCGCTGAACGGCGGCGGATGGTGCGCTGGAAATTCCCGGACGCGGGCTGTAGTGTGGCCGGTCCTACGAACGGCCGGTCCCCGGGGCGTCGATGCTGCTTCTGATCGATAACTACGACAGCTTTACCTACAATCTGGTCCACTTCCTGGGCGATCTGGGGGCCAGCACCCGTGTCGTGCGCAACGACCGGATGACGGTGGACGAAGCGCTGGCCACCGGCGCCGACGGCATCGTGCTGTCGCCGGGGCCGTGCGACCCGGACAAGGCCGGGATCTGTCTGGATCTGGTGCGGGCCGCGGCCGGCCGGGTGCCGATCCTGGGGGTGTGCCTGGGCCATCAGACGATCGGTCAGGCGTTCGGCGGCCGGGTGGTGCGCGCGCCGGTGCTGATGCACGGCAAGATCAGCCAGATCGAGCATACCGGCACCGGCCTGTTCGACGGCATCCCCTCGCCCTTCTCGGCGACCCGCTATCACTCGCTGACGGTGGCGCCCGACAGCGTGCCGGATTGCCTGGAGGTCACGGCGCGGACATCTGACGGGGTGATCATGGGCCTCAGCCACAGGACGCTGCCGGTCCACGGCGTCCAGTTCCATCCCGAAAGCATCGCCTCCGAACACGGACATAAGCTGCTGGACAATTTCCTGTCCATGGCCACCCGCCGGAACGCCGCATGATCGCCGCCGACGGGCGCCTGAGGCCCTTTATCGCCGCGGTCGCCTCGGGCGAAACCCTGAGCGAGCAGGATGCCGCGGCGGCCTTCGACGTCATCATGTCGGGCGAGGCGACGCCCTCTCAGATCGGCGGCTTGCTGCTGGCCATGCGGGTGCGCGGCGAAACGGTGGCGGAAATCGCCGGCGCGGCCACCGTCATGCGGGCCAAGGCCGTGACCATGGACGCCCCGCCCGACGCCATGGACTGCTGCGGCACGGGCGGCGACGCCTCGGGCACCTACAATGTGTCCACGGCGGTGTCCTTCATCCTGGCGGGGGCCGGGGTGCCGGTGGCCAAGCATGGCAACCGGGCCCAGTCCAGCCGCACCGGCGGCGCCGATGTGCTGTCGGCCCTGGGGGTCAATCTGGACGCCGATCTGCGCCTGGTGCGCCAGGCCCTGTGGGAGGCCAATGTCTGTTTCCTGTTCGCCCAGCGTCACCATGGCGCGATGCGCCATGTCGGCCCGACGCGGGTCGAGCTGGGCACAAGGACCCTGTTCAACCTGCTTGGGCCACTGTGCAACCCGGCCGGGGTCAAGCGCCAGCTGTTGGGGGTGTTTTCCGCCGACTGGATCGAACCGCTGGCCCAGGTTCTGGGCCGGCTGGGGGCCTCCCATGCCTGGGTGGTGCACGGGTCCGACGGTCTCGACGAAATCACCACCACCGGCCCGACCAAGGTCGCCGAATGGCGCGACGGCCATGTGCGGACCTTCGACATCTCCCCGGCCGAAATCGGCCTGCCGACGGCCCGGCCCGAGGATCTGAAGGGCGGCGATGCCGAAACCAACGCCGCGGCCATCGTCGCCCTGCTGGGCGGAGAGAAAGGCCCCTACCGCGACATCGTGCTGTTCAACGCGGCGGCCGCCCTGATCGTCGCCGGCAAGGTGGACACGTTGAGCGACGGCGCCGCCCTGGCCACCGAAACGCTGGACAGCGGTCGCGCCCGCGCGGCCTTGGCGCACCTTGTCGACATCACCAACCGGACGATCCGGGAAGAAACGCCATGACCGATGTGCTGGCCCGGATCTGCGCCGACAAGCGCGACCATATCGCCGAACGCCGCCGGGCGACGCCGCTGGCCGCCATCGAGGCGGAGGCGGCCTCGGCCGAGCCGCCGCGCGGCTTTGCCGCCGCCCTGGGCGCGGCGCGCGCCGCCGGCCGGCCGGCGCTGATCGCCGAAATCAAGAAGGCGTCGCCGTCCAAGGGGCTGATCCGCGCGGACTTCGACCCGGCAAGCCTGGCCCGCGCCTACCGCGACGGCGGCGCGGCGTGCCTGTCGGTGCTGACCGACATGCCCTATTTCCAGGGGCGCGACGAGGACCTCCGCGAGGCCCGGCGGGCCGTCGACCTGCCGGCGCTGCGCAAGGATTTCATGCTCGACCCCTATCAGATCGTCGAGGCGCGGGCGCTGGGCGCCGATTGCGTGCTGCTGATCCTGGCCGCCCTGTCCGACGGTCAGGCGGCGGAGCTTCTGGCCGTTTCCGCCGATCTGGGCATGGACGCGCTGATCGAGGTGCACGACGCGGCCGAACTGGACCGGGCGCTGGCCCTGCCGACCGGCATGATCGGTGTCAACAACCGCGACCTCAAGACCCTGGAGGTCGATCTGGCGACCGGCGAGGCGCTGCTGGCGCGGATCCCCCGCGGCCGGGTGGCGGTGGCGGAAAGCGGGCTGCACGGCCCGGCCGATCTGGCCCGGATGGCGGCCGCCGGCGCCGGCGCCTTTCTGGTCGGCGAAAGCCTGATGCGCCAGGACGACGTGACCGCCGCGACCCGGGCGCTGCTGACCCCGGTCGCCGCCGGCGCTCCCGCCGAGACCTCGGCATGAGCGGCTTCACCCATTTCGACGCCGACGGCAGGGCGCGCATGGTCGACGTGTCCGAGAAGGCGGAGACCGCGCGGGTGGCGCGGGCCGGCTGCCGGGTCACCATGCAGCCCGAGACCTTGACCATGATCCGCGACGGCACGGCGGCCAAGGGCGACGTGCTGGGTGTGGCCCGTCTGGCCGGGATCATGGCGGCCAAGAAAACCGCCGACCTCATCCCCCTGTGCCACCCGCTGCCACTGACCTCCGTGGACGTGGCCCTGACCATCGACGAGGCCGCCTCGGCCGTGGACATCGTGGCGACCGCGCAGGTCACCGGCCGCACCGGGGTGGAAATGGAGGCCTTGACAGCGGCGACGATCGCCGGCCTCACCATCTATGACATGGCCAAGGCCGTGGACCGCAGCATGCGCATCGACCAGGTCCGGCTTCTGTATAAAAGCGGCGGCAAATCAGGTGTCTACGAGGCGCAGTGATGATTTCCGTGGAGGAAGCCAGACAGCGGATGCTGGCGGCGTTTTCGCCGCTTCCGGCGGAGACGGTGGGGATCGGCGAGGCCCTGGGCCGGGTCCTGGCCGAGGACGTGGCGGCCCGGATCGATCAGCCCTGGGCCGCGGTCTCGGCCATGGACGGCTATGCGGTGCGCGCCGCCGACGTGGCCCCGGACGCGGTTGCCCGCCGGCGGCCGGTGCTGCGCCAGGTGGCCTCGGTGGCCGCCGGCGCCGCCTTCGACGGCACGGTCGGCGACGGCGAATGCGCCCGCATCTTCACCGGCGCCCCCCTGCCCCAGGGCACCGACGCCATCGTCATCCAGGAGGACGCCGATGCCGACGGCGACCGGATCACGGTGCGCGAAGGGGTCGATCCCGGCCGCTATGTCCGGCCCGCGGGGCTCGATTTCGGGCGCGGCCAGGTGCTGCTGACCGCCGGCCGGCAGCTCACCGCCCGCGACATCGGCCTGGCCGCGGCCATGAACGTGCCCTGGCTGCGGGTCCGGCGGCGACCGCTGGTGGCCATCCTGGCGACGGGCGACGAGATCGTGATGCCCGGCGACGCGGTCGGGCCGAACCAGATCCCCAGCTCCAACGCCCTGGCCCTGGGCGCCCTGGTGACGGCCAGCGGCGGTACGCCGCGCAATCTGGGCATTGCCCGCGACAGCCGGGACTCGCTGACGGCCATGGCAAGGGGAGCGGCCGGGGCCGATCTGCTGATCACCACCGGCGGGGCGTCGGTCGGCGAGCACGATCTGATCCGGGAGGTGCTGGGCGACGCCGGGCTTGACGTCGATTTCTGGACCATCGCCATGCGTCCGGGCAAACCGCTGATGTTCGGCACCATCCGTGGAACCCCGATGCTGGGCCTGCCCGGCAATCCCGTTTCGTCGCTGGTGTGCGGCCTGATCTTCGCCCGCCCCGTCTTGCGCGCCCTGCAAGGGTTGCCGACGGAATTGGATACCGGCACCGCGACGTTGGCGACAGATCTGCCGGCCAACGACCGGCGCCAGGACTATCTGCGCAGCGCCTTGGCGCGAACCGGGGACGGAGGTTGGGCGGCCACGCCCTTCGGCCGCCAGGACAGCTCGATGATGGCGGTCCTGGCCCGCGCCGACTGCCTGGTCGTCCGGCCGCCGCACGCGCCGCCTGCGGGCGCCGGCGACCGGGTGGACATCGTGACGTTTCCAACCGGAACGGGAGGCGTGTGAGAGTTTGTCCGGACGCGATCAATAATACTAAGAGATCGCATCAAAATAGAACTAAGACAGAACATCGGCTTGACGTTTTTCTTTTGTTCCGGCTTAATCGCCCAGTGAGTCGACCATGCCGTGGAGGCGCTGACCCATGCTGACAAAGAAACAACAGGAACTGCTGCAGTTCATCCACACGCGGCTGCAGCAGGGCGGGGTATCCCCTTCCTTCGACGAGATGAAGGATGCGCTGAATCTTCGATCCAAATCCGGAATCCACCGTCTGATCACGGGTCTGGAGGAGCGCGGCTTTATCCGCCGCCTGCCCCACCGCGCCCGGGCCTTGGAAGTGGTGCGTCTGCCCGACGGATTGAAACCGGGCCCCTCGGCGACGGAACCGCGGTTCAAGCCCAACGTCATCAAACCGAATTTTGCCGCCCTGCCCGGCCGGTCGGCGGGCGGCGAGGCCGAAACCGTCCAACTGCCCCTCTATGGCCGGATCGCCGCCGGTACGCCGATCGAGGCGCTGCGCGACCATTCGGCATTCGCCGACGTGCCGGCCGCCATGATTCAGGGCGGCGACCATTACGCCCTGGAGGTCGCGGGCGACAGTATGATCGACGCCGGCATCCTGGACGGAGACACGGTGGTGATCCGCAAATGCGACACGGCGGAAACCGGCACCATCGTCGTCGCCCTGATCGACGAGGCCGAGGTGACGCTGAAGCGGCTGCGCAAGCGCGGCAACACGATTGCCCTGGAACCGGCCAACCAGGCCTATGAATCGCGCATCTTCGGGCCGGATCAGGTTCAGGTGCAAGGCCGGCTGGTCGGGCTGTTGCGCCGCTATCACTGACCGCCGCGGCGAAGGGTCCAGGGTCGGTCGCCAACCCGGTCGGCCACGCTGATCGCCTCAAACCCGTGCGGTTCCAGGGTGATGGCGTGGGCGCCTTCTCGCCACAAATCGAACCGGTCGACGACCAGAGCGGCCCGGCAGCGGCGCGGCAGGGGGATGGCGGCGACGACGATGTCGGCGGCCGCGCAATCCTCGTCCATCGCCCTGCCGTCCCGGACGAAGGCAATCGTCCAGCCGTCGCGCCGGTATAGGCAGCCCAACGGATCGCACCGCAGGGTCTTGTCCGCGCTCTCCCCGACGGACGGCCACGCTTCGGCCGTTACCCGCCCGTCCCGGCGCAGCCAGATCTCACGCGTGAAGCGGTCGCGCCTCAGGGTCGATAGAGTCAGCGCGCCGTCCTGGGTCCGCACCGCCATCAGGCGGCCATCGCCGGCGACCAGAATGTCGGGCTGCGACACGGCGATGACGCTGGCCAGCCCCAGCGCGATCCCCGCGACGCCGATCAGCCGCCATCGTCCCTGCCACAAACACAGCCAGATCCCACCCAGGGTCAGCGCTCCCAGGCCCCAGAGCGGCATCGCGGGCACGGTCCAGGCCGCGCCGGGCCAGGCCGCCGTCGTCCGGGCAATGGCCAGCAACACGTCGATGCCCCATCCCATGGGCGCAAGGGTCAGCCCCTCCGCGCCGAACGGCAGGGCGATATAGGTGGCCAGCCCCCACGGCATGATCCAAAAGGCGGTTAGGGGCACGGCCAGCAGGTTGGCCGCCAGCCCGTATGTGGCGATGCGCTGAAAGTGGAACAGGGCGTAGGGCCCGGTGGCCAGCGACGCGATCAGCGAGGTCAGGGCCACGGCGACGAAGTAGAGACCGAGCCGGCGCAGCGGTCCGGCCCCCGCCCGCCACACGCGCCAGCGGCCGCGCAGCGCCTCGTAGGATGCGATCAGCGCCACCACCGCCGCGAACGACATCTGGAAGCTGGGGCCCAACAGGCTCTCAGGCGCCAGCAGCAGCACCAGGGTCGCCGCCCAGGCCACCAGCCGCATCGACAGGGCGGTGCGGTCGACCAGAATGGCGACCAGCACCAGCCCGGTCATCAGCGCCGCCCGCTGGGTGGGCACCGGCGCGCCGACCATCATCATGTACGCCAGGGCCGCGACCAGGGCCAGCAGCGCCGCCCATTTCTTGATCGGCCGGTGGAGTGCCAGGGGTTGGCTCAACGCCAGGACGGCCCGCGCCAGCACGAACACCAGCCCGGCGATCAAGCCGACATGCAGCCCGGAGATGGCGAGCAGATGGGCCAGCCCACTGTCGCGCATGGCGGCATAGACCGGGTCGGCGATCAGGCCCCGTTCACCGGTCAACAGGGCGGTGGCCACGGCCCCGGTGTCGCCATCCAGCCGGGCGGCGATGCGGGCCGCCACGCTCTGGCGCAGATGCTCCAGCCGCAGGGCCAGCGCCAGACCCAGACCGCCGGAGGACGGTGCCTCGGCGATCTCCGCCACGCTCACCGCATAGCCGATGGCACCGATCCGCTGAAAAAAGATCTGACGCCGGAAATCGAAGGCGCCGGGGGCAACAGGCCCGCTTGGCCCGTTCAAGACCGCCCGCACCGTGATCTCCGCCCCGGTGGGCGGCGGTGGGGTCCGGCGGGTCAGGCGGATGCGAACCCGCTCAAGGGCGATGCCCGGCGGTGCCGGTTCGATCCGGCCGACCTCCAGAACCACACGGGCTCCCGCCGCCGTCACGTCCTGGGCCACCACCCGTCCGGCCACCAGCACCGGTCCGATCTCCCGGTCCAGCATCGGCACCGTCACCCAGGCGGTGCGAACCTGGGCCGCGGCGAAGCCGACGGAGCCCGCCAGAAGCATCGCCAGGACCAGAGGCATCGCGGGCCGTCCCCAGGCGAGCAGCAGGAGAAACGCGAAGACCGCCGCGGCCCCCGCCCCGGCCCAGGGCTCCGGCTCCACCGGCAGGGCGAAATAGGCGGCGATGCCGGCCCCGCCGGCCACCGGCAGCCACAACGGCCAGATCGACCGGTCGGCCGCCATGGAGGCCGCCAGCCATCGCCCGAACCGGACCCAGGCCGCTGTGGCCATCGGCCCAAGGCCCCCCGTTTCCGCCACGCTTTCCAGCCCCCGATACATCGGCCCCAAGACTATGGTAT
The DNA here is from genome assembly GCA_052168355.1 of Inquilinaceae bacterium. Classification (GTDB taxonomy): domain Bacteria; phylum Pseudomonadota; class Alphaproteobacteria; order DSM-16000; family Inquilinaceae; genus JBQLZQ01. Next base: position 12,098 of record JBQLZQ010000054.1, read on the forward strand.
GCCACCGGTCCGCGACCAGCTTTCCTCTTAGTTAACGAACGATTACATGACCGTCGTCACCCGCTTCGCCCCCTCGCCGACCGGCTTTCTTCATATCGGCGGCGCCCGCACGGCCCTGTTCAACTGGCTGTATGCCCGCCACCATGGCGGCCGCTTCGTGCTGCGGATCGAGGATACCGACCGGGCCCGGTCGACCGACGCGGCGGTGGCGGCCATCCTGGACGGGATCCGCTGGCTGGGCCTGGATTGGGACGGCGACGCGGTCTCCCAGTTCGACTTGCGCGACCGCCACGCGGAGGCGGCGCGGCGCCTGCTGGCGGAAGGCAAGGCCTATCGCTGCTATTGCACGCCGGAGGAGTTGGCGGAGATGCGCGAGGCGGCGCGGCGCGAGGGGCGGCCGACCCGCTACGACGGGCGCTGGCGCGACCGCGATCCCGGTACCGCGCCCCCGGACGTGGCGCCCGTCATCCGCTTCAAGGCGCCCCAGGACGGTGAAACGACCATCGAGGACCGTGTCCAAGGGCCGGTAACGGTGCGCAACGACCAGCTCGACGACATGGTTCTGCTGCGCGGCGACGGCACGCCCACCTACATGCTGTCGGTGGTGGTGGACGACATCGACATGGGCATCACCCATGTCATCCGGGGCGACGATCACCTGACCAACGCCTTCCGCCAGACCCAGCTTTACGAAGCCCTGGGTGCCGTGGCGCCGGTCTTCGCCCATGTGCCGCTGATCCACGGGCCGGATGGGGCGAAGCTGTCGAAGCGGCACGGGGCCCTGGGGGTCGACGCCTATCGGGATTTGGGCTATCTGCCGGCGGCCCTACGCAACTATCTGCTGCGCCTGGGATGGAGCCACGGCGACGACGAGATCATCGACACCGATCAGGCCATCGCCTGGTTCGATCTGGACGCCATCGGCAAGTCGCCGGCCCGGTTCGATTTCGCCAAGCTGGACAGCCTCAACGGCCATTATATCCGGGAAACCGGCGACGACGCCCTGGCCGCCCTGACCGCACCTTTTATCGAGACGAGGCTTGGCCGGCCGCTGTCGGCGGATGAAATCACGCGGCTGGGCCAAGCCATGCCCGGCCTGAAGCAGCGCGCGAAGACACTCCTGGAACTCTCTGAAAATGCTGAATTTTACTTCCGATCAATCCCGCTGACATTTACCGATAAGGCCGCCGCCCAGCTGACCGATTCGGCGCGGGAGCTGCTGACCCGGCTGCGGGGCCGGCTGGACGGCCTTGCCGCGTGGACCGAGGAGACGGTCGAGGCGGCGGTACGGGAAACCGCTGAAGAGGCAGGCGAAAAGCTGGGCCGGCTGGCCCAGCCGCTGCGCGCCGCCTTGACCGGATCGACCACCTCCCCCGGAATCTTCGAGGTCGCCTTCGTCCTGGGACGGGCGGAAACCCTGGCCCGGCTGGATTCTGCCCTGGCAACACGGCCTCTCACCGGTTCGCCGCGTTGATCTTGCCGGGCAGGCCACGTACAATACATTAACGCCCGAAATCGGGCCGGGGAACCACGTCCCCACAAGCGCTTGCTAGGGAACATTCGGATGAACGACCAACAGGCCGTCGCTCAGGCTACGGCGGACACGGTAACGCTGACCGACAACGCCACCGGCAAATCCTACGAGTTACCGGTGATCAAGGGCACGACCGGACCGCGGGTGTTCGACATCCGCCGGCTCTATGCCGAAACCGATATGTTCACGTTCGATCCCGGCTATACCTCGACGGGATCCTGCGAAAGCAAAATCACCTACATCGACGGCGAAGCGGGCATTCTGCTGCACCGCGGCTACCCCATCGAGGATCTGGCCGAACACAGCGATTTCATGGAGGTGTGTTTTCTTCTGCTCAATGGCGAACTGCCCAACGTCGATGAGAAGAAAGAGTTCGAGAAAACGATCACCTACCACACGATGATCCATGAGCAGCTGAACTATTTCTATCGCGGGTTCCGCCGCGATGCTCATCCGATGGCCATCATGTGCGGCGTGGTCGGCGCGCTGTCCGCATTCTATCATGACAGTACCGATATTTCCGACCCTCAGCAGCGGCTGATCGCCTCCCACCGGCTGATCGCCAAGATGCCGACCCTGGCCGCCATGGCCTATAAGTATTCCTCCGGCCAACCCTTCATCTATCCGCGCAACGATCTGAATTATGCGGAGAATTTCCTTCACATGATGTTCGCGGTTCCGGCTGAGGACTACAAGATCAACCCGATCCTGTCCAAGGCGATGGACCGGATCTTCATCCTTCACGCCGATCACGAACAGAACGCCTCCACATCGACCGTGCGGCTGGCCGGATCGTCGGGCGCCAACCCGTTTGCCTGTATCGCCGCCGGCATCGCGTCCCTGTGGGGGCCGGCCCACGGCGGCGCCAACGAAGCGGTGCTCAAGATGCTGGCCGAGATCGGCTCCAAGGACCGGGTGAGCGAATTCGTCAAACGCGCCAAGGACAAGGACGACCCGTTCCGGCTGATGGGCTTTGGCCACCGCGTCTACAAGAATTACGACCCCCGGGCGACGGTGATGCGCCAGTCGTGCCACGACGTGCTGGAGGAGCTGGGGGTCAAGGACGAGCCGCTGCTGGATCTGGCGATGGAGCTGGAGCGGATCGCCCTCGAGGACGACTATTTCGTTGAACGGAAGCTCTACCCGAACGTGGACTTCTATTCCGGGATTATCTTGCGCGCCATGGGATTCCCGACCAGCATGTTCACGGTTCTTTTTGCCGTGGCCCGGACGGTCGGTTGGATCGCCCAGTGGAAGGAGATGATCGATGACCCCGTCCAAAAGATCGGGCGGCCGCGACAGCTCTACAACGGTCATACCAAGCGGGATTACGTCTCGCTTGACCGGCGTGGTTAGCCCCCCGGGCACGTCTTCTTCGACCCGCCGCCACGGGCCGGCGGCGGGCCGGGCGTCGGCGCTCGGCGCGGTCAAATCGCGTCGAATACCCGGTCCGTCCAACGACAACCGGGATCCCGCCGGGCGGCGCCTGGGTCGGGTGGTGATCAGCCTCACCGTGCTCGGCTCGCTGATCGGGTTGATGGCGCTGGTTCTCTAGAGCAGGATCGCCTTGGGTGGAATCGCTTCAGCGATCCCGCCCAAGGCGTGAATCCTACTCTATTCATAGAGTTAGAGAGCGATTCACGTCATTGGTGGAAGCGGATCCGCTTCCACCAATGACGATCGCGCTCTAAGGCCTGTTCAAGACGCGGTTCTGGCGGCCGGTCTCCCGCTGCGCTCCAGCTTCGTGGCGCGCGCGATGACCGCCGCCATGGTCATGATCGTATCGCCGGTTCGTCGCTGGCCACCGCCGACCGGTTGGCGATCTGTGCCGCCAAGACGAACGCCAGGCACGCCGCGCCGATCGCATCCGTCAAAAGCCCCGGCTTGATCAGGACAATGGCCGCCGCCACCAGCAGGACGCGCTGCCAGGGCGGCGTGTGGGTCAGCAGATAGCCGGTCAGTCCGGCCGCCAGGCAGACCACCCCGGTGGTCGCGGTGGCGGCGGTGAGCGCGATCCGGGGCCATGTCCCGATCAGCAGAAGCGACGGCCCGAAGACGAACATAAAGGGGATGATGTACCCCGTCGCCCCCAGCTTCAGAGCGTCCCGTCCGGATTCCCAAAGGCCCGCGCGCGAGATGCCGTTGGCGGCATAGACCGCCATGGCCACCGGCGGCGTGATGGCCGACAGGATCGCGAAATAGAAGACGAACATGTGGGCCGCCTCGACCATCACCCCCAGCTTGACCAGGGCCGGCACCAGCAGCGCCACCTGGACGATGTAGGCCGGCGTGGTCGGCATGCCCATGCCCAGCACGATCCCGGCGATCATGGTCAGCACCAGGGCCAGCACCATGCTGTCCTGCGACACGGTCGTGACGAGGCTGGTGAAGTCGATCCCCAGTCCCGTGAGGGTGATGACCCCGATGACGATCCCCGCGCACCCGCAGGCCAGCGCCACCGCCACCGTGTTGCGGGCGCCCGCGATCAGCGCCTCGGCGATCGTGGCGACCTTGATCTCCCGCCGGGTCGAGCGCCGCAGAAGCGCCGTCGGTATGGCCGAGGCGATGCCGCACAGGGCCGCCATCGGGGCGCTGTAGCCCAGCAGCAGAACCCCGATGATGACGATGAGCGGCAAGAACAGGTGTCCGCGTTCGCCCAGCACGGTCCGCAAGCGCGGCAGGTCGGCGCGCGGCAATCCTTTCATCCCCGTCCGTTTGGCCTCGAAATGGACGGCGCAAAACAGGGCGACGTAGTAGAGAAGCGCCGGGATCAGGGCGAAGCCCGCGACCGTCAGATAGCTGATGCCCAGAAACTCGGCCATCACGAAGGCGGCCGCCCCCATGATCGGCGGCATGATCTGACCGCCCGTGGAGGCCACGGCCTCGACCGCGCCGGCAAAGGCCGGCCGGTAGCCGATGCGCTTCATCAGAGGGATGGTGAAGGTGCCGGTGGTCATCACGTTGGCGACCGCGCTGCCCGAGACCGATCCGAACAGGCCGGAGGTGATGCAGGCGACCTTCGCCGGTCCGCCCGCCGTGTGCCCGGTCAGGCTCATGGCGAAATCCATGAACAGGCGCCCGGTGCCCGTCCGTTCGACCAGCGATCCGAACAGGATGAACAGCACGACATAGGTGGCCGAGACGCTGAGCGGGATGCCGTAAATGCCTTCGGTCGTCAGGAACAGCTGATCGAGCAGCAGCTCCAGCCGGGTCCCATTGTAAAACAGCGCATAGAGGATGAAGGCGAGCGCGGTCAGGGGAAGCGCCAGCCCCACCGCCCGGCGGGTCGCCTCGAGCAGCAGCACGATCAGCAGGCCGCCGATCACGAAATCCCGCGTCATCAGATCGTCGATATAGTAGATCCGGTTGACGACGTAGTCGGAATAGAGGGCTGGATAGAGCGCCGCCCCCACCGCCAGCACCAGCAGCACAAGGCTGACGGCACCGGGCGAATCGATCCGCCCGCCGGCCCGCGCCGGCAGGGCCAGAAACGCCATGGCCAGCGCGAAACCCAGATGGATGCTGCGAAAGGTGAAGGTGTCCGGTGGACCGAAAAACGCCACCCACAGGTGAAATCCGGACATGGCGAGCCCCACCATGCCGATCCCAAACGCGGCCGGCGTGACCGGAATCCCGATCTGTCGTGCAAGATCCTTGAGCACCGGACCCTCCCAGCAGGTGGGGCCGGGCGAACCCGCCCGGCATCCGGCCCTCAGTTAACGGCGATGCCCTTTTCTTCGTAGAAGCGCTTGGCGCCTTCATGCATCGGCACGCCGATATCCATCGCCATGCCTTCGGCCGTCAGCCCGTCCATGGCCTTGGCGATGGCGGCCAGGTCGCCGACATTGGCGGCGATATGGGTGAGGATGTTATAGACCGCGTCCTCGTCCAGCGAGCAGCGGGCGATGAGATGCGTGGCGTAGCCGATGGTCGGCACGTCCTCGTCGACGCCGGGATAGCTGCCGGCGGGAACGATGGCGCGGCGATAGCCCGGGTTGATGGCCTGCATCTTGGCCAGGCCGTCATCGGGCACCGGGACCAGCCGTATGTCGCGCGCGCTGGCCAGATCCATGATGGCGCCCGCCGGAACCGTGGTGCCGAGTGTGAAGAAGTCGGCGTTGCCGTCCTTCATCAGCGCCACCGAGTCGGTGTAAGAGCCATGATTGACCCGCGACATGTCGTCATAGCTGGTGCCATAGGCCTGAAGCATGTGCTGGGTGATGGCCTCGCCCGTGTTGCCAGCCGGCTGCACGGCCGCCGCCTTGCCCGCGAGGTCGGCGGGCGTCTCTATCCCCGCATCGGCCAAGGCCACCACCTGGAAATATTGCGGGTAGAACGTAGCGACGTTGCACACGTCACCGGCCGCCGCCTCGAACGGCGGCTTGCCCTCGATCGCATCGACCGTCGACACGGAGTTGGCGAAACCCATGTCGGCCTTGCCCGCCTCCACGCCCTTGACGTTGGCGATCCCCGCGCCCGGCAGCACCTGCACCTTGGCGCCGGGAATGTTGGTTTCGACGATGTTCTGGATGGCCCCGCCAAGCGGATACCAGGAGCCGCCCTGCGGTCCCGACATAAGCGTGATTTCCTGGCCGTGGGCGGTCTGCGCGACGAGCAGAGCGGCGACGCAAACGCCGCCGAGAATCCTGATGGTCATGACATACTCCCAAAAACGGCCCTTCTCGATCGAGGGCCCTTTCAGATTGTGACGCCAAAGACATCCCAGCCGCAAGTGAGATGGGCGTGTCGGGACGGAGCGCCGTCATTCCCGGTCAGCCGCTCCCCCATGTCCGCCCTCGATCGTGTCCAGGACGACTCTGGCCGCGCGCTCGCTGGGCGATGGGCCGCCAAGACCGAGTTTCAGCATCGCCTCGTGGGCCGCCCGCCGCTGCCGGCCCGCCGCCTCCGAATCGTCGAGCAGGGCGGCCACGGCAGCGGCCATGCGATCGGGCGGGCAAGCCTGCAGGAATTCCGGGATGATGGCGCGGTCGTGGATGATGTTGATCAGGTTGGCATAGCGTGTCCGCAGCAGAAAACGGGCAAGGTTGGCGCTCAGCGGGTGCAGCTTGTAGGCGTTGACCTGCGGAACGCCGGCCAACCCGAGCTCAAGCGCGACGGTTCCCGACGCCGCCAGGGCAGCATTGCTGGCGGCAAAGGCATCGTATTTGTCCCGGTCGCCCTCGACCATCAGGGCGGGCGCCTTCCAGTCCGCTATCTCGGCGGCGATCGCGTCCCTGAGATGAGCGACGGTCGGAACCACCACCCGCAGGTCGGGCTTCGACGCGGCAAGCAGCGCCACCGTACGGCGAAACTCGGGTACCAGCCGTGACAACTCACCCTGGCGGCTGCCGGGCAGAACGCACAGCACCGGAACGTCCGGAGCGATCCCGTGGGCCGCGCGAAACCCCGAACCGTCGCCTGTCCCGGCCCCGCTCTCCACGATCGGGTGACCGATGAAGGTACAGGGCAGCCCCTCGGCCTCGAAATAGGGCGGCTCGAACGGCAGCAGGACCAGCAGATGGTCGAGGAAGCCGGCGATCGCGCGGGCGCGCCCCGGCCGCCACGCCCACACCGTCGGCGCGACGCAGTGGATCAGGGGAAAGGAATGGCCGTGAAGTCGCCGCGCGACGCGAAACGAAAAGGCCGGCGAGTCGATTGTCAGCACGGCGTCGGGTTTCGGCGTGCCGGCGGCCGCGACCGTTTGCCGGATACGCCGCAGCAACCCGCGGAGGCGGGGCAGCAATTCCGCCACCCCCATGACCGACAGCTCGGTCATCGGAAACAGGCTGACCAGCCCCTCGGCCTCCATGCGCGGACCGCCGATCCCTCGGAACCGGATCCCCGACACCGCCTGCCGGCGCAGCGCCGCCATGATCCGGGCGCCCAACAGGTCGCCTGACGGCTCTCCGGCGACGATGAAGATGTCGAGAGCAGGGGTCACGAGGGTTCGTCGACACCGACGATGAACAGACCCAGCCGGTCCGCGGCATCGGTAACCGCCGCCCGATCGACGATCAGCGCCCCTTGGGCCTCCACGGCGATACCCCGCAGACCGGCCGCGGCGGCCCGCTCCACCGTCGTCACACCGACCGTCGGCAGATCGAGACGACGGTCCTGCTGCGGTTTAGGGGTCTTCACCAGCACGCCGCCGGGACCGCGACGCTCCAGCCCCCGGACCCGCTCCAGCATGGCGTCGGTCCCCTCGACCGCCTCGAGCGCCAGCACCACGCCCTGTTCCACCACCGCCGCCTGCCCGACATCCAGCCGGCCGATGGCGCGCGCCACCTCCAGCCCGCGGGCGATGTCGATCTGGGCCTGGTCGTCGGGGGCTGTGCCGACCAGCAGACCGGACGGCGCCAAGACATCGGCTAGGATCTCCTGGACCCCGACGACCCGAAACCCCTCGGCTTCCAGCGCGCCGCGCACCGCGTCCAGCAGCCCGTCGTCGCCCAACGCCCGGCGCCCGACACGGGCCAGGAAGGCGGCCGTTTTGAGATCCGGGCGCAGGGTCGACAGGCTCAGCCGGCGCACCGAACCGATGAGACAGAGTTCGGCCACCCGTTCCTGGCGCAAGCGGTCGAGAACCGCCCCCGCCTCGCCCAAACGGAACCAGGCATGGGGAAAGCCGTCGGTCAGCGACGGCTCGGCGTGGCCGCGCATGGCAACGATGAAAAAGGGCCGGCCACGGGCGCGGCACACCTCGGCCAGCCGGCGCGGCAGCGGGCCGCCACCGGCCAGGATCCCCAGCTTGGGCAGGGCGCTTTCGCCGGTCATCGGAGGCTCACGAAAGACCTCAGGCGGCATCCTCGAACTTCGGCTGGAGGATCTTCCGGCCGCTTTCGGCGCGCAGAAAGGCCAGAAGATGGGTAACCGCCGGATGCTCGCCATACGCTTCGGCCAGAACGTCGATCCTTTGGGACAGCTCCCCTGGCTCCTGGAACAACAGACGATAGGCGGCGCGCAAGGTATGAATGTCGCTTCGGTCGAAGCCGCGGCGTTTCAGCCCCACGAGGTTGAGGCCGGCCAGGTGTCCGCGTTCCCCGACCACCATCCCGAAGGGAATGACGTCCTGCTCGACCCCCGTCATGCCGCCGATAAAGGCGTGTTCGCCGATGCGAACCCACTGCTGAACCGCGCTGAGGCCACCCAAAATGGCATGGTCGCCGACCGTGACATGGCCGCCCAGCGTGGCGCTGTTGGCCAGGATGACCGAATTGCCGACGCGGCAATCGTGGGCGACGTGGGAATAGGCCATGAGCAGGCACTTGTCGCCGACCACGGTCTTCATGCCGCCGCCCTCGGTGCCCGGGTTGGCGGTGACCCCTTCGCGGATCGTCACGTCGCGGCCGACGGTCAGTTCCGAGACCTCGCCCTTGAACTTGAGATCCTGCGGCGGATGTCCCAGAGACGCGAACGGATAGACCCGGGTGCCCGATCCGATCCGGGTCCGGCCGGCCACGGCGACATGGGAGATCAGCGAAACGCCGTCTTCCAGCGTGACCTCCGGCCCGACCACGCAGAACGGACCAATGGTGACCCCATCGCCGATCGCCGCTGCCGGGTCGACCACCGACGAGGGATGAATCTCAGTTCCCATGAGCCAGTCAGCCGTCCCTGATCATGGCAGCGAACACCGCCTCGGCGCAGACCTTTCCGTCGACCAGCGCCTCGGCGCGGAACTTCCAGACATGGCTGCGGCGATGGATCTTTGTCACCGGGATACGCAGCGTGTCACCCGGGATCACCGGTTTGCGAAACCGCGCGTTTTCGACGGTCATGAAGTAAACCAGCTTGCCGGCCGCGATGTCGCCCAAGGTCTGAACCACCAGCACCGCGGCGGTCTGCGCCATGGATTCGACGATCATCACGCCAGGCATGACCGGCTGTTTGGGAAAGTGCCCCTGAAAAAAGGCTTCATTGGCGGTCACGTTCTTGATCCCGATGGCGCTGATATCCGGCACCACGTCGACCACGCGATCGATCATCAGCATCGGATACCGATGCGGGATCATCTCCATCACGCGCATGATGTCGATCCGGTCCACAGCCGTCTGCGTTGCCGACCCGTCCATCCCTTAGCCGCCCTTCCCTTCCGCCAGTCTCATCAAACGCACCTGCAGACGCCAAAACAGGCGTCGCGGAATGGCGGGCGCCCCAGCCACTTCCTGTCCGGGCTCCAGATCGCGCATGACGGCGCTGTGAGCCGCCACCCGTGCCCCGGCACCGATCTTCAGGTGACCGCTGATCCCGGACTGACCGGCCAAAACGACCATGGCACCAAGTGTCGTGCTCCCGGCAATCCCAGCCTGCGCCACGACCACCGATCCGGCACCGATTTCGACGTTGTGCCCGATTTGGACCAGATTATCAATCATGCACCCTGGGCCGATCACCGTGTCGCGGGCCGCGCCCCGGTCGATGCAGGCGTTGGCTCCGATCTCGGTTCCGTCGCCGATGATGACCCGGCCAAGCTGCGGCACTTTGACGTGGCCGGTCGGGTCGATCGCGAACCCGAACCCGTCCTGCCCGATGCGCACGCCGGGGTAGATGGCAACCCGGTCACCGATCAGGCAGTGGCTGAGCGAAGACCCGGCCCCAACGGTGCAGTCCCGACCGATCCGCACACCGGGCCCGACCACGGCGTTGGGGCCGATCCGCGTACCGGCACCGATCTCCGCCCCCGCTCCGATGACCGCCCCCGCGCCGATCTCGGCCCCGGCATCGACCTTGGCATCCGGCCCGACATGGGCGCCCGGCGCGATCCCCGGCACGGCCGGAGTGACCGGATAAAAGGCCTGGGCAATACGCGCGAAGGCCCGATAGGGGTGATCGGTCGCCAGCACCAGAACGCCCGCCGGCGCATGCCGCGCCAAGCCGGGGTCGACCAGGCACGCCCCCGCGCGGGTTGCGGCAAAGGCGTCGACATACTTGCGGTTGTCGAGAAAACTGACGTCGTCTGGCCCTGCCGTGTCGAGTGCCGCAACGTCGGCGAATGGCTGGTCCGGATCGGCCCCTTCGGGCACATCGATATCGGCCAGGGCGCACACGCTACCAAGCGCGATCGGACCGGCGGAGGTGAAGAACCGCCGGTCAGCCATGGGGCGGGAACCCCTTCCGATTAGGAGTAAGACGGATCACGGTACTCCCAGTTCCTCGGATTGTTCGACCTCGACGGTCGGCAGCCGTTCGTCGAGAAGGGCAAGTGCCTGATCGGTAAAGTCTAGGTTGTGCCCGGTCAAGATCACTTCCGCCTTGCTCAGCACCAGATTGGCGCCCTGCTCCTCGGCAATGCCGGCAATGACCTCCACCAGGGTGCGGCGCACCCGGTCCATGGCCCGGTCCAGCGCTTGATCGAGTTGAGCCCTGCGCACCTGGGCTCCGCGCTGCGCTTCCGTCACCTGCTGCTCGAACGCCCGTCGACGGACCGCGAACTCCTCGGGCGTCAGGGTGCTGCGCAGCTCGGTCAGCTCCGCCTCCAGGGCTCTCAGGCGATCCTCAATGGCGCCGTATTCGGTCTGATAGGAGCCCCGATAGGTGTCGATCTGAGCCTGAATGCCGGCCGCGGCGGCCGAGTTGCGCAGGACATGCTGAAAATCGACGACGATGATGACCGGCGGCTCCGGCGCCGCGGCGACCGGTCCCGGCCCCATCCAAACCGCCGCGACGAGAATGAGGAGGAGCCGGATCGACATCCGTCCTGCCATAGGCGTGCACCATCCTTCCAAGATGGGGTATTAGAAGCGCGTCCCGAAGCTGAACCGGAAGACTTCGGTATCGTCGAAATCTTCCTTGAGAACGGGAAAAGCCAGATCAATTCTGATCGGACCAAAGGGCGACGTCCAGGACAGACCGGCGCCGACCGCCATCCGCAGCGACTCCTCATCCAGAATGTCGGCGCCGCTGTCGTCGACACCGCCGGCCGTTCCGAAATCGGTAAAGGTCCGGCCGCGCAGGCCGAATTCCTCGGGCAGTCCCAGCGGGAACGTCAGTTCGACCGATCCCACGGCGTAGCGGTTGGCGCCCAGGGCATCGTCGGTAAAGGCATCCCGCGCGCCGACACCGGCGCGCGCGAAGCCGCGCAAATTGCTGCCGCCGACAAAAAACCGGTCGTTGATGGCAACATCCTCACCCAACCCGACGATGTAGCCGGTTTCGGCCCCGACGCTCAGGATCACCTCGTCGAAGATCGGGAAATAGACATTGGCGGAGGCCGTGGTCTGGACATAGCGGACATCGCCGCCCAGCCCCGCGAACTCGTTGCCGAACCTCAGGATATAGCCCTCGCTTGGCTCGATGCGGCTGTCGAGCTGATCGTAGGTGATCTGGTGGCCGACGGAGGATTTTATCGTCTCCCCCTCCTGCGCCCGGATCACCCGGGACGCGTCGGACCGCACATCTTCCACCTCGCGCTGCGCCAGCCGATAGTTCACGACCTGCCGCAGACGATCGGCCAACGGATAGCCGGCGCGCAAGCCAAACCCCAGGACCGACTCGTCGAACGAGCTTTCGTCCTGGTTGTCGCGCGTGATCCGGAATATGTCGAACCCGGCGGACAGATCCCGCTCCAGAAAATAGGGTTCGGTGAAGCTGAGGTCGATTTCCGTCGACCGGCCGCTGACGGTGGTGCCGATCCGGAGGTCCTGCCCGCGGCCCAACAGGTTGCGTTCGCGCAGACTGACGTCGGCAATCGGGCCGTCGGCGGTCGAGAACCCGGCGCCGATATTGAATTCGCCCGTCGACTGTTCGGCCACTTCCACCTGGATGGTGGTCCGGTCCGGCGCGTCGGCCGGCACCGGGTTGATATCGACCCGCTCGAAAAATCCGAGATTGCGGATGCGCGTTTCGGACCGGCGCAGCTTGGAGGTGTTGAACGGATCGCCTTCGACCAGTTCCATCTCGCGCCGGATCACCCGGTCCACCGTCCGCACGTTGCCGGTGATCTCGATGCGGTCCACGAAGACCCGGGGACCTTCCTCGATCTGATAGGTCACATTGATCACCCGATCGGCCCGGTTGCGCGATACCAGCGGGCGAACGTCGACAAAAGCGTATTGAAGGTCGCCGACCAGGGCGGTCAGCGCGGCGATCGATTCCTCGACCTCCGTACTGGAATACCAGTCGCCGGTCTCGGTCGTCAGTTCGCTGCGCAGTTGCTCGACATCCAGGTTCGGAAGCTGCGTCTCGATGCCGATATCGCCGAAGGTATAGCGCTCGCCCTCGTCCAGCGTGAAGGTCATGAAGAAGCCGTCGCCGTCGGGCGTCAACTCGGCCACGGCGGAAATCACGCGGAAGTCCGCATACCCTTCCGACAGGTAAAAGCGCCGCAACAATTCGCGGTCAAAGGCCAGGCGGTCGGGATCGTACCGGTCGTCGGCGCTGAGAATGCGCCACCACGCCGATTCCCGCGTCTGGACCTCGCCGCGCAGGGTGCTGTCGCTGAAGGCCCGGTTGCCGACGAAGTTGATCCCCTCGATACCGGTCAGCGGCCCCTCGTCGATTTCGAACACCAGGTCGACGCGGTTCTGATCGAGTTGGATCACCTGCGGCTCGATGGTCGCGGCAAAGCGGCCACTGCGCCGATAAACCTCCAGCAGGCGGGCGACATCGTTCTGCACCCGGGTGCGGGTGAACACGACGCGCGGACGCAGCTGGACCTCCGCCTCCAGCACTTCGTCGTCGATCCGCAGGTTTCCCTCGAACGCGATTCGATTGATGATCGGGTTTTCGACGACCCGGACCAGAAGCACATCCCCTTCCCGGCGCAGCGTGACGTCGGCGAACAGCCCCGTCGCGAACAGGCTTTTCAGCGTCTCGTCCAGGGTGACCTGATCGAACGGGTCGCCTTCCCGCACGGTCATATAGGAAATCACGGTGCTGGGCTCGATTCGCTCCGTGCCCTCGATCACCACGTCGCCGATCAGATCCGACGAAGGCGCCTGCGCCGATGCGATGGCTGGCAGGATCCCCAGACAGGCGATGATACCAAGAACCGCCCCAAGTCTTGCCAACGCCCGCAAATGATCCCCCAACTATTCTGCTTCCTAATCTTAGGAGATTAGGTTTCGGAAAAACGCGACCACCTGCAACTGCACCAGATCATTCCAAGTGGCGAAAATCATAAGCGTTAATACCAAAGCCAGCCCAATGCGGAAACCGTATTCTTGGGCCCTTTGTCCCAGGGGACGACCACGCACCGCCTCGAATGCATAGAACATCAGATGGCCGCCGTCGAGCATGGGCACGGGAAACAGATTGATCAGTCCCAGATTGATCGACAGAATGGCCATGAACCAGAGAACCGCGACAACCCCGATCTGGGCAACGTTTCCGGACATCTGGGCGATGCGCAGCGGACCGCCCAGTTCTTCGGCGCCGCGGTCGCCGGCGATTATTTCCCCGACCCCGGACAAGGTCAGCCAGGTGATCGACGCGGTTTCCGTCGCCGCCTGCCCCAACGCCTCCAGCGGACCGTAGGGGCCGGTTTCGGCCACCAGACCCAGGCGGGGAACCTGGACTTCCTGGCCATCCGTCAGGGTCACCGTGGCCATTTCCGGCGTCGCCTGCACCGTGAACGACTCGTCGTCCCGTCGCAGGGTCAGGCTGATGCCCTCTCCGTCGGAGGCGCGCACCAGGTTGGCCAACTCAGCGAATCGGCTGATCGCCACGCCATCGACCTCGACGATGCGGTCGCCCGGCAGGATGCCGGCGGCCTCGGCCGCGCTTCCGGCCTGAACCTCGCCCACCTTTGCGGCCGGAAAGGGATGCTCGCCCATCAGGAACAGGGCGGCGAACGCCACGAAGGCGAACAGAAAGTTGGCCGCGGGTCCGGCGGCCACGATGGCCGCCCTCTGGCCCAGCCGCTTGTGGTGAAAGGACTCGGCCTGTTGCTCCGCCGTCATGTGCGGCACGGCCTCGTCGGGCGACGACGCGGCGTCCGCATCGCCGTACATCTTGACGTAGCCGCCCAGCGGGATGGCGCTGAATTTCCAGCGGGTCTGAGCACGGTCCGTAAAGCCGAACAGCTCGGGGCCGAAGCCGACCGAGAACACCTCGACGCGCACGCCATTACGCCGCGCCACCCAATAGTGGCCAAGCTCATGAACGAACACCAACACCGTCAAGACGACGAGGAACGGCAGCAGGTACCCGAGGAAACCGTCGATCATGGCAATCCCTTTGACGAACGCGCATCCAGGCGGCGCTGAGACCCCGCCGCGGTATCGATCAGCGCATCCGTATGGCGACGCGCCTCGGCATCTATGTCGTGCATCGCCTCCAGGCTGTCCAGGTCCCGGTTGGCCACGGCGGCCAGGGTATCCTCCACCAGACGGGCGATGTCCAGAAATCCGATCCGGCCGGCCAGAAAGGCGCCAACGGCGATCTCGTTGGCGGCGTTGAGAATGGTGGGCGCCCCGCGCCCCGCCTCCAACGCCTCACGGGCCAGCCGAAGGGCCGGGAAACGCACCGGATCCGGCGGTTCGAAGTCCAGCCGGCCGACGGCGCCGAGGTCCAGCGGCGGACTGGGCGTGGCGATGCGCTTGGGCCACGCCAGGGCGTAGGCGATCGGCGTGCGCATGTCCGGCGTGCCAAGCTGGGCCAGCACCGAACCGTCCTCGTATTCGACCAGGCTGTGCACCACCGACTGGGGATGGACCAGAACGTCGATGCCGTCGGCAGGCATCCCGAACAGAAGCGCCGCCTCGATGATTTCCAGGCCCTTGTTCATCATCGTGGCGCTGTCGACTGAGATCTTGGCCCCCATGTCCCAGACCGGATGGGCCACCGCCTGGCTGGGCGTGGCCCGTTCCATGTCCGCCGCGCTGGCCGACCGGAACGGCCCGCCCGAGGCGGTCAGAATGATGCGCCTCACGGAGTCGCGCCCGCCCTGGTCGAGCACCTGGAAGATGGCGTTGTGCTCGCTGTCGACGGGCAGCAGAACGGCATTGTGCCGGCGCACCAGATCGAGCATCAGCGGTCCGGCGCAGACCAGGCTTTCCTTGTTGGCCAGCGCGACCTTCGCCCCCCGCCGCACGGCCGCGAGGGTGGGTGGCAGCCCGTGCGCCCCGACGATCGCCGACATCACCCAGTCGGCCGGCCGGTCCGCAGCCTCGATCAACGCCTGCGGGCCGGCGGCCACGGCGATGCCGGTACCGGCAAGGGCGTCGCGCAACGTGCCATACAAATCAGGGTCGGCGATCACCGCCTGCCGGGCGCGCAGCCGCCGGGCCTGCTCGGCCAGCCGGGCGACGTTGCGGTGGGCCGTCAGCGCCTCCACGGAAAAACGGCTTGGGTTCCGGGCGATCAGATCGACCGTGCTGGCCCCCACCGACCCCGTCGACCCGAGGATCGTGACGTGGCGTACATCATCGGTCGGCGCGGCCGCCATTGCCTCTACCACCACTGCACCTCTCGTCCGACGGTCGCCTGAAAGGCCGCGAAGATCGGCGCCGCGGCGATCAGGCCGTCGAGGCGGTCCAGGATGCCGCCATGGCCGGGGATCAGCCCCCCGGTATCCTTGACCTTGTACCGCCGCTTGATGAACGATTCGAAAAGGTCCCCGGCCTGGGATACAAGTGCCAGGACACCCCCAAGACCAGCCCCCACCCACGGCCAGGCCGCGCCGAACAGCCCGGCGACAAGTCCCCCGGCCAGGGCCGCGCCCGCCACGGCCCCACCCAATCCCGACCAGGTCTTGTTCGGGCTGATCGCCGGCGCCAGACGGGGCCCGCCGACCGTCCGGCCGACGGCATAGCCGCCGATATCCGTGGCCCACACCACAGCGAACAGCCAGACCACGACCAGCGCCCCGCCGTCGGGCGGCGCCCGCAGCCAGATCAGCGCCACCGACGCCAGACCGATATAGGGGATGCCGAACGCGATCAGCCGGCTGTGGGCCCGCCCGCGCGCCGCCATCGCGGTCAGCAGACACAGGCTGAGCAGAACCATCAGCGCCAGACCGGGCAGCGGCCCGGCGGCCAGATCGGCGACCAGGACGGCCACGAGGAAGCCATAGGACAGCTCCAAGGCGAAATCGTCACGCCCCGGCGCCACCAGCCGGACCCATTCCCGCACGCACAGAACCGCCGCGGCGATGACCAGCAGGTCGAACACGAACCCGCCGACATAGATGGCCCCCAGGACAACCGGCGCCGCCACGGCGCCCGACAGGATTCGGACCTGAAGGTTTGTCAAATTGAGAACTTCAGGGAAGGTTGACGGTGGCGCCATAACGGCGTTCGCGTCGCTGGTATTCGCCGATCGCCTGCTCGAAGTCGGCGGTGGTGAAGTCGGGCCACAGGGTATCCACGAACACCAGTTCGGCATACGCCGCCTGCCACAATAGAAAATTGCTGATCCGCTGTTCGCCGCTGGTCCGGATGATCAGATCGGGGTTCGGCAGGTCGCGGGTGAACAGCCGTTGTTCGAGCATGGTTTCGTCGATGGCGTCGGGATCGATCTCGCCCGCCTTGGCGGCCCGGGCCAGTTGGCGCGCCGCCATGACGATTTCCTGCCGCGATCCGTAGCTGAGCGCGACGGTCAGATGTAGGGCGCTGTTGCCCGCGGTCAGATCCTCGGCATGGGCGATCATGCCGACGATGTCGCCGGCCAGACGGGTACGGTCGCCGATGACCCTCAGCCTGACCCCGTTGTCGTGAAGATCCGCGACCTCGCTGCGCAAGAACATGCGCAGCAGGCGCATCAGTTCGCCCACCTCCTCGTCGGGCCGAGCCCAATTCTCCGTCGAGAACCCGAACAACGTCAGATAGGCGACGCCCAGATCGCCCGCCGCCTCGACCACGCGGCGTACCGTTTCGACGCCCTTGCGGTGTCCCATGGTCCGCGGCAGGCCGCGGCTGCGCGCCCATCGCCCATTGCCGTCCATGATGACGGCGACATGGACCGGTACCGACGGTCTGGGTTGGGGATCGATATGCTGCATGGATATGGGGCCGGCAGGATCCTGAACCACGAACGCAACGCCGGACAAGGAAACCCTGGGGGTTCCTTCCGTCCGATTTGCGTCGCTACACCTGCATGATCTCTTTTTCCTTTTGTGCCAAGGACTCGTCGATTTCCTTGATGTGGTCGTCGGTCAGCTTCTGGATCCGGTCCGCCAGCACCTTGTGTTCGTCCTGGGACAGGTCGCCGTCCCGTTCCTGCCGCTTCAGCCCATCCATGCCGTCACGGCGCACATTGCGCACGGCCACCCGGGCCTGCTCGGTATATTTACCGGCAACTTTGGTCAATTCACGGCGACGTTCTTCGTTGAGTTCCGGGATCGGCACGCGCACCAGGGTCCCGTCGGCCTGGGGGTTGAGGCCCAACCCGGCGTCGCGGATGGCCTTTTCGACGCCCTTGACCATGCCCTTGTCCCAGACCTGTACGGTGAGCATCCGGGCCTCGGGCACGCCGACCGTGCCGACCTGATTGAGGGGCATGGACTGGCCGTAGGCCTCGACCATGACCGGGTCGAGCAGGCTGGGCGACGCGCGGCCGGTCCTCAAGCCCGCGAATTCCTTGCGTAGAGCCTCAACGGCGCCATGCATGCGTTTCTCGATGCTTTTGATGTCGGACTCGGACATGTGTCAGCCCCCCTCCGTTATGATTGTGAACAGGCCGTTTCCGGCGACCACATCGGCCAGCGCACCCGCATTGTGAAGGGAAAAAACCAAAATGGGGATACGGTTTTCCCGCGCCAGGGAAATGGCCGAATGATCCATGACCCGCAGATCCTGGGACAGCACGTCCATGTAGGTCAGCCTGTCGAAGCGCTTGGCGTTGGGCACCTTGCGCGGATCGGCATCGTAGACGCCATCGACCTGGGTGCCCTTCAACAGGGCATCGCAACCCATTTCCGACGCCCTGAGCGCGGCGGCGGTATCGGTGGTGAAGTACGGGTTGCCGGTGCCCCCGCCAAAGATCACCACCCGTCCCTTTTCCATGTGCCGCACCGCGCGGCGCCTGATATAGGGCTCGCATATCGTCTGCATCGGGATCGCCGACAGGACCCGCGTGTGCAAACCCTGTGTCTCGCAGGCGTTCTGCAGAGCCAGCGAGTTCATCACCGTGGCCAGCATACCCATATAGTCGGCGGTCGACCGCTCCATGCCACGGGCCGCGCCGGCAACGCCGCGAAAGATGTTGCCGCCGCCGACGACCATGCAGACCTCGCAGCCAAGGGCGTGAACCTGTGCCACTTCCGAGGCCACGCGGGCCACCGTCGCGGGGTCGATCCCATAGTCGCGGCTGCCCATCAGCGCCTCCCCCGATATCTTGAGCAAGATTCGGCGGTACGACGGGCCTGACGGCATGAACGGGTCCTTGAGCTGGGTTGGCTGGGTTGGCTGGGTTGGCCGGGTTTGCTGGTTTAGCTGGCGAGAGTGGCAGCCACTTCCGCGGCGAAATCGCCGGCCGCCTTTTCGATCCCTTCTCCCAAGGCAAAGCGGCAAAAGCCGGCGATGGTCACCGGCGCGCCGACATCCTTGGCGGCATCGGCCAAAACCTTCTTGACCCGGCTTTCACCGTCGATGACCCAGACCTGCTCGAGCAGAACCACTTCCTCGTAGAATTTGCGCAACCGGCCTTCGACCATCTTCTCGATGATGTCCTCGGGCCGTCCGCTGGCCCGCGCCTGGTCGGCAAGAACCGTCCGCTCCCGCTCGATGGCGGCGGGGTCCAGATCGTCGGTGGACAGCGATTCCGGACGGGCGGCGGCGATGTGCATGGCCACCTGACGGCCCAGCGCATCCAGCTTGGCCGTATCGCCGGTCGACTCCAGGGCCACCAGCACGCCGATCTTGCCCAGGCCGGGAGCAACCGCGCCGTGGACATAGGACGAAACGACGCCGGAGGTCACCGACAGGCGCTGGGAGCGGCGCACGCTCATGTTCTCGCCGATGGTCGCCACCAGGGCCGTCACCTCGTCGGCCACCGAACGGCCGGTGCCCGGAAACGACGCCGTCTTCAACGCCTCCACGTCGCCGCCGCCGTCCATGGCCAAACTGGCCAGACTGGCGACGAAGCTTTGGAACTGAGCGTTGCGGGCGACGAAATCGGTCTCCGAATTGACCTCGACGACCGCGCCCACGGTCCCCGACACGGCGACACCGACCAGCCCTTCGGTCGCCACCCGGCCGGATTTCTTGGCGGCCGCGGCGAGTCCCTTCTTACGAAGCCAATCGACGGCGTCTTCCATCTCGCCGCCGGTTTCCGTCAGCGCCTTCTTGCAATCCATCATGCCGGCGCCTGATTTCTCGCGCAGTTCCTTGACCAGCGCCGCCGTGATCTCCGCCATTGTCGCCCTCTTGCCTCTGTCTCAAATCCCGCCGGCGTCCGCCGACCGCCATCGTTTGCCGCGCGACCGGTCAGGCCGACGCGGCCGCCTTTGTATCGCTTGCGGTGGCATCGCTTCCGGCAGTATCGCCCGCCGGTGCGTCGCCGGCCGGCGCATCGCCGCCCTTCCCCGCCGCGGCCGCCGGCATCTCGGCGACCACCGTCTCGGGAAGGGGCTCGGCGACGGGCGCCTCCTGCTCTCCGACATCGGCCCCCGATGCCGACATTTCGGCCTGAATCCCCGCCAGCACGGCCTGGGACACGATATCGCAGTAAAGGTCGATGGCGCGCAGGGCGTCGTCGTTGCCCGGAATCGGGAACGTGATACCGTCCGGATCGGAATTGCTGTCGATGATCGCGGTCACCGGGATCCCAAGCTTCCGCGCCTCCTGAACGGCGATCGACTCCTTGTTGGTGTCGATGATGAACAGCATGTCGGGCAAGCCGCCCATATCGCGGATACCGCCCAGCGCGCGTTCCAGCTTGTCGCGATCGCGGGTCAGGTTCAGCATTTCCTTCTTGGTCAGCCCGGTTTCGGGGTTCTCGAGCTGGGCGTCCATTTCCTTCAGCCGGCGAATGGACAGCGAAATGGTCTTCCAGTTGGTCAGCATGCCGCCGAGCCAGCGGTGATTGACGTAATACTGCCCGCAGCGCTTGGCCGCCTCCGCCACCCGGTCGGCGGCCTGGCGCTTGGTGCCCACGAACAGCACCCGACCGCCGCCCTTGACGGTGTCGCGGACCGCCTCGAGGCCCCGATGCAGGAGAGGAACTGTCTGTTGTAAATCAATGATGTGCACGCCGTTGCGAACACCAAAGATGAACGGGTCCATCTTGGGGTTCCAGCGCCTGGTGTGGTGTCCGAAATGAACGCCAGCTTCCAGCAGCTGGCGCATGGTAAAGGTCGGCATGGCCATGGTTAATGATCCTTTTCCGGTTCTACCGCCGCGAGCCTTGGTCCACGCCCCACCGACGCCACCATGGCGACGGAAGAACAGGACACCGGAGCGACCGGCCGGGTAGACCGACAAGCCGCGAGCCCGCGTGTGAGGTCGACGATGGCGGCTAAATACCCCGCCCCGGCTCCTTTTGCAAGGATCGCGGGGGCTTTCGGCTCAGATTTCCTGGACGTCGGCGACGCCGGGGATGGCCTTGAGCGCCGCCCGGCCGCGGCCGCTCAGGGCATAGCGCCCCGGCAGGGCGATTTCGATCTCCCGCACGGCGTCGACCTGGACCCAGATATCGACCTGGCCGCGCCCCTTGCCTTCCCGCTCCAGGGTCGCCTTGAGCGGCCCCACGGCCCGTTCGTCGGCCAGATAGATGGCCAGCCGCGCGTCGGCCCCGGCGACCGCCTCGTCCAATGAGCCCACCGACTGGGCGGTCAGGCGCAGATCGCCGTCCCTGGCCTGGACCTCGACCGCCATCAGAACCGGCGTGCCCGGCTCCAGCAACGGCCGGACCCGGGCCAGCACCTCCTCGAACAGGGTCACCTCGAACAACCCGCTGGGGTCGGACAGGGAGACAAAGGCCATGCGTTTCTTGGACTTGGTCATCTGCTCGCGCTTGGCGATGATCACGCCCGCCAGCTTGACCGTCTTGCCGGCCAGCGTCCCCGCCTCCGCCGCCACCTCCCTGTGGCGCCGGGCCCCGACCCGCCGTGTGTTGTAGCCGTCCAGCGGGTGGGCGGAGAGGTAGAAGCCGATGGCGTCGAATTCCTGACGCAGCCGCTCCATCATGTCCCAGTCGGGCACCGACGGCAAGGCGGGTACGGACAAAGCCTCGCCGCCGTCGCCGCCGAACAGGCTGACCTGGCCGCTCTGCCGTTCCGACGCCGCGGACTGGGCGTAGCGCACCAGCTTCTCCGACGCCGCCAGCAGCCGGGCCCGGTTGGCGTCGAGGCTGTCCAAGGCGCCGGCGCGGATCAGATTCTCGATCTGCCGCTTGTTGACCGACTTTCCGTCCAGGCGCCGCGCCAGGTCGAACACGTCGCGGAAGGGGCCGTTGGCGCTTCTCTCTTCCTCCACCGACCGCATCGCCTCGACGCCGACCCCCTTGATGGCGCCCAGCGCATAGCGGATGGCGGCCTGGCCGTCCCCGGCGTCGGCGGGTTCGACCACGAACACCGCCCCCGACCGGTTGATATCGGGGGGCAGCAGGCGCAGGGCCAAGCGGTCGAGTTCCTGGCGAAAGACGTTCAGCTTATCGGTGTTGCCCAGGTCGAGGGTCATCGACGCGGCAAAGAACTCCAGCGGGTAGTTGGCTTTCAGATACCCGGTCTGGTAGGCGACCATAGCGTAGGCGGCGGCATGGCTTTTGTTGAATCCATAGCCGGCGAACTTGGCCACCAGGTCGAAGATGGTGGCGGCCTGTCCCCCGTCGACGCCGCGGGCCGTGGCCCCGTCCACGAAGTGTTTCTTCTGGGCATCCATCTCGGCCTTGATCTTCTTGCCCATGGCCCGGCGCAGCAGGTCGGCGGCGCCCAGCGAGAAGCCGGCCAGGACCTGGGCGACCTCCATCACCTGCTCCTGATAGATCATGATGCCGTGGGTTTCGGCCAGGATCGGTTCCAGGCTGGGATGCAGATAGTCTGGCTTTTCTTTGCCGTCCTTGACGCTGATGTATTTGGGGATGTTCTCCATCGGCCCCGGACGGTACAGCGCGACCAGGGCGATGATGTCCTCGAACCGGTCGGGGCGCAGCTTGCGCAGCACGTCGCGCATGCCCGCGCTTTCAAGCTGGAACACGCCCGTCCCCTCGCCCCGGCTCAGCATCTCGAACGTGGCCTTGTCGTCGAGCGGGATCGTGTCGAGGTCGATCGGCGTGCCGCCGGCGCGGATCAGGTCGACCGCGCGGGCCAGAACCGTCAGCGTCTTCAGCCCCAGAAAGTCGAACTTCACCAACCCGGCCTGTTCGACATACTTCATGTTGAACTGGGTCACCGGCATCGGCGAACGCGGGTCGCGGTAGAGCGGCACCAGCTCCGCCAGAGGCCGGTCGCCGATCACCACCCCGGCCGCGTGGGTGGAGGCGTGACGGTACAGCCCCTCCAGCTTCAGGGCGGTGTCGATCAGGTGGCGGACCGAATCGTCGTCGTCGCGCTGGGCGCGCAACTGCGGTTCTCCTTCGATCGCCTGGGCCAGGGTAACCGGGTTGGCCGGATTGTTGGGCACCAGCTTGCAGATCCGATCGACCTGCCCGTAGGGCATCTGGAGGACGCGGCCGACATCGCGCAGAACGGCGCGGGCCTGCAACTTACCGAAGGTGATGATCTGGGCAACCCGGTCATGGCCGTACTTGTCGCTGACGTAACCGATCACCTCGTCGCGCCGGTCCTGGCAGAAATCGATGTCGAAATCCGGCATCGAGACGCGTTCGGGGTTGAGAAACCGCTCGAACAGCAGGCCGAAGCGCAGCGGATCGAGATCGGTGATGGTCAGCGCCCAGGCCACCACGGACCCGGCGCCGGACCCGCGTCCGGGGCCGACCGGAATGCCCCGGTCCTTGGCCCACCGGATAAAGTCGGCCACGATCAGGAAGTATCCGGGGAACCCCATGTCGGAGATGACGCCAAGCTCGTAGTCGAGACGACGGCGATAGGGCGTGGCTGCCTCCTCCCGCTCCGCCGGCGACTGGGTCGGGGCAAACACGGCGGTTTCCAGGCGCCGCTCCAGCCCGGCCATCGCCTGGTCGCGCAGTTCGTCCGCCTCGCTGCGGCCCTCGGCGGTGGCAAAGGCCGGCAGGATCGGCTTGCGGCCCGTCGGCATGAAGTGGCACCGCCGGGCGACCACCAGGGTGTTGTCCACCGCCTCGGGCAAATCGGCGAACAGGGCCCGCATTTCCTCGGCCGACTTGAACCGGTGTTCCGGGGTGACGCGCCTTCGGTCCTGCTGCCCGACATAGCTGCCGCTGGCGATGCACAGCAGCGCGTCGTGGGCCTCGGCCATCGAGGCGGTGGAGAAAAACACATCATTGGTTGCCACCAGGGGCAGATCGTGGCGGTAGGCGAGATCGATCAGGGCCGGCTCGATCGTCTCCTCCACCGCCAGCCCGTGGCGCATCAGCTCGACATACAGCCGTCCCGGAAACAGCCGCATCAGGGCGGCCAGCGCCTCTTCCGCCGCCGGCCCCTGCCCGTCCGCCAGGGCCCGGCCGACGGGGCCCGCGGGACCGCCGGTCAGGGCCAGCAGCCCATCCGTCCGTCCCTCCAGCTGGGTCCAGCCGATCTGCGGCGGCGCGCCGGGGTCGGTTTCCAGATAGGCCATGCTGATCAGGGCCATCAGGTTGCCGTAGCCAGTCTCGTCCTGGGCCAGCAGCACCAATTGATCGGGCGGCGTTCTCACCCCCGGCCGAAGACCACCCGTCGGCTCCGTCCGCCCCAGCGGCAGCACGACGCCGGTGATCGGCTGTATCCCGGCCGCCGACGCGGCGACCGCAAACTCCAACGCGCCGAACAGATTGGCGCTGTCGGTGACCGCCACGGCCGGCATGCGCCGGTCCCGGCACAGGCTGATCAACTCGCCGAACTTGATCGCTCCCTCGGCCAGAGAATAGGCCGAATGGACCCGCAGATGGACGAAGTCGGCGTGGGACATGGGATCGGTCGCGTTATGAGAGCCGGGTGCCGCCGCACTATCGCAGAGCGTCGTCCCGCCGTCACCCGGCACGGCCCGACCGGGCCCGCCCCATACCCGGAAAAACGGCGCCGTCGTGATCGACCAACCGGCCGTCGCGCAATTCCAGCACCCTGTCCATCCGCCCCGCCAGTTCCAGATTATGGGTGGCGACCAGAGCGCCGATGCCGGTGGCGTGCACCAGGTCGAGCAGCAGGGCAAACACCTCCTCGGCGGTGTCGTGATCCAGATTGCCGGTCGGCTCGTCGGCGATGAGCAGGCGGGGACGGTTGACGAGGGCCCGGGCGATGGCCACCCGCTGCTGTTCGCCGCCCGACAGGGCGGCCGGCCGGTGCCCCGTCCGGTCGGCCAGACCGACCCGGCCCAGAAGCTCGCGCGCGCCGTCCAGCGCCGCCGACCGGCGCCGGCCGGCGATCATCTGCGGCAGAGCCAGGTTTTCCTCGGCGGTGAATTCCGGCAGCAGGTGATGGAACTGATAGACAAATCCGATGGACCGCCGCCGCAAGCCCGTGCGTCCCGAATCGGACAGGGATCCGGCCGCGTTCCCTTCGATCAGCACGGTGCCGCCGTCCGGCCGCTCCAGCAGCCCGGCGATGTGCAGCAGCGTCGACTTGCCTGCCCCGCTGGGACCGACCAGGCCGACCATTTCCCCAGGCGCGACCGACAGCGAGGCGCCACGCAGCACGTCGAGACGGCGCCCGCCCTGATGAAACGCCTTGACCACCGACTCCAGTGTCAGGATCGAGGCGCTGCCGCCCGCCGGCTCACTCATACCGCAAGGCCTCCACCGGATCGAGCCGGGATGCCCGCAGCGCCGGATAGATGGTGGCCCCGAACGACAGCACCAGGGCCACCGCGGCGACCAAGGCCACCTCCAGCCCCTCGATCTGAGACGGCAGGCGGCTGAGATAATAGATCTCGGCGCTGAACAGTTCGGTCCCGGCGATCGAATCGAGAAACGCCTGGATACGGCTGACATTGGCGGCGATAAGAACCCCCAGACCCACGCCCGCCGCCGTGCCCAGAACACCGATGGTCGACCCGGCCAGCAGGAAGATGCGCAGGATGGCACTGCGCGGTGCGCCGATGGTGCGCAGGATGGCGATATCGGCCCCCTTGTTCTTGACCAGCATGACCATGCCCGAAACGATGTTGAAGGCGGCGATCAGGATGATCAGGGTCAGGATCACAAACATCACGTTGCGCTCCACCTTGAGCGCGTTGACCAGCGACGATTGGTTCTGTTGCCAGTCCCAGATGGTGTAGGGGCCGGCCAGGACCGGGTTGAGGATGGCGCGCGCGATGTCGACCCGATCCGGGTCGTCGATAAAGACCGAGATGCCGGTCGCCCGATCGGGCATCTGGAAAAAGATCTGCGCTGCCTCCAGCGGCATGAAGACGACGTTGCTGTCGAACTCCGACATGCCGGCGGAAAAGATGGCGGCGATCTCATAGGCGCGCATGCGCGGCACGGTCCCGAACGCGGTCGCCGCCCCGCTGGGCGCCACCAGGGTCAGGCTGTCGCCCAGCCCCACGGCGTACCGGTCGGCCATGCGTGAGCCGATGGCGATCACGTCCCGTCCGGCGAAATCGGCGGGATCGCGCATCCGCAGATCGCCGGCGATGGCCGGCAGCGACAGAAAATCCTCCGGCCGCAGGCCCCGCACCGCCGCCCCAGACGCCCGTCCCCGGTGCGACAAAAGCGCCTGCCCCTCGATCACCGGGGCGGCCCGCACCACGATGTCGGCGCCGAGCACCCGGTCGGTCAGGTCCTCGTAGTCGGTGACACCGCCCTGGCCATAGATGTTGAGATGACCATCGAAGCCCAGCACCGTGCGCAACAGTTCGGTGCGGAACCCGTTCATCACCGACATGACGATGATCAGGGTGGCCACCCCCAGCATGATGCCGACAAAGGAGAAACCGGCGATGACGGAGATAAAGCCTTCCGTCCGCCGCGGCCGCAGATAGCGGAAGGCCACCATCCTGACGAAGGGATTGAACATTGAGCGATACTGCTTTCCTTCAGGTCCGTGCCAAGTCGCACAAAGCCGGGTCAATATGGCATTCCTGCGGCTTTGGTTCGTACGCAGTTTCGCACCGGGACGAACGCGCCACGTTCGCCGCAGGCCGGGGACGGCCGGACGCCGTGAGAGACCTCAGCGAATCCAACCGGTTGCGAGAGCGGATGCCCACTCCTGCCGCCCGTTTCGCCTGGCCATCTCTGCCATCGCTGCGGAATCATAGGAAACATACCGAAAACCCGCGGTCCAGCGGTTGCCGGATTTCTCAAGAACGGCGTAGCAGGCGTCCGGCGTTCCGGACTGCATGACGTGAAACACGGGACTGATATCGTCATATCCCGGGCATCCAACGCTGCCCGGATTGACGACAAGGCGACCGTCGCCCAATCGGACGATCCGCGGAATGTGCGTATGGGCACAGAGAATCAGCGGATAGGACAAGCCAACGGCCTCGGCCTCGATATTCTCGAGCGTGGCCATGTGAACCACCGCGTCGTCGGTGACGGATTCCAGCCAGTAGGTCGTATCGCTAGCCGGCGTGCCGTGGCACAGAAACACCTCGTCCCGAAACACCGCCGTGGCGGGAAGCGCGGCAAGCCAGTCGCGATGATGGCGTCCCAGCTGCGCGCTGGCGGCCTTGTCGGAAGGCCCCATCTGCGTGTCCGGCACCTCGACCAGCCAACGGTCATGGTTGCCCCGAATGGCCAGGTCGCCCCGTGCCATAAGGAGATCGGCCGTTCGTCCCGCTTCCAGCGGACCGCTCAAATGATCCCCGAGATTGACCACGGTGTGAATGCCGATCCGGGCGGCGTCCGCCAGAACCGCTTCCAGGGCCAGGCGGTTCCCGTGAATATCGGCGATAGCCGCGAACCTCATGGAACCCGCTCCATCCCTTTTTCAGGCGGGCGCGCCAGCGATCCGCGCCAGGGCGTCTTCGGCCGACACTTCATGCCGCTCGCCGGTGGCCCGACGTTTGAGTTCGACGGTCCCCGCCTTGGCCCCGCGCGGTCCGACCACCATCTGCCAGGGCAGGCCGATCAGATCCATGACCGCGAATTTGCCGCCGGCCCGCTCGTCGGTATCGTCCAGCAGCACGGACCGTCCGGCGGCGTGGAGCCGGCCGTAAAGATCCTCGCACACGGCGTCGCAGGCCGTGTCGCCGACCTTGAGATTGAGCAGCCCGACATCGAACGGCGCCACCGAGTCGGGCCAGACGATGCCGGCCTCGTCGTGGCTGGCCTCGATGACACCGCCGACAAGGCGCGACACGCCGACCCCGTAGGACCCCATCTCGATCGGCACCGGCACGCCGTCCGGCCCGGCCACGCTGGCGTCCATGGGACCGGAGTACTTCGTGCCGAAAAAGAAGATGTGCCCGACCTCGATGCCCCGCCGCTCCACCAGCCTGTCGGCCGGCACGGGACAGGACGCGGGATCGTGCATCTCATCGGCGGCGGCATAGTGGGCCGTGACCCGCGCGACCAGGGCGGCGAAATCGGCGTCCGTCTCAGCGGCGGTGCTGGTCAGATCGAGATCAAGCAGCGCCGGATCGCAATAGAGCTCGCTTTCCCCCGTATCGGCCAGAACGTGGAATTCGTGGCTGAGGTCGCCGCCGATCGGCCCGGTCGCCGCCTTGACCGGGATGGGCTTGAGCCCCATCCGCTCGAACGTTCTGAGATAAGCAATGAACATCCGGTTGTAAGACGCCTTGGCGCCTTGGAAATCCAGATCGAAGCTGTAGGCATCCTTCATCAGGAACTCACGCCCGCGCATGACCCCGAAGCGCGGCCGCACCTCGTCCCGGAACTTCCACTGGATGTGATAGAGGGACAGCGGCAGGTCGCGGTAGCTTTTGACCGAGGCGCGGAAGATGTCGGTGATCATCTCCTCGTTGGTCGGGCCGTACAGCATGTCCCGGTCGTGCCGGTCGGTGATGCGCAGCATCTCCTTGCCGTAGTCGTCGTAGCGCCCGCTCTCCCGCCACAGATCGGCCGGCTGGATGGTCGGCATCAGAAGTTCCTGGCAGCCGATGCGGTCCTGTTCCTCGCGGACGATCTGTTCGATCTTCCGAAGCACGCGCAGGCCCAGCGGCAGCCATGCATAGATCCCGGCGCTGGTCTGGCGCACCAGCCCGGCGCGCAGCATCAGGCGGTGGGAAACGATTTGCGCCTCGCTCGGCGTTTCCTTGAGGGTGGGCAGGAAAAAGCGGGACAGGCGCATGGGCGAAACCGGGATCCGGGCAGATGAGGCGGAGGCCCGACCGGGCCGATGGGTGGCGACTGTAGGCAAACCGCCCGGCCCTGTCCACGTGGGAACGGCGCGCGGATCCTAGACCGGCGCCGCCGCGGGCCGGCGCAAGACCCAGATCGAAACCGGGGTGTGACGACCGCGCAGGGTACGGTCCGCCTCCCTGTCCAGCCCGTGCATCAGTGCCGGATCGGATCCGACGGCATCGCGCGCCTCGGACGCCACGACGTCGCTGACGATCAGGCGGGCATCCAGCTCCCGGGTCAGCGCCTCCAGCCGGTTGGCGACATTCACCGTGTCGCCCAAGACGGTGTATTCCAGACGGCGGCTGTCGCCGACATTGCCGACCACCACCTCGCCGCAATGCAGGCCGATGCCGACCTCGATCGGCGGATCTCCCCTCTCGTGGCGCTCGCGGTTCCACGCGTCGATTTCCGCCAGCATGGCACGGGCACAGGCCAACGCCCTTACCGGATCGTCGTCCCGGGTTCGCGGCGTGCCGAAATGGGCCATCACCGCATCACCGATGTATTTGTCGACGGTCCCGTCATGGGCGAAAACCACACGCGCCAGACGGCCGTGATATTCGCGCAGCAGGGCGATCACCCGGTCGGGCGGCATGGCCTCGGTCTGACGCGTGAACCCGACCATGTCGACGAACAGCACCGCCACCTTCTGCACCGCCACACGGTCCAGGGATTCGCCGCTGCGGGCCAGGTCGTCGACCAGATTGGGGGAGAAGTAGCGGGACAGGTTGGCCCGCGCCGCCTCGGCCATGACCTGGCGCCGCACCAGGCGACGCGACCGCCACGCCGTCACGGCCAGGATCAAGGTCACCAGGACCAGAAAAATCGTCTGGTTGTACCAGGCGGTGAGTGAAACGAAGTTCTCGTCCAGCAGCAGGGCCGTGATCTCGTCCCGGCTGAACAGCCCGCTGTCCAGCATCTGGACCGACGTGTAGGCCACGCTCTCGGGCAACCCCACCACCCAGAGTACGCCCGCACTCCATGCCAGGATCGACCAGCCGCCGGTCCAGATCACCAGCCCGGGGGAATAGCTGAGCGCCATGCCAACGAGAAACACGCCCAGATAGAGAAAATTGGGCAAACGGAGATTGAGCTGCGGGGTCAGTTCGAAAATCGGCGCCGGGACCACCAGAAAGTAGGTCAGCAAGGCAACATCCAGGGTCAAAAACCCGGCGGTCCACAACCAACTGCCAAACCCCAGCCGGCGCAGAACATAGGGTGCAACCCCAAGCGCCATGAACAGCCCCAACAGGGCTGCGTAGGGCACCGACCGTTCCGCCGGTAGGGTGCTCAGAACCCAGACGGTCAGAAATCCCAGAACCAGCAGCCGGCCCCAAAGGGCAAAGGCAAGACCGGCCCGCTCCTCGCGCTGGAAGGCGTCGCCCACGGCATCCGGCGGCTCTGGCTCCGGGGCGGAGGTCGCGGATGGGGTCATCCTCACGGTACGATCCCAAGCAAATTGCGGCGTCGCGTCCAGGGACGGCGGGTTCCGCTACAAGAGATGGGCGCCTGCGGTCCCGACGGCAAGCGACGCCGCCATCGGCAGACATTGGAAAAGGCCGAGGACCAAAGACGGTTCTTTTAGTCCCGTACCGTGGCGGCGCAGAGGCCGGCCACATAGGGTTCGGCTTCCGGCGTCAGCGGCTGACCGTTGAACGTCAGGCGCTCGCCGTCGAAGGCAACGACGCCGACCGCGCCCTCGGCCACAAACCCGGCGGCCAGCGACGGTATGCCGAACCGCTGGGCCAGATCGACCGCGATGACGAACTCGTAGACCTCCGGCAGGGCGATGACGGGCCCGCCGCCGAGGTCGGCCGGCGCCACGTCCCGGCCATGGACATCAACGCCCGGCCGATAGGCCACGTCGGGCGCCGGCGCGTGGGGGATCAGGCGCCGGCAGTCATCGGCGGACAGCCGCACCGTATAGGGCCCGACGTCCGGCGTCTGTGCCGTCGCGGCAGTCACGGCCAGCAGGGCGGCCGGGAGGCTGATCCAGGAGCGTGTCATGGCGCCATCCTGGCCCGGGGACCCTAACGAGGCGTTAAAGCAAACCCTCCTGAGGATGCGCGAGCCGCTATATCTTGGGTTCATTTTATTCCATACTGCCAAATAGAGTGATTTCGAGAGAAGGACCATTCCCATGTTCGAACGCTATTTCGCGCTGACGGCCCATGGCACGACCGTCCGGATCGAGCTCCTGGCCGGTTTGACCACCTTTCTCACCATGGCCTATATCATTTTCGTCAACCCGCTGATCCTGGCCAACGCCGGAATGGATCACGGCGCGGTCTTTGTCGCCACCTGCCTGGCCGCGGCCATCGGCACCCTGATCATGGGGCTTTACGCCAACTACCCGATCGCCCTGGCGCCGGGCATGGGGCTCAACGCCTACTTTACCTACGGTGTGGTGCTGGGCCTCGGCTATACATGGCAGATCGCCCTGGCGGCGGTATTCCTGTCCGGTCTCATCTTTATCGTCATCAGCGTCCTGCCGATCCGCGAATGGATCATCAACGCCATTCCGCGCAGCCTGAAGATGGCGATCTCGGCGGGTATCGGGCTGTTCCTCGGCATCATCGGGCTGCAGAGCGCGGGGATCGTCGTCGACAGCCAGGCGACCCTGGTGACGCTGGGCGATGTCACCCAATGGCCGCCGATCCTGGCGACCCTGGGTTTCGTGGCCATGGCCGCGATGGTCGCCCTGCGGGTCCCGGGCGCCATCATCATCGCCATCCTGGGTGTCACCGTCGTGGGCATCCTGCTCGGCGTGTCGGAGTTCAACGGCATCGTATCCGCGCCCCCCAGCATCGCGCCGACCTTTCTGGCCATGGATCTGGGCGGGGCGCTGCAGCTGGGTCTAATCGCCATCATCTTCGCCTTCCTGTTCGTCGATCTGTTCGACACCGCCGGGACCCTGGTCGGCGTCGCCCATCGCGGCGGCCTTCTGGATGCCCAGGGGCGGCTGCCGCGCCTGCGCCAGGCGCTGATCGCCGATTCGACGGCGACCGTCGCCGGGGCGGCGCTGGGCACCTCGTCCACCACCAGCTATATCGAAAGCGCCTCGGGCATCAACGCCGGGGGCCGCACCGGTTTGACGGCCGTCACGGTCGGCGTTCTGTTTCTGCTGGCGCTGGTGTTCTCGCCGCTGGCCACGACCATCCCCGGCTATGCCACGGCCCCGGCCATCGTCTTCGTGGCCTGCCTGATGGCCCGCGGCATGGCGGAAATCGACTGGGACGACGTCACCGAATACGCCCCGGCGGTGGTCACGGCTCTGGCCATGCCGCTGACCTATTCGATCGCCCACGGCATCGCCTTCGGCTTTATCACCTACGCGGCGATCAAGCTGCTCAGCGGCCGGTTCCGGGACGCCAGCCCCATGGTCCTGGTCCTGGCGGCGCTGTTCGTGATCAAGTTCGCGGTTTTGGGCTGACCGGACGGCCGGCACTATTGGACAAGGAGTCTGCCCTTTTTTCGACCAATCACGTCAAAAAAAGGGCATGACTCGCACGATTACTTCTAGTACATTCATTTTCCTGCCAAAAAAAGACCGCGCCACTAGCGCGGCGCGGCCTAAGTTTAGGGAGGAATCGCCACCAGGCGAGTAACGAAGGGGACCAACCCTTCGTACCAATTCAGGTTAAAAATAACCGACCTTCAAGGCAAGCTGTCTTTGCGGCTTGCCTGTCTTTTTGCCGAAAAATAAGCGTTTCTGCTTACTATCGCGCCAATTGCACTTTCCTGACAGCACAACTGCATATTTATTGACCTCCTTTGTGGCCGCTCACATCGGGATCCGTTGGACTCGAGCGTGTTATTCGATGCCCTGGACCATCTCGCGAAACGAAAACAGGTTGGCTTCGACGGCGGCAAAGATCAGCGCCGACAGGACAAGGGCCAAAACCGTGGTCACGGCCAGCTTCAGCCTCATCCGAGGGCGGGTGGGCGCGCCCGGGTCGTTCCCGGCCTCGACCTTCTCGGCGCGGCGGACGCCCCACGGCAAGACCGCCTGCAGCACGATGAACCAGGCGATAACGAACACCAGAATGGTCGTGGTCACGGTCATGGCCGGCTATTCCTGCTCCAGCTCGACCAGGGTTCCGGCCATGTCCTTGGGGTGCAGGAACAGGACCGGTTTGCCATGGGCGCCAATTTTCGGTTGTCCGTCGCCCAGCACGCGCAGGCCCGCGGCCGACGCGGCCTCGCGCGCGGCGCCGATATCCGGCACCTCGAGACAGAGATGATGCATGCCGCCGTCCGGGTTGCGGTCCAGGAACCGGGCGATGGGCGAGGCTTCGCCCAGGGGGGCGAGCAGCTCGATCCTAGTGTTTCCCAACTCGACAAAGACGGTGGTCACGCCGTGCTCCGGCTGGTCGACCGCATCGGACACGGTTGCACCCAACGCATCGCGATAAAGACGCGTCGCCGCCTCCAGATCCGTCACCGCGATCGCGACATGGTTCAGCCTGCCGATCATGGGTCCTGCCCCGCTCCCATTTCCTTCTCGGCCTCTGTCACCTACACACGCACGATATGAACGGTCGTCACGGGCCGCTTGCCATGCCAGGACCGGATGGCCTTGCGCACCGCGCGGCGGGCCGCCTCGCGCACCGCCTCGTCGTCGTAGCGCTGGGGTTTCGACAATCGCCCCACCGCGTCCCGCACCTCGTCGGAAACATCGGCCTGAGCATCGTCCAAATCGGCCTCGTCTTCCAGACCCAACAGGGCGACCTGCGGCGATCCGGCCAGCCGCCCGTGGCCGTCCAGGATCACGGTCGCCAGGGCGGCACCGTTGTGGGTCATCTGGTTGCGCCCTCGGATGGCGCCGCTGTCCAACCGGATCAGCCGGTGCCCGTCGCGGGCCAGGCGCCCGGACATGACCTCTCCCACGGTTTCCGCCGGCCCGGGCGCCAGGCGTATGACCGCGCCGTCGTGGGGAATCACCACTTCGGGCACCTGGCAGGCGCGGGCCAGCTGGGCATGGGCCCGCAGATGGCGCGCCTCGCCATGGACCGGTATCGAGATACGCGGCCGCAGCCACTGGTACAGATCGGTCAGATCGTCCTGACCGGGGTGCCCGGATACATGGATCGGCGCGTCGTCGGGCGTCACCAACTTAACCCCGCTCTCGACCAGCTGGTTCTGCACCCGGATGATCGCCTTTTCGTTGCCGGGGATCTCCCGCGCCGAGAAAAAGACGGTGTCGTCGCGGTCCAGCACGATGTTGGGATGGTCGCCGCGGGCGATCCGGGACAGGGCCGATCGCGGCTCCCCCTGGCTGCCGGTGCAGATCATGACGATTTTGTCGCGCGGCAGAAAACCGGCATCGGCTTCCGTCACGAACGGCTCCGGCGGGTTCAGGTACCCCGTCTCCCGCGCCGCCTCGTGGATGCGCCACAGCGACCGGCCGATCAAGGCGCAGTGCCGGCCGTTGGCGTGCGCCGCCTCGGCGACGGAGTGCAGCCGCGCCACGTTGGTCGAGAAGCAGGTGACCGCGACGCGGTTCTTCTCCTTGGCGATGGCCGCCGTCAGGGCGACGCGGACATCCGCCTCGGACCCGGTCCGGCCGGGCTCCAGGGCGTTGGTGCTGTCGCACACCAGGGCCAGCACGCCTTCCCGCCCGACCCGTTGCAGCGCGGCGATGTCGGTGGGTTCGCCCACCAGCGGCTGCGGATCCAGCTTCCAGTCCCCGGAATGCACGACCACGCCGTGCCGCGTGCGGATGACCAGGGCATTCGGCTCGGGGATCGAATGGGTCATGGTGATGTATTCGAGCCCGAACGGCCCCAGATCGAACCGCCCGGACAGAGGGATCTCCACGATCTTCACCTGGTCGGCGAAATCGGTCTCCGCCAGTTTGCGGCGCAGGAATGCCGCGGTGAAGGGCGTCGCGTAGATCGGACACTCCAACCGCTGCCACAGATAGGGGATCGCGCCGAAATGATCCTCGTGGCCGTGGGTCAGGACCAGTCCGACCAGATCGTCCTTCCGGTCTTCGATAAAGGCGGGATCGGGCATCACGATGTCGATCCCAGGCATGGTGTCGTCGCCGAAACTGATGCCGAAGTCGACCATCAGCCACTTGCCGTCCAGGCCATAGAGGCTGAGATTCATGCCGATTTCGCCGGTTCCGCCGAGCGGCACGAAGCAAAGGGCGTCGTCCGCCCCGTTCATTGATGTCATGAGGTGTGATTGCGCCGAAAAATGAGAAGGAGACCGCGGAGCGTAATGTCCGGATCGGTGTGGTGGATCATATCGGTGGCCGCGGCGAAATTGTCCACCACGCCCCCGGTGGCGATCACCGTCATGGGCGACCCGTACTCCTCCATGATGCGGCGCAAGAGCCCCTCGATCAGCCCGACATAGCCCCAGAAGATGCCCGACTTCATGGCCCCCACGGTGCCCTTGCCGATCACCCGGTCGGGCCGGACGATGTCGACCTTCGGCAGCTTGGCGGCGTTGCGGTGCAGGGCGTCGAGCGAGGCGGCCGGGCCGGGCGCGATGACGCCGCCGCAATAATGGCCGTCGCCGTCGACGATATCGAAGGTGGTGGCGGTGCCGATATCGACGACGATCAGCGGCGGCGGATAGACGGCCCGTGCCGACACCACGTTGACCAGCCGGTCGGAGCCGACCTCTGCCGGGTTGTCGATCCGCACCTCAACCCCCAGATCGACGCCCGGCGCGCCCACGACCATGGGGTCGCACCCGAAATGCTCGCGGCACAGGATCAGCAGGTTGAAGGTTGCGGCGGGCACCACGCTGGCCAGGATGGCATGGTGAATGGCGCCCGGATCGAGGCCGCGCATCTTCATCAGGGCGATCAGCCAGACGGCGTAATCGTCGCCGGTACGCCGCCCGTCGGTGGCCATGCGCCACATCCCCTGCTTGCGGTCGCCGTCATAGACCGCAAAGACGATGTTGGTGTTGCCGGCGTCGATGGCGAGCAGCATCACGCACCCCCGAAAAAAACGTCGCCGGCGACGATATGCTGCCGCGACCCGTCGGCCAGCCCCAGGATCAGAGCGCCGTTTCGATCGATACCGTCGAAACGGCCGGCTCTGGTTTCCGTGTCGAGACGCACCAGGATCGGCTGGCCGACGCCCGCCGCCCGATCCAGCCAGGCGGCCCGGATCGGACCGAACCCCTCGTCCCGCCAGCGGGTCAGCCAAGTGTCGAGCGCGGCCAGATAGGCCGTCAGCAGTGCATCGACCGTCAGATCACGACCAGCGGCCGCCAGGGAGACGGCGGGCCGTTCGACGTCGTCCGGATGATGGGCGATGTTGACGCCAACACCGGCCACCACCCAATCCACCCCTCCATCCGGTGCCAGGGCGGATTCCAGCAATATGCCGGCCAGCTTGGCATCGCCGATAAGCAGATCGTTCGGCCATTTGAGGCGCACCGGCAAGTCCGGCGCCAGCCGGGTCAGCGCTTCGGCCATGGCCACCGCGACAACGAAGGAAAGCTGGCCGGCCGCGGCGCCGGCGCACGCCGGCTTGAGGATCACCGAGGCATGGAGATTCCCAGCCGGCGATACCCACGGGCGACCCCGGCGGCCCCGGCCGGCGCTTTGCCGTTCGGTCACGATCACCGTGCCGTGGGCCGCATGGGGGGCGCGGTCCCGCGCCTCCTCGTTGGTGCTGCCGATGGTCGCAAACCGGAGCACCCGCCAGCCGTCCGGAACCGTGATCTCCCGGTCCAGGGCCGGCGCGGCGCTCATCGGGCCACGACCCTAGCCGGTGAACAGGGAGGCGGCGGCCCGGGTCGCCGCCGCGACGATCGGCGCGGGGAAAACGAAGAACAGCAGGGTGAACAGCCCCGTCACGGTCAAAATGGCCGCCATGCCGCCGCCGATGGGCCGGTCCAGCGTTTCCAGAGGTTCGTCGAAATACATCAGCTTGACGATGCGCAGATAGTAGTAAGCCGACACCACGCTGGTCAGGACTCCGATCACCGCCAGCGTGTAGAGCTCGGCCTCGATCGCCGCCAGGAATACATACAGCTTGGCGAAGAACCCGGCGAGCGGCGGGATACCGGCCATGGAGAACATGAAGATGGCCAGGGCCAGGGCCATCATCGGATGGGTGCGGCTGAGCCCCGAGAGATCGGAGATGCCCTCGACCATGCGCCCGTTGACCTTCATGCACAGGATGCAGGCGAAGGTGCCGATGTTCATGGCCAGATAGATGACCAGATAGATGGCCACGCCGCGCACGCCTTCCGGCGTCCCGGCCGCCAGACCGACCAGGGCATAGCCGACATGGCCGATGGACGAATAGGCCATCAGCCGTTTGATGTTGCCCTGGTTGATGGCGGCGAAGGCGGCCAGCGCCATCGACAGGATGGAGGTGACAATGATGATCTGCTGCCACTGGTTCACCAGATCGCCGAAGGGGCCGATCAGGACGCGCGTGAACAGGGCCATGGCC
Organism: Inquilinaceae bacterium; assembly: GCA_052168355.1. GTDB lineage: Bacteria > Pseudomonadota > Alphaproteobacteria > DSM-16000 > Inquilinaceae > JBQLZQ01. The sequence goes on from JBQLZQ010000054.1 coordinate 49,322, forward strand.
GCGATCTTCGGCGCCACCGCGAAGAACGCGGTGACCGGCGTGGGCGCGCCCTCATAGACGTCCGGCGTCCACATATGGAACGGCACGGCCGAGATCTTGAAGGCCAGACCGGCGGCGACAAAGGTGATGCCGATGATCAAGCCCACCGGCGGGCTGGCGTCGTTGGCGAACACGGCGGCCAGGGCCTCGAAGCTGGTCGACCCGGCAAAGCCGTAGACCATGGATGCGCCGTACAGCAGCATGCCCGACGACAGGGCGCCCAGAACGAAGTATTTCAGCCCGGCCTCCGACGACCGGACCGTCTCGCGCCGAAACGCCGCCACGACATAGAGCGACAGGCTTTGCAGTTCCAACCCGACATAAAGCGAGATCATGTCGTTGGCGCTGATCATCATCATCATGCCGAGCGTGGCGAACAGGAACAGCACCGGGTATTCCGGCCGGCTCATCTGTTCCCGCTCGATGTAGCCGACCGACAGCATCACCGCCAGCGACGACCCCAGCAGCACCAGGGTTTTCATGAAGACGGCGAAGCCATCGACGATGAACAGCCCGTTGAAGGTCACATCGGCCTCGGCCACGAACCAGACCAACAGGGCCGCCACCGCGAACGAGGCGACCGTCAACGTCGAGACCAGGCGGGTCGAGCCGTCGCCGCGGAACACGCCGATCATCAGCAGGACCATACCGGCGACGGCCAGGAAGATTTCCGGCAGGGCCGGCATCAGGTCGGGGAACTCGCCCATGTCGCTTCCCCTAACGACCGGCGATGGCAGGGGCATCGGCCCGCGCCAGCGCCAGCTGGTAGTTGTCAATGAGATTGTCCACGGAGACGGCCATGACGTCGATGAAGCTGGACGGGTACAGACCCATCCAGAACACCAGCAGGATCAGCGGCGCGAACACCGCCACCTCCCGCGGCCGCAGATCGGTCAACGCCTTGAGATCCTCTTTCTCCAGGGGGCCAAAAACGACGCGCCGATACAGCCACAGCATGTAGGCGGCTCCCAGGACGATACCGGTGGACCCCAGAACGCCGACCCAGGTGTTGACCTGGAAGGCGCCGACCAGGCTCAGGAACTCGCCTACGAAGCCGCTGGTACCGGGCAGACCGACCGACGCCAGGGTGAAGATCATAAAGGCGAAGGCGTATTTGGGCATGTTGTTGACCAGCCCGCCATAGCGGTCGATACGCCGTGTGTGCAGCCGGTCGTAGACGACGCCGACGCACAGGAACAGGGCCGCCGACACGATACCGTGGCTGAGCATCTGGTAGATCGACCCCTGGATGCCCTGCACCGTCAGGGTGAACATGCCGATTGTGACCACCCCCATATGGGCGATGGAGGAATAGGCGATCAGCTTCTTCATGTCCTCCTGAGCCAGCGCCACCAGGGACGTGTAGATGATGGCGACGACGCTGAGCGCATAGACCAGCGGCGTGAAGAAGTCCGTCGCCTCGGGCAGCATGGGGATGGAAAAGCGCAGGAACCCGTAGCCGCCCATCTTGAGCAACACGCCGGCCAGGATCACCGACCCCGCCGTCGGCGCCTCGACATGGGCGTCGGGCAGCCAGGTGTGGACCGGCCACATCGGCACCTTGACGGCGAACGAGGCGAACAGCGCCAGCCACAGCCAGATCTGCATGCCGTAGGGGAAGTCGGTCGCCAGCAGGGTGGGAATATCGGTGGTGCCGGCCTGCAGGTACATGGCCAGCAGCGCCAGCAGCATCAGCACCGACCCCAGCAGGGTGAACAGGAAGAATTTGAAGGCGGCGTAGACCCGCCGCTCGCTGCCGCCCCAGATGCCGATGATGACGAACATCGGGATCAGCACGCCTTCGAAAAAGACGTAGAACAGCACATAGTCGAGGGCGCAAAACATCCCGACCATCATGGTTTCCAGGATCAGGAAGGAGATCATGTACTCCTTCACCCGATCGCGGATGCTGTCCCAGCTGGCCAGGATACAGATCGGCATCAGCAGGGTCGACAGCAGCACGAACATCATCGAGATGCCGTCGACGCCCATCTGATAGGAAATGCCGAGTTCGGGAAACCACTCGATCTGCTCGACGAACTGGAAGTCGGCCGTGCCCCGGTCGAACCCGAACCACAGATACAGCGACAGGCCGAAGGTGATGACCGTAGTCCACAAGGCCGTCCAGCGAGAATTGCGGGCCACGACCTCCTTGGGGCCGCGCGCCAGCAGGAACAGCAACAGCGCTCCGAACAGCGGCAGAAAGGTGATCAGGGAAAGGATGGGAAGAGTGGCCATGGGGGAGTCCGGATCCTTACCCTAGTCCGACGTCAAACAGGTACCACGACACCAGGACCACGATGCCGATCAGCATGGCGAAGGCGTAGTGGTAGACGTAGCCCGACTGAAGCCGGCCGGCCCGGCGCGCCAGGTTCAGCGCCGTCTGCGCGATGCCGTCGGGGCCGACCCGGTCGATCGTCCCGACATCGCCGCCCTGCCACAGGCCGTGGCCAAGCCGCCCGGCGGGGCCCACGAACAGACGGTCGTACAGTTCGTCGAAGTACCATTTGCGGAAAAACAGGGCGTGGACCGGCCGGAAAGCCGACGCCATCCTGGCCGGCAGTCCCGGCGCGATCATGTAAGCCAGATAAGCCAGCGCGATCCCCAGCAGCCCCATGACCACCGGCAGGATCTTGACCCAGAACGGCACGTGATGGGCGGCCTCGATGGTGTCGTTCTGCGGCAGAACGAAAATCGAGTCGCCCCAGAACGCCTCGCGCCCCTGATAGACAAAGGCATCGTAGCCGATATAGCCGGCGAATACGGCGCCCACCGCCAGGGCGACCAGGGGCCCCAGCATGACCCAGGGCGATTCGTGGACATGGGCCATCACCTTCTCGTCGGCCCGAGGACGGCCGTGGAAGGTGAGAATGATCAGCCGCCAGCTGTAGAAGGCGGTCATCAGGGCGGCCGCGATGCCCATCCAGAAGGCGTAGGTCCCGACCCAGCTGTGGCGGGCGAACGCCGCCTCCAGCACGATGTCCTTGGAATAGTACCCGGCGAAGCCGAACACGCCGTAGATGCCGATCCCGGCCAGGGCCAGGCTGCCGATCCACATCATGGCGTAGGTCCAGGGGACCATCTTCCACAGGCCCCCCATGCGCCGCATGTCCTGTTCGTCGGACATGGCATGGATCACCGACCCGGCGCCCAGGAACAGAAGCGCCTTGAAGAAGGCATGGGTCATCAGGTGGAAGATGGCGGCCGAATAGGCCGACACGCCGATGGCGAAAAACATGTAGCCGAGCTGGCTCATGGTCGAATAGGCGATCACCCGCTTGATGTCGAACTGGGTCATGCCGATGGTCGCGGCGACCATCGCCGTGGTGCCGCCGACGATGGCGATAAAGGCCAGCGCGTCGGGCGCGTACTCGAAGATCGGCGACAGGCGGGCGATCATGAACACCCCGGCCGTGACCATGGTCGCCGCATGGATCAGCGCCGACACCGGCGTCGGGCCTTCCATGGCGTCGGGCAGCCAGGTGTGCAGGCCAAGCTGCGCCGACTTGCCCATGGCGCCGATGAACAGCAGCAGGCAGGCCAGGGTCAGCGAGTCGACCTCCAACCCCAGGAAGGAGAACGTCTGCCCGACCATCGCCGGCGCCGCCTCGAACACCGGGTCGAACTGGACCGACCCGAAGATGACGAAGATGGCGAAGATGCCCAGCGCGAACCCGAAATCGCCCACCCGGTTGACCAGGAACGCCTTGATGGCGGCGGCGTTGGCGGTCGCCTTGTGATGCCAGAAGCCGATCAGCAGATAGGACGCGACACCCACCCCTTCCCAGCCGAAATACATCTGGATGAAATTGTCGGCCGTCACCAGCATCAGCATCATGAAGGTGAACAGGCTGAGATAGGAGAAGAAGCGCGCCCGCGACGGGTCGTGGGCCATGTAGCCGATCGAATAGATGTGGACCATGGCCGACACGCCGTTGACCACCAGCAGCATGACCGCCGTCAGGGTATCGATGCGCAAGGCCCAGCTGACCTCGAAGGCGCCGCTGTCGATAAAGGTGAACAGCTCCACGGTGCGCGGCTGCGCATTCAGGGCCACGTCGAAGAACAGCAGCACCGACAGGGCCGCCGCGACCACCATCCCGACCACGGTGACCGCCATGGCGGCGCGGTCGCCGATGACGCGCCCGAACAGCCCGGCGATAAGACAGCCGAGAAGCGGCAGAAAGACGGCGGCGATTTCCATGGGAGCCCGACTAGCCCTTCATCATGTTGATGTCTTCGACCGCGATGGAGCCGCGATTGCGGAAATACACCACCAGAATGGCCAGGCCGATGGAGGCTTCGGCCGCCGCCACCGTCAGGACGAACATCGCGAACACCTGCCCGACCAGGTCGTTCAACGTGGTAGAAAACGCCACCAGATTGATGTTGACGGCCAGCAGCATGAGCTCGACCGACATCAGGATGATGATGACGTTCTTGCGGTTGAGAAAGATGCCAAAGATGCCGAGCGTGAACAGCACCGCCGCCACGATCAGATAATGGGCTAGGCCGATCTCCAGCACGGTCAGATCCCCTCGCCCACGTCGACCTTACGGATGGCCATGGCCTCATCCGGCAGTCGGCTGACCTGATCGGCCACCCGTTGCCGTCGAACCCCTTCGCGCTGACGCAAGGTCAGGACGATGGCGCCGATCATCGCCACCAACAGGATCAGGCCGGAGGCCTGGAACAGATAGACGTACTCGGTATAGATCAACCGGCCCAGCGCTTCGGTGTTGGTCAGCCCACCCTGGGGCGCCGACGCCACCGGCGGCGTGTCGGTGGCGAGCGCCCAGCTTACGAACACGAAGGCCAGCTCGATCAGCAGAATCAGGCCGATCAGCGCCCCGATCGGCAGATACTGCAGAAAGCCTTCGCGCAATTCCGAAAAGTTGATGTCCAGCATCATCACGACGAACAGGAACAGCACGGCGACCGCGCCGACATAGACCACGACCAGAATCATGGCCAGGAACTCCGCCCCCATCAGCACGAACAGGCCGGCGGCGTTGAAAAAGGCCAGAATCAGGAACAGCACCGAATGCACCGGGTTACGCGCCGAAATCACCATCACGCCGGAGGCGATGGCGATAGCCGCAAACAGGTAAAAGGCCATGGCCTGGACGATCATCGGTCAGCGCTCCCGCCGATCAGGGAGGTCAGGGTCGGCATCAGGATGGGGCGGGCTGCCCCTGAAAAAACTGCGTAATGGGCCCGACATCGACCCTACGGACACCACGGAGCCCCGAGGGCCCGCGCCGGACCGTGCCGCCTTTTAGCGGTAAGGTGCGTCGGCTGCAATATTCGTGGCGATCTGGGCTTCCCACCGGTCCCCGTTGGCCAGCAGCTTGTCCTTGTTGTAGTAGAGTTCCTCACGGGTTTCGGTGGCGTATTCGAAGTTCGGCCCTTCGACGATGGCATCCACCGGGCAGGCTTCCTGGCATAGCCCGCAATAGATGCATTTGGTCATGTCGATGTCGTAGCGCGTGGTGCGGCGGCTGCCGTCGGCCCTCGGTTCGGCCTCGATGGTGATGGCCTGGGCCGGGCAGATCGCCTCGCACAGCTTGCAGGCGATGCACCGTTCCTCGCCGTTCGGATAGCGGCGCAAGGCGTGCTCGCCACGGAAGCGCGGGCTGATCGGCCCTTTCTCGAACGGGTAATTGACCGTCGCCTTGCGGCGGAACATGTAGCTGAAGGTCAGTCCCATGCCGGCCAGAAGCTCGGTCAGCAGCAGGCTGCGCGCGGTGCGATCGATAAAGGCCATGGAACCGTTCCTCTCTCAAACTCTCTCGTGCGCCTAGGCGGGGAGCCAGTCGAAGGCCACCAGCACGCCGGCCGTCAGAACCACCCAGAACAGCGAGAACGGCAAAAACACCTTCCACCCCAGGCGCATCAGCTGATCGTAGCGGAATCGCGGGAAGGTCGCCCGCACCCAGATGAAGCAGAACAGAACAGCCGCGATCTTGAGCGCGAACCAGATCGGGCCCGGGATCCAGGTGAAGGGGGCGATGTCCAGGGGCGGCAGCCAGCCGCCCAGGAACAGGATCACCGTCATCGCGCTCATCAGGATCATGTTGACGTATTCGCCCAGGAAGAACAGGGCGAAGGTCATGGCCGAGTATTCGACGTTGTAGCCGCCGACCAGCTCCGATTCGCCCTCGGGCAGGTCGAACGGCGCGCGGTTGGTTTCGGCCAGTGCCGAGATGAAGAAGATCACGAACATCGGCAGCAGCGGCACGGCGAACCAGACCGTCTGCTGGGCCATGACGATGTCCGTCAGGTTCAGCGACCCGACGCACAGCAGCACGGTGATGATGACGAACCCGATGGACACCTCGTAGGAGACCATCTGCGCCGCCGACCGCAACGCCCCGAGGAAGGCGTATTTCGAGTTGGAGGCCCACCCGGCCATGATGATGCCGTAGACGCCCAGGGACGAGATCGCGAACAGATACAGGATCCCGACATTGATGTCGGCCAGCACCACCCCGTAGTCGAACGGGATCACCGCCCAGGCCACCAGGCTGAGCAGGAAGGTCAGCATCGGCGCCATCAGGAACACCACCCGGTTGGCGCCGGCCGGGACGATGGTTTCTTTGGAGAACAGCTTGAGCCCGTCGGCGAAGGGCTGCAGCAGCCCGAACGGCCCTACCGTCATCGGCCCCTGGCGAAGCTGCATCGCCGCCATCACCTTGCGCTCAGCATAGGTGAGGTAGGCCATGGCCACCAGCAGGGTGACGACGATGGCCACGATCTGGGCAACGATGATGATCGTCGGCCACGCATAGCCGGTCCAGAGCTCAGCCATGGGTGCCGGTCTTTCCCGCTGCGGTGCCGCCCATGATCTCATCGATGCACTTGGCCATGGTGACGGAGGCCCGGCTGATGGGATCGGTCATGTAGAAATTTTCGATGGGCGACACGAACGGCGCGGCGGCCATCGGCCCGGTGACGCCGAACGGCTCCCACGCCGCGGCCTCCTGACGATCGATTGCGGCGAAGACCTCGTTCAGCTCCACGAGCCGCCGGCGGACATCGCGCAGGCTGTCATAGGGCAGAGTGTGGCCCAGCCGCTCGCTGACCGCGCGCAGGATCTTCCAGTCCTCCCGCGCCTCGCCCGGCGGGAAGGCCGCCATCTTGGCCTGCTGTACCCGGCCTTCGGTGTTCACGTAAGTCCCGTTCTTTTCGGTGTAGGCCGCCCCGGGCAGGATCACGTCGGCGCGATGGGCGCCGCGGTCGCCGTGGTGGCCCTGATAGACGACAAAGGCATCGCCCAGCGCGGCCGTGTCGATCTCGTCGGCGGCCAGCAGCCAGACCAGCGAGATCGTTCCGTCCCGCGCGCCTTCCAGGATGCCGGCGACGTCGCGGCCGCCATTGTCCGGGACGAAGCCGAGATCCAGCCCGCCGACCCGCGCCGCGGCGGTGTGCAGCACGTTGAACCCGTTCCAGTCGCCCTGCGCCATCCCGCAGTCGGCGGCGATGCCGCGCGCGGTCGCCAGGACGGCCGACCCGTCGGGCCGGGCCAGCGCCCCCATGCCGACGATGATCATCGGCCGCGCGGCGTCCTTGAGCACGGCCGCGAAGGGATGGCCGCCGGACGCAACCTCGTCCAGGGTCTGCGGACCCGCCCCCAGATACTCGAAGGGATAGGTCAGGTCCACCTGCGGCCCGACGACGGCGACCTTGAGCCCGCCGGCAAGCCACCGCTTGCGGATGCGGGCATTGATCATCGCCGCTTCCCAGCGCGGGTTGGTGCCGACCAGAAGGATGGCATCGGCCTGGTCGATCCCGGCGATGCCGCTGTTGAAAATGTAGCTCGCCCGGACGTCCGGATCGAGCGCCGCGCCGTCCTGCCGGCAGTCGAGGTTGGGCGATCCCAGCGCGGTCATCAGATCCTTGAGCGCGACCATGGATTCGGCGTCGCACTGATCGCCGGCGATGGCCGCCATCCGGTCGCCCGCGAGGCCGTCGACCCGCTCGGCGATGGCGGTGAACGCCTCGGCCCAGCTCGCCGGCTGCAGGGCGCCGTCGCGCCGGACATAGGGCCGGTCCAGCCGCTGGCGCTTCAGGCCGTCATAGGCAAAGCGGGTCCGGTCGCTGATCCATTCCTCGTTGATATCCTCGTGCAGGCGGGGCAGCACGCGCATCACCTCGCTGCCGCGGGTATCGACCCGCACGTTGCAGCCCACGGCGTCCATGACGTCGATGGTCTCCGTCTTGCGCAGCTCCCACGGGCGCGCGGCAAAGGCGTAGGGCTTGGAGGTCAGGGCGCCGACCGGGCAGATGTCGATCATGTTGCCCGACAGTTCCGAGGTGATGGCCCGCTCGATATAGGGACCGATCTCCATATGCTCGCCGCGCCAGGTCGCCCCCAGTTCGGGCAGGCCGGCGATCTCGTCGGCGAACCGGATGCACCGCGTGCAATGGATGCAGCGGGTCATGAAGGTCTTGATCAGCGGCCCCAGGTACTTCTCCTTCACCGCGCGCTTGTTCTCGGCAAAGCGCCCGCGGTCGAAGCCATAGGCCATGGCCTGGTCCTGCAGATCGCACTCCCCGCCCTGATCGCAGATCGGGCAATCCAGGGGATGGTTGATCAGCAGGAATTCCATGACCCCCTTGCGGGCCTTGTGCACCAGGTCGGTGTTGGTGTGGATGACCATGTTGTCGCCGCACGGCATGGCGCACGATGCGATGGGCTTGGGCGCCTTTTCCATCTCGACCAGGCACATGCGGCAGTTGGCCGGCACCGACAGTCTGTCGTGATAGCAAAAGCGCGGGATCTCGATGCCGATCTGCTCGCACGCCTGCAGAACGGACGTGCCCGGCTCGACCTCGATCTCGGTCCCGTCGATTGTCAGTTTCGGCATCGCGCTGTCCCCGGTCCCCTGCCCTATTCCGCGGCCACGCGATGCGCCTGATCCCGATAGGCGCGGATGCGCGCCTCCATCTCCGGGCGGAAATGGCGGATCAGCCCCTGCACCGGCCACGCCGCGGCGTCGCCGTGGGCGCAGATCGTATGGCCCTCGATCTCCTTGGTGACCTCAAGCAGCATGTCGATCTCCTCGACTCGGGCATTGCCCCGCACCATGCGCTGCATGACGCGCCATATCCAGCCCGTGCCTTCGCGGCAGGGCGTACACTGGCCGCAGCTTTCGTGCATGTAGAAATGCGACAGCCGGGCGATGGCGTACACGATGTCGGTCGACTTATCCATGACGATGACACCGGCCGTCCCGAGACCCGACTGAACCTCCTTGAGGCTGTCGAAATCCATCAGCACCGTATCGCAGGTGCTCTTGGGCAGCACCGGCGTGGACGAGCCGCCGGGGATCACCGCCAGCAGATTGTCCCAGCCGCCCCGCACCCCGCCCGCGTGCCGGTTGATCAGCTCCTTCAGCGGGATGCCGAGTTCTTCCTCGACGTTGCAGGGCTGTTCGACATGGCCGGAAATGCAGAACACCTTGGTGCCGCTGTTGCGCGGCCGCCCGAGCCCCGAAAACCAGCCTTCTCCCCGCCGCAGGATCTCCGGCGCCACGGCGATCGTCTCGACATTGTTGACCGTGGTGGGACAGCCGTACAGCCCGGCCATGGCCGGAAAGGGCGGCTTGTTCCGGGGCATGCCCTTCTTGCCCTCGAGACTTTCGAGCAGGGCGGTTTCCTCGCCGCAGATATAGGCGCCAGCGCCGCGATGGAGATACAGATCGAAATCCCAGCCGCTGTCCGCCGCGTTGGGGCCCAACAGCCCGGCCTCATAGGCCTCGTCGATAGCCTTCTGGACGTTGGAGGCCTCGTTGTAGAACTCGCCCCGGATGTAGATATAGCAGGCGTGGGCGCCCATCGCGAAGGACGCCACCAGCGCCCCCTCGATCAGCCGGTGCGGATCGAACCGCAGAATGTCCCGATCCTTGCAGGTGCCGGGTTCCGATTCGTCGGCGTTGATGACCAGATAGCTGGGCCGATCGGCCGACGGTTCCTTGGGCATGAACGACCATTTCAGGCCCGTCGGAAACCCGGCGCCGCCGCGCCCGCGCAGACCCGATTCCTTGATCGCCTCGACGATCGCCTCGCGCCCGCGGGCGATCAGCCCCTTGGTGTCGTCCCAGACGCCGCGCCGGCGGGCGCTGGCCAGATCCCAGCTGTCCCACCCGTAAAGGTTGGTGAAGATCCGATCCTCGTCACGCAACATCGGCTCTACCCTTCCATGTCCGGCCGCGCCACGCCGTCGGGCGCGCGGTCCAGAAGACTGGTCGGCCCGGCCTGGGCCTGGCTACCCAGCCGCCCGGTCTGCGATCCCGCATCCGGCTGCCGTCCAGCCTTGAGCGCCTCGATCAGGCCGCAGGCGCGCGTGTGATCCAGATCCTCGAAATAATCGTCGTTCACCTGCACCATCGGCGCGTTCACGCAGGCGCCCAGGCATTCCACCTCGACCACCGTGAAGGCGCCATCGGGCGAGGTCTGCCCCGGCGCCGCGCCGGCCTGCTCCCGGAACGCGCGGACGACATCGGCCGATCCGCGCAGCCAGCACGGGGTGGTCGTGCAGATCTGCACGAGATGCCGGCCGACCGGCGCCTTGTTGAACATCGTGTAGAAGGTCGCGACCTCGTAGACCTTGATGCGCGGCGTCGACAGGAGATCGGCGACATAATCCATGGCCGCGCGGGGCAGCCAATTGTCGTGCTGGCGCTGCGCCATCTCCAAAAGAGGGATGACGCCGCTCTGCTCGCGGCCCGGCGGGTACTTGGCGATGATGGCGCGGGCCCGCTCCAGATTGTCGGGCGTGAATTCGAATCGGTCCGGCTGCACGGCCTCCGGCGCCGGCGGGGCAAAGCTCATCGATCGATCTCCCCGAACACGATATCCATCGACCCGATGATGGCGACGGCATCGGCCAGCATGTGCCCCTTGCTCATCATGTCCATAGCCTGAAGATGCGCAAAGCCGGGGGCCCGGAGTCGGCACCGATAGGGCCGGTTGGTGCCGTCCGCCACCAGGTAGACAGCGAACTCCCCCTTCGGCGCCTCGACGGCGGCATAGGTTTCGCCGGCCGGCACGTGATAGCCCTCGGTATATAGCTTGAAGTGATGGATCAGCGCTTCCATCGAGCGCTTCATGTCGCCGCGCGGCGGCGGCGCGACCTTGCGGTCGGTGGTCTTGATCGGGCCGGTCTTGGGCATCTGTTCAAGGCACTGCCGGATAATCCGGCTGGACTGGCGCATCTCCTCCATGCGGACCAGGTAGCGCGAGAAACAGTCCCCGGTCAGCCCCACGGGAACGTCGAAATCCATCTTGCCGTAGACGTCGTAGGGCTGGGCCTTGCGCAGATCCCAGGCCACGTTGGAGCCGCGCAGCATCGGACCGCTGAAGCCCCACGCCAGCGCATCGGCCTTGCTGACCACGCCGACATCCACGGTCCGCTGCTTGAACACGCGGTTGCCGGTCAGCAGATTGTCCAGATCGTCGATAAAGACCGGCAGGCGATTGTCGATATAGTCCCAGATATCCTCGGCCAGCCCGGCGGGAAGATCCTGGTGGACGCCGCCGGGGCGGAAATAGGCGGCATGGAGCCGGGCACCCGACACCCGTTCGTAGAACTCCATCAGGATTTCCCGCTCCTCGAACCCCCAAAGGGACGGCGTAATGGCGCCGATATCAAGGGCAAAGGTCGTGATATTAAGCTGATGGTTGAGAAGACGGGTGATCTCCGAGAACAGCACCCGGATGTATTGCGCCCGTTCCGGCACCTCGATCCCGAGCAGCCGTTCGACGGCCAGGGCGAAGGCATGCTCCTGGCACATCGGCGAAACGTAATCCAACCGGTCGAAATAGGGGACGGCCTGAAGATAGGTCTTGTATTCGATCAGCTTTTCGGTGCCGCGGTGAAGCAGACCGATATGCGGGTCCGCCCGCTCCACCACCTCGCCGTCCATTTCCAGGACCAGCCGAAGCACCCCGTGCGCCGCAGGATGCTGCGGACCGAAATTCATGGTGAAGGGTTTGATCTGCTGCTCGGCCATGGTCGTGCCCCTCTCAGGCGGTGCCGTTGGCGGCGCTATCATCGTCCGCCTTCTCGTCCCCCGGCAGGCGATCCGGGGTCATGCCTTCCCAGGGGCTGAGGAAGTCGAATGTGCGAAAGTCCTGGGTCAGCTTGACGGGCTCATAGACCACCCGCTTCTGCTCATCGTCGTAGCGCACCTCGACATATCCGGTCAGCGGAAAATCCTTGCGCAGGGGATGCCCCTCGAACCCGTAGTCGGTGAGGATCCGCCGCAGGTCGGGATTGTCGGCGAAAAAGACCCCATACATGTCCCAGGTCTCGCGCTCGAACCAGACGGCGCTTGGAAACACCTCGGCGACCGAGGGCACCGGCGTGTCCTCGTCGGTGGTGATCTTGACCCGGATCCGCCGATTCTGCTTGAGGCTGAGCAGGTTGTAGACGACTTCGAACCGCTCCTCGCGGTCGGGGTAATCGACACCGCACACGTCGACAAGCTGCTGGAATTGGGTCCCCGAATCGTCGCGCAGCATCGTCAGCACCCGGACGATGGCACCGCGACGCGCATGCACCGTCAGTTCCCCTCCGGCGACATCGAAGCTGGAGATATCGGGATCGAGCGCGCCGGCCACATGGGCGCCCAACTCTTTCAAGGCATCAAGGGACATGACGATACTTCCGTCTGGCGCCGGTCAGCGCACGATCCGGCTGCGGCCGCGGATCTTTTTCTGGAGCTGCAGGATTCCGTACAGCAACGCCTCCGCCGTGGGCGGGCAACCGGGCACGTAGATGTCCACCGGCACGATGCGATCGCATCCCCGCACGACCGAATAGGAGTAGTGGTAGTAGCCGCCGCCATTGGCGCAGGATCCCATCGAGATGACCCAGCGCGGCTCGGGCATCTGGTCGTAGACCTTGCGCAGCGCCGGCGCCATCTTGTTGGTCAGGGTCCCGGCGACGATCATCACGTCGGATTGCCGCGGGCTGGGACGGGGAATGATCCCGAAGCGATCGAGGTCGTAACGCGGCATGAAGGCGTGAATCATCTCCACCGCGCAGCACGCCAGCCCGAAACTCATCGGCCACAGCGATCCTGTCCGCGCCCAGTCGAGCAGCGAATCGAACTTGGCGACCAGATAGCCCTTGTCCTGCAGGTCGGTCATCGCCGCCTTGACCAGGGCGTCCTGGTGGGGGCCGGGCGGCACCGGCACCGTGGCCTCGCGCGGGTCGATGGAACCGGCGCCGCGGCCGGCGGTTCGGGTCTCCGTCTCGGTCATTCCCATTCCAGAGCTCCCTTCTTCCATTCATAGATGAACCCGACGGTCAGGATCCCCAGGAACACGACCATCGACCAGAAGCCGAACAGGCCAATATCCCCCAGGCTAACCGCCCAGGGGAACAGAAAGGCCACTTCCAGATCGAAAATGATGAACAGGATGGCCACCAGATAGAATCTGACGTCGAACCGCGACCGGGCGTCGTCGAACGCCTCGAACCCGCATTCGTAAGCGGACAGCTTTTCGCTGTCGGGCCGTTGATCCCCGATCAGGACAGAGGCCAGAACGGCGATCGCCGATATGGCGGTGGCAATGCCCAGGAAGATGAGGATGGGCAGATATTCGCTCAACAGCGATTGCGACATACGATCCTCGTCACGATCCCCGATAGCCGAGACAACAGCCGGGCAAAGCGATTTACCCAGTACGTCAAGGGCTTACGATCGCGCCAACGCGATCGCGGTCGGTCGCCTTTATAAGCGGCCCAGGGTATCAATTAAAGCAAATTCACGCCCCGTCCAGCGGGTCTGCGGCCGCGTGACACGCGGCATAGCGCGCTATTGGACGGACTGTCGCCAGGGCGTCTCTTCAAGGGGTGGAATGGCGCGAGTGACGGGACTTGAACCCGCGGCCTCCGGCGTGACAGGCCGGCGCTCTAACCAACTGAGCTACACCCGCAAATCCACCGCGAGGTTCGCTACCGCCATCCGACGACGGGCCCCGCGAAGAGGCGCATGACTTACGCGCTCCCGCCCGACCCTGTCAAGCCGATCAACGGGCTCGACAGGACCGGATGGCGAAGCGACCGGCGCGAAGGGCCGCAAAACCGACCAGGCGCCGCGCCTGCGGCAGGACAGCACCCGGCCTTGGTGGGCGATGACAGATTCGAACTGCCGACATTCTCGGTGTAAACGAGACGCTCTACCAACTGAGCTAATCGCCCGCGCCCAAGACGCTGACGAGGAGCGGTCTAGTTGACCGCGTCCTTCAATCCCTTGCCGGCCTTGAACTTTGGCTGCTTGGACGCCGGAATATGGATTTTTTCGCCGGTCCGGGGGTTCCGGCCTTCGGACGCCGCGCGCGACGCGACGGCAAAAGTCCCAAATCCGACAAGGCGGACATCGTCGCCCTTCTTCAACGTCGACGTGATGCCGTCGAATACCGCGTCGACCGCTTTGGTGGAGTCCGCTTTCGACAACCCCGCCGAATCAGCAACGTATGCAACAAGATCGTTCTTGTTCACCTGAGCCCCCCTTCAAGAAGCTAAGAAAACGGAAAGCAAGATTGCAATGCATAGGGGCGAATACTTGATAAGTACTTCGCCCATTTGCTTTGCCAACTGGCCACTTCTAAACGGCCGGAGTGTAAGCGTATCCGGCCGCCCCGGTCAATCGAAGAGGCGCATAAAACGGCGGTTTCTTGGGGAAAACTGCGCTTAGTGACGGATCACCGCATCGTCGTCCCCATCCTGGGACACCGACGATACAGCCTCCACATCGGGCATCTCTCCCGTCCACTCGATGGGCTCAAGAGGCTGGGAAAGAGCGATTTTCAAGACATCGTCGACCCAGGCGACAGGTCTGATGTCCAAGCCGCGTTTAACGTTATCCGGTATTTCTGCTAAGTCTTTCTCATTGTCTGCCGGAATAATCACCGTCTTGAGACCGCCGCGCAACGCGGCCAGCAGCTTTTCTTTCAGACCGCCGATCGGCAGCACCCGGCCCCGCAAGGTGATCTCGCCGGTCATGGCGACATCGCGGCGTACCGTGATGCCGGTCAGCACCGAAACGATGGAGGTGACCATGGCAACGCCGGCGCTGGGACCGTCCTTGGGGGTAGCCCCCTCGGGCACATGGACATGGATATCCTGGCGGGCAAAGGTGGTGGGCTTGATCCCGAAGCCCGGGGCCCGCGATTTGACGAAGCTTTCCGCGGCCTGAACGGATTCCCGCATGACCTCGCCCAGCTTGCCGGTGGTCGTCACCCGGCCTTTGCCCGGAACCATCACGGATTCGATCGACAGCAGTTCGCCGCCGACCTCGGTCCACGCCAGGCCAGTGGTGACGCCAACCAGGTCGCTGGTTTCCAGCTCGCCAAAACGGAACCGCTTGACGCCCGCGTACTTTTCGAGGTTCCGCCGGGTGATGCTGATCCGCTTGAGATCCTTCATCAGGATCTCCTTCACGGACTTCCGGGTCAGGTTGGCGATTTCCCGCTCCAGGTTCCGGACCCCCGCCTCACGCGTGTAGTACCGGATCAGGTCGCGCAGCGCATCGTCCGAGATCGACCATTCCTTGGGCTTGAGGCCATGCGACTTGACCTGCTTTTCGATCAGGTGCCGCTTGGCGATCTGCACCTTCTCGTCCTCGGTGTAGCCGGGGATGCGAATGATCTCCATCCGGTCCAGCAGGGGCTGCGGCATGCGCAGCGTGTTGGCCGTGCACAGGAACATTACGTCCGACAGGTCGTAGTCAACCTCCAGATAGTGGTCGTTGAAGGTGTTGTTCTGCTCTGGGTCCAGCACCTCCAACAGGGCCGACGACGGGTCGCCGCGCCAGTCCGAACCAAGCTTGTCGATTTCGTCGAGCAGAAACAGCGGGTTCGACGTCTTGGCCTTTTTCATGCCCTGGATGACCTTTCCGGGCATCGACCCGATATAGGTCCGCCGGTGGCCGCGGATCTCCGCCTCGTCGCGGACACCGCCCAGGGACATGCGCACGAACGTCCGCCCGGTGGACTTGGCGATCGACTTTCCAAGCGATGTCTTGCCGACACCCGGCGGCCCGACCAGACACATGATCGGTCCGCGGATCTTGTTCATCCGCTGCTGGACGGCCAGGTATTCGATGATCCGTTCCTTGACCTTGTCCAGCCCGTAGTGATCGTTGTTGAGCACGTCGAGGGCGTGGCGAATGTCCTTGCGGACCTTGGTCCGCTTCTGCCACGGGATCGACAGCATCCAGTCCAGATAGTTGCGCACCACCGTCGACTCCGCCGACATCGGGCTCATGTTGCGCAGCTTCTTGAGCTCGGCCAGAACCTTTTCCCGCGCGTCCTTGGAGAACTTGGTCTTGGCGATACGCTCCTCAAGCTCCTGGATCTCGTCGCGGCCGTCTTCGCTTTCGCCAAGCTCCTTCTGGATCGCCTTGAGCTGTTCGTTCAAATAATATTCGCGCTGGGTTTTCTCCATCTGCCGCTTGACACGGCTGCGGATGCGCTTTTCCACCTGGAGCACGCCGATCTCGCCCTCCATGAAGGCATAGACCTTTTCCAGCCGCTCGGGCACGGAGGCGATCTCGAGGATCTGCTGCTTCTCGGGGATCTTCAGGCTGAGGTGCGAGGCGATCGTATCGGCCAGTTTGCTGCTGTCATCGATCTGGTTGATCGAAACCAGCACCTCGGGCGGGATCTTCTTGTTCAGCTTGATATACTGCTCAAACTGAGAGATCGCGGCCCGTCCCAAAGCCTCCATCTCCTGGTCGCCGGTGACATTGTCGTCGATCACATCGGCATGGGCCTGGAAGAAGGAGTCGTTGTCCACGTAGCGGGTCAGGGTCGCGCGGCGGCCGCCCTCGACCAGCACCTTGACGGTGCCGTCGGGCAGCTTGAGAAGCTGCAGCACCGTGCCGACGGTGCCGACCGTGTAGAGATCGGAGGGGGCCGGATCGTCCTGCGCCGCGTTCTTCTGGGTCACCAGAAGAATCTGCTTGTCGTCCTTCATCACGTCGTCGAGCGCCCGGACGGATTTCTCGCGACCGACGAACAGCGGCACGATCATGTGCGGGAAGACGACGATATCGCGCAGGGGCAAAACCGGATAGAGCGCGCCGCGATTGAGTTCAAGCATCAATCTATGCCTCATCACCAGGGAACGAAGTCACGGTCCCACACCGGGACGGCAACCGTGCGAAATAGAGCGTATTGTATCGAGCCCTAAACAGGTGGCCCGTGCGGGTCTGGGGTTCAAGAGCGCCAAGCAAAACCTCGCGGTTTGCCCTGGAATGCAAGCGCCCGTGCCAGATCGGTATCCAGGATCAGGCGCCCGGCGCCACGTCCTCGCGCTTCTCGGCATAGGCGCGCAACGGCTCGGCGCCTGATTCGACCACCTCGCGGCTGATCACGATCTCCGACACGCCGTCCAGACCGGGCAGCTCGAACATGGACTCCAAAAGGATGCCTTCCATGATCGACCGCAGTCCCCGGGCCCCCGTCTTGCGGGCGATGGCCTTGCGTGAGATGGCGTGCAGCGCGTCATCCGAGAAGGTCAGTTTGATGTCTTCCATCTCGAACAGCCGCTCGTACTGCTTGACCAGCGCGTTCTTCGGCTTGGTCAGGATCTCCATCAACGCCGCCTCGTCCAGGTCGCCCAGCGTGGCGACCACCGGCAGGCGTCCGACGAATTCCGGGATCAGCCCGAACTTCAGCAGATCTTCGGGCTCGACCTCGCGCAGCAGTTCGCCGGTCGCCCGTTCGTCGGGCGACTGGACATCCGCGCCGAACCCGATCGAGGTGCCGCGGCCGCGCTGGCCGATGATCTTTTCCAGACCGGCGAAGGCACCGCCGCAGATGAAAAGAATGTTGGTCGTGTCGACCTGGAGGAATTCCTGTTGCGGATGCTTGCGTCCGCCCTGGGGCGGCACCGAGGCCACCGTCCCCTCCATGATCTTGAGCAGCGCCTGCTGAACGCCCTCGCCCGAGACGTCCCGGGTGATCGAGGGGTTGTCGGACTTGCGGCTGATCTTGTCGACCTCGTCGATATAGACGATGCCGCGCTGGGCCCGCTCGACATTGTAGTCGGCGGCCTGCAGCAGCTTGAGGATGATGTTCTCGACGTCCTCGCCGACATAGCCGGCCTCGGTCAGGGTCGTCGCGTCGGCCATGGTGAACGGCACGTCGATGATCCGGGCCAGGGTCTGGGCCAGCAGGGTCTTGCCGCAGCCGGTCGGGCCGATCAGCAGGATGTTCGACTTGGCCAACTCCACGTCGCCGTTCTTCTGGCCGTGGGTCAGCCGCTTGTAGTGGTTGTGGACCGCCACCGACAGCACGCGCTTGGCATGGGCCTGGCCGATCACATAGTCGTCAAGAACGGCATTGATGTCCTTGGGCGTCGGCACGCCGTCGCGGTTCTTGACCAGAGTGGTCTTGTTCTCTTCCCGAATGATGTCCATGCACAGCTCGACGCACTCGTCGCAGATGAACACCGTCGGGCCGGCGATCAGCTTGCGCACCTCGTGCTGGCTCTTGCCGCAGAATGAACAATACAGCGTATTTTTGGAGTCGCCGCCGGTTGACTTACTCATCGAAACTCCAATCCGCACCGGGTCGGTCTGGACCGGGGAGCGATCCATCCCACCCGGTTCCCGACCGCTTGGCTGTCACAGAGAACAGCCGCTTCTTAACCAAATATGGGGCCCGCGGCGATTATCGGCAAGCCGACCATCTTCCCGCGCCGATCCCCATATCCAGGATCATTGAACATGAGTGACAGGGAGCGATCAACATTTAGTTAATTTCAGCCCTTTGTCTCTTCACCATCTTGTGGGACGACCCGGCTGGTGACCACCGAATCCACCAGTCCGAAGGCCTGCGCCTCCTCCCCCGACATAAATTTGTCACGCTCCACCGCCTGCTCGATGGTCGCCAGCTTCTGGCCGGTATGCTTGACATAGATGCCGTTCAGGCGCTCCCGCACCTTGAGGATTTCGCGGGCCTGGATCTCGATGTCCGTGGCCTGGCCCTGGGCCCCGCCCGACGGCTGATGAACCATGATCCGGCTGTTGGGCAGGGCATATCGTTTGCCCGGCGCTCCGGCGCACAGCAGCAGCGACCCCATGGAGGCGGCCTGACCGATGCACATGGTGGCGATATTGGGCCGGATGTACTGCATGGTGTCGTAGATGGCCAGGCCCGCCGTGACCACCCCGCCGGGCGAGTTGATGTAGAGCGCGATCTCCTTTGTCGGGTTCTCCGACTCCAGATACAGAAGCTGGGCGCAAATCAAACTGGCCATCTCGTCATAGACCTGGCCGGTAATGAACACGATCCGCTCCTTGAGCAGCCGCGAATAAATGTCATAGGCCCGCTCGCCGCGGTTGGTCTGTTCGACCACCATGGGCACCAGGGCGTTCATATGGACATCGTCGAATTGGCTCATAGCCATCCTCTGGGCAAACGGGACGAAGGGCCAGGGCGCCCCTGGCGCGTGAGATCGTTGGGTCAACCGGCGGTGTCGGGCGGCGTATCGGTGGCGGCCTTCTTGGCCCCGCGCGCCTTGCCGGGCGCCGCCTTCTCCTCCGCCGCGGCTTTTTTCGGGGACGCCTTTTTCGGAGAGGCTTTCCTTGCCTTGGCCGGTGCCGCCTTTTCGGCCGCGGGCGAGGCTTCGTCGGCATCGGGGTCGCGCATCAGCTCCTCGGCATCGACTTCCCGCTCCTCGATATTGGCCATCTCCAGGATGAAGTCCACGACCTTGTCCTCGAGAATCGGCGCCCGCAGGTTCTGCACGGCCTGCGGCGTCTTCTGGAAGAACTCGAGAACCTGGCGCTCGCTGCCCGGATAGCGCCGCGCCTCGGCCAGCATGCCCTGGCGAAGCTCGTCCTCCGTCACCTCGATAGAGTTCTGCTGGCTGACGCTGGACAACAGCAGACCCAGCCGAACCCGCCGCTCGGCGATGGCCCGGTATTCGGTCCGCAACTCGTCCTCGGGCCGATCCAGGTCGGGGTCGCTTTCGTCCTGGCGCGACTTGGCCTCCTGGATCTGGGTCCAGATGGACTCGAATTCCTGTTCGACCATGCCGGCCGGGACCGCGAAGTCGTGCTGGTCGGCCAAGCGGTCCATCAGGGCCCGCTTGGTCCGTTCGCGGGACACCCGGGAATGCTCCTGCTCGAGCCGGGACCGGATGGCGGATTTCAGGGCCGCCAGATCCTCCATGCCCATCTCGCGGGCCAGCGCATCGTCGGCCACGACCTCCGCCGGTTCCTGCACGTCGCGCACCTTGACCGCGAAGACCGCGGTCTTGCCGACCAGTTCTTCGGCCGGGTAGCCCTCGGGGAAGGTCACGGTGACCTCCCGGTCGTCGCCGGCCTTGGCGCCGACAAGCTGATCCTCGAACCCCGGAACCAACCGGCCGGATCCCAGCTCCACGGTCTGGCCCTCGGCCTTCATATCGGCCCGCTTGTTGCCGTCGACGGCCCCTTCGTAATCGATCGTGACCTGATCGCCGGTCTTGGCGGCGCGCGGTTTCTCCAGGGGCTTGAAGCGCTTTTGGCTTTCGACCAAGCGGGCCAGCGATTCCTCGACCGCCGACTCCTCCACCGGGGCCCGCAGGCGCTCCAGGGTGATGGACCCGTAATCGATGGCCGCGATCTCGGGCAGAACCTCCAGGTCCATCGTGAATTCCAGATCGCCGCCCTGATCGAACTTGGTCACCTCGATCTTGGGCTGCAGGGCAGGACGCAACCCCCGCTCGGTCATGGTCTGGCGCGAGCCTTCGTTGACCGCTCCCTCCAGCACCTCGCCGACCACCGAACCGCCATAGCGCTTCTTAAGGATCGGCATCGGCACCTTGCCGGGGCGAAACCCGGGCAGGCGCACGGAACGGCCGATCTCGGCCAGTCTTGTGTTGACCCGCGCATCGATATCGCTGGCCGGAATGATGATCTTGAACTGTCGCCGCAACCCTTCGGCGCTGGTTTCCGTAACTTGCATATCTGTTTAAAGCCTGCCTCGAGATGATCCTTCGGGTCGGGAGCGGTCTACGCCCCCGGCCGCCGAAGCCTATGGTGCGGGCGAAGGGACTTGAACCCCCACGACTTTCGTCACTGGTACCTAAAACCAGCGCGTCTACCAGTTCCGCCACGCCCGCATGGAGACCGCTGGCCGCAATCGGCCACGCCGATACCCATCCCGGCCAATGGAACGGCGGTCTATAGCATAAGAGATTCCGGCCGGACAGGCCAAAATCGGGCCGCTCCACAGCCGCGCCGGCCGGTTTGGCTCAGAGCTCGTCCAGGCCGGCCAGGATGCCGGGAATGCCGTCGATGACATCCTCGGCGATCAGTCCGGGACCAAAGGCCGTCGCCGCCGCCCCGTGCAACCAGACCGCCGCCGCCGCAGCGTCGAAGGCCGCCATGCCCTGGGCCCGCAGACCCAGGACCATCCCGGCCAACACGTCGCCGGTTCCCGCCGTGGCCAGGGTGGCCGGCGCATTGGCGTTGATCGCGGCCCGGCCGTCGGGGGCCGCGATCACCGTGTCGGCGCCCTTGAGCACGATGACGCCGCCGCTGGCCGCGGCCGCCGCCCGCGCCCGGGTCAGCTTGTCGCCCTTGAGATCCGGAAACAGCCGCGCGAACTCGCCCTCGTGGGGGGTCAGCACGTCCTTGTCGCCAACGACGGCGAAAAGATCGGCGGGCGCCCCGGCAAAGGCCGTCAGGCTGTCGGCGTCCAGGACCAGCGCCTTGCCCGCCTCCAGGGCGGACAGCACGTACCGGCGCGTGGCCGGGCCGCCGCCGGCCCCGGGCCCGATCAGCACCGCCGATTTGCGCGGATCGCCCATGAGGTCCGGCCAGGCGCCGAGCCGTTCGATCAGCAGACCCGGCGGGCCGGCGGCATAGGTTGCCACGGCCTGCTCGGGCGCGGCGACCGTCACCAGTCCCGCCCCCACCCGCCGGGCCGCCTGGGCCGCCAGCCGGGCCGCTCCGGTCATCCGCGCCCCGCCCACGACCACCGCGTGGCCGCGGCTGTATTTGTGGCCGTCCAGTGCCGGCCGGGGAAACCCTCCCCGCCAAAGTCGCGGGCCGTTTTCCCAGCATGTCGGCGCCAGGGCCGCCAGGACCGTCTCCGGGATGCCGATGTCGGCGACCACGCAGGGTCCGCACAGGGTCCGGCCCGGCAGCAGCAGATGACCGGGCTTCCTTCGAAAGAACGTAACGGTCAGCGCCGCCGGCGCCGCGGTGCCCAGCACCGTCCCGGTATCCCCATGAACGCCGCTGGGCACGTCGACGGCGACGCATGGCAGTCCGCTGGCCGCCACCCGGTTCAAGAGCGCAGCGGCCGGCCCCTCGACCGGGCGGGCGAGGCCGGCACCGAACAGCGCATCGATCACAAGGCCGGCGTCCGCAGGCAGATCCGGCGCCACCGCGTCGACCGGTCCGTCCCACAGGCCGGCGGCCCAGGCGGCGTCGCCGCTCAACCGGGCCCGGTCGCCGCGCAACATCACCCGGACCGGCCAGCCGGCCGCCGCCAGCAGGCGGGCGGCCACGAACCCGTCGCCACCGTTGTTGCCGGGCCCGCACAGCACCAGCACGGGACGGGGCGCCCACCGGGCGACGATCGCGCTGACCACGGCGGTCCCTGCCCGCTCCATCAGAACCCGACCGGGAACCCCGCTCTCGATGGCGACGCGGTCGGCACGGCCCATTTCGGCCGACGTCAGAAGTTCCAGGGTCGATCCCGGCGCTCGCGCCATGGCGTCCTCCCTCGCAGGTCTTCTGGGTACAGGAGTTCGCCCTTTTTGAGAACAGGACACGGCCCGCACCGAACGGAACTGTCCGCGGCGGCCGGAGGCCGTCGCCCATGTCTCCGGTATGGACCCTTGGGAGAATGGGGCGACCGATGGGATTTGAACCCACGACAACTCGGACCACAACCGAGGGCTCTACCACTGAGCTACGGCCGCCACACAAGAGGCGAGCATATGGAACATCCCATCCGCATCGTCAAGCTTTGCGGTCGGCGCGGCGTTAGGCATAGTGCCGGCCCGGCAGGGGTCGGGAACGGCGGTCACGCCGGGCCGACGGCGGCTGAGAAATAGAAATAGGGAGAAGACACAGATGCTGACCTTGGCTCCGGGTATGGCCAACCTGGGCACCGAGACCGCGTTCGAGGTGCTGGCCAGGGCCGACGCGCTGGCCGCCCGGGGCCGCGACATCATCAATCTGGGGATCGGCCAGCCGGATTTCTCGACCCCGCCCCACATCGTGGAGGCGGCCGTCAAGGCGCTGCGCGACGGTCACCACGGCTATACCCCCGCCGCCGGCATCCCGTCCCTGCGGCGGGCCGTTGCCGAGCATCTGAGGGCCCGTTTCGACGCCACCGTCGATCCCGATCATGTGGTGATCGTGCCGGGCGGCAAGGTGACCATCTGGTTCGCCGCCCTGATGTTCGGCGGCGCCGGGGCCGAGATCCTGTATCCCGACCCCGGGTTTCCGATCTATGAATCGGCCATCCGCTTCACCGGCGCCTCGCCCGTGGCCTTCCCGCTGCGCGAGGAGAACGGGTTCGCCTTCGACGCCGACGAGGTGCTGAGCCTGATCACCTCCCGCACCCGCCTCGTCATCCTCAACAGCCCCGCCAACCCGACCGGCGGGGTGACGCCGAAGGACCAGAACGACCGGCTGGCCGCCGGCCTGGCCCGCCACCCCGGCGTCGCCGTGCTGAGCGACGAGATCTACAGCCGGATCCTGTATGACGGGGGGCGCCACACCAGCTTTCTGGCTTATCCGGAGCTGCGCGACCGGGTCATTCTGTTGGACGGCTGGTCCAAGACCTATGCCATGACCGGGTGGCGCCTGGGGTTCGCGGTCTGGCCAGCCCACCTGGTGGAGGGCGCGACCCGGCTGGCCGTCAACAGCCATTCCTGTGTCAACGCCGCGGCCCAGCATGCGGGCGTCGCCGCCCTGGAGGGACCGCAGGACGCGGTCGATACCATGGTCGCCGCCTTTGCCGAACGCCGCCGCGTGATCGTCGACGGGCTGAACGGCCTGCCGGGCTTTCGCTGCACCGAGCCCGGCGGCGCCTTCTACGCCTTCCCCAACATCACCGGCACCGGCCAGCCCGCCCGCGATTTGCAAACGCGGTTGTTGGAGGAGGCCGGCGTGGCCACAGTGGCGGGTACCAGCTTCGGGGCCGGCGGCGAAGGTTTCCTGAGGTTCTCCTACGCCAACAGCACCGACAACATCCGCGCGGCGCTCGATCGGGTCCGCGATCTGCTGTCGACCTCTTAACCCTGGCAACCGCCTAAATTTTCGGCATAAAGTGCACAACGTGAGCACCGGCCCGGGCTGGAACCACGAACGGTATGGCCGCGCTCCTGCCGTTTCGACTGGCCTGGAGACTGTTGGCATGAACCATGCGTAAAGGTTGGGCGTGCTGCTTGCGCGCTACCGTTCCCGCAACAGATTGAGGTCAGGGCGAACGCCCATGAAAAAACTCGAAGCGATCATAAAGCCCTTCAAACTGGATGAAGTGAAGGAGGCTCTGCACGAAATCGGCATCAAGGGAATCACGGTGACCGAGGCCAAGGGTTTCGGTCGTCAGAAAGGCCATACCGAGCTTTACCGGGGAGCCGAATATGTCGTCGACTTCCTGCCCAAGGTGAAGGTCGAAGTGGTCATGGAAGACAGCCTGGTCGAGCGGGCCATCGAAGCGGTCCAGCAGGCGGCCCAGACGGGACGCATCGGCGACGGCAAGATCTTCGTGTCGCCGATTGAGGAAACGATCCGCATCCGCACCGGGGAAAAGGGCGCGGACGCGGTCTGACCGCGCGCCTCGAAACGACGCATCGATCATTCAACAGTCACGAACCATCAACAGGAAAGAGCCGTAATGTCCGCCGATACGTCCAAAGTGTTCGATCTGATCAAGGAACATGACGTCAAGTACGTCGATCTCCGTTTCACAGACCCAAGGGGCAAGTGGCAGCACACCTGCCAGCATGTCAGCACCGTGGACGAGGATGCCCTGACCGACGGCTTTATGTTCGATGGGTCGTCGATCGCCGGCTGGAAGGTGATCAACGAATCCGACATGACGCTGATGCCCGATGTCGATTCGGCCATCATGGATCCGTTCGCGGCCCAGCCCCAGCTGATCCTGTTCTGCGACATCCTGGAACCGTCGTCCGGCCAGCCCTACGAGCGGGATCCCCGCTCCATCGCCAAGAAAGCCGAGGCCTACATGACCTCGCTGGGCATCGGCGACACGGCCGTGTTCGGGGCCGAGGCGGAGTTCTTTGTGTTCGACGATGTGCGCTTCAATCAGGGCATGCACGAATCCTTCTATTATCTTGAAAGCGAAGAAAACCCCACCAATTCGGGCAAGCCCTATCCGGACGGCAACATGGGCCACCGCCCGGCGATCAAGGGCGGCTATTTCCCCGTTCCGCCGGTGGACAGCGGCACCGACCTGCGTGCCGAGATGCTGAGCGTCATGGGCGAGATGGGTCTGGTCATCGAAAAGCACCATCACGAGGTCGCCCCGTCGCAGCACGAGCTGGGCACCCGCTTTTCGACCCTGGTCAATCACGCCGACGCCATGCAGATCTACAAGTACTGCGTGCAGAACGTGGCCCACGCCTACGGCAAGACGGCGACCTTCATGCCAAAGCCGGTCAAGGGCGACAACGGCTCGGGCATGCATGTGCATCAGTCGATCTGGAAGGACGGCAACCCGGTCTTCGCCGGGTCCGGCTATGCCGATCTGTCGGAAACGGCGCTCTACTACATCGGCGGGATCATCAAGCACGCCAAGGTGCTGAACGCCTTCACCAACCCGACGACCAACAGCTACAAGCGGCTGATCCCCGGCTTCGAGGCGCCGGTGCTGCTGGCCTATTCGGCCCGCAACCGGTCGGCGTCCTGCCGTATTCCTTTCGCCGCGAGCCCCAAGGGCAAGCGGGTCGAGGTGCGGTTCCCCGATCCCAGCGCCAACCCCTACCTGGCCTTCTCGGCGATGCTGATGGCCGGCCTGGACGGCATCCAGAACAAGATCCATCCCGGCGATCCGATGGACAAGAACCTGTACGACCTGCCGCCCGAGGAGCTGTCGGAAGTGCCGACCGTGTGCGGGTCACTGCGCGAGGCGCTGCAGGCCCTGGAAGCCGATCATGCCTTCCTCGTCAAGGGAGACGTTTTCACGCCCGAAATGATCGAAGGCTATCTGGAGCTGAAGTGGGACGAGGTGTATGCCTTCGAGCACACGCCCCACCCGATCGAGTTCGAAATGTACTATTCGGTCTGATCGCCAATTCCGGCGACTGTCTGCAGATCAACCCCCGGCCTACCGCCGGGGGTTTTTGCTGCCGACATCAAGACCTGGCGCCCCTTTGTCCTGGGCCGAAGGCAGATGATCTTGGGGATACTACCGGCCGGTCCGGCCGAATCGTTCATTTGCGCCGACTCTGTCGATGATTCGCTTGGCGTGACTTGTCTATTTAGAATTTTATGAAACTTAAATGAAGACGCAATATTTAAACAGTCGCTAACCTTGAAAAGTCGTGTATAGTCCTCATGTTCCCACTGCGGCTGTTTCATTAGTTTCGCAGCCTTTTTTCCGGGCCTTCTGGGTAACGTGACAAAAGGGACGATCGATGGACATCGAACATCATGTGGTGGATGCGGACGGCAAGCGGGTTGGCGACCTGATCTCGCTGGGTCAGAATTTTCTGCTGTTCACGACCAACCCTGAATTGACGGCCCTCGACGGGCGCAGTTTTTCCAGCCCGCAGGAAGCCGCTCTTCAGGTCGCGGCGGCGTTGAACGCGGCGCCGCTGTCCGTTCACTGCACCGATAACGGCACTCGTTTTTCGTCCCCGCCCAGCATGTGAACGCTGTCATGGGCCCGGACGGTGACCTCCGATATATCGGGGTCGATCGTCACGCCGCTGAGTGAGCGCGTAAAGGGCTGCTCGGTCACATGGGGGTGCAGTAACGTCCGCGTCGCCAGAACGGTGCCGTCGGGGGCCACGATGTCCCATCGGTCGGCGTAATGCTCCCAGCCCTCATCGTCATGGGCCACGGTGACGTCGAACCGCCAGGTTCCATCCGCGGCCCGCGTCGCGGTCACGTCCACGACATCCGCCTCGCCCGACCAAGCGCTTCCCGATCCCAGCCCCAAGACTGCGATCAGCATCGCCATGCGCGTCTTGGGGACCATCCGCCGTTCCTCCCTATCCGTCGACCAATCCGAATTTAGCGCCCGTCGGCACCGATGCAACGGTCGGTACAAACCGGTTGATCGTGTGTTCCTTTTATGTTCTATTTTCTGAAACGAACATACAGGGAACAAAACCTATGACCGCAACATCGATCGGTGAACTGGCCACCTTGATCCTATTTTTTGTCGCTTTGTATGCTTTCGCCGTTGTCGGCTACGGGCTGGGCCTGACCTGACCCCGAGGGCCCGGCCGAATGGCCGGCGACGGAAAGTCGGGTTCGCCCGAACGGGATTGGCCGGCCATCGATACCGGCAAGCGACATCCGCCATGGCGTGTCGGCGGGTCCCGTCAGGTGTCGCGGCAGGAATGCGCTCGATCACGGGTGGCCACCAGGTCCGCCACACTCTTAGCAGATGAACCAATTATTAACGGCGCGGCAAGGTTTCTTCTCTAGAAATCCGGTTGTCGTGAACCCGGCGGCGCCAGGCTCAGCCTTTCTGCTTTGCGATCTTAGGGATGCCTAATCCGTCGACGGTCCAAGGGTTCAGCGCGGTAGGCCATAGATCTCGTCTGACTTGCCAAAAGCCTTGCTTTCGATGTCCAAGCCATGTCCCTGAACAATGCATCGCCGCTCCCCTTCTCGGGCTTTCAAGATCCGAACCGGTATCAGACAAGGACCCGTTGAATGAACTTTATCCTCGATAGTGGCGGATCTGCATCGAACAATAAAGGCTTGCGGTGAATAATTCCGCGACCTTAAGTATTCGGCGAAAAATTATCGCACCCTTGATCATGGTTGTATCATTGGGTGCCGTGGGTATTATCTCAGCCTTTGGTACGATGTATGTCAGCATCGTTGACGTCTCGTTACCGGGCGAGCGCGCGCTGGACGACATTCGCACATCGTCGCTGGAGCTTCTCAACGAATATCGCGAGTACATGTTCCAGCCGCTCGAGGCCGTGGAACAGGAGATCAACAAGATCAAGGACGAGATCTCGGCGCACGGGGCGTCCTTCGCGCAAGCCGCCGGCCTCGGGGAAACCCAACCGGATATCCTGGCACGCATCATAACCACCGAACAGAATTTGAGGCGACAAGGCGACCAGGCCGTGAATTTGCGCCGCCAAGCTCTCGATCATGTTGCCGCGATGCAGGTGATCAAGGCAGCCATCGAGCGGGAGGTGGCCATGTCCCCACCCGTTTTCCCAGCGGCCGGAGTCGATGACACGGGTGCATCAAGTCTGATCGCCGCCTTTGTTTCGAAGGTTCGCGAGCACGTGCTTGTCCCCGAAGAGCCGAACCTGGAGGAGATCGCACGGTTGGACCAATCGCTCCAGCGGCTTGTGCTGGCCCATGACGCGGCGCTCGCCTCCGGGATCGACGATCAACGGGGCGTGCTGGTAAACCGCGCCTTGCTTGGACAACTCCTCGAACTGGGACGGTCCAGCGTCGATGCAACCGACGATTTGCTCATCCGGATCAACGAGCTCGAGCAGGCCGAGGACGACGTTCTGGAGGCTTTGAAAGAGGCCCAATTCGTCGTGGCCAGGGACACCGATCGAGCGCTGGAAGTCGGATTTGCGGTTATCGCCGGCGCCATGATCTCGGTCCTTCTGGGAATCGCCTTGGTCGGGTATCTGCTGTCGCGGCAGATCGGAAAGCCCCTGACGGAGCTTGTCACCGTCGCCGACAGGATCGGCGGCGGCGACCTCGCGGCCCGCGCGGACATCGAAAGCAGAGATGAGATCGGCGCTCTGGCTCACGCCTTCAACCACATGGCCGACAGGCTTTTCGTCAATATCAAGCAGCGCGACGGCGCCCTCAACGAAGCCGAAATCGCCAACCGCGCCAAATCCGAATTCCTGGCCAGCATGAGCCATGAACTGCGAACCCCGCTGAACGCGATCATCGGTTTTTCGGAGATCATAGAAAGGGAGACGCTTGGCCCCATCGGCAGCGTGAAGTATCGCGGCTATGCCAAGGACATTCGCGATTCGGGCCAACACTTGCTCGATCTCATCAACGATATCCTGGATCTGTCCAAGATCGAGTCCGGGGTGGACGAGTTGCATGAGGAGCCCATAGAGATCGCCAAGGTCGTCGATTCCGTTCGGATGCTCGTCAAGGAACGCGCCCGCCAAGGCGAGCTTGATCTTGTCTTCGATCATTCCGACCATTTGCCGCACCTGCAGGCCGACGAACGCAAGTTGAAGCAGATGCTGGTCAACCTCCTGACCAATGCCATCAAATTCACCCGGCCGGGTGGGCGCATCGCCCTCACGGTTCGCAGCAGCATCGAAGACGGCTTCGTATTCCAGGTGAGCGACACCGGCATCGGCATGGCAGCCCGGGACATTCCCAAGGCCCTGTCCAAGTTCGGACAGATCGACGGCGGCCTCGCGCGTCAGCAGGAAGGAACCGGTTTGGGCCTGTCGCTGACCGCGGCGCTGGTCGAGCTCCATGGCGGGTCGCTGGATCTTCAAAGCGAGATTGGCGTCGGCACCAGAGCCACGTTGCGGTTCCCGGCGACCCGAATCGTCCAGGTACCATCGCCGCTTCCCGCCAAAGAAACGGCTTAAGGATCTTGTCACCAGGTGCCCATCCCTGGGCGGCGAGGCGGTCAGCCGGCGGGATCGTCCAGGGAGCGCGACCGGCCGGCATCGTCGATCGCGACATAGGTGAACAGCCCTTCGGTCACACGCTCCACCGCATGGCCTTCGCGCCGCCGCACGAAGGTTTCGACCTTGACCCGCATCGAACTGCGGCCGGTCTGAACGATGTCGGCATAGCAGCTCACCAGGTCGCCGATATAGACGGGGCGCAGAAAACTCATGGCGTCGATGGCCACCGTGGCGATCCGTCCGCGCGCCCGGTCATAGGCGACGACGGCGCCGGCCAGATCCATCTGGCTCAGCAGCCACCCGCCGAAAATGTCGCCGTTGGCATTGGCGTCGGCCGGCATGGCGATGGTCCGCAGGGCGGGTGTCCTCCCCTCGCGCAGCGGCTCCGTCGCCAGGGATTTCGGGTCTGCCATCGTCGTGTTTCCGATACCAAATATTGTGGACACTGCGCTACAAATCGCACCATATCCTCATTTTTGCGTCCGAGGCGATTCGAAAGGCGATGATGCACGATCTGTTTCAGCAGGCGCCGGCGGCCGACGGGTACTCGGCCCACGACATCGAGGTGCTCGAGGGGCTGGAGCCGGTGCGGCGGCGACCGGGCATGTATATCGGCGGCACCGACGAACGCGCCCTGCATCATCTGGTGGCCGAAGTCCTCGACAACTCGATGGACGAGGCGGTGGCCGGCCACGCCACCTGGATCGAACTGTCGGTCGGAGGCGACGGGACGGTGACGGTGCGCGACAACGGCCGCGGCATCCCGGTCGAGGAACATCCGAAATTTCCCGGCAAGTCGGCTCTGGAAGTGATCCTGACCACCCTTCATTCGGGCGGCAAGTTCTCCAACAAGGTCTACGCCACGTCGGGCGGGCTGCACGGCGTCGGGCTGTCGGTGGTCAATGCCCTGGCCGACAAACTAACGGTCGAGGTGGCCCGCGACCGTCAGCTGTGGGGCCAGACCTACGCCCGTGGCGTGCCCAAGACGAAGCTGACCGCCAAAGGCGCCGTCAACAACCGGCGCGGGACCACCGTGTCGTTCCACCCCGACCCGGAGATCTTCGGACCCGACGCCCGCTTCAAGCCCGAGCGGCTGTACCGCATGGCCCGGTCCAAGGCCTATCTGTTCCGAGGCGTGGAGATCCGCTGGCGCTGCGATCCGTCGTTGCTCGGCAGCGACAAGGGCGCGCCGGAGGCCGAAATCCTGCACTTTCCCGGCGGATTGCTCGACTTCCTGACCGCGACCCTGGCCGACCGCCCTGCCCTGACGCCCACGCCGTTCGCCGGCACGGCCGGGTTCGGCGGCGCCAACGGCCGGGTCGAATGGGCCATGGCCTGGCCGGAGGACGAGGAAGGGTTTTGCACCTCGTACTGCAACACCGTCGCCACGCCCCAGGGCGGCAGCCATGAGGCCGGGTTCCGCGCCGGCTTGCTGCGCGGCTTCAAGGCCTATGCCGACATGACCGGCAACAAGCGCGCCGGCGCCATCACCGCCGACGATCTGGTCGGCGGTGCCGCCATCATGTTGTCGGTGTTCATCACCAATCCCCAATTCCAGGGCCAGACCAAGGAACGGCTGGCCTCGCCCGAGGCGGCGAAGCTGGTGGAATCGGCGATCAAGGATCATGTCGATCACTGGTTGTCGGGCGATCCCGCCACCGCCAACGCCCTGGTCGACCGCATCATCGACCGGGCCGAGGAACGGCTGCGCCGCCGCAACGCCAAGGAGCTGGCCCGCAAGACCGCGACCCGGAGAGTCCGGCTGCCGGGCAAGCTGGCCGACTGCGCCCGGTCGTCGGCCGAGGGTACGGAGATCTTCCTGGTCGAGGGCGACAGCGCCGGCGGGTCGGCCAAGGCCGCGCGTAAGCGCGAGACCCAGGCCATCCTGCCGCTGCGCGGCAAGATCCTGAACGTCGCCAGCGCCTCGGCCGACAAGCTGGCCGGCAATCAGGAGGTCGCCGACCTGATCCAGGCCCTGGGCTGCGGCGCGCGCAGCCAGTTCGACGAAGACAAGCTGCGCTACGAGCGGGTCATCATCATGACCGACGCCGATGTCGACGGCGCCCACATCGCGGCCTTGCTGATGACCTTCTTCTACCGCGAGATGCGCGGCCTGATCGCCAGCGGGCATCTGTATCTGGCCCAGCCGCCGCTCTATCGCCTGCAGCAGGGCGGCACCGTGCTCTACGCCCGCGACGATCCGCACAAGGACGCGCTGATGGAAGGGCCGCTGTCGGGCCGCGGCAAGGTGGAAATCAGCCGCTTCAAGGGGCTGGGCGAGATGCCGCCGGCCCAGCTTCGCGACACCACCATGGACCCGGCCCAGCGGACCCTGTGGCGGGTCGAACTGCCCGGCGCCGAGGATCCCGACGGGACGGCCGATACGGCGAACCTGGTCGAACGGCTGATGGGCCGCAAGCCCGAACTGCGCCTCCAGTTCATCCAGGATCACGCTCCCACGGTGCGCGACCTCGACGTCTGACGGCATCGCGTTCTAGACAGCATCACCTCAACCTGTTTCAAGACGGGCTGCACCAGCCTGGTCGGAAGCAGGGCACGTCGATGAAGCGGGTGATGATTGTCGGCGGACCAGGCTCGGGAAAGAGCACCCTGGGACGGCTCCTGGGTGAGCGCACCGGCCTGCCCGTTTTCCACATGGATCACATTCATTGGATGTCCGGCTGGGTGGAGAGGGATCGGGACGAAAAGGATCGTTTGACCCACGAGGTTCACGCCCGGGACACATGGATCTTCGAGGGCGGCTATTCCCGCACCTATGGCGAGCGCGTGACCCGCGCCGATACCTTTGTCTGGCTCGACATCCCCCTGTGGCTGCGGCTTTGGCGGGTCCTCCGCCGATCCGTGGTCGGCTACGGCAAGACACGCCCCGACCTGCCGGAAGGATGTCCGGAGAAACTCGACAGGGAAACGCTCGATTTCATCGCCTTTATCTGGCGAACGCGGCACAGCGCCCGAGCCAAACTCCAGGCCATTGCCGACGATCCACCCATCCATCTCACCATCCATCATCTGCGCAACCTGCGCGACGTGCGCCTGTTTCTCGGGTCGGTGGAGACCGACCGCCCCACCCCGGATACGAGCAAGACTGAGACAACGATCCAAACGCCCCACTGACCAGGCCACGAGTCCCTGATCGCGGTCCGGGACCGTCCGCGCGCCGACACCGCCTCGAAGATGCCAAAGGCGCCGCCCCGCGCAGACCCCGGCTTGGAGGCCGGGGATCGCGGCTTCTTTCTCTCTAGGGCCTGGAATGACGAGGCCACCGCACCCCATATCATCGGTATCGAAACAGCGCGCTCGTGTTCACTGGGACAGGTGGGTTGCCATGAAACTGCCGATCGTCACCGTCTTGGGATTGGCGCTGGTCGGGTGCGGCGGGATTTCGGCGCATCCGCGCCTGCCGGCCACCGGCTACGCCTATCACGCGGCGCAGTATGTCGGGCACGGGCGGGTCCTGCCGGTCGAGGTCCAGGGTAATCCCTTTGCCACCCCGGCGGACGGGTTTGCGGCCGATGTGGCGGCAGCCATGCAGGGACACGCAAGGGGCACCGCCCCCAACTTCGTACCCGCCGCAGACGCCGCGGGTGGGCCCTACCGGGTGGTGGTGGCCTTCTCGCCCCAGCAGGTGGTCCGCCACGGCGATCTGTGCGAGGGCACGGTGCCGACCGGCGTTCCCGGTCCCGGCGAGACGCTGCAGGCGGTGGCCGAGTTCTGCCAGGGCTCCCGGATGCTGAGCGCGTCGGAGGGTTTGGCGCCGATGATGATGGCCGGACCGGACACGCCGGAATTCCAGACCCTGATGGCCCGGCTGACCGCTTCCCTGTTCCCCCGCCGCGATCCCGACCGCGATGAGTGCGGCCCCCCCTGGCTGCGCGCCTTCTGCGACGACCGCCTCAATCCCTGGACAGGAAGAGCCTCAGCGCATCCGTGACCGCTTCGGGCCGTTCCAGGGGCGACAGGTGGCCGCACTCCTCGACGATGGTGAGCGTGGCGCCCGGGATGGCGGCGGCGATCTCCCGCGACCGGTCGGGCGGGGTCAGCGCATCCTCCGCCCCGCACAGGACCAGGGTGGGACACCTTATATCGCCAAGCCCCGGCCGGCTGTCGGACCGCCCCAGGATGGCCGTCTGCTGGCGCAGGAAGGCGTCGCGGCCGACCCGCTCGGCCATCGCCATGATGGTGCCGGTCAACGCCGCGTCGTCCAGCCGGTCGGGATGGACCAGCAACGGCAGCAGCCGCGGCGTGACCCCCTTGAAGCGGCCTTTGCGGGCCAGCGCCAAAAGGCCGCTGCGCCGGCGGCGCTGTGCGTCGGTGTCGGGGCGGGCCGAGGTGTCGAGCAGGGCCAGCCGCGCCACCCTGTCCGGCGACCGGCGGAGGATCTCAAAGGCGACGTAGCCGCCCATGGACAGCCCGGCCAGCGCGAACCGATCGGGCGCGGCGTCCAGCACTGCCTTGGCCAGGTCGGCGATGCTGTCATGGCCGGTCAGGTCGGGCACGATCGTTTCCACCCGGCCCGCCAGCCCCTGCCGCTGGGCCGCCCACAGCGCCGCATCGCACAACAGGCCCGGCAGCAGGACCAGGGGCGGACCCTCGTTCACTTGATCAGCCGGCTCAAATCCTTGAACAGCGGCGTCCCGGCCCGCCGCATCCATTCGAACAGCACCATTTCCGTGCTCACCAGTTCAACCCCGGCCCGCCGGAGCCGGGCAAAGGCCAGGTCGGCGCTGTCCTGCCGGCGCGACGAGCAGGCGTCGGCCGCCAGCACCACCCGCCAACCGCCGCGCGACGCCAGTTCCAGCGCCGTCTGCAGCACGCAGACATGGGCCTCGATACCGCACAGCACCACCTCCCGCCGGCCGGATTGCTCAAGTCGCTGTGTGAACAAATCGTTGGATGCCGCTGAAAATTCCAGCTTTTCAATGACCGCATCGGGTGGAATCAAGGGTTTTAGCGCGGCCGCCGTCGGACCGATACCCTTGGGATATTGCTCGCTGACCAGCACCGGAACATCCAGACGCCGGGCCGCTTCCAGGAGCAGACCGGTGTTGCGGATCACGCGATCGGGGTCGGCCATGACCGGCACCAACCGTTCCTGGATATCGATGACCGCCAGGATGGAAAGGCCGGCATTCAGCAGGCCGGTTCCGTCGCCGGTGCCATTGCGTCCGTTTTTCCGCCCTGTCATCGCCCCTCCGGCCCCCCCTCGTCGACATCCATTTTTACACGGCAATTGACAGAACCCCTTGAGTCCCTACATTCTGCGCACATACAAGGGTGCACCGAAACACCCTTCGCCCGGAACGAGGCGGCGTTCGGTACGCCCCAACATCACCGCGATTGTGACCTCTCTGATATGAATTTTGCGGATCTTGGGCTCAAGCCCGAAATCCTGCGCGCGGTGGAGGACGTGGGCTATACCACGCCGACACCAATCCAGGAACAAGCGATCCCGTATGTCCTGCAGGGCCGGGATGTGCTGGGTGTCGCCCAGACCGGAACCGGCAAGACGGCGGGCTTTACCCTGCCGATGATCGACATGCTGGCCAACGGCCGGGCCCGTGCGCGCATGCCGCGATCCCTGATCCTGGAACCGACGCGGGAACTCGCGGCCCAGGTGGCCGAGAATTTCGAGCTTTACGGCAAGTACGAAAAGCTCAACTTCGCGCTTTTGATCGGCGGCTCCAGCTTCGAGGAGCAGATCCGAAAGCTGGATCGCGGCGTCGACGTGCTGATCGCCACGCCGGGCCGGATGCTCGACCTGTTCGAACGCGGCAAGGTCCTGCTGGCCGACACCAAGATCCTGGTGATCGACGAAGCCGACCGGATGCTCGACATGGGCTTTATCCCGGACATCGAGCGCATCGTGGGCATGCTGCCGCGCATCCGCCAGACCCTGTTCTTCTCCGCCACCATGCCGCCGGAGATCCGCCGCCTGTCGGAACGCTTCCTGATGAACCCCAGGGAAGTCACCGTATCGAAGCCGGCCACGGCGGCGGTCAATGTCGAACAGTTCGTGCTGGTGATGGACCGCGCCGACAAGCGCGACGCCCTGCGCCGCCTGATCAAGTCGGAAGAAGTGCGCAGCGCGCTTATCTTCTGCAACCGCAAGCGCGATGTCGGCATTCTCTACCGCTCGCTGGAAAAGCACGGTTTTAATGTCGGTCAGCTCCACGGCGACATGGTCCAGTCGATGCGCACCGAGACGCTGGAGCGGTTCAAGAAGGGTGAGATCCGCCTGCTGGTCTGCAGCGATGTGGCGGCGCGCGGCATCGACATCTCCGACCTCAGCCACGTCTTCAATTTCGACGTACCGACCCATTCGGAGGATTATGTCCACCGGATCGGGCGGACCGGCCGCGCCGGGCGGTCGGGCCGCGCCTTTACCCTCGCCACCTCCGAGGACGGCAAGTTCGTCGGCCAGATCGAAAAGCTGATCGGCACCAGGATCCCGATCTACGAAATCGAGGGCGTCGCCGCCGCGGCCCTGGACGAACCAAAGGAGAGCCGCAGCCGCGGTCGCCGGGATGGGTCCAAGCGCCCGTCCAAGCGCCGCGACACCGAGGCGGCGCCCGTCGACAAGGGCCGGCGCGACGCGACGCCCCCCGCGCAAACCGCCGCCCCGACCGAAGAAAGCGCCCCGGCCATCGCCGCGGAGTCCGCGCCGGCCGAGCGGAAGGCGGACCGACGGCCGCAGCGCTCGTCGGGACGCGGCAAGTCGGATCGGGGCCAGCCGGACCGGAACCGCCGCCGCCGCGACGCGGACGACGACGATATGAGGGTTGTCGGCCTTGGCGATCACGTGCCGGCCTTCCTCCTACGCCCCATCAAGCGGCCGCGGGAGGCGGATACCGCCGGATCCTGACCGCCGCCGCCCGACCGGACGGGCCCACCGTTGCCGCGGTCCCGCTCGGTTCGGTATGATTGGCCCCCCGGGTCTGACCGTCAGACCCCGATCGGGGAGCCGCCTTGGCCAGGTTCTCGTACCCCATTTTTTCCTATGAGCGTCCGCCCGAGGCGACGCCGGGCCATCCGGCCGCGCGCCGTCCTGTCATCGTGGTCGGCGCCGGGCCCGTCGGGCTTGCCGCCGCCATCGATCTGGCCGGCCACGGCATCCCCGTGCTGGTGATCGACGCCGACGACACGGTCAGCGTCGGCAGCCGCGCCATCTGCTGGGCCAAGCGGAGCCTGGAGATCTTCGATCGGCTGGGGGTCGGCGGCCCCGTGGTCGACAAGGGCGTGACCTGGCAGGTCGGCCGGGTATTCCGCCGCGACGACGAGGTCTACCGGTTCGACCTGCTGCCCGAGGGTGGCCACAAACAGCCCGCCTTCGTCAACCTGCAGCAATACTACGTCGAGAGCTTTCTGATCGACCGGGCCCGCGCGATGGAGGATATCACCTTGCGGTTCCACACCCGGCTGGTCGGGTTGGAGAGGCGCGACGACGGCGTGCGGCTGACCGTGGAAACCCCCGACGGACGCCATGCCCTGGACGCCGACTATGTGGTGGCGGCGGACGGCGCGCGCAGCACCGCGCGGCGGCTGCTCGGTCTCGATTTTTCCGGCCGCGTGTTCGAGGACCGCTTCCTGATCGCCGACGTGCGGATGCATGCCGACTTCCCCGCCGAACGCTGGTTCTGGTTCGACCCGCCCTTCCATCCCGGCGGTTCGGCGCTGCTGCACAGCCAGCCGGACGACATCTGGCGCATCGATCTTCAGCTCGGCCGCGATGCCGACCCGGAGGCGGAACGGCAGCCCGACCGGGTGGTGCCGCGCCTGCGCGCCATGCTGGGCCCCGACCGGCCGTTCGATCTGGAATGGGTCAGCGTCTATACCTTTCAATGCCGGCGGCTCGACCGGTTCCGCCACGGACGGGTCATCTTTGTCGGCGATGCCGCCCACCAGGTGTCGCCGTTCGGCGCGCGCGGCGGCAACAGCGGCATCCAGGACGCCGACAATCTGTGCTGGAAACTGGCCATGGTCCTGCGCGGCGCGGCGCCGGAAACCCTGCTCGACAGCTATGACGAGGAACGCGGCGAGGCCGCCGACGAGAACATCCTGCACTCGACCCGCAGCACGGACTTCATCACCCCGAAGGATCCAGCCAGCCGGGCCCTGCGCGATGCCGTGCTGGACCTGTCGGCCGAGCATCCCTTTGCCCGGGCCCTGGTCAACAGCGGCCGGTTGTCGACCCCGACCCGTTATGGGACGTCGTCGCTGTCGACCCCCGATCGCGACCGGTTCGACGCCGGCCCGCAACCGGGCGCGCCCTGCCCCGACGCGCCCCTTGTCGATCCCTCGGGCCGGGCCGGCTGGCTGCTGGATCTGCTGGGCGGTCGCTTCTGCCTTTTGTGCTTTGACGAGCCGCCCGGCGACGCCGCGCGTTTCGAGGCCATGGGCCTTGCGGTTCTGTCCATCGGCGCCGATGGCTGGACCGACGCCCAGGGGCTGGCCGGGCGGCGCTACGACGCACGCCGGGGCACCCTCTATCTGATCCGGCCCGATCAGCATGTCGCCGCCCGGTGGCAGACCTACGATGCCGCCCTGGTGGAGACCGCGCTGCGCCGGGCCGGCGGGCCGGTCGGCCGACGCGTTGCGGCGACGGTGAATCAATGACCGATGTTCCCGAAAACCGGGCGGCAACACACGGCCTGCGCACCGGCCCCGCAACGGGCGCGCCGGACGATCTTTATGCCGCGCTGATCGATGCCCATCGCGGGCTCACCGACGCGCAGAGCCGACAGTTCGACGCAAGGCTTATCCTGCTGCTGGCCAACCATGTCGGCGATCCGAGAATTCTGGCCGAGGCCATCGCGGCGGCGCGCCGGGGCCTGGAGGCCTAGCAGGGTGCTGAAAAAGACACTCGTGGCGCGTCGGATTTCGTGATTCTCTGT
>JBQLZQ010000055.1:0-22927 GCA_052168355.1 Inquilinaceae bacterium
CAATGACGTGAATCGCTCTCTAACTCTATGAATAGAGTAGGATTCACGCCTTGGGCGGGATCGCCGAAGCGATTCCACCCAAGGCGATCCTGCTCTAGGCTTGGCCATCCCAGCATTCCGCATCAAGCCATCCGCACCAGCCTATCGGAGCACTCCCATGTCCAAGCGCATAGTCTTCACCGGCGGCAGCGGCAAGGCCGGCCGTCATGTGGTGCCCTACCTGCTCGACCAAGGGCACGAGGTGTTCAACGTCGATCTGGTCCCCCTGCCCCACCCGCGCGTCAACACGCTGATCGCCGACCTGACCGAAAGCGGCCAGGCTTTCAACGCGCTGTCGATGCATTTCGGGTTCGAGGGGTACGAGACGGGCAAAGGCCCGGCGCCGGTCGACGCCGTGGTCCATTTCGCGGCCATCCCGCGCGTCCTCATTTGGCCGGACAACGTGACCTTCCAGGCCAATGTCGCGTCGACCTACAACGTCATCGAGGCGGCGGTGAAGCTGGGCATCCGCAAAATCGTGATCGCGTCGAGCGAGACCACCTACGGCGTCTGCTTCGCCGAGGGCGACAAGGACTATCATTCCTTTCCGCTGGAGGAGGATTACGACATCGATCCGATGGACAGCTACGGCCTGTCCAAGGTGGTCAACGAAAAGACCGCCCGCGCCTTTGCCATGCGCACCGGCGCCGACATCTACGCGCTGCGCATCGGCAATGTCATCGAGCCGCACGAATACGACCGGTTCCCTGGCTTCCTGGCCGATCCCCCGTCGCGCAAGCGCAATGCCTGGAGCTATATCGACGCGCGCGATCTGGGCCAGATCGTCGATCTGTGCGTGGCCAAGGACGGTCTGGGGTTCCAGGTGTTCAACGCCGTCAACGACGAGATCACGGCCAACGAGCCGACCGCCGCGTTCCTCGAGAAATGGGCGCCAGGCACCCCCATCGCGCGGGAGCTCGGCGAATATGAAGCGCCGCTGTCGAACCGAAAGATCCGCGAGGTGCTGGGCTTCAAGGAAGAACACAACTGGCGGCAGTACGTATCATAGGGCGCGGGTCCGGCCGGCGGTCAGTCCCCGGCCTGCCCGTGCCGTTCCGCGCCCAGATCCCAGAACAGCCCCGCCATGATCCGCACCGCGTCCTCCATCAGGGCGCGGGGCACGTGTTCGTCGGGACCGTGCTGCTGGCATCCGCGATAGGAATGCGGGATCCAAATGGTGGGCATGCCCAGGGTGTCCGTAAAGACGGCGTTGGGGATGGTGCCGCCGAGATTGGGCAGCAGGTCGGGCGGCCCCCCGTGGGTTCGTGCCAGGGAGGCCATGACCCGCGCCACCCAGGGATCGCTCAAGGACGTGCGCGAGGCCTCGAAGGTCTCTTTTCTGGCGCGCGCGACCTCGACATCGGAAAACCCCGCCCGCTCCAGATGGCGCCGCAGGTCCGGCAGCAGACGGTCGAGCGTCATGCCGGGGGGAAAGCGCAGTTGCGCGCGGGCCCGCGCCGCCGGGGGAATGGCGTTTATCGGCTGCGCCGGGTTGCCCGCATCCAGGGCCAGGACCTCGAAGCTGGACCAGGCATAGAGCCGCTCGGCGGGCGACAGGGCGGGCGCGCCCCAATCCCGATCGTAGGATGGATCGTCGGGCAGCTTTCGCAGCGCCTCCCTCACGTCCGCATCGATCCCCTTGGGCAGCCAGTCCGAAACCAGGACCTCGCCGCGGGGCGACGCGATGGAGGCCAGCGCATGGGCCAGGCGAAGCGCCGGGTTGGAGGCGATCCCGCCGAAATTGCCGCTGTGCAGCGGCGAGGATCGCGGCGCCACCCGCAGGTCGAAATTCAAGGAGCCGCGACTGCCCAGGAAAACCGTCGGCGTCTCGGGGCGCAGCCTGGGCCCATCGGACGCGATCAGCACGTCGGCCGCCAGCGCATCCGCATGGGCCGCGCAAAACTCCTGCAGGCCCACGGACCCGATCTCTTCCCCCGTTTCGATCAGAACCTTGAGATTGAACCCCAGTGCCCCGCCACGGGCCTCGAGAACCGCGGCGAGGGCCGCGAAGTTGATGCTGTGCTGACCCTTGTTGTCGACGATCCCGCGCCCGTACAGCCGACCGTCCCGTTCGGTCAGGGTCCAGGGCGAGAGGCCATCGGACCAGGCGTCGGCGGCGCCGTGCACGACATCGCCGTGACCGTATGTCAGGATGGTCGGCAGGTCCGCACCCTCGTGCCGGGTCGCGATCAGGAAGGGGCTGGGAAGATCCGGCGTGTCGTGGACCGCGCAGTCGCACCCCAGGGCCGCCAGTTCCGGCGCGATCTCATCTTCGAGGTAGCGCAAAAGAACGGCGCGGCGCCCCGGCACCTGGCTTTCCGTGGGCATCGCCACGCGGCGCGTCAGGCGGTCCAACAGCGCGCCGGACGTCATCTGCTGCCGCGCGAGATCGGTGGCTATTTGGCGGCTCATGAGTCGTTTCCTGCGGTTCGGGGACGCGATGGCATAGTCGTGCGGGCACTTTAGAAGCGATCCTTCGCCCGCGACACATAAAGTGCGGTAGGGTCCGCGCAGTCGAAGCCGGCACGATTCACAAGGCGAAAGGTCGTAAATGCCCTTCAACAAGCTTCATGCACCGCGTTCCCTCGCGCTCGAGACATGCCATGCCATCAACGATCTTCTCCATGCCACCCTGGTGGAAACCTGCGGGGTAAACACCGACGACAATTTTTGTCTGATTTCACGATACGCGGCCGACGAGATGATCCTGCACCCCACGTTTCTCGGCGATCGGGACCCCGCCTCGACCATCGTCATCGAGATCGCCCTGCTGGCCGGCCGCTCGGACGATCAGAAAGAGGCGCTCTACAGGGACCTTCGCCGCCGCCTTGGCGAAATTGGCTTCGATCCGAACAACTCAATCATCTTCCTGATCGAAAACAAGCCGATCGACTGGTCGTTCAATGGCGCGGGTTCCGTTAAGTCCGTGCTGGGTCTCTAGTGACGACGCGCCGGACCGCCAATCCGTAGAGCGGGAAGATACCCGGGGTCGAGGCGGCGCGGACAGGGCGACCATCGCTGTCATTCCGCGCACGCTCATGGGCCTATCATGTAAGCCGAACGGATATGCCGCCGTCCACGATCATCGGGCTTCCGGTCATGAAGGACGACCGGTCGGACAGCAGGAAAAGTGACGCCTGAGCGATCTCCCTGGCTGTCGCCAACCGCTTCATCGGGTGCAGGTTCGCGATGACGTCGTGGGTGCCGGGATCCTCTCCGGCCATCGGTGTTTTGGTGCCGCCGGGCAACAGCGCATTGACGCGGATGCCATCCGCGGCGTGGTCGGACGCCAGCGACTGCACCAAGCCGATCAGTCCCGCCTTGGATGCCGCATAAGCCCCCATTCCCGGCATCCCGCCATTGCTGAAGCCAACGAAGGACGACGTGAAGACGATCGCCCCCTGTCCCCGCCGCTTCAGCGCCGGAATCTGGGCTTTGGCGGCCCGGAAAGCGCTTGTCAGGTTGATCGCGATGACATCCTCCCAAGTCGCGATCGCCATATCCGGGACCGGTCCCATCTCTCCCACGATACCGGCATTGTTGAACGCGCCATCCAGTCCCCCGAACTCGGTCCCGGCCAGATCGACGAGGGCTTCGGCATACCCCTCTTCCTTTACATTTCCGGAAAGCGACACGGCCCGTCCGGTGCCTTGGTTGATTTGCCCTGCCAGCGTCTCGAGTTCCGCCGTGCGGCGTGCGCCAAGGACCAGGTTGGCACCCTCGGACGCGAACAACGCAGCGGCGGCGGCGCCGATGCCGCTGCTTGCCCCGGTCACGATGATTGTCCTGTTTTTCAGTTCCATGACACGCGCTCCTGTTTGGTGTGTCATGAGGAATTAGGCGCTGGGCGGACGTCGTGGCGACCCGTTTCATGCGGCGGCGGCTACCCGGGACCCTGCCAGTACCGGACCGCCACGCGCCAGGTCACCAGCCAGTAGAGCAGGAAGATAACCGGGTCCGAGACGGCGTGGAAAACCACCCAGGTCTCGGTGGATGTCGACCGCCAGACGATTTCGTTCAGGATGGCCAGCATCACGGCCAACGCGATCCACGCCACGTGCAGCACCGCCCAGCCTGTC
This sequence comes from Inquilinaceae bacterium, assembly GCA_052168355.1. GTDB lineage: Bacteria > Pseudomonadota > Alphaproteobacteria > DSM-16000 > Inquilinaceae > JBQLZQ01. Next base: position 4,119 of record JBQLZQ010000055.1, read on the forward strand.
GACGTCATCGTCAGCTTGTAGTCGAGCGAACGCCGGAGGAGACTGGGCCTGAACGCGCCGCCGATCGCCACGATCACGGCAAAGGCCGCGCCCCCGATCGTCGCCCGCATCTTGATGTATCGCTCGTCATCGATCGCAACGCCGATGGCCAGCAGCACCACGGACAGGACGACCGTCGCGATGGCAATGAACGGAAGCTGGCGATCCATGCGGTGCCGCAGGCCGGTCGCGATCACCGCCGCAAGAATGGCGGCCCCGGTCGCGACGAACAGGTCGAAGAAGAAATTCGTCAGCAGCAGAACGATACCGGGCAGGAATTCAAGAAGAAGGCGGCGGTCCATGGTCGATCCTGGTCTCTGCGTCCTGTACTCCCTCAATGGGATCCGTGCCCGGACCGGCCGGACGTTAGAACTGCCGACTTATCCCGGGAGTTCCGGTATCACGGAGCGGCCGCGCTCCCGCCATGGCCGGTGGCCCTCGGGAATGGCGGCGACGAGGCGCCGTGTGTAGTCCTCGCGTGGGCGGGTCATCACCGTCGCGGTCGGCCCCTGCTCCACCACCCTGCCCCGCCACAGCACGACGGTGCGGTCGGCGATCCGCCGGACGACGCCAAGGTCGTGGCTGATGAACAGGATGCCCAGCCCCTGGTCGCGGCGCAGCCGGTCCAGCAGGTCCAGAACCTGGGCCCGGATCGATACGTCCAGCGACGCCACCGCCTCGTCGCAGACCAGAATGCGGGGACCGGTGGCCAGCGCCCGCGCCACCGCCGCGCGCTGCAGCTGGCCGCCCGAAAGCTGGCGGGGCCAGCGCCGTCCCAGATCCGGATCCAGACCGACGTCGGAGAGCAGCCCGGCGACCGTTTCCGTGGCCGCGCGCCCCCGCAAGCCGCGATGAATGCGCAACGGCACGCGAATTGCGTCGTCGATACGGTGACGGGGATTAAAGCTGGCCAGCGGATCCTGGAACACCATCTGGATGGCGGCGCGCTGGCCCGGCGCCATCCGCCGCGCGTGGCCGATCGGATCGCCGTCCAGCCGCGCTTCGCCCCCGTCCGCGCTGTCGAGCCCCACCGCGATCCGCCCCAGCGTCGTCTTGCCCGACCCCGACTCGCCGATCAGGCCGACGATCTCGCCCGGCGCGACCGACAGGTCGACGCCGTCCAAGGCCACGGTCTCCGCCCCGCGCTGGGCTCCGAACCGCCGCCGCAGGCCGGTCAGCACCAGGCCGCCGGCTGTAGGCGCCACCGAGTCCCGCGCGGATACGGTGTCCTCGGCGACCCTGGCAAAGGGCAGCGACGTGCGCACCAGGTCGGCGGTATAGGGGTCCCGTGGCGCGGCGATCGTGTCCCTTGCCGGACCGGTCTCCAGGACCCGTCCCCGCCGCATCACGGCGATGCGGTCGCCGATGGCGGCGGCCACCGCCAAATCGTGGGTGACGAAGATCATCGCGATCCGGCGCTCGTCGACCAGCCCCAGCAGAAGATCCAGGATCTGCGCCTGGACCGTGGCGTCCAGGGCCGTCGTCGGCTCGTCGGCCAGCAGCACGCGCGGATCGCCGGCCAGGGCCGCGGCGATGGCCACCCGCTGTTTCTGGCCGCCGGACAGCTGGTGGGGAAACGCCTCGACCTTGTGCGCGACGTCGGGAATGCCGACACGGGTCAGAAGATCCAGAGTCGCCGTCCGCCGCGCGGTCCGGCCAAGCCCAAGGTGCGTGGCCACCACCTCGTCCAGGTGTGCTCCCACCGACAGGACCGGGTTAAGGCTGGCCGCGGGGTTCTGAAAGATCATGGCGATCTGCCGGCCGGCGACCCCGGTCCTGTCGGCCCCGGGGGCCAGCAGGTTCCCGTCACGGCCGGCCAGCCGCAACTCTCCCGATACGCGCGCATCGGTCGGCAGCAGGTCGGCGATGGCATGCAGGGTCGCGCTCTTGCCCGAGCCGCTCTCACCGATGATCGACAGGATTTCGCCGGCCGCGACGGTCAGCGTCAGATCGTTGACGGCCCGCGTCCGGTCCCGTTGTCGGACAAAATCGACGGTCAGGCCATCGAGAGTCAGCACCGGCGCGGCCGTAGGCCGATCGTGGTTCGCCGGCGCCGTCATCGCCGCCCGATCAGGCCAAGCCGGGCGGCCAGCGCGTCGCCCGCCAGGGTCACCGCCAGCACCGTCACCGCGATGGCGACACCGGGCAGGATGACCAGATAGGAGGCGGTGCGCAAAAGCGCCCGTCCATTCGCCACCATGCCGCCCCAGCTGATCAGGTTCGGGTCGCTGAGGCCCAGAAAGGCGAGCGCGCTTTCGATCAGGATGGCCTCGCCCACCGTTATGCCGATCAGCGCCACCACGGGCTGCAGCGCCGACGGCAGGACCTCCAGGAAGGCGATGGCCAGGGGCGCGCGCCCCGCCAGACGGGCGGCGTCCACATAATCCGCCGTCTTGACCCGCAGGACTTCGGCCCGCACCAGCCGGGCGGTCGGCGGCCAGGACGAAATGCCGATGGCGATCACCACGTTGGCGGCCGATGCCCCCAGCACGCTGACCAGGGCCAACGCCAGCAGGAAGGTCGGCACGGTCTGAAACGCCTCGGTCACCCGCATCAGCGCGTCGTCGGCGCGCCCGCCGGCGAACCCGGCCAGGGTCCCGACGACGATGCCGACGCCGATGGCGGCGGCGGCGGCGGCGGCGCCGACCGTCATCGACACCCGGGCGCCGTGGATCAGCCCCGACAGGACGTCCCGGCCCAACTGGTCCGTGCCCAGGGGATGGCTGGCATCGGCGAACGGCGCCAGGAGCGGCCGCGCCACCATGTCCAGCGGATCGCCCGGGGCCAGCCAAGGCGCCAGCAGGCCCGCCAGGGCCAGCACGGCGAGAAGCACGGCCCCCAGCGCTCCGCCGCCCGGCCGTCCCAGCCGGGCCCGGGTGATGGCGGCGATCCCCGGCAACCGTCCGCTAAGTCCGCTCAAGACCGGCCGCGCCGACTGGCCGCCAGGCTGACCCGCGGGTCGAGAAACCCGTAGATGAGGTCGATGACGATGTTCATCGCCACGACCAGAAGCGTCCCGGCCAGCAGGATCCCGGCCAGCAGCGGCAGGTCGCGCTGGGTCACCGCCTCGAAGGCCACGGATCCCAGGCCGGGAATGGAGAACACGGTCTCGATCACCACCGAGCCGCCCAGCAGCGTGCCCGACTGCAATCCGATCATCGTCACCACCGGCAGCAGCGCCGGCAGCGCCATGTGTCGCAGGGCCACGCGGCGGCGGGACAGGCCGCGGGCCCGCGCCGCCGCCACCCATCCGCTGGACGCGGCCTCGATCATCGCGCCCCGCATCAGCCGGACGTAAAGGGCGAGGTAGGTGAGCGCCAGGGTGACCACCGGCAGCACCAGATGGCGGGCGACGTCCAACACCGTGCCCGCGGGCCCCAGCTCGGCGTCCAGGGTCGAGATGCCGCCGATGGGCAGCCAGCGCAGCCGCACCGCGAACAGGATGAGTCCCAGCAGGCCCAGCCAGAACCCCGGCATGGCGTTGAGCACCAGGGCAATGACGGTGATCACCCCGTCGGCCAGCCGGCCCCGGCGCAACGCGGCGATCCCGCCCAGCAACACGCCCATCGACGACGACAGCAGGATCGCAGAAACCATCATCAGCAGGGTGTTGGGCAACCGTTCCAGGATCACCGCGCCGACATCGCGGGAGAAGGCTACGGAATACCCCAGATCGAAGCCGGCCAGACGGACAAGATAGGTCAAAAACCGCGTTCCCACCGTATCGCCCAGGCCATATCGCTCCCGAAGATCGGCGGCGAACCCCGCGTCACCGGCGCCGATGCCGGCCAGATAGGCATCCACCGCGTCGCCCTCGGCCAGCTCCAGCAGACCGAAGATCCCCACCGCCACCAGCGCCAGCACCGGCACCGCCTGCACCGCGCGGCGCCCCAGAAACCGCAGAAGGCGAACCGCCCCGGGGGGCGGCCCGCCTTCGGTGGCCGATGGATCGGCCGTCACCGGTCGGTGGCGATCCAGGTGTCGGCCCAGCCGGACGTGGCCCAGCGCGGGTTGTTGGCAACGTTCATCACCTCGTCCCGGGCCACGGTGATGAAGGTGAAGTGGGTGAGGAACAGGATCGGCAGATCCTCCACCGCCTGCCGCTGAAATTCGTGGTAGACGGCGATCCGCGCGTCGGGGTCCAGGGTCGTCTGGCCACGGGCGATGATGGCGTTCATGGCCTCGCTGTCGTAGCCGTACTGGTTGGCGAAAGGCACGCCCGGCTCCAGCCCGCCCTGGTAGAGGATGGTGGTCGATATGGCGGGATCGTTGCGCCACACCGGCGAGCCGATGGCCAGGTCGAAATCGTGATCGGTGTAGACTGCCTTGATGTGTCCGCCGGGGTCGGCGGTCACGATCTCCACATCGATCCCGATCTTGCCGAGGGCTTGACGGACATAGTCCCCGGTGGCGCGGGTCTGCTCGAACCAGGGCGCGGGACGCAGCCGCAGGCTGAAGCGGGTGCCGTTGTCGCCGGCCGGATAGCCCGCCTCGTCCAGCAGCTGGGCGGCCTTGTCCAGGTCGAAGGGATAGGTGATGACGTCGGACGTGTAGAAATCCCCGGCCGTCGGCGGCACCGGCCCGGTGGCCGCTGTGGCATAGCCGAGAAACACCACGTCGACCAGGAAGTCCTTGTCGATGGCGTGGGCCATGGCCTGGCGGACCAGCGGGTTGGACAGTTCCTCGCGCCGGCTGTTGATCTCCAGCGTGATGTTGTAGGTGATCCCCTCATAGCCACCGGGAATGACCGATATGCCGTCGATGGCGTCGAGCCGTTCCAGGTCGGTCAGCGGCACGGCCGAGAAGGCGGTGAGCTGGATGTCGCCGGTCTCCAGCGCCGCGGCCTTGGCGCCGGCATCGGGCAGAACCCGATAGATGATCTGATCCAGATAGGGCTGATCCTCTGCCCAATAGGTCTCGTTCCTGACAAGGCGGTAATATTCGCCGGGCTTGTGCTCGCCGAAGACAAAGGGACCGGTGCCCACCGGCGCGGCATTGTAGGCGCCTTCGGCCAAATCCGTGCCTTCCAGCAGGTGCTTGGGCAGCACCGAGGTGACCGCCGGCAGGGCGTTTTCGATCAACTGGCCGGGCGTGGGTTCGGAAAAGCGGAACACGGCGGTCAGATCGTCCGGCGTTTCCACCGCCTCCAGATTGGCGAAGATGATCCGGCCGATGTTCTGCAGGGGCTTCCACACCTCCATGGCCGAGAACGCCACATCGGCGGAGGTGAAGGGCGTGCCGTCGGACCAGGTCACGCCGTCCCGCAGGGTGACGGTAAAGGACAGCCCGTCGTCCGACGCCTCCCAGCCGGTCGCCAGCAAGGGCCGCAGACCGGTCCCGTAGTCCATTTCGGCCAGCGGCTCGACGATTTTGCTGGAGACGTAGAAGACGCCGTTCGAGGCGACGATGGCGGGGTTGAGGCTGCGCGGCTCGGTATCGGCGGCGACGGTCAAGGTGCCGCCGGTCACGGGCTCCTGCGCCGGGGCGAGAGCGGGGCTCGACAGCGCCGCCGCGACCCCCGCCACACCGGCAACCAGCGCCATCCGGCCTGGCGCGTTCATACCAAATCTTGGGGACTTCTTCATGATCCTATTCCTTCCGTCGGTGGGTCGGGCGCTCTGTCGCGCCGGGCATGGCCGCTCTTGAAACAAATACCGGCATCGCCGTCCTGGCCCTAAAGCTGACCCTGACGCCGCCCGCGGATCGCTTTTGAGAAACGTTGGAACGGTTCTAAGGGTAAGTTTCGCGGCCGTTGGGCCGGCGGTCAAGGCCGACATGGCGGCGGAAGGCCCACATCAACGACCGCGCGACATTGGGCAACGGTCTTGGGTGTCCCTCACGGTCGGGAGCCGTGTTCAGTACCCCTCACCGGTCATTCCGGGAAGAAGCAGGCAGCGCGGTGCTCACCCGTCCCCAGCGTTGGCCGATCGGCCCGGCAGACGTCTTGGGCCTTCCAGCAGCGCGGCGCGAAGGGACAGCCGGGCAGATCGTCCAGGGGCGACGGAAGCTCGCCCTCCAGCTTGATCCGAACCTTGGATGCCTCCGGGTCGGCGCGCGGCGTGGCCGACAGCAGGGCCTTGGTATAGGGGTGGCGCGGGGCGGCGAAAACAGCGTCCTTCGGCCCGGTTTCGACCGCGCGGCCCAGATACATGACGATCACGTCGTCGGCGATGTGCCGGACCACCGACAGATCGTGGGAGATGAAGAGGTAAGCGAGATCCAAACGCTCCTGCAGCGCCATCAGCAGGTTCAGGATCTGGCTTTGGATCGACACGTCCAGGGCCGACACGGGCTCGTCGAGCACCAGAACGGCCGGGTCCAGCATCAGCGCCCGGGCAATGGCGATCCGCTGGCGCTGCCCACCCGAGAACATGTGCGGGTATCGGTCGAAATGCTCGGGCCGCAGGCCGACGAGCTGCAGCATTTCACGCGCCCTGTCCTGGCGCTCTCCCGCGGACATCGCCGGGCGGTTGATCTTCAACGGCTCCTGCAGGATGGACCCGACCCGCTGGCGCGGGTTGAGAGAGCCATAGGGGTCCTGGAACACGATCTGGACCGAGGTGCGCAACCCGGACCAGGCGTCCTGGGTGGCCACCGTCCCGTTGATGGTCAGGGTGCCTTCCGTCGGCGGCTCGATCAGGGTGATCAGCCGGGCCAGCGTCGACTTTCCACACCCCGATTCCCCGACCACCGCCAGGGTCTTGCCGGGCGACAGCGTAAAATCGACGTGCGACAGGGCCCGCAAAACGCGCCGCCGGCCGAACATCCCTTCCTTGATCGGATAGTGACGGCTCAGCCCGTCGGCGACGACCACCGGTTCGGTCACGACGCGATCCTGCGGTCGGCGTTCAGCGGATAGTGGCAGCGCGCCCACCCCAGATCGGCGGCGCACGGGTCCGGCGGCTGGGCGTGGCAGCGCCTGTCGGCATGGTCGCAGCGCGGCGCGAACAGGCAGCCGTCGGGGCGGTCGAACAATCCGGGGACCATGCCGGGAATGGTCGGCAGCAGCTTTTCGGTCGCCCGTTCCGGCAGCGCGCTCAGCAGGGCGGCGGTATAGGGGTGATGGGGGGTGCGGAACAGGTCGCGCACCGGCTGCTCCTCCACCTTCTGGCCGGCGTAGTGGACACTCACCCGCTCCGCCGTTTCGGCCACCACGCCCATGTCGTGGGTGATCAGCACCAGGGCCATGCCGGTGTCGTCCCGCAGCCTGGTCAGGAGATCGAGGATCTGGGCCTGAATGGTCACGTCGAGCGCCGTGGTCGGTTCGTCGGCGATCAGCAGCTTCGGCCCGCAGGCGATGGCCATGGCGATCATCACCCGCTGGTTCATGCCGCCCGAAAGCTGATGGGGAAAGGCGTTCAGCCGCCGTTCCGGGGCGGCGATGCCCACCTCCTCCAGCAACTCCACCGCGCGGGCGTTGCGGGCGGCGCGGTCCAGGCCCAGATGCTGGCGCAGCACCTCCTTGATCTGGAACCCGACCGTAAAGCACGGGTTCAGCGACGACATCGGCTCCTGAAAGATCATCGCCATGTCCTTGCCGACGATCCGCCGCCGGGCGCGCGGCGACAGGGCCCGCAAATCCTGGCCGCCAAACGACATCACATCGGCGGTGACGTCGGCGGTCCAGGGCAGCACGCCCATCAGCGCCAGCATCGATACGGACTTGCCCGATCCGCTTTCGCCGACGATGGCCAGGGTCTCGCCGGTGTCGATCGACAGATCCACGCCGTCGACCGCCCGGAACCGCCCCGAGGACGTGGCGAACTCGACCGACAGGTTGCGGATGGTCAGCAGGCTCATTCGTCAGCTCCGCTTCAGCTTCGGGTCCAGCGCGTCGCGCAGCCCGTCGCCCATCAGGTTGATGGCCAGCACCGTCACCAGGATCGCCAGGCCCGGGAAGGTCACCACCCACCACGCGCGCAGGATGAATTCGCGCGCCTCGGCCAGCATGGTTCCCCATTCGGGTGTCGGCGGCTGGGCCCCCATGCCGAGGAATCCGAGCGCGGCGGCATCCAGGATCGCGGTCGAAAACGACAGGGCCGCCTGGACGATGATCGGCCCCAGGCAGTTGGGCAGCACGGTCACGAACATCAGCCGCGGCAGCCGGGCGCCGGCGACCCTGGCCGACGTCACGTAGTCCTTCTGCAACTCGCCCATCACCGACGCGCGGGTCAGGCGCACATAGTGGGGTTGCAGCACAATGGCGATGGCGATCATCGCGTTGGTCAGGGACGGGCCGAGGATCGCCACCAGAACCAAGGCCAGCAGCAGCGACGGAAAGGCCAGGATCACGTCCATGATCCGCATGATGATGGTATCGGCCCATTTCGGCGCGAACCCGGCCAGCAGCCCGATGATGATGCCGCCGGACGCGGCGACGGCGACGACCACGATGCCGACGAAAAACGAATAGCGGGCGCCGTTCAGAAGCCGGGAAAGCATGTCGCGGCCCAGGGGATCGGTGCCCAGCGGAAAGGCCCAGGTGCCGCCCTCCTGCCAGACCGGCGGCTGCAACGCGCTGTCGCGGAACTGCACGGTGGGATCGTAGGGCGCGATCACCGGCGCCAGGGCGGCAACCAGAACGAACGCGGCGAACACCCAAAGGCCGAAGACCGCGCCCCGGTTCTCGCTGAAATAGAACCAGAATTCGCGCAGGCGACCGGGACGCGGCTGATCGGGAACCGTAACGTCGACCATCATCGCTTACTGATCTTGGGGTTGATGAGGCCGTACAGCACGTCGACGGTCAGGTTCACCACCATGACCATGACGGCGATCAGCAGCAGACCGCCCTGCACCACCGGGTAATCGCGCCGGAAGATACTGTCGACCATCCACTTGCCGATGCCCGGCCAGCTGAAGATCGTTTCGGTCAGGATCGCGCCGGCCAGCAGGGTTCCCACCGACAGGCCGATCACCGTGATGACCGGGATCAACGCGTTGCGCAGGGCGTGTATGCCGTTGACCCGACCCGGCGGCATGCCCTTGGCGCGGGCGGTGCGGATATAGTCCTCGCCCAGCACCTCGATCATGGCCGACCGGGTCTGCCGCGCGATCACCGCCAGCGGAATGGTGCCCAGCACGACGATCGGCAGGATCAAATGCCGCGCCGCCGACCGGAACGCGCCGTCCTGACCGGACAGCAGGCTGTCGATCAGCATAAAGCCGGTGACCTGATCGAAATAGTACAGAAGGTCGATCCGCCCCGACACCGGGGTCCAGGCCAGATTGCCCGAAAAGACGATGATCAGCAGCAGGGCCCACCAGAAGATCGGCATCGAATAGCCGATCAGCGCTGTGGACATCAGCATCCGGTCGAACAGCCGGCCGCGATTGACCGCGGCGATGATCCCCGCCGGCAGCCCCAGCACCACCGCGAAGATCATCGCCCCGATCGACAGTTCCAGCGTTGCCGGGAACAGCGCGAAGAATTCGTCCCAGACCGGTCGCTTGGTGACGAAGGACTGGCCGAGGTCGCCTTGCACGACACCGGTGAGATAGGTCCAGTATTGCTGCAGCAGCGGCTTGTCGAACCCGTATTGCGCCACCAGTTCGGCATAGCGCTCGGCGGTCATGCCGCGCTCGCCGGCCATGACGATGATGGGATCGCCCGGCAGCACCCGGATGAACCCGAACGAGATCAGCGTGACCCCCAGGAAGGTCGGCAGGAAGGTCGTGAGACGGGCCAGAAAATACCGGAACATCAGCGCGCCACCACCATCAGGTCCTTTGGGAACGCGGTCAGTGACCGGCAACCGTCGTCGGTGACCAGCACATCGTCCTCGATCCGCACGCCGAAACTCCCGATCTCGTAGAGCCCCGGCTCGTTGGTGAAGACCATACCGGGGTGCATCTCCTGAGTGTTGCCGCGCATGATGTACGGCGCTTCGTGCACGTCCCGGCCCAGGCCGTGGCCGGTCTTGGTGCGGATCCGGTCGGCGTAGGGCGAGGCCTCGAGCACGCCGGTCACCGCGTCGTCGATGGCGTGGGCGGTGACGCCCGGCCCGGCGACGTCGAACCCCCGCAGATTGGCGCGCAGCACGGTATCGTACACGGATTGCGCCTCGTCGTCGGCATGGCCGACGAACACGGTCCGGGTGATGTCGGCGGCGAAGCCATGCTTGCGCGCCCCGAAATCGAGCAGCAGCGCGTCGCCCGCACGGATCGCGTGGTCGTCCCGCGCCTTGGCGTGGGGCCGGGCCGATCCGTCGCCGGCCGCAACGATGGGGGCAAAGGCCAGATCCTCCGCCCCTTCGGCGAAAAGCGCCTGGATCAGCATCTGCTCGACCTGGGTTTCGGTCTGGCCGACGCGCACCCGCTCCAGCACCCGGGCAAGGGCGCGTTCGGAAATGTCGATGGCGGCCTTGATCGCGCCGATGTCGGTTGCTGTCTTGATGATGCGCAGGCCCGAAATGGCGGCCTCGCCATCGACGATCCGCAGGCCGGGATACGCCGTCGCGAGGGCATGATGCACGAACACCCGCATCACCTGCCCTTCGACGGCCAGGGCACCCAGCGGCAGATGCGCGGCCAGGATTTCAAACGCCGGCTGGTAGCCGTCCTGATCGCGCCAGTCGAAGACCGCGCCCTCGAACCCCACCAGGTCCCAGGACCGCAGTTCAAGGTTGGGGACGATGGCCGCCGGATCGCCGGTCGCCGGGATCACCGCCAGGAACGGCCGTTCGTGACTCATGAACGGGTGCCCGAAGGCGCGGGTGAAGTTCGGTCCCGGCACCAGGGCCACGGCGTCGACGCCAAGACCGCGCGCGACCTGGCGGTAGTCTTCAAGGTGATCCGTGTGTCTCAAAGGGGCTCTGAGATCCCAGAAGGCGGTGTCCGGGGCGGCCGGGGCCGCCCCGGACATTCGGCTCATTCGGCGAGACTGACGCCGTAGAAAATGTGGCCGCCCAGCGGATGCACCTTGTAGCCCTGAACCTCGGGACGCATCGGCATGAACACCACCGAGTGGGCGATGGTGGCCCAAGGCGCCTGGTCCTTGAAGATCACCTGCGCCTCTTCGTACAGCCTGGTCCGTTCGGTCATGTCGGTCACCACCTTGGCCTGCTGGATCAGATCCTCGAAGGGCTGGTGGCACCATTGCGCCCGGTTGGAGTTCTCGCGGCCGTCGCAGCCCAGCAGCACCGCCAGGAAGTTGTCGGGGTCGCCATTGTCCCCGGTCCAGCCCAGAAGCACGGCGCCGTCGCGGTCGAGCTCGCGCGACCGGCTGAGGTACTCGCCCCATTCGTAGGACACGATCTCGACCTCAACCCCGATCTTCGCGAAATCGGCCTGCATCAGTTCGGCCATGCGGCGGGCGTTGGGGTTGTACGGGCGCTGCACCGGCATGGCCCAGATCTTCATCTCGAGGTCGCTGACCCCTTCGGCCTCCAGCATCGCCCTGGCGGCCTCGGGATCGTACGGATCGTCCTCGATGGCCTCGTTGTAGGACCACATGGTCGGCGGGATGGGGTTCTTGGCGATCTGCCCCGAGCCCTGGAACACGACGTCGATGATGGCGTTCTTGTCGATCGCCATGTTCAGCGCCTTGCGGACGTTGGGATTGTCGTAGGGCGGGACGGTGGTGTTGTAGGCCAGATAGCCGACATTCAGCCCTTCCTGCTCCATCACCACGATGTTCTCGTCGTCCTTCATCGCCTGGATGTCGGCGGGGTTGGGATAGGGCATGACGTGGCATTCGCCCGCCTGAAGCTTCTGATAGCGCACGCTGGCGTCGGGCGTGATCGCGAAGATCAGCGTGTCGATGGCCGCCGGATCCTTCCAATAGTCGGGATTGGCCGTATAGCGGATCACCGCGTCCTTCTGATAGGCGACGAAGCTGAACGGACCGGTGCCGATCGGCGCCTGGTTCAGCATCTCCGGCGTTCCCGCCGCCAGCATCGCATCGGCGTATTCGGCCGACAGGATCGACGCGAAATCCATCGCCATGTTGGCCACGAAAGGCGCTTCCGGCCGGTTCAGCACGAATTTGACGGTGTAATCGTCTACCTTCTCGATCGACTTCAGCAGGTCGGGCATCGACATGCCGTCGAAATACTCCCAGGTGCCGCCGGACACCGTCTTGTAGGGGTGATCGTCCTTCCATTGCCGTTCGAAGCTGAAGATCACGTCGTCGGCGTTGAAATCGCGGCTGGGGGTAAAGCTGTCGTTCGAATGGAACGACACCCCCCGACGCAGCGTGAAGGTGTATTCCAGACCGTCGTCGGATGCCTCGTAGCTTTCGGCCAGGCCTGGGATCACCGTCGTGGTGCCCGTCTCGAATTCGACCAGGCGGTTGTAGATCGGATGGGATGACGCGTCGAAGGTGGTGCCGGCCGTATAGAGCGCCGGGTCGAAGCCCTCCGGCGACCCTTCCGAGCAGTAGATCAGCGTCGAGGCCGAGGCGGCCCCCGCCGTCAGCGCCAGCACGGTTGCGCCGGTCGCCAATAAGATCGTGGGTTTCATGGTTGTGTCCCTGTTTGGTTCATTCTTGTGTCGCTCGGAGCCTTGGCCGCGGCCCGGGCTCCCGGTTTCAATGCGACCGGACACGCTCCCATGCCCGCCCGGCCTGCGGCACCCCGAAGAAGGGTTCCGCGTCGGCCCTCGCCGACTCTCTGCCCCTAGCCTAGGACTCGGCCGGGAGAAACACCAGCGGTCTGCACGTCACAGTGCCGCGACCGCAGCGCCGCGACCGTCGCACCGTCGACCCGCATAAAAATCCGAAGATGGCGAAACAGAACGAAAAAGGAACAATTGTAGGGGACCGTCGCCTCGACTAGTTTTATATGAGCACCACAGATGGGAGGCCCGTCACCCCATGTCGTCGTCCGCCGCCTTTCGCATACATCGCCTCGCGCCCCCCGACCTGGCGCTGATGAACGCCCTGTTGACGGTCTTCGGCGAAGCGTTCGAGGATCCGGCGACCTATGGCGAGGCCCGCCCGAGCGTCGGCTATCTGGAGCGTCTTCTCGGCAGCGATCACTTTGTCGCGCTGGCGGCGGTGACGGACGGCGCGGTCGTGGGGGGACTCACGGCCTACGAGTTGCCGAAATTCGAACAGGAACGCAGCGAACTCTACATCTACGACCTGGCGGTGGCCGCCGCCCACCGGCGCCAGGGTATCGCGACTTCCCTGATCCAGGAGGTCCGGAGGATCGCGGCGGAGCGGGGCGCCTATGTCGTTATCGTCCAGGCCGATCACGGCGACGACCCGGCCATCGCGCTCTACACCAAGCTGGGCCGGCGCGAGGATGTGCTGCACTTCGACATCGCGGTGCCGTAGCGCCCCGCCATCGGTCTCCGATGCTCGACGTTTCGTGCCGGCCCGCCACTCAGGCCAGGTCCGCCCAGGCGGGCTAGGCGTCTCGCGCCATTCGTCTTTGACGTTTGCGTTCCGCCTCGCTGGGCTCGGGCAGGGCGAACGATCCGATGGGAATTTCCCCGTTCGGCTCGTAGGTCGCGATCGAGACGCCGGTGGTCGAGACCTCGCTGCCGATCAGCTTCATGGCCGTGGCCGGTGTGCCGGCACCGAAGGGCCGCTTGCCACGTCCGAGAAGGACGGGAAACGTCATGATGAACAGTCTGTCGATCAGGTTCTCGGCCAAGAGCTGGGGATAGAGTGTCGAGCTTCCTTGGATCAGGAGCCGCGGTCCCTCCTGCGCCTTCAAGGCCTTGACCGCATCGATGTCCGCAAGGCGATGACTGTTGGCCCAGTCGAGCGGATCGTCGCCGCGCGTGAGAACGTATTTCACGGCCTTCGTGAGCGCCGCGCCCATGGGGTCCTCATCGCCGACATAGGGCCAATGCGCGGCAAAGATCTCATAGGTCTTGCGACCCAGGAGAAGGTCGAACGGCCCGTCGAACAACGCGCCCATGGCCGCACCCATCTTGTCGTCCCAGAAGCTCGTGCTCCAACCGCCCTGGTCGAAGCCGCCGGTCGGATCTTCCCCGGGCCCGCCCGGGGCCTGCATCACGCCGTCCAGGGACTGAAAAACGCCGCCAATGATCGTTCGCATTGTCCGCCTTTTCAAAATAGGGCCCCCAATGTCTGGTTCAGACCGCTAGGCAGCGGAATGGTGCGCGTGCGCCGCCGCGTCGGGCGTTAGGTCGACCGCGGCCCGAAACGATCCGTCCATGTAGAACGGCACCGAGGAATGGTCGTGAGCGATGCGCCAGCCGTTCCCGGTCTTGCGGAAACACATCGTCGTGCGGAACCACAGGTCGACGGGGTCGCCGTCCGTCTTGGTGCCGCGCATCCGGTTGAGCGCGGAGACGTAGGCGAGATCGCCGGCCACCGCGAGGTGCGAATCGTGCGCGTCGACCTCGATCGGGCCATCCCACGTGGCAAGCCAGGCGGCGATCGCGTCGCGCTCCGTACCCCGTTCGCTTAGCGGCGGTGCCAAGCCATAGATCACCGCATCGGGCGCGTAGCAGGCGGCAATGGCGTCGGCGTCCTTGTCCCTATGCGCCTGGCCGAGACGCCGGCACAGCGCGATGATGGCGTCACCGTCGGTCATGGCGTGGATCCTTTCTCATTCGAGTTGAAGGCCGCTTCGATTGCGGCGACGTCGATCTTCTTCATGGTCATCATGGCGGCCTGCGCGCGTGCTGCGGCGTCGCGGTCATGGGCGCTCAGCATGTGGGTCAAAGCCTCCGGCACGACCTGCCAGTGGACTCCGAACCGGTCGCTCAGCCAGCCGCACGGTCCCTCGCTGCCGCCCTGGGAAAGCGCGTTCCACAGTCCGTCCGTCTCGTCCTGATCTCTCGTCGCTATGGCAATGGAATGATCGTGGCGCGGCTCGAACGACGCGTTGCCGTCCATCACCATGAACGGCGTGCCCATGATGTCGAGGAGAACCAGTGTCATGGTCTCGCCGATCGCCTGGGTGCTTTCGACATGGCTGTCCGGTATCGTCGCCGCGTAGAATTCGGCGGCCGCCTTTGCGTCCTGCTTCAAGAAGATGCATGTGCGGGCCTTGGGTCGGTCGGTCATCCTGCAAACTCCTTCTCAGCTTGCTGCCTCAGCTTGCTGCCTTGTTCCCCTCGAAGTTGAGCATCCAGGGCGTTCCGTAGCGGTCGGTGAACATCGTGAACCGCTCTGCCCAGAACGTTTCTCCCGGCGGCATCTCGATACGCTCGGCGTCCTTGGCCAAGGCGTCGTAGATCCGGTTGAACTCTGGCAATGACGGCGGCGCGATCTGCACCCTGAAGCCCTTGGGCTTGTCATACCTGTCATCGGGGGCATCCGAAGCCATCACCGTGGCCGTTCCGAGCCGCATGGACATGTTCATGACAAGGTCGTCACCACCCGGCATGCGGCTTTCCGCATCCGGCGCGTCGGCGTTGCGGAAGACGGCTTCGATCTGTCCGCCGAGCGTTTCGGCGTAGCGCGTCATCGCTTCCAGACAGGTGCCGTTAAAGAAGAGGTAGAGCGTCGGCTGCATGGGGTCGGTCTCCTTTGCGTTCACGAGCAGGTTGCGGGTTTCCCGGGCCGGTCGGAGGCATCACTCATGCCGGTTTCCCTCGGCGCGAGAGGAGGAGAAAACAAGCTCGATGTAGCGTCTGAGGTGGTCGACGCTTTCGCGTGCGACCTCGCGGTCGCCGGTTGCCTTGGCAAGAATGAAGGCGCCCTGCAGCACCGCCTGCGTGTGTCGGGCAAGGCCGGCCGGGGTCCAGTCCGCTTTAATGGCGCGCGCTTTCATGGCGGCGTCGATGTCGGGCTCCAGCGTCGCCGCATGGCCCAGGATGCTGGCTGCGCAGGCCTCACGGATGGCCGGATGCGATCCGTAGACCTCCTGCGTCATGGTGCCGACCAGGCACGTAAACTCGGCGAAATCGCCTTCGATGATGGACTTGCGAAAATCGACATAGGCGAGCACGCGATCGAGCGGATCGGCGTGATCGTGATACGGCGCATGCTCGAACAGCGCCGATGTCGTGTCGGCCCAGAATTGGGCGGCCGCGACGCCGAGCGCTTCCTTGCTCTCGAAATGATGGAAGAACGCCCCCTTCGTGACGCCCGCGGCGCCGCACAGATCGTCGACCGTGGTGGCGGCGAACCCTTGAGCCCGGATCACATCCCGCGCCGCCTCCAGAAGACGGGTGCAGGCAGCGCCGCGCTCCGGCTGTCGCTTGGTTTGTCTTGGCATGGGAGAACAATACCAACCAGTCGGTATTTTTGTCAACCCGAAACCGGGACCTATCCCGCCGTTGCGCGCAAGCAGGCTTCAGTTTCCTCGTCGGCCGGGAACAGTGTTTCGACCCTCAGTTCTTGCGCCAAAGCGTCGGTTGGAATGGCGATGGACGCGATCACGGCGAAGAAGTTCAGCCTGCGCGCGCCGTCTTGTATCCGGATGGGAAAGATCGGATCGAGCGCGTAGCGCACGTCGAAGGCCCACCAATCCTTGGGCAGGTCGGGATACCGTCCGACCCGATCCAGAGCGGCCCGAAGGTCGGCGGGGCTGAGCGCCTCGCGGTGGATGCGCTGAATGGCCTGCCGGGCGTAGTCTTCCCAGTTGGTGATATAGGGGCGGAAACCGGACGGGCTGAAGGTGACGTCGAGCATATTGATGGGGCGGTCGGGATCGTCGGCTGGAAAGGCATCGGCGATGGGGATCATCATCGCGCGGCCCGACGCGTTCATGTCGCGAACGTTCCAGCCCCGGTCGACGGCGAACGATGGATAGGGATCGTGCGCCGTCATCAACCGCGTGACGGCCTGCCGCAGCATCGCCATGTCGCTGTTCGATATCTCACGGCCCGCGTAGACATCAGCGAAACCGGCCGCGCGCAGCAACAGGTTTCGATCCCGTAGCGGGATCTGCAACGCCGTCGCCAGGCGCGCCACCATTTCGCGCGAAGGCTTGGATCGGCCCGTTTCAAGAAAGCTGACATGCCGCGGCGGCGTTTCAATGACGTGGGCAAGGGCCGCCTGGGACAAGTGCCGTTCGGATCGCCACGACTTGAGCAGGTGGCCAAATTCCGGGCCGCGTAAAGCGCTGTTCATGGCGCCAAGGTAGCAGCGGCAGCCAAGCGCCGCCATTCCCAGCGAGGGAATTGTGAACATTGACTGATGGCGGCATGTCTTTGCGAACCGTAGTCGCATGGGGCCAAGTCATGACCTTCTGGATATTGATTCTTCTTTTTCTTTACTTCGTTCAGACGCTGTTGCCGCCGGTTTTTCGCTACGTCCTGCGCTCGGACCCGCAGATATTCGCCACGCTCGGGGCACGGGACAACCCGCCCGAGACCAGTGTCCACGGAGCGCGATCCGAACGCGCATTGCGCAATTCCAGCGAGGCCTTGCTGATCTTCCTGCCGCTCGCCCTGCTGGGACAATCCGTCGAGGGCGCGATGCTCGGCGCACAGGTCTTCGTGCTCTCCCGGTTTGCCTATGTGCCGGCCTACATCCTTGGCATTCCGGTCCTGCGCTCCGCCATCTGGACGGTGGGGGTCGCGGGCCTTGCCCTCATGGCTCTGGCGGTCGCGGCGTGACCGGCTGGGTGCCGGTGGTGCCGGGCGCCGGGCTGTCTCTGCTTCCCGGAGCCTACCGGGCGACCTCGAGCGGCACCGCCATTTGGCGCCAGAAGGGGCAGTCGGCCCTTGGATGCCGGTCCTTTGGGTGTCGGTCATTCGGTCAAACGAGGGACCGCCCTGGGTCCGGAGCACCGCGAAGTCCGCATTCCACCGCCGTCACCCCTCGCCCGTCAGTTCCGCCATGCCGGTTTCTCCCGCGGCCAACCGCGCCAGCAGATCGACATGGACGTCCAGCGCATCGATCACCGGATAACCCGGATCCTGCCCGTCGAAGGCCAGGTTCAGATCGGTGCCGGCGAGCACGACGGCCTCAGCCCCATGATTCTCCACCATCCGCCGCCCGGCTTCGAGGAACAGACGCCGCTGGGATTGGGTGCACGCGCCGGCCACGGCGACGTCTTGATAGCTCTGCCCAAGCGTCTCGATGTCGTCGTCCAGCGCCACCGCGTCGGTGCGGGCGAGTTGGCCGTAGAGCCGGGTTCGCATCACCACGCGGGTGCCCAGAAGGCCTATGCGCCGCACGCCTCGCGCCGCGAAATAGCCGTCGAGTGGGGCGACCCCCGACACCAGGGGCAAGGGCGACAGCGCCTTCAGTTCTTCAAAACAATAGTGCGCGCCGAGCGAGGTCAGCGCCGCCACCTCCGCCCCGGCGGCCTTGAGTTCGGCCACCTGCCCAGCGAAGATCTCGGCCTGCGGCTCCCGGCGGTCTGCACCGACATTGGCGATGAGCGTCTGGATGTCGCCATGGGACAGGGTCAAGCGCAGGCGCACGTTTTTCGCCTGCATCGCGGCGGCAAGGCGCTGATAGTAGACCACGCTGGCCGCGACCCCAATTCCTCCAATAAGCCCGATGTGCATTTTGCCCCCTGGTCAACTCCGACCCGTTCCGCCCCTCGGTCAAGGCCGCGACAACGACGTTGCATTGGATCGACATCCGCAAACGATGCGATCTGCCAATCCGGGACGGTGTTGCGCCAAGATAAACGTTTTGCTCCAAGCCGACGCAACCCAAAGAGGACCCTACCGGCTGGCTTTGGCCACGACGTCGTCGGCACGGGGAAGGCTCTTTGAGTTGAGCTGGAGTTGGAGGTCGCCCGTTTTCATGGACGGTTGTGCGCCGGCAGCTTCCAGCCGTTCAGCCTCGCTCCTTTCCTAGGAGCCTGTCCGAGAATTCGCTAGGCGCTGCGAGGGGGTCTCTGATTCACTGCGTTTCATGAGCAAGAGCTTTCGCGAGTGGG
>JBQLZQ010000056.1:0-250061 GCA_052168355.1 Inquilinaceae bacterium
GGTCCATGAATCACACATCAGCCCAATTTTGAATCCTGAATGTCGATTGAACCTAAGGGTCTCGAGGCCGGAGACTGGTGCTCCCGGGCCGGTAAACAAATCGGGAGCGGCCTTTCCGCCCGTGATCCGTCGGGCTACGGTGCGTCAAATATCGCAATCCGGAGAAACGGCCATGTCGGAACGTCGCACCTTATTGCCCCTGTCCCCGGCCGTAGCGATCGCCGCGGCCCTATCGGTCGCCGCCGGCCTGTCGGCCCCCGGCGCGGATGCCGCCGAACTTCGCTTCGCCGCCACCACCGACCCGCAGACCATGGACCCCCACGCGGCGAACTCGGCCCCCGTTCTGGGCTTTCTCAATAACATCTACGAGGGGCTGGTCCGCCGCGACCGGGACATGACCATCGAGGGAGCCCTGGCCGAACGGTGGGAGCCGCTGGGCAACGACGGCTGGCGCTTCCATCTGCGGCAGGGCGTGACGTTCCACGACGGCGCCGACTTCACGGCCGAGGACGTCCTGTTTTCCTACCAACGCGCCATCTCCCCCGACTCCGATGTCCAATCCTGGTTCGCGCCGGTGTCGGACGTGGTGGTCGTGGACGATTTCACGGTGGATTTCCTGACCACGGCCCCCAACCCCATCTTTCCCGATTCCATCGCCAACTTCATGATCCTGGACAAGGGCTGGGCCGAGGCCAACGCCACGGTGACGCCATCGCGGGAGACCGAAACCCACGCCACCCTGAACGCCAACGGCACCGGCGCCTTCATGCTGGAAGACCGGGAGCCTGGCGTTCGCACGGTGCTGGTGCCGTTCGACGGCTGGTGGGGGGAAGCCGAGCACAACATCACCCGCGCCGTGTTCACGCCCATCACCAACCAGGCGTCGCTGGTCGCCGCCCTTCTGTCGGGCGAGATCGACGTGATCAACCCGGTGCCGTTGCAGGACGTTCCCCGGGTCGAACAGGCGCCCGGCTTTACGGTCTATCAGGACATCGAGGCCAGGGTGATCATGCTGGGCTTTGGTCACGAGGCGTCGGCCCTGCAGTTTCCCGATCAGGCGGGCGGGCAGAACCCCTTTGCCGACAGGCGGGTTCGGCAGGCCGCCTATCAGGCCATCGACGTCGACGCCCTGATCGACAAGATCATGCGCGGCACGGCCGTGCCGGTCGCCCAGCCGGTGAGCCCGGGCATCCGCGGCTACAGCCCCGATCTAGACCGTTATGCCTTCGACCCCGAGGCAAGCCGGGCCCTGCTGGCGGAGGCCGGCTACCCCGACGGGTTCGCCTTTTCCCTGGTGTGCCCGAACGACCGCTACATCAACGACGAGTCGATCTGCACGGCCGTCGTCGGCATGCTGGCGCGGGTCGGGCTGCAGGCCGAGTTGACGGCGATGCCGGTCCAGAACTATTGGGGCGAACTGCGGGCCGACAATTTCGACATGTTCCTGCTGGGATGGTCGCCCGGCACCTTCGACGCCGAGCACCCGATCCGGTTCCTGGTGGCCACCCCGAACGACGAGAAGAAGCTGGGAAGCTGGAACTATGGCGGGTTCTCCAACGCCCGCGTCGATGAATTGCTGCCGGAGATACAGCGGGAGATCGACGACACGAAGCGCCAGGCCATGCTGGACGAGGTGCACGGCATCTTTCGCAGCGAGGTCGCCTATGTCCCGCTTTACGCCGAGCCGCTGATCTGGGGAGCCAAGGACACCGTCGCTCTGACGCCGCGCGCCGACAACTTCTTCATCCTGCGCTGGGTGACGGTGAACTGAACCGCCAACCGGCCGTTTGAACCCGGCCAGTTGAACCCGGTCAGTCGAACCCGGTCAGTTGAACATGGCGTTGGGCAGCAGAAGCGCGATCTCCGGAAACGCGACCAGGACGATCACGGCCACGATCATGGCAAACCAGAACGGCATGACGCCGGCGAAGATCGTCTCCAGACGCACGTCCTCGACAATGCTCTTGACCACGAAGACGTTGACCCCGATGGGCGGAGAGATCAGTCCCATCTCCAGCACGATCACCATGATCACGCCGAACCAGATCGGGTCGAAGCCGAGCGCCAGGATCAGCGGAAAGACGATCGGCAAGGTGATGACCAGCAGCGACAGCCCTTCGATCACCATGCCCAGCAACGTATAGGCGATCAGGATGACCGCCAGAATGCCGTAGGCGCCCAGCGGCAGGGCGGTCAGCGAGGCGGTCACGATTTCCGGCAGCCGGGACAGGGCCACGAACGGCGCGAACACATTGGCGCCGATCAGGATCAGAAACGCCATGCCGGTGGTCCGCAGGGTTTCCCGCGATGCGGTCCAAAGCGCCTTCATCGTGCACCGCCGCCGACGGATCAGCATCAGCAGGGTGAAGAAGGCGCCGACCCCCGCCGCCTCCACCGGCGTGAACATGCCGGTATAGATGCCGCCGATGGTCAGCAGAATGACCAGCATGATGCCGGTGGCCTGGACGACGCCGGACAGTTTTTCCTTTGCCGTGAACCGCGGGCCACGCGGCCCTTCCGCCGACCTGACGGTGGTGACGACGGCGATGGCGATCAAAAACAACCCGGTCAGCATGAGTCCGGGCAGCACCCCGGCCATGAACAGCCGGCCGATGGATTCCTCGGTCAAGACGGCGTAGATGACGAAGCCGGTCGACGGCGGAATGAGGATACCCAGCGTGCCGCCGGCGGCGATCGCCCCGGTCGAAAGCCGGTTGCCATAGCCGTAGCGCCGCATTTCCGGGTAGGCAACCCTGCCCATGGTCACGGCCGATGCGATGGACGATCCCGACAGGGCGGAAAACCCGGCACAGCCGACGATGGTGGCCCCGGCCAGGCCGCCGCGCCAGTGGCCGACGAGGCGATAGGCGGCGTCGAACAGGTCGCGGCTGAGCCCGGCGGCGGAGGCGAGATTGCCCATCAGGATGAACAGGGGAATGATGCTCAACTCGTAGAGCGTCACCGTCGCGAAGGTCTGGCCGCTGAGGGTGAACGCCGCCGCTTGCCAGCCGGAAATGATGCCGGTCCCGAGAAATCCGACCAGCAGCAGGGCCAGCCCCACGGGCATGCCGCAACCGAGAATGACGAACAACGCGGCAAAGCCCGCGGCGCCGATGAGTTCCGGGCTCACCTCCGGGTCCGAGCCAGGACCATCAACAGCGCCGAAATGCCAAGGCCGGCCGCAAGCCCGTAGTAGAACGGTCCGTACGGGATGCGCAGCAGCATGGTCGTTTCGCCGAAGGCGGCGGCATCATGGCCATTCAGCACACATCGCCAGGCGAGATAGAGGAGCATCGCCGAGCCGCCGATGGAGACCAGCCAGTTCAGCGGTCGGCGGATGCCGGACGGTAGCAGCGCCACCAACGTATCGATGGCGATTGCGCGCCCGGCCATGACGCACAGCGGCAGCGAAACGGCGACCGCCGCGGCCAGGAGAACCTGGGTAAAGTCGTTGGCGCCGAAGACCGGCGTGTTCAGGACACTGCGCAACAGCGCGTCGGACACCGACAGCGCCATCATTGCAAAGACGATGACGCCGCCGACGATCGTGAGCCCGGCTTCGAACGTCCGAAGCACGGAAGCGATGGCGCCCTGCCGGTCGGCGCCGTCGCCGTCCGTCGCGCCCGGCGGTGACGCGGCCACGCCTATCGGCCGCTGAGACCGGCCACGATGGATGCCGCATCGGCCCCGGTGCTCGAGGCGACCCCGGCGATGTAGTTGTCCAAGGCCGGCGCCATGGCGGCCCGCAGTTTTTCGATCTCAGGGTCATCGACCGTGATGAGGTCGACACCGGCATCCTAGGCCAGCTTCAGCCCCGATTGACCGGCTTCGTAAAAGGCGCGCGCGCCGCGCAGGCTGAGCTCCCGCCCGGTCAGGTCCTCCAGCGTCGCTTGCTCGGCCTCGTCGAGACCCTCCCAGCTCGCCTTGTTCATCAGAAGGTAGAAGCTGTCCACGGCTGACGGCAGGTTGACCGTGATGGCCGCCGCGACCTCGTTCAGCTTGTACGACCGGATGCCGGACGGGCCCAGCATAACCGCGTCGATTACCCCAGTGTTCATGGCGTTGTAGGTGTCGGTCACCGGCATCGACACCGGGATCGCACCCCAGGCGGCCAGCACGTCGGCCATAACCGGGTTGGGCGTGCGCACCTTCATCCCCTCGAGATCGGCCATGGTCCGGACCGGCTTGGTGCGCGATACCAGAATGGCCGGGTTGTTGGCCCAGAGACCCAGGATCTTGGCCTCCGCAAACTCCTCCTCGATCAGATCGAGATTGTCCCACAGGGCGTTGGTTGCCGCCTCCCCCGAGGCGAACAGCCCCGGCATGTGCACCAAGGTCGTCCTTTCGAACTGTGTCGGCGTATAGGACGGGATGCCAAAGGCGATATCCGCCACCCCGGTGACGACCCGCTTGTATTGCTGCGCCGGCCCCTTGCCAAGCTCACCCGCCGGGTAGATCCGGATGGTCAGGTCGCCGCCGGTGGCTTCGGCCAGTTCCTCCATCAGCGGCGTCATCACGCCGCGATCCATCGGGTGCTGCGGCGGCATGAAGTGCGCAAGCTTGAGTTCGTCCGCGCCGGCCGCCTGAGCCGCCATCAGCACCGCCGAAAGCGCCAGGGCCGCCAAAATCCGCTTGACCATTCGTCCCTCCCCTGCCCGCCGCATACCTGCTGGCTGCGACCTGGTTTTGATTATCGTTGGCAATCAGATGATTGACGTTGTTAACTACGCCGTCAAGCCTCGAAATCGGAGCCGACCCATTTGGGATGTCATGACCGCTTACAAGCTGCACGACCGGCTGGGCTACAAGGTGTCGCGCCTGGCCCGGCTGATGGAAAGCCGGCTGGAGAGGATGCTCGCCGATCTCGGCATAACGCGGCTGATGTGGTGCGTCCTGTGCGGGGTCGGTCTGGAGGACGTAAGGACGCCGTCGGACCTGGCCGACTATATCGGCATTACCCGCCCCGCCGTTTCACGGTTGCTGCGCACCATGCAGGCCAAGGGCCTGATCCAGCGCAACGGGCACGATTCCGACGGTCGGGGCGTTCGGGTGGCATTGACCGACGACGGTCTCCGGACCCTGACCCAGGCGCGCCGCGCGGTCGAGAGTCTCAACGCCCATTTCACCGACAAGCTTGAGGCGGCGGCCCTGGATCAGATCAAAGCGGGCCTGGACCGTCTGTCCGACGGCGAGGACACGAAACTGACCCGTCTTTAAGGCCTGAGACAAGATGAGAAGGGGCGCGCCCGCCACATGAAGATGTTTTCCTACAAAGACCGGCCGGTCCATCTTGGGCCGTTCCCGCTGGAACGGCTCAACCGATCCGACCGCCCCCCCGACCTGTCGGCCATGGCGCCGCCCCGACCGTTGGACTTCGCGGCCCATCCGCCGCATTCCCTGGCCCACGCCATGGCCAGGTTCATCGGCATGTTCGACACGGTGCGCGACGGGGCCTTGAGCCATGGCCCGGCCGAGATCCCGGAGGCGCCGCGGGCCCGGGCCGAGCATCTGAAGGCGGCCTCGTACTATTTCGACGCCTCGATGGTGGGTATCGCGGAACTGGGTCCCGATCATTTTCTCCGGCGCCCCTTCCGCAACCCCATGATCGACGCGCTCAAGGCCGAACTGGAACAGGGCCAGCCGAAGACCTTCGCGTCCGGCATCGATGCGATCTACGCCGATATCCTGGACTCCGCCCGCACCCGCCATGGACCCGTCGACCATCATACCCACGCCCTGGTCTTTCTGGTCGAACACACGCGCGATCCCCGCCCCGACGAGCCGGGCACCGACTGGTTGGCGGGCACGCAGGCCGAGCGGGCGGCCCTGTTGACGGCCAACGTCGCGGTGGTCATGGCCAACTATATCAGGATGCTGGGCCACGAAGCCCGCGCCCACACGGCAACCATGTCGGAACTGGATCTGAACCGGGCAGCGGTGACCGCCGGGCTGTGCGGGCTCCGGTCGGACGGCGACGTCCTGGAAAACCCGTTTGTCGGCACGCACTTTGGCTTGGCGGCCGTAAGCACCACGCTGGCGCTGGAACCCGACCGGCCGCTGGGGCCCGATGCCGGCCGGGCCGGCCTGAAATCCCACGGTCCGGCCTGGTGGCTGGGCAAAGGCACGGCCCGGCGGGCGGCCACCGCCACCCCGTACCGGTCGCGCGACTTCCGGATGGGACCGCACCCGTTTGAGAACCTGAAGCGCCGGGACACGCCCACCACCTTTATCGACGAAGACCGGGTCCCGCGATTCCCCAAGCGCGCCGATTTCTTCGCCCGTGCCCTGTTCGGCGACATGGGCAAGCAGGTTCAGGAAGCCACCAAGGGTGGCATGTATGTGATGAAAAGCCCCATCGGCGCCTGCGCCCGCCGGGCGCTGGGGGCGCTGTTGCTGCTCCAGTTCGGCGAGGCGCGCGGCCCCGTGGCGCCGGAGACCAGGGACCCGAGGCGCAACGCCGACAACCTCAAGGGCGCCTCGTATTATCTGTCGGCCGACGCGGTCGGTCTCTCGCGCGTGCCGACCTGGGCGTACTACTCCCACGACGCCGGCGGCAACGATATCGCCCCCTATCACGACAACGGCGTCAGCCTGCTGCTGGACCAGGGCCACGAAACCATGGAGGGGGCTAGCGGCGACGACTGGATTTCCGTGGCCCAATCGATGCGCGCCTATCTGCGGTTCTCCCTTCTGGGCGGCGTGATCGCCGAGCAGATCCGGCGTCTGGGCTATTCGGCGCGGGTCCATTCGGTCCTGGACGGCGACGTCCTTCAGCCGCCGCTATTGCTGCTGTCCGGCCTGGGCGAGGTCAGCCGCATCGGCGAGGTCATTTTGAATCCCTATCTGGGGCCGCGGCTGAAATCCGGCGTTGTCACAACCTCGATGCCGATGGACCATGACCGGCCGATCGATTTCGGGCTCCAGACCTTCTGCGACAACTGCAACAAATGCGCGCGCGAATGCCCGGCCGGGGCCATCACCGCCGGGCCCAAGCTGATGTACAACGGATACGAGATCTGGAAGTCCGACGCGGAAAAGTGCGCGCGCTACCGCCTGACCAACAGTGCCGGCGGCATGTGCGGCCGGTGCATGAAAACCTGCCCCTGGAACTTGGAGGGATTGTTCGCCGAGGCTGGCTTCCGCTGGCTGGCCATGAAGGCCCCGAAATCGGCGAAACTACTGGCCCGGCTGGACGACGCGGCGGGACGCGGCACCATCAACCCGGTCAAGAAATGGTGGTGGGACATCGAGCTGGACCCCAAGGCCGGCCGTTTCATCCAAGCCAAGGCTGTCAACGCGCGCGGGTTGTCGACCGATATCGACCTCCGCTACGAGGACCAGACCCTGGCCGTATACCCGGCCGATGTGATGCCCGCCCCCTTCCCCGTGATCCATCCGCTCAATCGAGACGAAGGCATCCGCCGCTATCGCACCATGCTGACGCCGGATGCCTACAAGACCCGCCTGGCCAACGGCGAAACCGACGGCCTGGCGCCGGGGACAAGACTTCTGGACGGCCCGCCGCCGGTTTTCCCAGTGGTCGTCGCGCGGCGCGACGACCTGGCCGACGGCATCGTCCGCTTCGAGCTGCGCGACCCGGACAACCGTCCGCTGCCGCCCTTCGAGGCCGGCGCCCATATCGACGTGGTCATCGCGCCGGAATACCAGCGGCAATATTCCCTGGCCGGCGACCCGGCCGACAGGTCCGCCTATGTCCTGGGTATCCAGCGCGAAATCAACGGCCGCGGCGGCTCCAACCTGATGCACCGGGTGTTCCGGGAAGGGCGCCGGGTGTTCGTTTCCAATCCGCGCAACCACTTCCCGCTCGACGAAGCGGCGGCGTTTTCGGTGCTCATGGCCGGCGGTATCGGCGTCACCCCGCTGATCACCATGGCCCACCGGCTGCACGCCCTGGGCCGCGACTTCGTGCTGCACTACAGCGCCCGGTCGCGGCAGGCGTGCGGGTTCGCCGGGGAGTTGGAGCGGATGCCCTGGGCCAACCGGGTCCGGTTCCACTTCTCGGCGGAGACGGGACGGGCGGACCTGGCCACGATCATCCCCGCCCACCGGCCCGGCTTCAAACTCTACACCTGCGGCGGCGACCGCTACATGGACGGCGTGTTCGAGGCCGCCACCGCCCGTGGCTGGCCGCCCGAAGCGCTGAGCAAGGAATACTTCTCGGTGCCCGAACAGCCGGACTATGTGAACCACCCGTTCAGGCTGGAGCTGACGCGTACCGGGACGGTGCTGGAGGTGCCGGCCGACCGGTCGGCGACGGATGTGCTGCAGGCGGCGGGGATCGCGGTCAGCACCAAATGCTCCGACGGCATCTGCGGTGTCTGCGCTGCCGCCTATGAAAGCGGCGAGATCGAGCATCGCGACTATGTGCTGTCGGACCAGGAACGCCGGCACAAGGTCATTCTGTGCTGTTCCCGGGCCAAACAGCCCGACGGGACCGTCCGTATCGCCCTTTGACCGGCGGACGGAAAGGGCCAGGCGGCATCGCCGATGATGCCGCCCTGCACTTTGCGGCGATCAGGCCGCGGCCAACGCGTCTGTGCTGACCACCGGGAAGTCGATGTCGGTCCTGGCGATATGGTTGAAGTAGTTGGTGAAGATGTTGAGAACCGTGTTCGCGACGATTTCCACCACCTCCTCGTCGGTGAACCCGGCGCGACGCACCGCTGCGAGGTCTTCGTCGGAAACATTGCCGCGGGTGGCGACGATGCTGGCCGCGAACCGCAACGCGCCCTGGACCCTCGGATCGGTGGAGTGCCCACCCAGATTGCGGGTGATCTCGTCCGCCGCCAGCCCGAGCCGGCCGCCGACGGCCGTATGGGCCGAGGCGCAATAGTCGCACCGGTTGGCACCGGCCACCGTCAGCGCGATCTGCTCGCGCAGGGCCGCCGACAGCTTGCCGCCGGCAAGGGCTCCGGCGAACCCCAAATAGCCGCCGAGCGCCGCCGAGGACTGGGCCATGGTGCCGACGATGTTGGGAACGCCGCCCATCTGCTTTTTGACGGCGGCGAGAAGCCCGGCCGTGGCCTGGGGTGCCGAGGTCTCTTCGATACGGTCGATCCGTTGCATGGTATCCTCCTGTGTGTTGGTGTCACAGGCGGGACATGCGGAGCCCTCGGCGCGCGATCAATCGTCGACCGGGGGATTTGGATCGTCGGTCAGCTTTTCTGGACGATCTGAGAGCCGCAAGGGACTGTTTCCAAAAATAATCCGCATCCGTTTGGGCTATCATCCCCGTCGGTTCACCCCTGTCAGACGGACTCGACCCCGATGAATCTCAATGCCGATTTCAGTGTCCGGGTTGCCCTGCATGCCGACGACATCCCGTGGCGGGAGTCGCCCACGCAGGGCGTCAGCCGCCGCATGCTGGACCGCATCGGCGACGAGGTGGCGCGCGCCACGAGCATCGTCCGATATGCCCCCCACAGCCGGTTTCCGGCCCACACCCATGGCGGCGGGGAAGAGTTCATCGTCCTGGACGGTGTGTTCCAGGACGAACATGGCGATTGCCCGCCCGGCACCTATGTCCGCAACCCGCCCCAGACGAGGCACACGCCGGGATCCGAACCGGGCTGCACCATCCTGGTCAAGCTGTGGCAGTTCGACCCCGACGACCGCACACCGGTTCGGATCGACATAAACGGCATCGAAGCGCGCCCGGCCGCCGGCCGCCCCGGCGTTCGGGTCGCGCCGTTGTTCAAGGACGCGCGTGAGGATGTGCGGATCGAACACTGGTCGCCAGCCGCCCCAATCCCGCTGGACACGGCGGGCGGCGCGGAACTGTTCGTGTTGGACGGCGGGTTCGAGGAAAGCGGCCAGACCTTCCGTCGCCATTCGTGGCTGCGGCTGCCGGCGGACGGCACGGCAACGGCGGTGGCCGGGCCGGACGGCGCGCGGGTCTGGATCAAGACGGGTCATCTGCGGTTCGTGGCACCGCCAATGCCCGCTGAACCCATCTCCACGAAACGGACCTGAGGTGATGTTCAGCCATATCCAGATCGGCGCCCGCGACCTGGCGCGTCTTGCCGCCTTTTACGACGCGGTACTGGAACCGCTGGGCCTGCGGCGAGCGCCGGATGAGGACGATGGCGGGCCGGCCGGCGTGATCTGGGAACGGCCGGGCCGCCGCTGGCCCCAGTTCGTGATTCAGGTCCCCTTCAACGGGTTGCCGGCCACCTGGGGCAACGGCGTCCAGGTCAGCTTTGCCGCCCCGTCGCGCCAGGCGGTGGACGCGGCCCACGCCGCCGCGCTGGCCCTGGGCGGCGCCGACGAAGGCACCCCCGGTTTGCGGCCCCACTACGCGGCCGACTATTATGGCGCCTATTGCCGCGATCCCGAGGGCAACAAGCTGTGCTTCGTCCACGCCGGAGACCTGCCATAACCCTCTAAATCGCCGCCGCGATCTGCCGGCCGCATTCGGCGGTCGACGCCGATCCGTCGAGATCGGGGGTCTTGGCGCTGTTGGAGCCCACCAGCACACGTTCGATCGCCGCTTCGACGGTGCGCGCCGCCGCTTCCTCGCCCAGATGATCGAGCATCATGGCGACCGACCAGATGGCCGCGATCGGGTTGGCCACGCCCTGCCCGGCGATATCGGGGGCGGATCCGTGAACCGGCTCGAACATCGACGGGGTCACCCGTTCCGGGTTGATGTTGGCCGACGGCGCGATGCCGATCGACCCGGCGATCGCCGGTCCCAGATCCGACAGGATGTCGCCGAACAGGTTAGACCCCACGACCACGTCGAACCAATCCGGATGGAGCACGAAATGGGCGGTCAGAATGTCGATATGGAACTCCTCGACGTCGACTTCAGGGAACTCCTTCGACATCGCAGCCACCCGCTCGTCCCAGAACGGCATGGAATGGATGATACCGTTCGATTTGGTGGCGGAGGTGACATGTCCGCGCCGCCGCCGCGCCAGTTCGAAGGCGTAGCGCAAGATGCGGTCGACACCGCGGCGGGTAAACACCGCTTCCTGGATCACCGTCTCCCGGTCGGTACCGGCAAAGATACGCCCACCGATCTCGGAGTACTCTCCCTCGCTGTTCTCGCGCACGACCAGGAAGTCGATATCGGCCGCCGACCTGCCGGAAAGCGGTGACGTCACGCCCTTGAGCAACCGCACCGGCCGGAGATTGACGTATTGGTCGAGTTCCCGCCGCAATGGGATCAACAGCCCCCAAAGCGACACATGATCGGGCACGCTGGGCCAGCCGACGGCGCCGAGATAGATGGCATCGGCGGCGCGCACCTGCTCGACACCGTCCTCCGGCATCATGCGGCCGGTCTTGGCATAGGTCTCACAGGACCAGGGATGTTCTTCCCACTCGAACGAGAACCCGTGCTTCTTGGCCGCCGCTTCCGCCACCCGGATCCCTTCGGGAATGACTTCCTTGCCGATGCCGTCGCCGGGAATAACCGCGATCCTGTAGGTGCGCTCCATATCCCTTAATCTCCCGATCCTTTAAAAGCTTGCCAGGGCCGATAGGCGCGGCCTTGTGAACGGTCTCTTCTACCCGCTTTCTATAATCCTGAAAGGGTCCTGTTAGCGTGCGGCGCGCACCCCCTGCGCGTTGGCGGCGATGGTCATCACCTCGACCCGGGACAGCTTGCCCCGACCGTCCTCGATCGCACCCAGGGTGCCGTGGGCTAGCGCCAGGGGCAGCCGGCAAAAGCCCAGGGCCGGACCGGCCGGCAACGCCGCGATATAGGCGTCCCCCTGGGCCAACTGGTCGCGGCAATAGGCGATCATCCGGGAACGGTCCCACCCGTCGGGCCAAAAATCGACGCCACGGGCCAGATCCTCATCCCGGTTCCGCAATATGTTCACCGCCTGCAGGCCGCGGCCATAGCCGATGGCGTGACGCCGGTCGCTGACCGTACCGTCGTGCCAGGCCCACAGGTCGCACAGCAGCAGACCGACGGCCCCGGCCACCGCATAGGTGTAACGGTCGAAATCGTCCCGGGTGCTCACCGCGAAATCGCGGTCCACCCAATAGGCCATGCGGTCGGCCATGGCGCCAACCGCATCGGCGATCCGCGGGCGGACATCCGGCGGCGCCAGGGTCAGCCATTCCGAAAGCCGGCGGGTGACGTCGGGTGGAGACTCAAGCCCGGCGAAGGCGGGGCCCAGGTCCGGATCGCCGGCCGCCGCCTCGACGGCCCCGGCGATACGCCGCAACGCGGCACTGCGCGGCGCGGCGGGCTGACCGGTGTCGTCCTCGATCTCGTCGATCGCGCGAAAGGCCAGATAGGCCGAGGCCACCGCGCTGCGCAGCGGTTCGGGCAGACCCATGATCGGAATAAAGAAGGTGCGGCTGGTGGTCTCCAGCATCGCCGCTGCTGTCTGCGCCAAACCCATGCCCGTCAGGCCGCCCCGTCCGCTCTCGATTCCGCCGGCGCGCCATTGTCGCGCCGAAGGGCCACGGCGGCAACCTTTCGCTGGCCGGCGGCGTCGGGTCGTGCCGGAGCCATTGCCCCTTGCCGCCAAAACCGGCCCGGCGATAGGTCAATCGTATCGCAGCTCGGTCGCCTTGCCGCGAAAGACCGAGTAGGCGAACACCGTATAGATCGCGATGACCGGCAGGACCACCAGAGTGCCGACGAGGATGATCAGGAGGCTTTCCGGCGCCGCCGCCGCGTCATAGATCGTCATCCGATCCGGCACCACATAGGGATAGAACGAGTAGGCGAGCCCGACAAAGCCGAGTGTCATGACGCCGATGGTCATGGCGAACGGCGCAGCGGCGTAGCGGTCGCCCGGCAGCGGATAGTGCCGCAACACCACCCACAGACCGACCAAAAGGGCGCAGGCCATGATCGGCAGGGGCGCCAGGGCGACGATCGACGGCATGGAGAACCATTTGTCGAAGATGCGCGCAGAAACGAACGGCGTCGCCAGCGAAATCGCGGCCATGCCCAGAGCCGTCACAAGAAGGGAAAACCGGGCCCATCGCACGGCCCGACGCTGCAGATCGCCCTCGGTCTTGTAGATCAACCAGGCGGCGCCGACCAAACCATAGGCCGCCGACAGGCACACGGCGATCAGGCAGGCGAACAGCACGTGCGGAAGGGTCCACTCCAGCCCCATGACATACAACCCGAGCATGAACCCCTGGGACAGGCTGGTCATCGCCGAGCCGACCAGAAAGGCCCTGTTCCACATCTTCTTGCGCGGTTCGGCGACCTTGGCACGGAATTCGAAGGCGACCCCACGCAGCACCAGCCCGATCAGCATCACCGCGACGGGCAGGTAGAGCGCCGTGAGGATGGCTCCATGGGCGATGGGAAATGCGACCAGAAGAAGCCCGACGGCCAGCACCAGCCACGTCTCGTTGGCGTCCCAGAACGGACCGATCGACGCGATCATTCGGTCCTTTTCGTCCATGGTGGCGCGTGAGAACAGGATGCCGACACCCAGATCGTAGCCGTCGAGAACCACGTAGATCAGGATCGACACGCCCATCAACCCGGCGAAGACGATGGGCAACCAGGTCGCGGAGTCCGCCAAAAGTGCACCCATCGCCTTCACTCCGCCGGGACGACGGTGGGGCCCGGATCCTTGCGCGACGGCGCCACGGGGTCGCCGCGCATCGCCTTTCCGGTGATGTAGGCGATCGTTCCGACATAGGCGGCGATCAGCCCCGCATAGACCATCAGATACGCGGCCAGGGTCGTGCCGATCATCATCGCGGGGACATCGGACGCGGCGTCGGCTGTCTGCAGCACACCGGTCACCAGCCAGGGCTGACGCCCGATCTCCGTCACGTACCAGCCGGACAGCGTCGCCACCCAGCCGGAAAACGTCATGGCGACGAGGGTGCGGCCGACCCAGGGGTGCAACCGATCACGACGCCACAGCCCATACGCCGCGACCCAGGAAACAACCAGCATCAAGATGCCGATCCCAACCATGACGCGGAAGGCGAAGAAAACAGGCGCCACCGGCGGGTGCTCGACCACGCCCTCGTCGGTAACGAAGTCGTCGAGCCCCGGAACGACGCCGTTGGGATCGTGCGTCAGGATCAGGCTGGCCCCGTTGGGGATCGACAGCGCGAACCGGTTTTCGCGCGCCTCCTGATCGGGC
This sequence comes from Inquilinaceae bacterium, assembly GCA_052168355.1. Taxonomy (GTDB): domain Bacteria; phylum Pseudomonadota; class Alphaproteobacteria; order DSM-16000; family Inquilinaceae; genus JBQLZQ01. The sequence goes on from JBQLZQ010000056.1 coordinate 14,109, forward strand.
AGTGCGAACAGGACCAGCGGGATGTTCGGCCCCGTCTCCCAGTTTCCTTCCATGGCCGCGACCTTGGCCGGCTGGTGCTCCAGGGTGTTGAGGCCATGCAGGTCGCCGACGAAAATCTGAATCGGAATCAGGATGGCGGCCAGTGTGACCGAGGTCTTGAGAGCCGCCCGGACGGCCGGCACCCGGTCGTGGCGCAGCCAGCGCCAGGCCGAAATGCCGGCGATCAGGAACGACACGGTGAGGCCCGACGCGATCAGCATATGGGTCAGGCGATAGGGCATCGACGGGTTGAAGACGATCGCCCACCAATCGGTGGCGTGGGCCACGCCGTCGCGCATCTCAAAGCCGACCGGCGTATGCATCCAGGAATTGAGCACGATGATCCAGAACGCCGACAGCGTCGTTCCAAGGGCGACCAGCAGCGTTGCGGCGGTGTGGATGCGGCTGGAAACGCGGCGGAAACCGAACAGCATGATGCCGATGAACACGGCTTCCAGGAAAAACGCGGTCAGCACCTCGTAGGCCAGCAGAGGACCGGCAATGTTGCCGACACGCTCCATGAAGCCCGGCCAGTTGGTGCCGAACTGAAAGCTCATGGTGATGCCCGAGACCACGCCCATGGCAAAGGACAGGGCGAAGATCTTCACCCAGAAGAAATAGGCGTCCATCCACTTCATGTCCCCGCTGCGGGCATAGGACAGCTTGAAGAAGACAAGCACCCAGGCCAGCGCGATGGTGATCGTGGGAAAAAGGATATGAAACGAAATGTTGGCGCCGAACTGGATACGCGCGAGCAGGAGCGGATCCATCTGGTAAATCTCCTTGACGTCCTTACCGATGCCGGCGGCGCAATTGGGTGCGCGGGCGCAAAGCCGCCGCTCAGGCTTGCCGCCTCCCCGCCCGACCCATGCGCGGAAGGCTCAACCGATCCTTGAGGTTGGATATCGGCATAGGTCCCGTAGTCTCACAACCACATCTGGGATAGACGTGGAATTTCAACAGCGTGGCGCACCGTCGCAGCCCAACCTGCCGCATTAGCCAACCCGGGGCCGACGGCGGCAAACCAAGGCGGCCGGTGGGTTTCCCCGGTCAGGCCCCTGGCGCCAAGCGGATCCCCCCGGGGCCCGCTGCGTCAGTTTGACCATGGGCCACCGGCCGGCCTTACCCGACGCGAAACCTTGGTGGCGGTTATGTCGGAACCATCGCCGGCGCCATCGTGCTGACGCTGCTGCAAAGCCTGCTGACGGCCCTGTCGATCGAACCCTTCGGCCGCCATATCATCTTCGGGGTCGTCCTGGTGCTGCTGATGCTTCTTTACGGCAGGCAGGCCAAACTGCGGGCCTGAGGAACTACCACCCGCCGCCGCCTCCCCCGCCGCCACCGCCGGACGATCCGCCGGACGACCCGCCGCTGCCGCTCGATAGCCGGGTCGCGGCCGATGACGCCGCGCCACCAAGGCCGCGGGTCAGGCTTGAGGTCAGGGCGCCGGGTCCGGTCCAGTCCGAACCCCGGCTGTGATACCATTGGGGCTGGTAGGAGGATCGCGCCTGGGACGGATCGTGCGCGCTGGCCGCCAGCTTTGCCTCGAATTTCTCGGTCCATTCCCGCTCGACGCCCAGCGCCATGGCGTAGGGAAGATGTTTTTCGAACAAAGCGGCCGTTATCTCCGGTTCGCGTCCCGCCTGGTTGAGCCGATCGGCCTCGGCCACCGACAAATACAGGCGATAGCCCTCGATGGCGTCCAGGGTCAGCCGTCCCAAATGGGTCGGCGCCGCCAGCCAGAACCAGAACGCCACGGTCACCGCGACGGTCACCACCGCCACGATCAGCGCCACGGGCGTCACGATGTCCGTCAGCAGCGTCATCGACCCCGCCACCGGCACCAGGAACCCCACGCTCATCCCCAGGATCGCCAGGGACGCCACAAAACCGGCCTTTTTGCCCGATCGCACCGACGTCCGCATCTGGGTTATTGCCCGCGAAATGAGAACGGAGCTTGGCACGGCGAACGCCCCCGCGAACACCAGCATCATCAGCATCCCGCCCAGATTGTCCTCACCCTTGACGTCGGCAAGCAAGGTCACCAGGACCCCGGCAAGACCGATGAGCGCCCCAAGAAACCATGGGCGACGGTTCTTGAGATGGTACAGACGGCTGTATTCCCTGCCGAAGGCACCCCGCAGCGCGGTCCTGGCGCTGGCGATCCGCGGTTCGTACTTTTTGCCGAAGGTCACGTCCGGATGACGCTGCCCAAACAGATCGTCGAACACGGCCCGTTCGCCGCGCGGCAGGTCATCGGGAACCGCGTCGCTTTTCCCGATCGCGAAGGTCCGATCGCCCATGTCCTCAATGGTGATCGCGCCCCTCGTGGCGAGGCTGGTCAGGGCGACGGTGAACGCCTGCCCCGGAGCGAAGCCGCCGCCAAACCCGCGATTCCAGATGAATCCGACGGCGACGGGAGACAGCCCGTCGGGCGGTCCGAACAGGGGGATGATGGTGCCCTTTTCCGGATCGCGACCCAGCCTGTCCCAGACCCGCACGAAATAGGCGATCAGAACGGCCAGGAGAACGAGTCCCAGCAGGGGACCGCAATTGTCGTCGAGCACCGACATCGTCAGTTCGATCATGGACGGGCGGTCGACCGCGCCCTGTGGCCACACCACCGCCACCGTCAGCCCCTCGCCGGGTTGCAGCGTTCGCGTCGTGGCGATGCGAACGGTGGGGCCCCGCCGATCCAGAACCTCGAAATCCTCCCCCGTCTCTCCCCGTCCACCCGTGTATCCGACAATCTCGGTCGCCTCCTCACCGCCGGGCAGGTGGACCGTCGCGACGGCCCGGTCGATGGGAAACGCCCAGCCATTGCCGGTGACGTTCCAGTACAGCTCGTCCTCTCCCTCGCGGTGGAAAAGCTGCCGGTCGGTTCGATAGGCAATGGTGTAACGATGGCGCCCCGGCTCAAGGAAGGTCTGTTCCTCGCCGATGTAGATGCGCACTCCCGCGTTCAAATCGCTCAGGAAATAGGGCTCCGCCGCCCCGTCCCGCTCGACCCGCACGATGTCGAACGACGCGATGTGATTGAAACCAAGCGGGGTGATGCTGCGCAGCGGAATATCGCGAAAGATACCGCGCCGGATCTCCCGCCCGGCGGCAACGACCTCGATGGTTTCCTCAACGGAAAGAGACCCGTCCGGTTCGACGATGATGCCGGCCTCGAAGGACAGGATCCGTTCCTGCTGGGCCGTCGCCGGCCCGGCCGTCCATGCCAGCAGCATGGCAACGATGGCGAGAACCGGGATAGGCAAGGACCGACGGGCGATCGGCGTCCGCTCGGGCGCCGCGATCATGACGTTACGGTCAAAACGCCACCTTTGGCAGCAGGCGTTCGGACGCGTGGTCGACCTCGTAGTACGCGGCCGGCTGGAAGGAGAACAGCTTGGCGACGATGTTGCTGGGGAAGGATTCGACCATCGTGTTCAGGTCGCGCACGGTGCCGTTGTAGTATCGGCGTGCCATCTGGATCTGGTCCTCCAGTTCCGCGAGCGTGCGTTGCAGTTCCAGAAACGTGCCGTCCGCCTTGAGGTCGGGATAATTTTCGGCCACCGCGAACAGGCGCATCAGGGCGGTCGACAACCCGCCCTCGGCCTCCTGGCGCGCGCCGGCATCGGCCGTGGCGGCGGATTGGCAGCGGGCCCGCATTTCCGTCACCGCCTCCAGCGCGTCGCGCTCGTGCTTCACGTAGCCCTTCACCGTTTCGATCAGGTTGGGAATCAGGTTGGTCCGGCGCTTCAACTGCACGTCGATGCCGCTCCATCCCTCGCGGGTCCGCTGGCGGCGGGCCACAAAGCCGTTGTAGGTGACGATGCCCCAGCCGACGACCAGCACGATCAGGCCCAGCACGACCAAAAGAACGATGGAAAGTCCCGTCATGTCGATCCGCCCGGATTGCTGCCCGGTCGCCCGACGCGCCGGATGGGTTTCGTTGTCGTCCTGACGATGATGGGCGCCACCATAACTGGCGTGCCTGGACAGTCAATCCGGCGACATGTGGCGTGGTCGAAGAAGACCCGCCGTCAGCCGGCCTGCCCGCGCGCGTCGGCGCCATGCCGGAGGGCGTCCAGGCTCACATCGATCCCGACCTCCCGGGCCACGTTAAGGATCCGCTCGACCACCTCGTCGGGCACGGGGATGCCGTTGGCGCCCCGCTCGGCCCGGGTCGCCCGTTCCTTGTCGCCGGGGATCTGGACGGCCACGCCGGGTGTGGCCGGCGCCGATGACTGGATAAAGGCGATGTAATCGCCGGCTTCCCGCGCGAAGGTCCCCAGATCGTCGAACCGTGTCGGATCGATATAGATCGACAGAAGACCGTTGCCGAATGGATGGTCGGTCGGGCCGTTGGTTCCGCCCCCGGTCAACGCGCCGGCCAGAAGCTCGCATGCCAGGGCCAAACCCGACCCTTTGTGGTCGCCCATCGTGCGCAGCGCGCCGGTGCCGCCCCGCGCATCGGGTAGCCCCTCCTCCAGCGTATGTCCGTAAAGGACACGCGGATCGCCGGTGAGGTGTCCGTCCGCGGTGACCAGCGCGTCGTCGGGCAGCCCGCGGCCGCCGCGCGCCGCAACCAGCGCCTTGCCTTCGGCAACCATCGACGTGGCGAAGTCCAGGACAAAATCGTCGCCGTGGGCGTTTGGCACGCCGACCGCGAACGGAGCGGTCGAGATACCGCGCTGGGACGATCCGAACGGCGCCACCAGGCGCGATCCCGCGACGGTGACGAAATGGATCGAAACGATACCGGCGGCACACGCCTGCTCCGCATAGGCGCCGACCCGGCCGACATGCCCGGCACGCCGCAGGGCCACCACCGCGCACCCCGACTGGCCGGCCATGGCGATGCCCCGGTCCGTCGCCTGCCGGGCCAGCCACTGGCCCATGCCGTTGCCGCCGTCGAGATGGACAAAGGCCGGACCCTCGGACAGGACCGTCAGGCCCTGGCGCGCCACCAGCACTCCCGACTTGAGCCATCCATGGTACCGGTCGATGCGCACGATACCGTGACTGTCGTGCCCGCTGAGGCACGCCTCCACCAGATGGGTGGCGACGGCGTCGGCCTCCTCCGCCCCGCATCCATCGGCCCGAAGCAGGGCATCGAGCAGCCGGGTCATCGCCCGTGGATCGATCAGCGCCGTACTCATGATCCGGCCTTTCGCGTCGTCATCCGACCCGCGCCAGAGTTCGGCGCACTCGGGCCAGGAACGCTTCCCGGCTTTCCGGTGTCGAACTGTCCATCTTGTAATGGGCGAGCCAAAGGGTGCGGCAGCGTTTGGCGCACAGCGCGCGGATGCCGCGCAGGATCGTGCGGCGGCCGGGTTCGCCGACGAATTTCGTCCACCACCACGGCGCACCGCAGGTGGTGATGCCGCCGAGAAACCGGATATGGGTCATCAGCGGGCGAACCGGCTGGCCGTTCTCGGGCATGCTGAAGGTGACGTGCGGCACCCACACACGGTCCAGCCAGCCCTTCAGCATCGCCGGCAGACCGTACCACCAGGTCGGGAAGACAAACAGCAACCCGTCGGTCTGGCGGATCAGGGCAAGGTGATCGGCCACCGGTATCTCGTTCACCTCCCTGGTATGATACGCGCGCCTTTCCTCGCGGCCCATGATCGGGTCGAAGCCGTCGGCGTAAAGATCGAGCAACCGGACCTGATGCCCGGCCTGACGCAGCGCGTCGATCACCGTGTCCCGGATGGACGCGTTGAAGCTTTCGGGGTCCGGGTGGCAATAGACAACCAAAACGTTCACCCAAACCGCTCCATCTCCGCTTCGACGCTTGCCAGAAACCGCCTCCGGCCTTCGTCGGTCGAACGGTTCATATCATACTGCGCGATGTAGCGAAGCGGCGCGCCGACGGTTTGAGCGCGCAGCACCCGGGTCACGGATTTGCGCACCGGGTCGCCCAGCAGGATCGCCCGATGCCGACTGCCGCCATAGGTGACGGCGGCGACGGTGCGCCTTATGTGGCGGAGCATGGGGACCGCCTTGCCGTTGTCCATGCGAAAGGTCACGCCGGGCAGGAACACCCGGTCGAAATAGCCCTTCAGGATCGCCGGATAGCCGAAGTTCCACACCGGAAAGACCAGCACCAGCGCCTCGGCCGCCCGCAGCCGGTCGATATGAGGCTGGACGGCGGACCGGTCGGACTCCGCGTCGTGATAGGCAAGGCGTTCGGCCCGGCTCAGGCGCGGGTCGAAATCTTCCGCATACAGATCGCAATCGTCGACATCGTGGCCCCGGGCCGTCAGCGTTTCGACGACACGCGCGTGCAGCGCCGCCTGAAAGCTGCTCTCGACCGGATGGGCATAGAGGACAAGGACGCGCATGGGACCCGTATCGGCGGTTTCAGTCCGCCATCTCCAACCCCCGGAACAGGTAGGTCTTGCGGCTGGCGTAATCGAAGGCCGGATCTTCCCAGGCGATCATCTTGCCGGGGTTGAGCAGGCCTTGCGGATCGGCTTCCTTCTTGAAGGCAAGCTGGACGGCGTCGGTCTGCTTCATGCCGCCCTCCTCCAGCGTGTAGCGGTGCGGATTGAAGATCGGCGCGCCCATGTCCTCGTGGATCGCCATGATCTCCTCCAGCCGTTCCTCGGTGGAAAACCGGACCAGAGGCAGCCCGAAACAGGTGATGTCGCCGTCGAAGCGCACGAACTCCAGATGCATGGGCACCTCGTCGCCGAAATGACGATGGATCCGGTCGACCAGATCGATCTGCCCCGGAAAGGGATAGAGCACCTGCAGATAGGTGATGTCCTTGCTGACCTTCAGGGCGCAGAGCGTGGTGTGGTTCCAGGCCAGCTCGTACACCGGCGGCAGGGTGGTCCGTTCGGTGTCGGTCGCGGCGTCGGACCGGTAGAGCAATTCGGCGTTCTTCGCCCGCTTGTGAAACGCACCGAACGCATCCATCGCGTGGGCCGCGATCATCAGCAGGACGACGGACTGGTCACGGCGGGAAAAGCGGTGATGCCGGCCGAGATAATCGTGCGGGATCGGCGCTGCGATGGGGGTGATTAGCTTTTTGAGGATGCCGTCCTGGCGGGCCAGATCGTTGGCGTAGCGCACGGCGTCCATGGCGTCGTCGAACCCGACGATCACATCGACCCAGTCATAGGCCGGCGCCAGGGGCACCTCGACCTCGGTGATCACGCCGTTGGTGCCGTAGGCGTGCATGACCTTATGCAGGTCCTCGCCCGTCATCTCCAGGATGCGGGGCTCGGCCTCCATGGTGACAACGCGCAGCCGCAGCACGTTACCAAGGTCGCGCAAGCCGCCCCAGCCGATCGATCCGACCCCGCCGGACCCGCCGCCGATAAAGCCGCCGATGGAGGCCGTGCGATAGGTGGAGGGAAACATGCGCAGTTCCTGACCGGACCGGGCGATGGCCTGCTCGTCGATCTTGGCCAGCACCGCGCCCGGCTCGGCCACCAGGCGGCCCGGCGCGATGTCGCGCACCGCCGCCATCGCCGCCAGGTTGAGAACCACGCCGCCGGAGAGCGGCATGGCCTGGCCGTAGTTGCCGGTGCCCGATCCGCGCGGCGTCACCGGGATGCCGCGCGCGTGACACGCCTTGAGCACCCGCGCCACCTCCGCCTCGGTCTTGGGCGTCACCAGAAGGTCGCCCGATACCTTGTTGAGCTGCCGCTTCAAGACCGGCGAATACCAGAAGAAGTCCCGGCTCTTCAGGCGCACCAGACGCGGATCGTCCTCCATGGCGATGCCCGCCAGTTCGGTCTTCAACCCCGCAATGTCGTAGGTCATCCGACGGCTTCCTTCCGTGTGTGCAGCTGCATCAGGTCGTCAAGGTCGCGATAGTCGGGCAGCACCCGGTCGATCGGCCGTCCGTCGCGGATCACGATGCGGCCACTTTCCGGACGGGACAAGAGCTCCGAATAGGCACGGCCATCGAACAGGACCAGGTCCGCCGATCCGCCGACCGCGATCCGACCCCGCGCCGGGACGCCGATGATGTCGGCCGGCCAGCGGGACACGGCGGCCACCCAGTCGCCGACCGGACAGTCGAACTGAAAGATGCGCACCGCTTCGCGCAGGACCTCCAACCCGTCCAGATCGCCATAGCCGTAGAACGGATCGCGGGTGTTGTCCGACGCCACCGCGACAGGGATGCCACGGGACCGCATTTCCTTCAACAGCGTGACCCCACGCCAGCGCGGCGTGCGGCCGGCCCGCCGGTCCTGCAGATACAGATTGCACATCGGCAGCGACACCACGGCGATCCCCGCCTCCGCCACCAGGTCGAGTGTGCGGTCGACCATGTCCGGGGGCTGATTGGCCAGGGAGCAGCAGTGACCGCACACGATCCGGCCGGCAAAGCGATGGCGGATCGCCGCCTCGGCGACATGGAGCAGGGAGCGGGCGTCGGGATCGGCGGTCTCGTCGCTGTGAAAATCAAGATCGAGACCATGCTGGGCGGCCAGCTCGAAGACCGTGTCGAGCGCCTGGTCCAACCCCGGCGTCATATAGGTGACCGCGCCCAGAACGCCGCCATGACGCGCCACCGTCTGGGCCAGTTCCGGCCCGAAGCCGGCCGCGATATCGTCGATGGCCAGGATCGACACCGCCTGAAGATCGATCCGGCCGTCCCAACGGTCCCGCATCTCGGCGAACAGGGGCCAGGAAATGAGGTGCTGGGGCGCCGAGGAATCGAGGTGGGTTCTCACGCTTGCCGTGCCGTGGGCATGGGCGCAAGCCAGCGAGAAGTCCATGCGCCGGCGCACGTCCGCGGAACTCCACAGGGCGGCGCGATCGTCGGCGACGGCGGACAGCGCGCCGTCGAATGTCCCGTCCGGGTTCGGCTTTCGCGGCCAGATGTGACCCTTGTCGATATGGGTGTGCATGTCGACGAAGCACGGCAGAACCATGCCGCCCCGCTGATCGATGACGGCCGTGCTAGGGCGCGCCGCGGGCGCCTCCACGGCCGCGACGCGGCCGCCCTCGATCCGCAGATCCAGGGCAAAGAGGCCATCCCCGTCCGGCGTTCCCATCGGACGGTCGCCGTCGAGCAGGACAGCGGGCACGCGAGCGTCGGTGATCCAGTAAGCGTCGCCAAGCCTCTGGGGCGAAAGACGGGCCATCTCAGTTTTCCCGCTTCAGCGCGCTCTCATGCCATTTGCGCAACAGCAGATGGGACAGCAGGCTCAACACCAGGAAAATCAGGATACCGGTTATGGAAATCAGCAGCAGCGCCGCGAACATGCGCGGCACGTTGAGCCGGTAGCTCGACTCCAGGATGCGGTAGGCAAGTCCCGCCCCCCGCCCGGCCGACCCGGCCGCGAATTCGGCGACGATGGCACCGATCAGGGCCAGACCGCCGGCGATGCGCAAGCCGCCCAGAAAATAGGGCATCGCCGCGGGCAGCCGCAGATAGCGCAGCGTCTGCCATCGCGTGGCGCCATACAGTTCGAACAGGTTGCGCAGATTGTGGTCGGCCGAATTGAGACCCAGGGTCGTGTTCGACAGGATCGGGAAAAACGCGACGATCCAGGCGCAGATCAGCAACGCCGCCGGGATCGAGTTCACGTAGATCAGGATCAGGGGCGCGATGGCGATGATCGGCGTGACCTGCAGGATGACCGCGAACGGAAACAGGCTGATCTCCACCCATTTCGACTGGGTGAACAGGATCGCCAGACCGACCCCGCCGACCACCGCGACGGCCAGGGCGGAGAAGGTGATCTTCAGCGTCGTGCCCAGCGACACCGACAGGATCGACCAATCCTCGACCAGGGTGGTCGCGATCAGGCTGGGCGACGGCAGGATGTAGTGGGGGATCTCGTTGATCCGGACCAGCAGCTCCCAGCCCAGGACGGCGCAGGACAGGATGGCGATCGGCAACAGGATGCGCAGCGCCCGCTCGCGCGCCTCGGCACGGGCGCGCAGATCGGCGCCGGCGGCGGGTCTGGCAACGTCCATGGCCGCCGTCATGCCGAGGCCCCGGTCGTCAGGATCGCCCGATGCAGCGCGTCGGAGGCGGTGCGGCAGAGATGGGCATACGCCTCCGACGTTCGGAAGTCTCCGCTCCGCGGGTGCGGCGCATCGTTGGCCATCGTCTCGGTCACCCGGCCGGGGCTGGCGGCCATCACCACGATGCGGTTCGACAGATAGACCGATTCGAACACGCTGTGGGTGACGAAGACCACGGTCCAGTGATGCTGTTCCCACAGCGCCAGCAGATCGTCGTTGAGCTTGAAGCGGGTGATTTCGTCGAGCGCGGCGAACGGCTCGTCCATCAGCAGGATCTTCGGCCGGGTCACCAGGGCCCGGGCAATGGACACCCGCATCTTCATGCCACCGGATAATTCTCTTGGATAAGCTTTTGAAAAATCTTCAAGACCGACCATCGCCAACGCCGCATCGACATCGGCCCGCGCCGCCTGCCGCGACGCCCCGTCCAGCCGGTTGGGCAACCAGACATTGTCGAACACGGTGGCCCAGGGCATCAGGGTCGGTTCCTGAAACACAAACCCGATGTCGCCGCGCCGGGGCCGGCCGCCGGGCCAGTCGACGGCGCCGCCGGTCGCCTCGCCAAGCCCGGCGATGATCCGCAGCGCCGTCGATTTGCCGCAGCCCGACGGTCCCAGCAGGCTGACGAAATCGCCGGGATGGATGTCCAGAGACATGTCCTCCAACGCCAGCGTGCCGTTCGAGAACCGCTTGGAAACATGGGCGAGGGAGACGACCGGCGCGACGTCGGAGGCTTTTGCCGCCAGGTCCGTCGCGCCGGTATCGCCGGCGACCGCCGCGAGTCTGGTCAATGGGCTGCCCCGTCAGTTTGGCCGCAGGTCAAGCCCCACGCCCTTGTTGGCGAATTCGAGGGTGTAGGATTTGGACGGATCGATATCGCCGCTGACCACCCCGGCCTTGACCATGCGGTCGAAGAAGCTGTTCATGCGGGCGTCCGTCATGGCGCCGATGCCAAGCGTCTCGGTATCGCCGGAATCGACGATCCCGAACGCCTTCATCTGGGCGATGGAATAGGCGATCTGGTCGTCCGTCATCTCCGGATTGTCGGTCTTGATCAGAGCGTTTGCGGCTTCGTTGTCGCCATAAAGGTAATTGTACCAGCCGATGATCGAGGCATCGACAAAGCGCTGCACCAGATCCGGGTTGTTCTCGACCAGGTCGACACGGGTTTCGATGGTCGTGGAATAGGTGTCAAACCCGTAGTCGGCCAGCAGGAAGATGTTCGGCTTGATCCCCGTTTCGCGCTCGATGGCAAAGGGTTCCGATGTCACATAGCCCTGCTGCCCCAACCGTTTGTCCGACAGGAAGGGCGCGAAATTGTAGGTGTAGGGCTGGACCTGCTCTTCGGAGAAGCCGTACTCGGACACCATCCACTGGTAATAGCTGGCCAGCCCGTCGGCGCCGATCAGAAGGTCGATCGTCTTCAGGCTCTCGAAGGTGTCCAGGCCCTGATCGGGATGGGTGAGGATGACCTGCGGGTCCTTCTGGAAAATCGCCGCGACCGCGATGGTCGGAATATCGTTCTCCACCGCAGAAAAGGCCTGCAACATATTACCGCCCATGAGGAAATCGAGCCGGCCGGTGGGCAGCATCAGCCGGTTGTTGACCTGCGGCCCGCCCGGCATGATCGTCACGTCGAGGCCGTACCGTTCGTAGGTGCCGTCGACCACCGCCTGGTAGAACCCGCCATGTTCGGCCTGCGCCACCCAGTTGGTGCCGAAGGTGACCTCATCCAGCGCCACGGCCGATGTCGCGGTCATCGCGGCGCCGACCGCCGCGGCCACCGCCGCCGCGCGTGTAAGTCCTGTCGATGTCATTTTTGTCTCCCCGTCGTGTGTCGTGCAAATGATCGGGAGCCGGCGGCCCGGCGGCCGATGCCCCTCAAATATCGCCCCAACCGCGCAATTCCCGTGCCATGGCGGATCCAGGCCGTTCCATGGGCGCTCGAAGCCGCCCCTGACGCACTATCGACCATTCTAAAGGCGTGTACCTGCCCATTATCTCGTCGTTTGCCCGGCAATAGAGCAGCACTATAGAGCCAACCTTCGGTCCGGGACAGCCGTCGCGATCACCGGTTCTTCACCGACGACAGGGGATGCCGCGACACTTCGGCGACCAGTTCGGCCAGGCCTTGCGTGACATGGGCCACGACCCGCGCCCCGATGTCCGCCGTCGCCGCACTGGCGTCCCCGGCCGCGCCGTCGGGATGGAGGTCCTGCGCCTGCCAGCCGATCCCCACGCCGCCGACATAGCGCAGCCTTTCGTTGGCCGCCTCGGTTTCCGGCAGGACCGAGACGAAATCGGCGGCCCGGTCCATGCGCACCAGATCGGGCCGGAGATGCAGCATGATCGAGGTCTCGACGGTGCCCCCATGGATGCCGTGTCGCGCCTCGTCGGCATCGACCAGCCCGTCGGGCAGCCCCATGTGCCACCAGCTCGACGACACGGCCAGCAGGCCGTGCCGGACCCGAAGCTCGCGGGCGACGATCTCCATCACCTGCGGCTGGCCGCCATGGGCGTTGACGAACAGGATCTTGGCCAACCCCGCCCGCTTGACGCCCTCGGCCGTCTCGAACCAAACATCGATCAGCGTCTTGGCGGTCAGTGTCAACGTACCGGGATAGGCCAGATGCTCGTTGGACTTGCCGATGGCCATGGTCGGCAGCAGCAGGGCGGGCACGTCCGCCGGCACCAGGTCCAGCGCCCGTCGGGCCATTTCCTCCGCGATCACCGCGTCGGTGGAGAGCGGCAGGTGCGGCCCGTGCTGTTCGATGGCGCCCAGCGGCATGACCGCCACCGTCCGCTCCGGATCCAGCCCCTTGAAATCGACGGTGGTCAGGTCTTGCCAGTGCCGAAGCGTCATCCCTACCCTCTTGGCTTCCGTGAAACGATCCAAGGGACTGTACGGCAATGACCCGCCATCACCTACCCGACTCGATCCGCGCCCCCTTCGCCCTGTACAGCCACGGTGTGGAGGTGCCGCCGGGCGCGCGCCTTCTTTTCTGTTCCGGCCAGTTGGGCGTGGCCCCCGACGATACGGTGCCCGAGGACGCCGAGGCCCAGGCCGATCTGTGCTTTCGCAACATCGGCGCGGTGCTGGAGAGCGCCGGCATGGATTTCGACGATTTGATCCGGATCAACGCCTATGTCACCGGCCGCGACCACCTCCAGGCCTACATGACCGCCCGCGACCGTTTCGTCGCCACCCCGCCGCCGGCCTCGACCCTGATGATCGTCTCCGGCTTCGCAAGGGAGATCTTCAAGGTCGAGATCGAGGCCGTGGCGGCGCGGTAGCTCCTTAATATAATAAAACATTATGAACCTGGCCCAAAATTGATAGCGGGGTGATTTTTTGGGCTTGATGTCGGGGCGGGCGACCGGTGAAGCTTTTTCCAATGGAGGCTTCACAAAAGGATATCGCCATGAAGATGAAAACAGTGGCTTTGACGGCGGTGGTGCTGACCGGCCTGGCGGCGGCCGGCGCCCAGGCCCAGGACAGCTACAACGTGGCGCTGGACGGCACCTTCGCCCCGCACGCCATGCCCAAGCTGGGCGGCGGCATCGAGGGTTTCAACGTCGACCTGGCCAACGAGATCGGCGCCCGGCTGGGGATCGAGATGAACATCACGCCGGCCCAGTTCTCGGGCCTATTGCCGGCGCTGCAGGCCGGCACCTACGACTTTATCGTCGCCCCGACCACCATTACGGAGGAACGGGCCGAGAACCTGCTGTTCACCGAAGGGTATCTGGACACCGACTATCAGTTCGTTGTGCCGGCCGGGGCCGAGGAGATCACCGACCTCAGCCAGTTGCGGGGCAAGACCATCGCGGTCAACAAGGGGTCGGCCTACGATTCCTGGACCCGCGATCTGGCCGATGAGATCGGCTGGACCGTGGAAAGCTACGGCAGCAACACAGACGCGGTGCAGGCGGTCCTGTCCGGGCGCGCCGACGCCAACGTGGCCGGCAACACCGTGTCGGCCTGGGCGGTCAAGCAGAACCCGCAGCTTCAGCTTTCCTATCTGCACAAGACCGGCCTGGTGTGGGGCATGCCGTTCCGCAAGGACGACGTTGAGACCCGCAACAAGATCGAGGCCGTGATCGAGTGCATGAAGCAGGACGGCACCGTGGCGGCGCTGTCGGAAAAATGGTTCGGCGTCACGCCCCCGGAAGGCAGCGCCGCGGTCACCGTGCTGCCGGGATTCGGGCAGGTGGGTTTTCCGGGCCATGACGAGACCCCGCACGAGCTGAATTGCGGCTGAGCCCGTGAGCCTGGCCGAACCCAACGGACAGGAGGCGCCGGTCGAGCCGACTCGCGACGGACGGACGAAGGACGCGGTGCCTGGACCATCCACCACCACGGCACCGCCCCCTCGTCCGGCCACGGACCGGCCGATCCTCCGGCTTGTCGGTCTGCACAAGCATTACGAGGCCCTGCACGTCCTCAAGGGCATCGACCTGGATGTCGCCAAGGGCGAGATGGTCTTTCTGATCGGACCGTCGGGCTCGGGCAAAAGCACGTTGCTGCGCTGCTGCAATCGGTTGGAGGAACCAAGCTCCGGCGCGGTGATCGTCGAGGATGTCGACATCACGGCCCGGGCGGTCGATCTCAACGCCATGCGCCGGCGGATCGGCATGGTGTTTCAATCCTTCAACCTCTATCCGCACAAAACGGCGCTGGGCAATGTGACGCTGGCGCTGCGCAAGGTTTCCAAGCTGTCCCGCGCCGCGGCCCGCGACCGGGCCATGGCGGCGCTGGAGGAAGTCGGGCTCTCCGACAAGGCGGACAGTTATCCCGCCGCCTTGTCCGGCGGCCAGCAGCAGCGGGTGGCCATCGCCCGGGCGCTGGCCCTGGAGCCCAAGGTCATGCTGTTCGACGAACCCACATCGGCGCTGGACCCCGAGCTGGTGGGCGACGTGCTCGACGTCATGCTGAAGGTGCGCAAGGCCGGCATGACCATGCTGGTGGTCAGCCACGAGATGCGGTTCGCGCGCGAGGCGGCCGACCGGGTCATCTTCATGGATGACGGCCTGATCGTCGAACAGGGTCCGCCCGACATCCTCTTCGGCGCGCCGAAGGAGCCGCGCACGCAGGCCTTTCTGTCGCGCGTCACCCATTAGGAGCCGGCGGTGTCGCCCCTTGAGCGCTTTCTCGACACATTCTTCAACGAGGCCGTCATGGCCCGGTACCTGCCGGCCATCCTGCAGGGCTTCGTCGTCACGCTGGAACTGGCGGTCGTCGTGGTCACGACCGGTATCCTGCTGGGCCTGGCGCTCGCCTGTCTGAGGGCCTACCGCGTGGCGCCGGTCAATTTTTTGGTGGTGACCTTCGCCGACTCGTTCCGGGCCCTGCCGCCCCTGGTGCTGATCCTCATCGCCTATTTCGGCCTGCCCAGCGTGGGCGTGACCCTGTCGGCGTTCGCGGTCATCTGGATCGTGCTGGCCCTGGCGCTCGCGGCCTTCGCCGAGGAGATCTTCTGGGCCGGGATCCTGTCCGTCGACCGTGGCCAATGGCAGGCGGCGCGCTCCACAGGCCTGTCCTTCACCCAGACGCTGCTGTATGTGGTCCTGCCCCAGGCCGCGCGGATGACCGTGGCGCCGCTGACCAACCGCGCGATCGCGATCACCAAATCGACGGCGCTGGGCATGGTCATCGGCCTGCCCGACATCCTGGGTCAGGCCACGACGGCCCAATCCTTTTCGGGCAACGCCTCGCCGCTGATGATGGCGGCGATCGCCTACACCCTCCTGTTCCTGCCGCTGGTCATCGCCTCCCGCGCCGTGGAGCGGCGGTTCAAGTGGCGGCACGCGTGAGGGACCCCTGATGGAGGCCTTCCGGCAGCAGTTCCTGAACTGGGAGATCATGGTCGCCGCCTGGCCGATGCTGCTGAGCGGGCTCGGCCTGACGGCGCTGATCTGCGTCATCGTCATCCCGCTCGGGCTGATCGGCGGCATCTTCGCGGCGCTCGCCTCGCTGTCACCCTTCAAGCCCCTGCGCTGGACGGCCATCGCCTTCGTCGATTTGTTCCGGGCCCTGCCGCCGCTGGTTCTTCTGATCTTCGTCTATTCGGGTCTGCCCTTCGCCGGTATCCAGCTTTCGCCGCTGCAGGCCGTCGCCGTCGCCTTCCTTCTCAACAACGCGGCCTATTACGGCGAAATCTATCGCGCCGGCATTCTGTCCATCGGCGAGGGTCAGGCCCAGGCGGCGCGCTCCACCGGGCTCACGGCCGCCCAGACCATGCTTCACGTCATCCTGCCGCAGGCGGTGCGCAATGTGCTGCCCGACCTGATCTCCAACACGGTGGAGGTCGTCAAGCTGACCTCGCTCGCCAGCGTCGTATCGCTGGCCGAGCTTCTCTACTCGGCCGACATGGCGCGGTCGGTCACCTACAACGCCTCGCCGATCATCGCCGCGGCGGCCATATACCTGGTCATCCTGTGGCCTCTTGTCCGGCTGATCAGCCGGCTAGAACGCCGGATGGCGACATAAAATCCCGGAGGACTGAATGAGACCGATCACCGTCGGCGCCGCCCAGCTGGGGCCGATCCAGAAGGCGGAGGGGCGAGACAAGGTCGTGGGACGCATGATCGCGCTGCTGGACGAAGCCGCAGAAGCGGGCTGCGACCTGGTGGTGTTCCCCGAGCTCGCGCTGACCACCTTTTTCCCGCGCTGGTACATGGAGGACCAGGCCGAGGTCGACACCTGGTTCGAGCGGGCGATGCCCAACGGCGCGGTCCAGCCGCTTTTCGACGCCGCCAAGGCGCACGGCATCGCCATCTCCTTCGGTTATGGCGAGCTGACCCCCGACGGCCGCCATTTCAATACCTCGATCCTGACGGACCGGCAGGCCGCCATCGTCGGCAAGTACCGCAAGATCCACCTGCCGGGACATTCGGAGTACGATACGGAGCGGGCTTTCCAGCATCTCGAGAAACGCTATTTCGAGCCGGGCGATCTTGGCTTTCCGGTGTGGAACGTGCTGGGCGGCATCATCGGCATGTGCATCTGCAACGACCGGCGCTGGCCGGAAACCTATCGGGTCATGGGTCTGCAGGGCGTCGAGATGGTGGTGCTCGGCTACAACACCCCGGCCGTCAACAGCCAGAGGGGCGAGGAAGGGCCGGAGGAGCGCCTGTTCCATCACCGCCTGGTGCTGCAATCGGGCGCCTACCAGAACGCGACCTGGGTGGTGGCGGTGGCCAAAGCGGGGGTCGAGGACGGCCATCCCCTGATCGGCGGCAGCGTCATCGTCGATCCGGAGGGCCGCATCGTGGCGGAAAGCAAGACCGAGGACGACGAGCTAATCGTCCACACCTGCGACCTGGACGCGACGACATTCGGCAAATCCACCATCTTCGACTTCGCCCGCCACCGGCGCACCGAGCATTACGGCCTGATCACCGCGCGCACCGGCGCCGCCGCACCCACCGAAACCGCTCCGCCGGCGGCCGGAAACGGGGCCCCGCCGGGCACACAGCCCTCGGGCGGGGTCGCCTTTCGCTTCGATCAGCTTTCGCCGCGCGAGCGCTACAAGATGCTGATCTCCGCCGTGGTGCCACGGCCGGTCGCCTGGATCACCAGCGTCGGGCCGGACGGAGTCGTCAACGCGGCGCCGTTCAGCTTCTTCAACGTCTTTTCGGAGGATCCGGCGCTCGTCATCATCGGCATGGACCGAAGGCCCGATGGCGAGCTCAAGCACACGCTGCTCAACATCGAACAGGGCGAGACCTTCACGGTCCACATCGCCGACCAGGAATTGCTGTCGACCATGGTCGAAACGGCGGCGCTTTTTCCCCGCGACATCGGCGAGCCGGACGCCCTGGGCATACGCATGGGGCCCGGCGTTACCCATGCCGTGCCCCGTATCCTGGACGCGCCGGTGGCGTTGGAATGCCGGCTGTGGAAGCTGATGCCCGTCGGGTCGGGCCGCACGCTGGTGTTCGGCGAGGTCAAGGCGCTGGTGGCCCGCGAGGGGCTGTTCGACCCGGAAACCAAGCGTATCGATTCGACGCGCTACGCGCCGGTGGCTCGCCTTCACGGCGCCTATTATGCCAACCTTACTGATCCCTATGAGAAAGCCGTGCCGGACTGGCGTTCGCTGGTGCGCCAGCCGGCAGCCGCCATCCACGACTGAGAGCCACAAAAATGCAGAAACTCAACGAAACCGCCTCCGGCGTCTTTATCATCTCCGTCACCCCGTTTACCGATGACGGTGCGGTCGACCACGCCAGCCTCGACGGCCTGACGGATTTCTATCTCGATCACGGCGTCTCCGGGATCACGGTCCTGGGCATGATGGGCGAGGCCCCCAAGCTGACGGCCGAGGAATCGATGGCCGTTGTCGAACAGGTCCTAAGGCGGGTCGACGGCCGCGTGCCCGTGATCGTCGGCGTGTCCAACGCCGGGCTCGGCAATCTTGCGACCCTGGCGCGCGGGGCGATGGACGCCGGCGCTGCGGGCGTCATGGTGGCGCCCCAGGCGGCGGCGAAAACGGAAACGGGCGTGCTGGCGTACATGCGCAGCGTCGTGGACGCCATCGGCGACAAGGTGCCGATCTGCTATCAGGACTTCCCGCTGGCCACCAACATGCCGATCTCCGCCGAGGGCTTCACCCGAATCGTCGAGGAGCTTCCGAGCGTCGTGATGTTGAAGCACGAGGACTGGCCGGGACTGCAGAAACTCTCCCAGGTGCGCAAGACGGCCGTGGAAAGGCGGGCGCGGCGCGTCTCGATCCTGTGCGGCAACGGCGGTCTTTACCTGCCGCAGGAACTTTCGCGCGGCGCCGACGGGGCGATGACCGGGTTCGCCTATCCGGAAATGCTCGTCCAGGTGGTGGCGCGGCACCGGGCGGGGGATGTCGACGGCGCGGAAGATCTGTTCGACGCCTATCTGCCGCTGGTCCGGCACGAGCAGCAGCCCGGTTTCGGTCTCGCCGTCCGAAAGGAGATCCTGCGCCGGCGCGGCGCTATCCGTTCTGCGAAGGCCCGGGCGCCGGGCCCGGCCCTAGACGCCTGGGGGCAGGACGAGCTGACCCGTCTCATGCGGCGCCTGGAGAGCAGCCTTGAGCGGTTGGGCGCATCGATGCGTGACGCGGCGCAATGACCATCTTCGATCTGGTCATCAAGGGCGGCACGGTCGTCACCGCCTCCGACACCTTTCGGGCCGATGTCGGCATCGCCGGCGGCATCGTCACGGCGCTTGGCCGAGGTCTCGAAAATTCCCGCGAAACCATCGACGCCACGGGCAAGCTGGTGCTGCCCGGCGGCATCGAATCCCATTGCCATATCGAGCAGGAAAGCGCCACCGGGGCCATGACCTCGGACGACTATGAGTCCGGCAGCATCTCGGCGCTGTTCGGTGGCAACACGACGATCATCCCCTTCGCCGCCCAGCACCGGGGGCAATCGGTGCGGGAGGTCATGGAGATCTATCACCAGCGGGCCCGCAAATCGGTCCTGGACTACTCGTTCCACCTGATCATCTCGGACCCCACCGAAACGGTTCTGCAGGAGGAACTGCCCGAGGCGTTCGCCGCCGGCATCACGTCGTTCAAGGTCTTCATGACCTACGACAAGCTCATCGTATCCGACGAGCAGATGCTCGATATCCTGGTCACCGCGCGCGAACACGGCGCCCTGACGATGACCCACGCGGAAAACAATGCGCTGATCAAATGGATGGTGGGCCGCCTGATCGCGCAAGGCCACGATGCGCCGAAGTTTCACGCCGTAAGCCACCCCGCGGCGGCCGAGGCGGAGGCGATCCATCGCGGCATAAGGCTGGCCGGCTTTGTCGGCGCGCCGCTGCTGATCGTCCATGTCTCGACCGATGAAGGCGCCCGCCTGGTTGCCCGGGCGTACATGGACGGACAGCCGATCTTCGGCGAGACCTGCCCGCAATACCTGTTCCTCACGAAGGACGATCTCGATCGCGAGGGCGCCGAGGGCGCGAAGTTCTGCTGTTCCCCGCCCCTGCGGGACGAACGGACCCAGGCCGATCTGTGGCGGCACCTTCAGGCCGGCACCTTTCGGCTGTTTTCCTCCGATCACGCGCCCTATCGCTTCGACGAGACGGGCAAACTGTCGGCCGGACCGAACCCGCCGTTCAACAGAATCGCCAACGGCATGCCGGGGATCGAGCTGCGTGCGCCGCTCCTGTTTTCGGAGGGCGTCAAGAAGGGGCGGATCTCGCTCAACCAGTTCGTCGCGCTGACCGCGACCAATGCGGCCAAGCTGTTCGGTCTTCATCCCCAAAAGGGCACGATCGCCATCGGGTCGGATGCCGACATCGCCATCTGGGACCCGGACGAGACCCGCGCGGTGACCGCGTCGTCCATGCACGACGCCATGGATTATACGCCCTTCGAGGGGTGGACGCTGACGGGCTGGCCGGAAACGGTCATCGCGCGGGGCAAGATGGCGATGGCCGACGGCACGCTCAAGGCCGTCCGGGGCCAGGGCGCGTTCCTGAAACGTGCGCCGTTCGACTGGACCGGCTATACTGCCCCAACCGCGCCCGAGCGCGACCCCGCCTACGCCTTTGGCGCATCGGTTCTGTAGGAGACGCGCCCCTTGTCCGGCCTTGTCCTGGTGATCAACCCGAATTCCAACCCGGCCGTTACCCATGGCATGTCGGACGCGGTGGAGCCGTTGCGGCTGCCCGGCGGCCCGACCATCGAAACCATGACCATGGACGACGGTCCCTTCGGCATCGAAAGTCAGGCGGATGTCGACGCGGTTGCCATCCCGCTGCGCGATATCGTGCGCGCGCGGCGCGACGCGGATGCCTTTGTCATCGCCTGCTTCTCCGACCCGGGTCTCGATGTCTGCCGCGAGGCGACGGACAAGCCCGTGCTGGGCATCCGCGAATGCGCCGTCATGGCGGCACTGATGCAGGGCGACCGGTTCGGCGTCATCGCGCTGGGACCCGCCTCGATCAAACGCCAGGTCCGCGCCTTTCGGCAGATGGGCGTGGAGGCGCGCTGCGCCGGCTCAGAACCCTTGCACCTGTCCGTCGCCGCCGCCGAGGAGGAGGCGGCCTATCCGCGCATCCTGGAGGTCGGGCGCGACCTGGCGGCCAACGGCGCCGATACGATCATCCTAGGCTGCGCCGGCATGGCCCGGCATCAGGCCAGGTTGAGCGACGCCCTTGGCCTGCCGATCATCGATCCCACCCAGGCCGCGACGGCCCATGCGCTCGGTCTCGTCCTCCTGTCCGGCCGGCGATCCGGCGAAAACGCGGCGCACGCGGCCGCCTGATCGGTGAAGGTCGAACGGCGCAACGATCTGAGCCTGAGGCTGCTCGAGGTCTTCGGCGCCATGATGCGCCACCGCACCACCGTCGGCGCCGCCGAGCATCTGGGTATCTCGCAACCCGCCGTGTCGAACGCTATCAAGGCGCTGGAAAAGCAGCTTGGGTTCCCGCTGTTCGAGCGCATCAATCGCCGCCTCGTCCCCACCGAGGAAGCGCAGATCCTGCTGGCCGAGTCCGAGCCCGCCTTCGAGGTCTTGCGCAACATCGAGGCGGAAGTCCGCGATCTGCGCACCACGCGTGCCGGCCGCCTGCGCCTGAGCGCCACGCCGCCGCTGGGGCACACGCTGGTCCCCATCGCCCTCAAATCCTTTCTCGCCAAACGCCCGAAGGTCACCGTCCGCTACGATGTCCGGCGGCTCGAAACGGTGGTGCAGGCGGTCGAAAGCGGGATTTCCGACATCGGCCTGATCCTGGGCCGCCCGGACGGAGAAGGCCTGGTCATCCGGCCGCTGGCCGAGGCCCAGATGGTCTGCGTGATGCCGGCCGGCCATGCGCTGGAGGCACGCGACACCGTGACTCCCGACGATCTGGCCGGGCAGGTCTTCATCGGTCTGGAGACGACCATGGGCGCGGTGGTGGAGGCGGCGTTCGCCCGGCTGGGCGTGGCATACCGGCCGCGGGTCGTCGTGCGCTATTGCCATACCGCCTGCGTGCTGGCCGATGCCGGGGTCGGCGTGTCCATCGTCGACCCCTTCTCGGCCTATTTCTCCCGCGGCCTCGATATCGCCACCCGGCCGTTCCAGCCCCCCAGTTTTGCCCAGGCGGTGGTCATCAGCCGGCGGGACGCCAACCCCTCGAAACTGACGGCGGCCTTCGTCGAGCTGCTGGAAAGCACCATCGCGGCGCGCTTGCCCGACATGCCGCCGGTGGCGTGACCACGAGGGTCAGGCGCCGAGAGTGGACGTCAATTCTTCCAGCCTCCGCGCCCTATCGTGCCGCGCCGAAAGCGGGTCCACGACGCCGCACGCCGCCCCTAACGCCGGACCATGGCAAGGACTATGGAAGTGGCAGGTTCGAACCGATAACGTCGTGATCCCGGGCGCCTGCCCTTGCCGGCGGTACCGGTTTCCCGGTCGAACGAACTGCAGGTGGCCCGATGGACGGCGACGATCTTCTCTACGACATCCGCGGAACGACCGGGTGGATCACCCTGAACCGGCCGCAGGCCCGCAACGCCTTGACCTTCGGCATGTACGATCGTCTGGGCGAGATCTGCCGGACAGTCTCCGCCGACGGATCGGTGCGATGCCTGGTGATCACCGGCGCCGGCGACAAGGCCTTTGCGGCCGGCACCGACATGTCGCAGTTTCGCGGCTTTTCGACCGATCAGGACGCGCTGGATTACGAGCACAAGATGGATCTGGTCATGGGCGCGGTCGAAGCCTGCGCGGTGCCGACCGTGGCCGCCTTGTCGGGCGCGTGCACCGGCGGCGGCGGCGGTATCGCCGCGGCCTGCGATATCCGCATCGCCACCGCCGACCTGCGGTTCGGGTTCCCCATCGCGCGCACCCTGGGCAACTGCCTGTCGATCGCCAACCTTTCCCGGCTGTCGACCCTTATCGGCCCTGGCCGAACCAAGGAGATCATCTTCACCGCCCGCCTTATCGGCGCCGACGAAGCCAAGGGGTGCGGCCTGATTTCGGAAATCCTGCCCGACCACGCGGCGCTGATCGCCCGCGCCGCGGCTCTGGCCGACCAGATCGCCGGCCACGCCCCGATCACCCTGGCGGCCACCAAGGAGGCCTTGCTGCGCCTGCGCGTCGACGGCGCCGGGGCGGAAGATCGCGACCTGGTGGTGAAGGCTTATATGAGCGAGGACTTCAAGGAAGGCATGGAAGCCTTCCTGGGCAAGCGTGCGCCCCGATGGAAAGGCCGGTAGCGCGCGTGATGCCAGCCACCGTCCGCCGCCGTCCCTACTCCGCCGCCGGACTCAACTCCCGCCCGACGCGGATCGTGCGCGATTTTTTGTGGACCGCGCCGTCCTTCATGATCAGGACCAGACGCTCCTTGTCCTGGAGGATCGACACATCGTCGAGCGGGTTGCCGTCGACCAGCAAAAGATCGGCGAAATAGCCTTCGCGGATCTGCCCCAACTCGTCGCCCATCCCCATGATCTCGCCGCCGACCCGGGTGGCGCATTGCAGCGCTTCGGCCGGGGTGTAGCCGAACAGGGTGACGAAATGCTCGATGTCACGGGCGTTGGTCCCCTGCGGGGTCCAGGCAAAGCCGTAATCGCCGCCGATGACGCAACGGATGCCGCGTTTGCGGACTTCGGCATAGGTCGCCTGGCTGCGCTCCAGGCAACTGAACATGCCGACCTGTTCAGCCACCTCTCGGGTGATCCCCCACGGCTCGGCTTCATGGATGGTGTTGTAGATCAGCCCGATCGCCGGCCCGACGAAGACACGGTCCTTGGCCGCCTCCAGCTTGTCGAGCGCGGCCTCGTCGGCCCACTCGCAATGATAGATCACGTCGACACCCGTATCCAACGCGCGGTGCACCGACTGCCCGGCGCGGGCGTGACAGGCGACACGCTTGCCGAAATCGTGGGCGGTCTCCACCGCCACGCGGCATTCGTCCACGGACATGACGGTCATCCCGCCCTTGGCGGGTTCGACAAAGTCGTCGCCGGAAATGTTGATCTTGATGTTGTCGACGCCTTCGCGGATGCAGTAGCGCACCACCTTGCGAATTTCGTCCGGTCCGTCGACGGTGATGCCGAAGCTCGAGCGGCTCAGATGCGCGCGGTTCTCGTCGCCAAGCCCGCCGGTCACGGTGATTTCCGGCGACGACGCGCGGATGCGCGGTCCCTTCAGCCGCCCCGCGTCGATTTCGTTGCGGACCACAAGATCAAGCCGCAGCTTGGCGCTGGCGGCGCTGTAGACCGAGGTAAACCCATGGTCGAGCAGCGTTTCGGCGTTGCGGAGGGTACCCAGCAGATGCTCCTCGACCGGAAGCTCCCCAAGCTGATGATTGGCCGACACGCCGACAAAGGACAAATGGGCATGTCCCTCGGTCAGTCCCGGCATCAGCGTCGCCCCGGCGGCGTCGATGATGGTGCAACCTTCCGCCGCCGGCCGGGCATCGCCCGTCGTCACGGCAGCGATCCGGTTGCCACGCACGAGCACGCTGCCCGGAAAGGGTTTGGCTCCACTGCCGTCCCAGATGGACGCGTTCTCGATCAGATGATCGGTCATATCGATCCCTCCCCACGCCGGGCCGGGACATTGCCGGCCGTTTTCATCCCTGCGGGCAAGGATCACACCTGTTTTGGCCGACGGCAAGCCGGTTCAGAAGACTTGCCGTCTGCCCATGCTATCGGAGCCTTGGGGGCGGCGCGGTTCAGCCTTCTCGGAAGGTGCGCGCGACCTGATCCGAGAGGGGCTGGATGAGGTAGGACAGGATCGAGCGGGCGCTGGTGTGGATGAAGGCTTCGACCGGCATCCCGGGAATCAGGGTCTTGCCGTTGAGCCTGGCGACCTCATCATCCGTCAGGGCCAGGCGCGCCCGATAATAGGACTGCCCGGTGGTCGGATCCTGCATCAGATCGGCCGACACCGTGACGATCTGTGCCCGAAGCTCCGGCGTCGTGCGCTGATCGAACCCCGGAAACCGGACCATCGCCTCCTGAGCCGGCGCCAACTGGTCGATGTCGGTGGGCGCCACCTGCGCCTCGATCAGCAGCAGATCCTCCTGCGGCACGACGAGCATGAGGTCCTCCCCGGGCCCAACCACGCCGCCAAGCGTGTGGACCGCCAACTGCTGGACGAAGCCGGCCCGGGGCGACCTGATTTCGACCCGCCGCAGCTTTTCCTGCGCCGCGATCATTTCCTCGGTCAACCGTGCGATCTCGCTGCGCGAGACCTGCAGCTGCTCGACCACGTCCGCCCGCATGTCTTCGTCGATCTGGAGGATCTGGATCCGCCGCTCGGAAATCGCCTGCGCGGTCTGGGACATTTCGGAGATCAGTCCTCCCCGCTCGCCTTCCAGCCGCGCCATGTCGCGCTCAAGCGCGGTGACGCGGGATTTCTGAACCAGTCCCTTGGCGAGCAGTCCGGACACGTCCCGAAGCTCCTCGGCGACAAGTTCGATTTCCGTCGTCTTCGCGTCGCGCTGGGCCGCCAGCCCGCTGATCTGTTCATCGAACCGTTTGATCTGCTCGGCCAGCTGGGCCTTGCGGCTGTCGCGCGATGTCAACCGCGCCGCGAGCAGGCTGCGCTGTCCGTCCAGCAGCGTGGCGATCTCGGGATCGTCCTGACGGTCCCTCAGCGCCGCCGGGACGATGAACGTCGACTGACCGTCGCGTTCGGCCCTGAGACGCGCTTCCTGAGCCTGCAGTTCCTGCAGCCGCGCCACGACGATCGCCAGGTTGGCCTGGGTCAGGGTGTCGTCAAGACGGACCAGCAGGTCGCCCGCCTGAACGGACTGCCCCTCGCGCACATAGATCTGTTGAACGATTCCGCCCTCGAGATGTTGCACGCGCTTGACGTTGGTTTCCACCACGATGCTGCCCGGCGCGATAACCGCCCCGCTGATTTCGACCAGGGTGGCGGATGCGACGATCGCCCCGATGAGCAGCACGACGGCGCCAAGGGCCATCGTCATGTGACGGCGCAGACTCAACGTGTTCGACTTTTCCATCTCAATCCTCGTTCACGAGCCTGAGGCCCGCGCCTTGGCGGGCGTTGCGCGAAAGCACCTTCGCGAGCACTTCGTCCCGGGGGCCGTAGGCGCCCACCTGCCCATCGGCGAGGAACAACAGCGTATCGACGGCGGCGATCGCGCTTGGCCTGTGGGCGATGACGATCACGGCGCATCCGTTCGACCGCAGGGTGCGCAGCGCGTCGGTCAATGCCGCCTCCCCCTCCGCGTCGAGGTTCGAGTTCGGCTCGTCCAGCACGACCAGGAACGGATCGCCGTAAAGCGCCCGGGCAAGCGCGATCCGCTGCCGCTGACCGCCCGACAGGATGGCTCCGCCTTCGCCGACCTGGGTATCGTACCCCTCGGGCATGCGGGCGATCAGCTCATGAGCATTGGCCAGATCCGCCGCCTTCATCACATCGGCCGTCGACCATTCCGGCTGAAAGCGCGCGATGTTTTCGGCGATGGTGCCGGCAAAAAGCTGCACGTCCTGCGGCAGATAGCCGATCGATTTTCCCAGCCGTTCGGCATCCCAATGATTGAGGTCCGACCCGTCGAGCCGGACGATACCCCGCGCCGCCGGCCATACGCCGACCAGGGCCCGACCCAACGTGGACTTGCCCGACCCCGACGACCCAATAATGCCGAGCGCTTCGCCCGCCTTGAGCTGAAAGCTGACATTCTGCACGATCGGCGCGGTCAGCCCCGGCGCCGTCACGGACGCCCCGACCACGTCGATGCTGCGGGTCGGCAGGGGCAGTTCCAACTCCGGCGCCGCCTTGTCCAGACCGCCCAGAACCTGCCGCAGGCGCTTGAGTGCTTGGCGGGCGCCGACAAAGCCGCGCCACTGGCCGACCGCCTGCTCCACCGGCGCCACGGCGCGCGAGGTGATGATCGACGCCGCGATCATGACGCCCGGCGTGATCGCGTCCTTCATGGCGAGATAGGCACCGATGCCCAGGATCGCCGACTGCAGCACGAACCGGAAGGTCTTGATTATCGCCCCGAGGACAGCGGCCCGATCGGCCGCCTTGCCCTGAAGCGTCAGGAAAAGCTCGTTTTCCGCCAGCCAGCGGGCCCGCAACCCGGTGACCATGCCCATGGCGGCCGCCGCTTCGGCATTGGCCCGAGCCCCTTCGACCAGGGCGTTGCGCTTCATCGACTGGGCCGACGCCTCGGCCATCGGCTTTCGCGCCAGCAATTCGTTCAGGCCGATCAGCACGCACATTACCAGCGCGCCCCCCAGGGCGACGAACCCCAGAACCGGATGAAAGAGGAAGATGACGGCCAGATAGACCGGCATCCAGGGCATGTCGAACAGAGCGGACGGTCCCGGACCCGACAGGAACTGGCGCACCGCGTCCAGATCGCGCATCGGCTCCAGCCGCTCGGCCCGTCTGCCGCCCAGCAACGGCAAGGTGACCGATTTCTCGAAGGTCACCCCCGACAGCTTTGTATCCAAACCCGCACCGATGCGAATGAGGATCCGGGTGCGCAACCCCTCCAGAAGCCCGAAGAAGGCGTAGAGACCGAGCACGATCCCCGAGAGCGCCACCAGGGTCGGCAACGATCGGCTGGTCAGCACCCGATCATAGATCTGCAGCATGAACAACGGGCCGGTCAGCATCAGCGCGTTGATCACAAGACTGACCAGGCCGACACCCGTAAACGCCGCGCGGCAGGATTGAAGCGCGTCCGCGAGGACGGGTTTCTTCGCCTTCATGAGACTGTTCATCGCCGTTCAGACCCTCCCCCGCGGATCACGCCAGGAACCGGAAATCGTCGGGTTGCAGGTCGTCCGGCTTGACGTCCTCCAGGAGGATGGAGTTCCGGTCATCGAAGGTGACCAGCGTGTCGGCCTCCGCTTCGGCGATCAGCGCCTCCAGTTCGGCGAAGGTCGTCACGCCGCGTCCGCCGATCTCGATGACGTCGCCAGCCTCGAAATCGGTGACCGTGTCGTGGCCGAAATCCTGGTTAAACACGAAGGTGTCCGCGTCCAGACCGCCGGTCAATTGATCGTCGTCGGCACCGCCGTTCAGGGTGTCCTCACCCGATCCGCCGTCGAGGGTGTCGTTGCCGGCACCGCCGTTGATCGTATCGTTCCCGGCCCCGCCGGCGAGATCGTCATCGAGATCGGTTCCATCCAGAACGTCGTTGCCGGAGGCATCCGCCGCAAAGCTGGCGAAGGCGAAGCTGGATGCCGCGGCGGCCGGAGGACTGCCGTACTCGATGACCAGCTTGGGCGCCTCGCCGGCCGTTCCGGCGGCCGCGGCCTCGCGTTCCGTGCCGTTGGTGCCGTTGGTCCGCTCGATGCGGAAACCAAGCGCGTCGCCGGAGCCGAGCCCGCCGCTCTGGATCAGGTCGTTGAGCAGGGCCGCCAGGTTCGGGGTCTGGTAGAACTGGCCGTCCTGCCAGGCCGGCAGGTTGTTCCAGGCCACCCCGTCGGACGTGGTGACGCCGCGTCCGGCAGCCTGCCCGCCCGTCGTGTAGGGCGAGGCGTCCAGGGAGTTTTCGAGGAAGATCTCAAGGTCCAGGGCCCCGCTCTTGTTCGAAAGCGCCTCGAACTCGAGATAGGCGTTGGTGATGACCGCCCCAGCCGGGATGCCATCGCCCGTGAAGCGGATGGACACTGACTGGCCGTTTTCGCCGAACTCCAGGGTCGGGCTGGTCAGGCTGCCGAGATGTTCGAGATCGTCGGAAGCGGTCTTGGCGGTCCACACCACCGAGCCGGAGGTGGTGGGATCGGCCACGATCAGGTCGAATTCGGCGGTGGCGACATTGGAGTCGTCGTCCTGGACCGAGATCGAAATCGTGTACGTACCGGGACCGGCGTTCGGCTTGCCCGAGAACGCCCCCGTCGTGGTGTTGAAGAACAGCCCCGGCGGCAGGGTCGGGGGCAGGAAGGAGAGCGGGTCCCCGTCCAGATCGTTGAAGGTCGACAACGGCACGACCAGGGTGAAATCGTCGTCCGGCGCGATCGACTGGTCGGCGATCGGATTGGCGACGAACGGCACCGTGTCGCCGGTTGCGACAAACACCGAGTTGGAGCTGTTGGTGCTCGGCGCGCCGCCCTTGTAGAGCTCGAAATAGTCCACGTGGTAGCCCTGCGACCGGCCGGCGAAGGTGATGGTGTGGAACCCGGGCTCCAGATCGAAGACCGCCGGGAAGTTGGGATCCGTCGTCGCCACGCTGTCGATCGTACCCGAAAAGCCGAAGGCACCCGTGGCATTGCCGAACAGTTTGATAAAGCCACTGTTGGACACCGCGTTCGTGGTGTTGACCAACAGCGCTTCGGCGTCGTCGTTGATCTTGACCCAGATATCGTTGCGGGCGTCTCCGGGATCCGCGGTGTCGCGCGCGGACCGGACACGCAGGCTGTACTGGCCGCCTTCGCCCTCGGGAATGAAGATCTGGTATTCGAGGAAGCTGGCCGGGATGGGGGTCTGGGTGACCGCCGTGCTGCCGTTCTCCGACCCCCAGTAATAGTAGCCGGTGCCCTGGAAGTTGGACTGGTTGCCGCCCGTGTCCGCGGCGTCGGCATAGGTCCAGTTGCTGCCGGGATCGGTGCCGCCCGGGCCGTTGGGGTCCTCGAACTGCACCTTGAACCGGGCGTTGTTGCCCGAACCGATGATCTCGAAGAAACCCGGCCCGGACGATCCGCCCGGATCGCCGACCACCGGCCCGCCCACATTCTCGAGATAGATTGGCCGGCTGACCGGTCCGATGGGCAGGTCGCTGTTGGACGGATCGATGACCGCCGCGGTAAAGGCGATCGGCAGGGTGTCGCTGCCGTTGAAGTCGTTTTCGCCCGATCCCGCATTATCGTCGTAGTCGAACAGGTTGGAGATGTCGATCGAGCCGCCGGCCGGAATGACCACGTCGAAGATCTGGAAATCGACCGCGTTGCTGGCCGGGAAGTCCGCCTGGGCGTCGGCAAGCCGCGCCGCCACCAGATCGGCGATGCCCGAACTGTCGTTTGTGACCGGATTGAAGCCCTTGGTCAGGACCACCCGCACCGTGTCGCCGGCGTCGCCGGACACGATGACCGTCGGCAAGACAACGCCATAGGTTCCCGTTCCGCCGTCGCCGATCCCGTTCACGGTCAGCGACACCGTCTTTGGCGCCGGGCCCCCCTGGGTGGCCAGGGCGTGGGATCCCGCCTGGCTGTCGTCGCTGTGGATGTCGCCCGACGCCGTGGTGCCGTCGTCGAACAGGACGATGAACTTCGACCCGATCAGTTCGGCGCCCGACACGCCGCCGACATCCCATCCCAGGATGGCGCCCGTATCGACGCCGTCGGTGCCGCCCTTGGGCAGGCCGGCCAGCGAGTTGGGGTCCATATCGCCGGAGAACCCGACGATCTCGCCCTTCTGGAAGCCGCCGCTGTCGTTGGCGTTGAACTTTACCAACGCGCCCTTGAACCCGCCGTTGCTGGTCAGACCCTGGCCTGTGGTGTTGGGAAGCGGATCGGCGCCGGGCAGGAAGTAGCCGGTGCCGGTGATGAACCCGCCGGTACCGCCGTCCGTGTTGATAGCCCAGGCCTTGGCCGACGTATCGCCGCCCTGGCCGTTGGGATCGAACACGCTGTCGCCGTAGAGCGCGTCGCGCACGTCGATGAAGATGGCGGAGATCTTCTTGTCGCCGGTGTTCTCGACCTGGAACGAATTGGCGCCGAAGTTCGAGGATTCGACGTTGTTGTTGCCCTGCATGATCCGCAGCACGGCGGACCCGACCGTGCCGTCGGCATAGGTCTGGTCGGTGACGATGTCGTTCTGGTCATTGAGGATCGCCAGCACATCGTTGGGATCGCCGGGATCGACGACGCCGCCATCGGCCTTGACCTCGAGATAATCGTAGGAAGCCACGAAGGGCGTGCCGCCGCCGCCATGGGTGTGGGTGACGCCGACTCCGACGGGAACGTTGGGATCGGCAAGCGCCGCTTCGATGGCGCCGCCCAGATCCAGGGTCAACGTCTTTGTCGGGACCCCGGCGAGAGGCGCACCCTGGTCGTCCAGGAAGGTGAGCGTGCCGATGGAAGTGGCATCGCCGGTGGCATCGACATTGATCTCGATTTCCAACTTGATCTTGTCGAAGCTGGTGAACTCGACACCCGGCGGGAACCCGCCATCGGTCGGCGCCTTGGTCTCGACATTGTTGTTACGGACCGAGAATTCGATCTCGGTCGAGGTGCCGAAGACCAGTTTGACGAAGTCCAGGCTGTCGATGCTGATGGCGATGCCGGCCTGCGAGAAGCCGCCGGTGAAGCCGCCGACGAACGGGTTGTCCATCACCGTTTCGACCGTGAACCCGCCGCCCCGCTTGATACCGAAATGGTAGTCGTTCTGCGGATCGTTGGAACCGCCGGTGTCGCCCGTGGTCGTCGCGACCTGGAGCTGGCCGTTCTGCACCACGCCGGCGCCCGTCTCCTTGTCATAGGCGCCGCCGGCGGTGCCCTGCATGACACCGGTCAGGCCGTTCTGGAACGGGGTGCCATCGACATCGAAGTCCAGGCGGATCGTCTGCCCGTCGGCCAGCGGCGTTCCGTGGCCGTCGACGTCGTTCGCGCTGTCGAAGAAGAAGACGTCCGTTTCGTTGCCGATTCCGTCGCCGTCGATGTCGGGATCCACATTGTTCGCGATGGTATCGCCGTCCAGATCGCCGCCCGGCGCAAAATTGCCGGCATCGCCGGAGAAGTCGACCGAGACGACGCCGGACACGGTCTCGGCGATGAGATTGGCGTTCGGAGACCCGTCGGCGACTTCGCCGGCGCCAACGACCACGGTGTAGGACCCTTCGGTCCACCCCCCCGCCGGGGCGGAGGCCGTGTATGTCGCCTGGCCCGTCGTTGCGTCGAAGCCAACAAAGGTGATTGTCGTGGCGACGGTCGAGGCGCCGGACTGGACAGAGATATCGCTGGCGCCCAGGGTGGCGGCCTCGATACCGGATGCGTCCGCATAGGTCACGACAATCGTCATCGCCGCGGCGGCGTCGGTTGGCGGTGTCACGGCGAAGGTTGCCGTGGGTGCCGCCGTATCGACGACGGTCACCCCGCCCTTGACGATCTTCAGATAGTCATAGGCCGCCTCGAAGCTGGGTCCGGCACCGATGTTGGTCTGCGTGACGCCGACCCCATAGGTTCCGGTGGTGACGATCGCCGTCTCGAGCACACCGTCGAGCACCTGGGTCGGGGTCACGACGTCGGCGCCGAGCTGGTTGCCGTTCTCATCGAGGAACCTGGCCGTGCCGACGGCGGTCGCCTGACCGCCATCGACCGTGATATCGATGACCAGGATCACATCCTTGACCTGGCCAATGGTCACGCCGACCGGCAACGCCGCGGTCTGCTTGGCCTGTACGCCATCGTTCTCGAACGAGAACTCCAGCGGCGCGCCGGGGTTGCCGAAGGTCAGTTTGAGGTATTGGTCCTGATCCAGGCTGATGTTGAGGCCGAGCTGCGAGAACGGCGCCGGCGCCGCCTGGCCGAACCACGGATTGGCGATCTTCGTTTCGACCGAGAGATCGTCGTCGTGGTCGACGGACAGGAAGTAGTTGTCATTGGCGGTGTCGGCATTTCCGGCGTCGCCCGTGGTCGTCTGGATGCGCAGCGCACCTCCTGACACGACCGCCGTGCCGGTTTCTTCCACATAAGCCGGGTTGGGGCTTTGGGTCAGGCCGTCGAAGCCGGCATTAAGCGGATTCGTGGTGTCCGTATTGAAGTCCAGCACGATGATGTTCGGGTCGACGCCGGTATCGTCCTCGGACACCGAGCCGGTCGCCGTAGCGGCCGTGCCGTCGATCGCGAATTGCGCGTCATCGACGCCGATCAACGTCACATCCACGGTTTCCGTGCCGTTGTCGACATCGTCATTGGCCACGGGGATGTCGAGCGTTCCGGCCCCGTTGGTGAACGTCACCACCTGAGTCGGAGTCGTGGCGCCGCCATCCAGACTGTAAGTCAGCGTCAGGTCGCCGCTGAACGAGGCGTCCGTGGTGACGGCGAACGACAGGGTGGTGTCGGTGCCGGTGTCGCCGGTTTCGACCGTCTCGCCGGCGTCGGCGATGGCGATCAGCGCGGGCGCGTCGTTGTCGTTGATCGTCACGGTCGCCGTGTCGGCGGCCGGTGCGACCGCGACGGCGCCGTCGCTGTCCGTGGCGCCGACGATCATGACCGTGAAGTTTTCATCGCCCTCGACCTCGACATCGTCGGTGACCGCGAAGGTCGCCGTTCCCGTCAGGGCGCCGGCCAGGATGGTCGCCGTCAGGATCAGCGGCGGCGTGAAGTCCTGCCCGGAGGTCGCCGTGCCGTTGGCGACCGAGTAGGTGACCGTGATCTCCTTGGTCGGATCGCCCGTGCGGGTGAACAGGACGTCCACCGTGCCGGCGCCCTCATTAACCGCGACATCGGCGACCGAAACCTCGGCCGGAATGGCGTCGACGGTGATGGTGAAGGTCTGGGCCCGTTTGGCGCCGGAACCGGTTTCGTCCGTGGCGGTGACCGTGACGACATAGTCTCCCGGCAGCGGCGGCTGTCCGACCAGCGCGGTGCCCGCAGCGTTGACGGAGAGCCAGTCCGGCCCGACCACTGAGAAGGTCAGCGGGTCTTCCTCGGGATCGCTGAACGCGCTCAGCAGATCGATGGCGACATCCCCGTTCTGATCGACGGTGAAATCCTCGATCGGGTCCGCGATCTGCGGACCGAAATTGCCCACATCGCCGCCGATCGGGGTCAGCTCGATATAGTCAATGCGGAGATACTCGAAATTGTCGGCCGTACCCTTGATCACGATCTCGGAGTCGGCGGCGAAGTTCACCGCGTCGAACGTGATGATCCGCAGGTTGCCGGCCTGGGCGGCGTTGCCCGGACCGTCGTCGTCGAACACCCAGGTCCCGACCGAGACACCGTCGACAAGGACTTCGGCCGAGCTGGCTCCGTCATTCTCGTCGAAATAGGCGACGGTGATGACATAGTTTCCGGGCGCCAAGGGGTTGGTGAGATCCGACAGGTCGAAACTGGCCTCGCCGCTATTGTCCTTGAACACGCGGATGACCTGGCCCTCGTCCGCCGCCGTCTGATTCTCGACGAAGAACTTGCTGACGATGTCGAAGTCTTCGGCCTGGATACGGATCGGGTCGCCGACCGTCCCGCTGCCCACGACATCGATGTTGAAGAGCAATTCGACGCTGGCGCCCGCAAGGTCGGTCGCGGTCACCGTCACGGTCTTGGTTCCCGACCCCAGCGGCGTGCCGGAGATCGTGTTGGTCGTGGGATCGAAGGTCAGCCCGTCTGGCAGCCCGTCGACGGTGATGGTCAGGACATCGTCGACATCGATATCCTCGAACAGATCGTTCGGCAGGACGAAGCTGAACGCCTGGCCGACCTGGGCCGGCTGATCGTCGACGGAGCCGACCACGGTCGGCGCGTCGTTGACGTTCGCCACCGTCACCTCGAAGCTGGCCGGGATCGATTTCCCGCCGGCGTCGGTCACCAGCAGGTTGACGGTAACCGGATCCGTGGTGACGTCGGCCTGTTCGGGCGTGCCCGACAGGATGCCGTTGGTATCGATGCTGAGCCAGCCCGGCCCGCTGACGATCTGGAAGGTCAGCGCCGTTTCCTCGGGATCGACGAAGGCCGTGTTGAGATCGAACGAGACCGGCTGCCCCTGGGTGGCCGGAATGTCCGGCAGGCTGCCCGGGATGAGCTGCGGCGGCAGATTGTCCGGGTCGCCCCCGCTCACATCGATGGGCGTCAGGGAGATCGAGTCCACGCGCAGATGTTCCGCGCCGCCGCTGTCGCCGAACAGCGTAAACGTGGTCTGACCCTCGGGGATCGTGACCTCGAACTGCTGGAACCGTTTGTTGGTGATGGCGGCGATGTTGGACGGCGTGTCCTCGTCCCACGTCCAGCCGAAGGTCTGCCCGCCGACCGTGACCGAGGCGGTGCTGACGCCGTCGTTCTCGTCGAAATAGGCGACCCGCAGGGTGTAGGTGCCTGGGACGACGCCGAAGTCCGCCAGATCGACGGTCAACTCGCCTTCCTGGCCAAAGGGCAGGCGGATGACCTTGCCGCCCTCCGCGGCGTTGGAGTTCTCGATAAAGAAGTTGGTGTTCCCGGTCTCCTCCGCCTTCGCCTCCAAATCTTCGGCCTGAATGGTGATCGGATCCGGCAGCGTCCGGACCGGCAGCGACAGGGAGGTGGAGACAATCGGGCCGCCCCCATCGTCCTGCGCCGTGACGCCGACGTCGAGGGTGGGGTTGGCATCGGCGTCGAGCACCGCGCCGGCCTTCAGGAACAGCTCCGTCCCGACGATCTCGAAAAGATCCGCGTCTTCGCCCGTCAGGCCGAGAACGTTGGTCCCGAGCCCGTCGTCCGTCACATCGATGTCGGCGACCTTTGTCGGATTCGTCGTGTCCGCGTCGGCCCGGATGGAAGCGATGAGGTTGTCCAGCGCGACGGCGCTGGGCGGCTGGTTGACCGGCGGACCGACGGTGAGCGTGAAGGTCACCGTCGAGGCCGAGTCGGCCTCCCCGTCGTTGGCGAACAGCTCGATCTCATAGTTGCCGGGAGCCACCGTGGCGGCGACCTCCAGCGACGTCCCATTGAGCGTCAGGCCGGCCGGAAGGGCGCCGGCAGCGTTGGCCAAACGGGCCTGCAGCGTCGCGACGTCGCCCGCATCCACATCGTCGACCGTGACCAGGGCGGACAGATCGATCGAGGATGCGACGCCTTCCACCGCGGCCTGCGGGCCGACGGCGCCGACGATGGTCGGCGGGTCGTTGACCGGTGTCACCTCGAGATCGAAGTCCTCGAACACCGTGCCGGTGACCGAGTCGTCGGCGGTTACCCGCACGGTGATCGTGCCGATATCCGGATCGTCCGGGGTGCCGGTGAAGGTGGTGCCGTCGAACTGCAGCCAGGTCGGCAGCGGGCTGCCGTCGGCCAGGGTGGCCGTCAGGGTCAGCGGGTCGCCGTTGGCGTCGAAGAAGGCGTCGGCCGGCACCGCGAAGGAGAACGCCGCCTCCTCGGCCGTCGTCTGATCGGCAATGCCGGCATCGACCGTCGGCGCCGTGGGCGGCACCGGATCCAGCGCGTTGATGGACAGGCTGTCCCAGGACCCGGTGAACGACGCGGCGGTGCCCCAGTCGGTGATGGAGATACCGTAGGCGATGCCGCCGTCGCCGTCGGTGAGCGGGTTCAGGCCGTTGAGCGCGGCCGCGAACGACCCGGCGGGGTCGATCGTGCGCAGGGCGGTCTGGATGCTGCCGAGCTCGGCGCCGCCGTCGCCCAGGAAGGTCGCCGTGCCCTGCACCGTGCCGGCGTCCTTGTCGACGCTCAGGGTGAAGACGACGTCCTTGATCAGCGCCGGGTTCACCGGCGAGGCCTGGCTGGCCAGCGTGATGTTCTCCTCCTTCACACCGGTCAGGCTGGATTCCTGGCTGATCTGAATCCGGACGCCGTCGCCGGATCCGCCAAGCACGAACTTGATGTAATCGTCGGTGCCGCCGGCGCCCAGCGTGATGCCGAACGATGCGAAGCTGACCGGTCCGGCCGTCCCGAAGAACGGGTTGGCCGCCTTGCCGACGATTTCGAACGTATCGACGCCGGTGACGTCGGCCGCGGACTGGTAGTTGTCCTTGATCGTGTTGCTGCCGTTGGCGGGCGTCCCGCTGGCGAACAGGTCCGTATTCGACGACTGGACATTGAACGACCCGCCGGCCACCGAGACCCCGGCCTCCGTTGTGCGGTCGCCATAGGGATCGGTTGCCGAGGCTCCGGGCGGATCGAACGCCGGGTTGACGATGATGCCGGTGAAGCCCGCTTCGGGGCTGAACGGATTGGCGGTGTCGGTGTTGAAGTCCTGGGTGAACGATACGCCCGGCAGCAGCTTCTTACCGTCGCCGTTGGTGCCGTCGAAGGCGAACGGATCGTCGGCGTTCAAGATGTCGTCGCCGTCGATGTCGGCCGGGTCGAAGACATCGTCTTCGGTCACCGTGCCGGTCGCCGAGGCCGCCGCACCGTCCACGATCACATCCGTCTCGACGATCGAGTCCAGGGTCACGGATACCGTCTCCGGGCCGTTGTCAGCATTGTCGTTGTCCACGTCAACGGTCAGGGTGCCGACCCCGGCAATAAAGCTGACCACCCGCTGTTCGGCGACCGTATCGATGGTGACGTTGACCGTGAGATCGCCGGTGAACCCGCCCGAGGCGGTCATGCCGAAGGACAGGGTGGTGACCCCGTCGTCGCCGGTCTCCTGGACGTCGCCCGCGTCGGCGATCCCGACGACGGTCTGGGCGGCCGCGATGTCGAGAATGATGCCGGCCGTGTCGCCCGTGCTGAGGTTGCCCGGGATATCGGCAAAGGCCCCGGGCGCGGCCAGAAGGTTGATCTGGCCGTTGGGCCAGCCACCCACCGGCGCGTTGAAGGTGAAGGTCGCGGTGATGGCGCCGCCGCTGCCGCTGGTCGTCACGCTGTCGGCGGCCACCGAGGCCGCGACCCCGCCGATCAGGTTGAGCTGAAGATCGCCGGCCGCGATGGTTGCCGGATCGATGTCGGATTCCGAGTCCGTTAGCGAAACCTCGACCACGAGAGCGGCGTCGGTCGTCGCCGGCGGCGTGATCGTGCCGATGGACACGGAGGGTCCGGTGGTGTCGGTATCGCTGGCCGCGGCGCGCACCACGATGGCGCTGATCTTGGGGTTGTCGACGCCGTCTCCGCCGACCGAGTCGAACAGGATGTTGAGCTGTCCGTCGGTGACCGTGGCGTTGAACGTCTTGATCGTCTTGACCAGTGCCGCGCCCAGACCGTTGCCGACCACGCCGTCGCCTTCGTCGTAGAGGTCGATGTCGTCGATTACCGTCTGCCCTTCGATGGTCGCATCGAAGATCCGGTCGCCAACACCCTTGGTCAGACCGCTGCCGGTGACCTGAATGAACGTCTCGGCGAAGTAGAGGTCGACCGTGTAGTCGCCGTTGGGCAGATCGATGTTGTAGCCGAACTGGTTGCTCCAGCGCTCGGTGACGAACACGTCGTCGGGAACCGCGGCGCCGGTGAAGGTCTGGCCCGCGGCGTTGGCGTTGGTGTTGTTGCCGGCGTTGCCGTTGGTGCCAATCAGGTTGACCGTGGGATGGGGGCTGGCCGTCGTGTCGGCGGCGAAATCGACATCGCCCAGACCGTAGCCGGCCCCGTCGACGCCGATGCCGCCCGCATTGACGGCGAAGACCACCTCCCCGGGCGCAACCGCGGGCGTTTCATCGTCCTGGATGGTCCCGACCGCCTGGCCATCGCCGATGGTCGCCTCGCCGCCGGTGACGCCGGTCAGGGTGACGGTGAAGCCGCGCGTACCGTCGAGCACGGCGTTGTCGAGCGACTGCACGACGATGCTCTGGTCGGACGAGCCCTTGGCGACGGTGACGGAACCGGTGATGATCCCGTTCACGTCCGGCGTCTTCCCGGCGACGTTGTAGTCAACGCCCGGCTGGGCGGTGCCGGGAACGATCTCGTAGGTGATGGTCACCGGTTCGGCCGCGTCGTTCGGCACGGCCTTGTCCAGGGTGACGGTGAAGATCATGTCGCCGCCTTCGGTGACGGTCGCATCCGAGACGGAAGCCGCCGGATCCGTGTCCGGATCGGCGAGCGCAATGATCTCGATGCCGTTGACCTTCGGGTTCTGGATCGCCGGGTTGTTGTGAAGGAAGGCAATGTCGAGAACCGAGTCACCCTGCTGGGTCACGAAGAAGCTGCGCTTGTGGGCGACGCCCAGCTGCGAGGCGGATTCCTCGTAAGGATTGATGTCTTCGAATTCCGTCGGAATGACGCCGTTGACGGAGACGTCGAACTGGCGGGGTCCGCCGGTCGTGATGCCGCTCCAGTTCTCGGTATAGTAGATGTTGATCAGGTAGGTTCCCGTCGGATTGACGTCGAACGAATACTCCAGGACATTGCCGTCGACGACATTGTCGGAGCGTTCGTGGAAAAAGATGGCTTCGGGCACGACGGTGCCGTCGACGTTCGACAGGGCGCTTTCGCCGGCTATCAGGATCTCCGACGCCTCGTTGGTGGCGCCGGTGGTGAAGGTGCTGTTGCTGCCGAGCGATGTCAGATACTGGCTCTGGTTGGCTAGAGTGTCGGCCTTCCAAACAGGGCCGCCGTCGACCGCCGCCACCTCCGGTCCGCCGGCATTGACGCGGTAGAGCACGACGCCGTCGCCGCCCGGCGGCGTCACCGTCACGCTGGCCTGCTCCTCGGTCGTCGTGGTGCCGTCGCTGACCACGTAGGTGAAGCCGGCCGCGGTCAGACTCGTTGCTGCGAATTCGATCTGGCCGCCGACAAGTTGGACCGTTCCGCCGACCGCGTCCTTGACCTCGACGATGCTCAAGGTGCCGCCGTCCAGATCCCGGTCGTTGGCCAGCAGAGCCGCCGGATCGATCGTCAACGTCTCGTTCAGGACGACGGTGCCGGCATTCTCGCCCTCCGTGATCGGGGCGAAGTTGCCGCTGGCGTCCGACGCGGCGACGAGAAGGTTGTCGAATTCCGGCGCGAAGGTGGTGCCGCTGGGATCCGTCCCCAGCGTATCGACGCGACCGTTGATGCCGACCGCCAGCCCCAGGGGAACGCCGAAGCCGCCGTTCAAATCGCCGAAGATGACGTCGCCCTGCTCGCCCGGGGTGCCGGGCTTGGCGCGGGCCAGGAAGCCGCCGTTGGCGGCGCCGAACAGTGCTTCCTCCAGGTTGTTGACCGTGTTCGGGTCGTTGTCCGTATCGAGCGAGATCGGATCGGCCTGGCCGGTGACCGTGCCGCTGTTCGTCTCGTACTGCCAGATCGGAGTCACGGTGCCGTTGACGCGGTCGATGACGACACGCATGACCATGTCGGCATCGACGCCGTCGAGCAGACCCGGCGCCGCGATGGTTTCCGTGACGACGGCCACGTCGTTCAGTTCGATGGTGATCTGGACTTCCGCCTCGCCCGACGCGTTGACGCCGAAATTGAACATGGCGAAGTCGAACTGGGTACCGGTGCCGAACTGGATCCCCATCGACTGGCCCGGCTGCGGGGTCGAGCCGGCCCAAGGATTGGACATGTTGGATTCGAGGATGATCCTGTCCGATTCATCGTCGAAATTGACGCCGGCCTGCAGCGCATAAGTGGCGCTGTTGCCCGTCCCGACCGCGCTGCCGCTCCCGACCGCGTCGAATTCGATCTGCAGCTTGCCGGCGATGCCACCCTCGAGGATCCCGCCCTTCACGACGCCCGAGGCATTGGTGAAGAACTCGGTGTCATAGTTCACCTGATGGCCGGTGAACCCAAGCGCGAAACCTTGCAGCCCGTTGGGCGGCGGAAGCTCGGTTTCCATCGTGAACTCGAACACCTCTCCGGCAGCGACCTTGCTGTTGGCGCCGAGGCCGTTTTCCGCGTCGAGCTGGAACGGGTCGAGATTGTCGGTCAGATCGTCATTGTCGTCGTTGTTGGTTTCCTCGATCGGAATACCCTCGGGAACAAAGGCGAAGATGTTGTTGCCGCCATGGGCCGCGATCCAGATCGATCCGCCGGGTCCGACGGTAATGTCGAGCGGGTTGGCGCCCGGGCTTGTCTGCCACGCATTGTTGGCTTCAATGTCCACGCGGTTGAGCGCGGTCGTGCCATCCTCGTTGAACTCGACGCGCAAGATCTGTTCGTCGAAGCCGGTCGCGAACAGATCGCCGTCGAATTCCTCCATCGACGCCGGATGGATCGCCGGATCGTACTTGAAGATGAAGATGCCGTTGGTCGAGCCGTTATTGAGCACCAGCGCGCCGTCCGGGCTGTTGCCGCCGGTGG
The DNA here is from genome assembly GCA_052168355.1 of Inquilinaceae bacterium. Classification (GTDB taxonomy): domain Bacteria; phylum Pseudomonadota; class Alphaproteobacteria; order DSM-16000; family Inquilinaceae; genus JBQLZQ01. The sequence continues at coordinate 54,914 of JBQLZQ010000056.1, forward strand.
CCGGCTTGAGATAGTGGCCCTCAAGCGGGTCGGGGATAAAGCCGTTCAGCGGATCGTTCACGCCCGCGGGCAGAAAATCCCAGAGCCCGCGCACATTGTCGCCGGTCGCCGGCAGGTTCGGATCGATGATGAACTCCGGCGCGACCTCGCCGAAATTGTTGGCGCCCGTCTCGATCTCCGGCTTGAGGTACAAGGGCGTGTCGGGATTGATCCGGCTGGGTCCGGGGCTGCCGTAATAGCCCCCGCGCTCCACCAGGTGCAACTGATCCTGGGCGCCCGGCGACACGGGCGTGTTGTCTTCGACCACCGGGCGGTTCGTCGCATCGTCCGGGTTGGCGGCTGTGACGGGATTGCCGTCGGCATCCACCGGCGGATCGCCCCAGTTGTTGTTGGCGCCATTGTCCCAGGTATAGACACGGAAGTTGTCCGGGTTCGGGTTTTCGGCAGACGGCTCGATATACCCGACATCACCGGGTTTCAGTTCGACGATTTCGATGTCGTAGGTGTTGCGGAAGCCCGTCGCGAACAGGGAAACCGGACCGCCCGGCTCTAGGTAGGCCTGGTTGTAGCCGTCATTGCCGCCAAACGGATTGTCGGCATTCTTCGAGAAGCCGATACCGTCGGCGGAGCTGTTCCGGCTCGGATGATCTAGCCGCTCGATACCCAGAGTCGGAAGATCGTACTTGTACTGCTGGCCCTCGGAATCGGTCTTGGTGTCCATCGCCTCGATGGAAGCGACATCGACCTCGATGATTGACGCGGACAGGAAGTACTCCGGCGTGTAGACCAGGTTCTGAGACGGCGCGCCGGTGTTGGTAAACCCGCCGACGGCGATCAGCAGCTTCCCCTCCGGCGTAAAGTCCAGGCCATTGACCGAGTGGTTTTCCTCCGAACGCGGAATGCCGCGCAGCAGGTCGATCTTGTCGACACCCCAGCCGGTGTCGGGGACCGACGCGTCCGCCGGAACCTGCACCGTTACCTTCGAAAGAACGCCTGAATTGGTATCCAGGTTCTTGTTGTCGACGGTGCTTTCGCCACCGCCGCCAATGCGCGGATCGCTCGACGTCACATAGATCTGGATGTCGCCATTGTCGTCGACCACGGCGTTGAAGCCGGTGATCTGACGGTTCGTGACGCTGGTGTTCAGAGCGCCATCGTCATTGTGATTGTTGATCGTCTTGACGATATCGGTTTCGAAGACCTTGGTCGCGGAGAAGTTCTTGGTCGCGCCGCTGCCGGTGCTTGTGACGTTCCAGACCGTCAGCGTCCCGTCCTGCTGCGAAGTGACCAGAAGGTCCTCGCCGTTCGGCCCCTCCACGAACTGCAGCGAGGTGGGGCTGCTGTACCCGGCGATTACGGCGTCAAAACCAAAGTCGACCATCTATGTCCTCCAAACTCCAAGCGTCTAACGCGACGGTTCGAACGCAGGCCAAGTGCCGCGTCCGTGTATTCTCATGTCATCGTGGGAAGGGATGTCCGCACCATCGGTGCCGCGGCCGACGAGGCCGGCCGCTGTGCAGCCACTTCGGAGAATCCTCAGACCCGGTGCCGGCGGACCGGGACGCCACCGCGACGACTGCGTCGCGACCGGCGGTCGCCGGGGCGGCCGACCTGACGCCGGTCCGCCACTGCCGCGCATCGCAAAGGTCCATGTGCACCCACCCTGTTTGTTGCGGACCCGTTTCGGCCCCCGCGACATCGAGATGGTCGCAGAGCCGTCTTGCGGGCCGTTGCTAACGGAGTCGCCCTCCGTTCGCCGCAATCGTTCAATAGTGACCGGACCTCTGCGGGCCTTCTTTTTTTTGCGAGGTTGGTTTGTACGACAATTTTTTAAAATTTTCAATAAAACTTTTTATTAATAAACTATAATTTTGTTTATTTACGAAAGGTCGATTGTCGCAAGAATAATATGGTTAACGCGGGTCTATGGAATTACTCGTCGAGGCCCGGAATTTTTTGAAAAAGGAACGGCAACGTCTCCAGTATAAAATGATCTCCAGATTTCCCAGGGTATATTTATTCGAAATAATTGAACTATATTAAGTTTTTATGTAATATTATAGAATTTCCATCAGTTATTACTCAGGAAAGCTTTGCCGCGAGAGGAAAGTTCTCCGTCTGATCCGACCTCCTGATGGCAGCCCGAAATATCTTCGGTCGGCAGGATCCACCGGATCCGGGCGGTATGCTGCGGGCCTGACGCGACCGACGCGATGACCGGCCTCCGGTGCGGCGCCGGTTATCGCGCGCCGAAATCGAACGCGGCCAGCGCCCCGCGCGTCGCATCGACGATCAGATCGGCCTCGCCGCGGGTCAGGCACAGTGGCGGGGCAAACCCGATGATGTCGCTCTGCGGCATCGGCCGGGCGATGACGCCGCGGCGCGCCATGTCCGCGGTAAGGCTTGCAACCACCTTGCGGGCGGGATCGAAGCCGCGGCCATCCGCGTCGGCCAGTTCCACCGCCGACAACATGCCGACGCCCCGCACCTCGGCCACATGGGGGTGACCGTCGAGCGCGCCGCGAAGCCCGTCCGTCAGGTACGGCCCTACCGCGCCGGCATTCTCCACCATGCCCAGATCGTCGATCAGCTTCAGATTGGCGATCCCGGCCGCCGCGCCGATCGGATGAGCCGAATAGGTCCAGCCATGTCCGATCGGCCCGAAGTCATCGGTGCCGCGCATCAGCACATCGTACATGGCGTCCGAGACGATGGACCCCGACAGCGGCGCGTAGGCCGATGTCAGCCCCTTGGCGATGGTCATGAGATCGGGCTTCAAGCCGTAATAGTCCGATCCGAACATGGTTCCCAGCCGCCCGAACCCGGTCACGACCTCGTCCACGATCAACAGAATGTCATGTTTGGCCAGCACCGCCTGAATGGCGTCCCAATAGCCCTCGGGCGGCGGAACGATACCACCCGTGCCAAGCACCGGTTCGGCGATGAAGGCGGCGATGGTATCGGCCCCTTCCGCCTCGATCAGCGCCTCCAGCCTCTCGGCGCACCAGATGGCGTATCGGGGTTCGTCCATCGGCTTGTCGGGCCGGTGCAGATAATAGGGTGCCTCGGTGTGGCAGACCTGATCCAACGGCAGTCCGAACTTACGATGGAAAAGCTCCAGACCGGTGAGTGATCCGGTCATCAGCCCCGATCCGTGATAGGCCCGCCAGCGGCTGATGATCTTCTTCTTATGCGGCCGGCCCAGCACTTCGTTGTAGTACCAGCACAGCTTGACATTGGTTTCGTTGGCGTCGGACCCGCCAAGGCCGAAATAGACCTTCGACATGTGGGCGGGCGCCCGTTCGATGATCATCTTTGCCAGTTCGATCGAAACCTCGGTCCCGTGCCCCGCATAGGCATGGTAATAGGCAAGCTTGTGGGCCTGCTCCGCGATTGCCTCGGCGATTTCCGTCCGGCCATAGCCGACATTGACGCAATAGAGGCCGGCAAAGGCGTCGAGCAGGCGGTTGCCGTCCCGGTCCTCGACGAACACGCCCGAGCCGCCCGTCATGATCCGCCCCGAGATCTCGCCGCGCGCATGCTGGCCCAGGGCGGTGGCGGGATGGAAGAAATAGGCGCGGTCCCACTGGTCGAGCTGATCGTTGGTGCGCATGGGGTGACGGTTCCTTTCTGGGTCGGCGCCCGATGTCAAAGCGTCGATTCGAGGCGGGTGTTTGCAACGATTTCCGGCACACTGGCCTGATTGGGCAACGTCAGAAGGAAGGCGACGATGTCGGCCACCGTTTCCGGCCGTAACCGATCGCCCTTCGGCGTGACGCCCGGTATGTCGGCGATCATTTCGGTGTCGATGGCGCCCGGACAGATCGCCGTGGCGCGGACCCCCTGATCCCACCCGGCGAACCGCACGGCGTGGGACATGGCGACCAGGGCGTGCTTGGTCATCACATAGCCCAGCGACGTCGTGGCGTCGCGATACCGTTTGCCGTCGGTCGAGGCGATGTTGATCACCCGTCCCTGACCCGCCTCCTTCAGATACGGCAGAGCCGCCCGGATAAGGCGGAACGGCGCCTTGACATTGACAGCCCACAGATCGTCCAGATCGGCTTCCGTACCCCGGTCGAAGCCGACCATCTTGAGGATGCCGGCATTGTTGATCAGCGCGTCGAGCCGGCCGAACCGGCCGACGACCTCCTTGGTCCAGCGCTCGTCGTCGCCCGGTGTCATGGCGTCGAACGCGCAGATCTGAACCCGGTCCCCGTCCTGGTCGGCGAAGGCGGCCCGCGCTTTTTCCGGATCGCGCGCGCCGATCGATACGGCCCACCCGTCGGCGAGCAGGCGATGGGCGATCCGTGCGCCCAACCCGCGCCCGCCGCCGGAAATCATCGCGACCCTGGTCACCCTAGAACAGCCCTTGATAGACGCCGCCGTCATTGACCAGGTTCTGGCCCGACATGAAGCCCGCCTGCGCGCTGCACAGGAACGCGACCAGATCGCCGCACTCGCGTGCATCGGCGAAGCGCCCGGCGGGGCAGCCCCTGATCCGGTCCTCGACGATGGCCTCGTAGGTCGTGCCGCCGCGCTTGGCATGACCATGGAGATTGGTATGTAGCGCGTCGGTGTCGAACAGCCCCGGGCAGACCGTGTTGATGGTCACGTTGTGGGGCAGCAGTTCCCGCACCATCGCCGCCGATGCCCCTGATAGCGCAAGGCGGGCCGCGTGGCTGTGGGCGAACCCGACCTGCGGGAATTTGATGAAGCTCACCGACATGTTGACGATCCGGCCGAATTTTCGCGCGCGCATGCCTGGCGCCACCGCCTGGATCATCTCCACGCAGGATAGGAAGTGGGCCTCCAGCCAGTAACGCCAACTCTCTCCGTCGATCTTGTCGAACGGGTCGGGCACCTGCCTGACGCCCGGATTGTTGACCAGGATATCGGCGTCCGGGCAGGCGGCGATCAGTTCCGCCCGTACGCCGGCATCGCCGAAATCGCCGGCGATGGCGGTCACCTCGACGCCGAACTCATCGCGAAGCTCGGCCGCCGTTTCGTTCAGCGTAGCCTCCGTCCGGGCATTCAGTGTCAACGCCACGCCCTCCGCCGCGAGGCTTTGGGCACAGGCCTTGCCAAGGCCCTTGCTGGCCGCGCTGATGATTGCCTTCCGGCCCTTCAAGCCGAGATCCATGTGCGCTCTCCCTGAGTTCGGTCGTCGTTATGCGGCAAGAATGCGGTCCAGCCCTTCGAGCAGTTCGGTCAGCGCCGGGCCGTTCAGGGACCGCAACGGGGCGCGCGGAGCGCCTCCGCCCGGCAGGCCCAGATGATCCATCGCCGCCTTGGTCGCCGGATAGAGGGTGCGGCCACCCCCGACGAAAAGATCGGTGAGCGCCTGACCCTTGGCCTGCAGCGCCCAGGCCTCGTCCATGCGCCCGGCGACGGTCGCGTGCCACAGATCGAGGCCCCCCGGCGCCCATACGTTCGGGAAACAGTCGATCAGACCGTCGGCCCCGGCCAGCACCGCCGGTACGCCAAAGACCGAGGATGGTCCGCAGAACACGCGGATCCGGTCCTTCACCGCGGCCAGGGTCTTGCTGAAGTTGGTCCAGTCGCCCGAACTCTCCTTGATCGCGACCACCTTGTCGAGATCGGCAAGCTCGTCGGCGATCTCCGGGGTGATCGCGTTCCCGGCGTTGCCGGGGATGTTGTAAAGGACGATGGGCAGCGCCGATCCGGCGTTCACGTCCTTGAAATGCGCGACGATCTCCGCCCTGGTCAGATGCGCGAAGTAGGGCGGCATCACCAGGATGGCGTCGGCGCCGACCGCCGCCGCCGCCGTCGAAAGGGCCACCACGTCATGGGCCACGATGGCACCGCCGCCGATGATAGCCGGCCCCCGCCCCGCCACGGCCTTTACCGTCGTGGCGCACAGCGCGATCCGCTCCTCCATGGTCAGCGCCCAGAACTCGCCCGTGCACCCCACGGCGACGATGCCGGTCGCGCCATTGTCGAACTGACGGTCGACATTGGCCGCGAACGCCTTCTCGTCGATCGACGAGTCCGTCCGAAAAGGCGTCGTGATCGCGGGCATCGGCCCGGTCCACCCTATCGAATTCCGATCCACGCTCCCCTATCCCTTTCCTTGGCGTCCCGCTGTCATGGTTTTGGCCGGCGGTTCGGCCGCCCGATCGCGGTTGAGCCGGCGACCGTCTTCGCCACCCGCGAAAAGATGAATTCCGTCGGCGTCGAACCCGACCGCCACGGTTTCGCCCAAGACAGGACGTCGCGACGCCTCGGTCCGGGTCGTGATCTTGACGCCGCCCTCCAGTTCCAGAATGACGATGTTCTCGTGCCCGGTCGGCTCCACCACCCGGACCGCCGCCTTGTGGTCGCCCCTTCCAAGGGTGATGTGCTCGGGCCTCAGGCCAAGCGTCGCGGGCCCTGACGCCAGGTCGAACCGGTCGGGATCCAGCGGCACCCTCACGCCGGGGGCCTCGAACATGGCCGCCGCCGAGACCTCACCATCGATCAGGTTCATCGAGGGCGTCCCGATGAAACCGGCGACGAAACGGTTGGCCGGGCGGTTGTAGACATCGTCCGGGCTGGCGAATTGCTGGAGGCGCCCGCCATTCATGATGGCGATCCGGTCCGACATCGTCATCGCCTCAAGCTGATCATGAGTGACGTAGACCAGGGTGCGGCCCAGCCGCCGGTGCAGTTCCACCAGTTCGGCGCGCATGTACGCGCGAAGCTTGGCATCGAGGTTGGACAACGGCTCGTCCAGAAGGAAGACATCCGGATCGCGCACCAGCGCCCGCCCCAGCGCGACACGCTGCTGCTGGCCGCCGGAGAGCTGTTTTGGCTTGCGATGCAGAAGGTCGGTCAGTTGCAGCAGCTCGGCCGCCCGCCGCACCGCCACCTCCCGCTCCGCCTTCGGCACCCGCCGCTTCTTCAGCGGGTAGGCGATGTTTTGGCCGACCGTCATATGCGGATACAGCGCGTAGGACTGGAACACCATGGCGATGTTGCGTTGGCCCGGAGCGACGTCGTTCACCACCCGCTCCCCGATCCGGATCTCGCCACTGGTCGGAAAGTCCAAACCGGCAAGCATCCGCAGCGTCGTGGTCTTGCCGCACCCCGACGGCCCCAGCAGCGACACGAACTCCCCCGCCCGGATCGTCAGGTCGAGGCCGTGGACCGCCACGAAGGGGCCGAAGGTCTTGCGGACGGCCGTCAGAACGACATCGGACATGAGCAGACTATCCCTTCACGCCGCCGGCGCCAAAGCCGCGGGTCAGATAGCTTTGCAGGAATGCGAAGACGACGATCAGGGGCAGGCTCATCATCACCGACGCCGCCATCAGCAAAGACCACTCGATGTTGAAGGCGGAGATCAGCATGCTCATCACGCCTGTGGTGAGCGGCCGGGCCGCGTCGGAATTCACCAGCACCAGGGCGTACAGGTACTCGTTCCACGACAGGATGAACGTGAACAGGGCGGTGGAGATGATGCCGGGCAGCAGCTGCGGCAGGATCACGTCCCAAAAGGCGCCGAGCCGCGTGGCGCCGTCGACCAGGGCCGCGGACTCGAGATCCTCCGGGATCCCCGCCATAAAGGACCGCAGCAGCCAGAGGGCATAGGGCAGCGCGAACGTGGTGTAGGCGATCACCAGGCTGAACAGGGTGTTGGACAGCCCCAGTTTCACCATGAAAAGGTAAAGCGGGATGATCAGCACCACTGACGGCAGCAGGTAGGTGAACAGCACCAGGAAGGCGAGGCTCTCCCGCCCGCGATAGGCGAAACGGACCAGGCTGTAGGCGCCCAACGTCGCGATCGCCACGACGACAAAGGTGGTCGCGCTGGCCAGCAGCACGGAGTTCCTGAAATAGGTGAGAAACGGCGTTTCCGTCAGAAGGCGGATATAGTGCTCGAATGTCGGGCTCTCCGGCAGCAGCGTCGGCGGTCGGCGAAACAATTCGTACCCCGGCTTCAGAGAGGTCACGACCATCCAAACGAGCGGGAAGGCCACGGCCACGATCAGGCCCCAGGTGAACAGGTTGAACAGAACGGTGCGGACGGCGCGCATCATCCGTCCTTTCGCCCGGTTCGTCTTATGTAGGCGATCATGAAAACCAGCATGATGGCCATCATCACCACGGCGTAGGCGGACGCCATGCCCATTTGGTTGAGGGCGAAGGCTTCTTTGTAGACCAGCAGCGGCAGGGTCTGGGTCGAGATGACGGGTCCGCCGCCGGTCAAAAGATAGATCAGATCGAACTCCTTGAAGTCCCAGATCGCGCGCAACATGACGATAACGACCAGCACATCGCGAAGCTGCGGCAAGGTGATGTCGATAAACCGGCTTATCGGCCCGGCACCGTCGATCCGTGCCGCCTCGTAGAGTTGTTCGGGGATGGTCTGAAGCCGCGCCAGCGTGGCGATGACCACGAACGGGAAATACTTCCACGCGCCGACGAAGATGACCGACAGCATGGCGTTGGGCATGGTGCCAAGCCAGTCCACCGGCATGTCCGACAGCCCCGCCGCGACGATCAGATGGTTGAGAATGCCGTAGAGGTCGTTGAACAGCCAACGCCACACAAGAACCGCCACCACGGTCGAGACGAAGTAGGGAAACAGAACCAGGCTGCGGGCCAGCGACCGGAACCACAAATTCTGGTGCAGCAACAACGCCATGCCGACGCCGAACACGATCTGCAGAAACAGCGTCCCCGCCGTCCAGATCAGATTGTTCCGAAGCGACGACCAGAACTCACCCGTTGCCAGCAGGACGGCATAGTTGTCGAAACCGACCCAGGACCCCTGCAATGTCGGCGTGTAGATCGAAAAGAGGCTGAGATAGATCGCGGAGATCAGCGGATAGACGATGACCGCGCAGAAGACGAGAACGGTCGGCGCGATAAGCATCGCGCCGAGCAGGGCATAGTGCCTTTCCAGCGGTGTTTTCTGCGACTCGGCCATCTGCGCGGCGCCTTGCGATCCCGTTCCGGATCTTCGGGCACATGCGCGCCCGAAGATCGCTTGAAGGGTTCAACAGCGCAAATCAACCCTTCATGATGTCGTCGATGGCCTTGGCCGTCTCACCGATGACGGCGTCGGCGTTCTCATCGTTCAGGACGATCCGCTGCACCATCTCGGCCAGCACGCCGGACCCGACGATCGCCCCGGCCTTGACGTTCGGCTTGTGGGCCGAGGACTCCCAGCCGAGGTTGTAGCCCGAGGCAGCGGCCGAAGACATCAGTTCCACCTCCGCCTCGTACTTCTCGATGATCGCGTTGTCCTGGTAGCGGCTGTCCTGGGCGATGGTCTTCAACACCGGCAGAACGTGCCCCGGTGCGGCGTGCAGCTGCTTGATGTAGCCTTCCGGGTCATAGAGGAACGCGGCGAAGGCCTTGGTCGCCTCCATGTTCGGCGCGGCCTTGGGGATGAAGACGCTGGGGAAATCGTTGAACGTCCACGGCGCCACGTCCGCAGAAATCGTGGGATAGGTCACGCAGGTCACGTGGTCGGCGATCGGCGGGTTCTGTTCGTTGACATTGGCCAGCACGCGCCCGGTATAGATGCCGGTGGCGGTCGCCCCCGAGACGAAGGCCGTCAGGCTTTCGCCCCAGGAATAGTTGGTAGCGCCGGGAGGGCAAAGCTCGCGCATCGAGGCATAGAACTCCAGCGCGTTGCGCGTCTCCGGGCTGTCCAGCGCGATCTCCAGATCGGGCGAGAAGACCTGACCGCCAGCCAGATGGATAAACCCGATGATGGTCAACGTGGTCATCGAGTTCTTGGCGTAGGGCAGCGGCGCGCCGTAGATGCCGTTGCCCTGCATCGCGGTGCAGGCGGCGCGCAATTCGTCCCAGGTTTCCGGAATCTTGTCGACACCGGCCTGTTCCATGAGATCCCGGCGGACCCACAGCATGTTGGCGGCGGAATTGCCGATGCCGCTGCCCGCATACTGGCCCTCGTCGATCTCATAGATGTCGTTGGCGCCGGCGTAGTATTTCTCGGGCCCGACCATCGCGATCACGTCGTTGAAGGGCTCGAGCAGGCCGTTGCTCCAATAATCGGAGACGGCGAAGGACGGCAGATGGGTGACGATGTTCGGTACCTCGCCACTGGCGAACGCGGCCGCGAGCTGCGGCTGGTATCCTTCGTCCGAGGTTTTTTCGAACACCACCTTGACGTTGGGATGCAGCGCCTCGAACTGCCGCATCTGGAATTCATAGGCCGCCAGCTGGCCGGGCGAGGCCTGGGGCGACCACCACCGGATCGTCGCCGCGTCCTGCGCCCGAAGCCGCGCCGGCGCGACCGCCAGAGCGGTGGTGGCGGCCAAGCCGGCCAATGCGGTGCGCCGGGTAACGCCGGTCCCGCCATGGATGCGAGATTTGGTCTGATCCGTCATGTCGAGCACTCCTCCTGCTGTCCGCCGATTGTACTATATGTTCATATATCGCACATTTGTGCGATAGTGACACCAACGGTTAATCCTTGGCAAGTCCTTAAACCGGACCGCGCGAGGCGCCCGCGAACCGGAGTCGGATCAGTAAGCTTGAAAAACCCGCCCTATTCGGACAAGTGTCATCCCGCTGATCGGGACCGCCTCGCCAAGGCGCGGGAGGGATCGATTTCAACCCGGGATACCTCGACCTTGACCAGACAGAAAACCAAGTCCGCCAACAAGCTGATGTCGGGGCGCGAAAACCTCTCGTCGCTTTCGGCTCAGTCGGACAATGGCGGCGAGCCGTTTCAGATCAGCGAGCGCGATTACGTCAGTTCGCTGGCGCGGGGCCTCGAGATTCTCCGCGCCTTCAGCAAGACCCGCAAGAAAATGACCCTCAGCGAGGTGGCGGCGGAGACGGGCATCACCCGCGCGGCGACCCGGCGGTTTCTGCTGACGCTGGTGCGCGAGGGCTATGCCGCGACCGACGGCAAACTGTTCGATCTCACGCCCCAGGTGCTGGAGCTGGGGTTTTCGGTCCTGTCCCGGATCGCGACCTGGGACATCGCCAAACCGTTCCTGGAACGGCTGAGCGAGCAGATCGAGGAGTCGGTATCGGCCTCGGTTCTCGACGGGTTCGACGTCGTCTATGTCAGCGGCGCGCAGTTCAATCGGATCATCAGCGTCGGCGTGTCCGTCGGCAACCGGTTGCCGGCCTATTGCACGGCGACCGGGCGGGTGCTCCTTGCCGGACAACCGGAAGGGGATTGGGACGCGATCGTCAAGGCAATCAAGCTGGAGCCGCGCACCCAACACACCGTCACGTCCAAGGCGCGGTTCCGCGAGATCCTGAAGGAGACGCGCGCGCAAGGGTACTCGCTCGTGGATCAGGAACTGGAGATCGGACTTCTGTCCATCGCCATTCCGTTGGTCACGCTTTCGGGCCGCACCGTCGGATCGATCAATGTCGGCTGCCCATCGGTGCGTGCCACGCCCAAGGACATGGTCCGCCGCATCCTGCCCGCGCTGCAGGAAACGGGTCAGCAGATTACCCAGGCGCTTCCGACCTGATCACGAAAACCGGTCGGGCGCATAGGGCGCGACGTCGAACGGCGGGGCCTGGCCGAGCGCGATCCTGGCCGCCGCCTGACCGATCAACGGTCCCAGGGTGTAGCCGGCATCGCCGGGCACGGCAAAGACGATCCGATCGGTCTTGCCCGACCGGCCGACAGCGCTTTTCCCGTCCATGGTGGTGTTGAGACCGGCCCAGGTTCGCAGCACGCGAAGATCGCCGATCGCCGGGACCAGCCGCCCGGCCAGCGCCACGTTGCCAAGCAGGCTCTTGGCCAGAACCTCCGGCCCGGGGTCGCCCGGGCCGTAGCGCGCCGGCCAGCCGCCGCCGATCACGATCTGCCCGGATCGGAACTGCTTCAGGGTGATCTGCCGGTCGGCGTGCTGAACCAGATGGCGCAGGCCGTACGCCGCCGGTTCGGTGATATTCATGTGGAGAGGTTCCCATCGCGTCGGCAGCGCCACGCCGATGGGCGTCGACAACGCGCCGGCCCCCCAGGCGGCGGCCAGAACGATCTGGTCGGCCACGTACCGGCGGCTGCCCCGCGCCTCCACCGTCCGGCCGTGGAGCCCGATGGCGCCGATGTCGTCCGCCGCGAAGCGGACACCGGCGCAGGCCGCGCGTGCCTTCAGCTTCCGGTTGGCGACCAGCGGGTTGAGCTTGCCCTCGTCGTAGCAGATCTCGGCACCGATCACCTGGGGTCCGAAATAGCCCGCCAGCCGGTCGAGCGCCGCCCGGTCGAGGATATCGACGGAAAGACCGGCCCGGCGTTCGCGCGCCGCCTTCTCTTCGAGGAAACGAAGCTGGATTTCGGTCTCCGCCACCATCAGCCCGCCCTCGCGGCTGAGCTCGAACCCGCCGTGCCGCTCGTCGAGCTGTTCCCACAGACGCGCCGCCTGGACGTAGAGAGGCAGCGACGCCTCGACGTTCGGCGCCTGATCGGGAAACAGCCTCAGAAACCGGCTTTGCATCTGCACATGCAGGCTGCCCGCGTTGGCGGACGACCCGGCATGGCGACCGGCGTCGACGACTACGACATCCGCGCCGCCCTCGGCGACGGTCAGGGCGGCCGTGATCCCGACGATCCCGCCACCGATGACAAGGACATCGCTGCGGATCGGATCAGAGGTCACCCTCGGCCTCGTGCGCCGCGAGGATCGCCCGGATCGGCACCGGCTTGATCGGGGTCCGGGGCGCAAAGAACGACAGATCCTCCATAGGGCGATCCGTCCGCCCGGCCAGATGACGCGCCAGGGCGGGGCCGCAATACCGACCCTGACACCGCCCCATGCCCAGCCGGGTCGTCCGCTTGACGGATCCGATCTCGGCCACGTTGTTCTCGAGCGCCGCATCCACGTCGGCCCGCGTCACCTCCTCGCACCGGCAGACGAGCGTGCCGGCCGGCACATCGGCCAACGGCCGCGCCGCCGCCTCGTAAAGACGCCAGAGCATCGTCTGGAACCTGCGGTGACGGGACAGGCGCCGACGGATCGACGCCGTGTCCGGCATGGCCGTGCTGGCGCCCGAGGCGGCCGCCGCGGCCGCGCCGGCGATATGTCCCTCCACCTGCGCCGCCGGGGCACCGCCCAGGCCGCAGCAGTCGCCGATGGCGAAAAGACCCGACACGCTGGTCTCCATGAGGTCGCTGCGGACGGGACGAAGCTGATCCATCCCGGTGTCGTAGGTCATTGCCGCGCCCAGCAGGCGCAGGATCTCGTTCTGCGGCTGGAACCCATAGTTCATGCAGACCGCGTCCACATCCAGGGCGTCGATGCCGCCGCCAGCGGCGCGGGCATAGACCCGCAACCCGTCCGGCCACGGCTCGATCCGGTCGAGCAGGGTCCGGTAGCGGGGCGCGGTGCCCTTGGCCGTCAGGCGCGACAGCATCGCCGCCCCCCGCAGGGCAAACTTCGGGTCCGCCGCGATCATCGCGGCAAGGGCCCCCGGCTTCGACCAGGGCGGCGCGGCGGACTCGGCGACGATCCGAACGTCGGCGCCACCGTCCAGCAGCTCCAGCGCCACCTGATAGTTGAGCGGACCGGATCCGAACACGGCGACCCGCCGACCCGGCAGTGTCCGATAGCTGCGCCAAAGGGTCTGGGCGGCCCCGACGGTCATCACACCGGGCAGATGCCAGCCGGGCACCATCAGCGGCCGTTCATAGGCGCCGGTGGCCACAATCGTGGTCTTGGGCTCCACGATCAGGGCGCCGCCGTCCCGTTCGGCGTAGAAGACCGGACCGTGGAACGCGCCCCACACCTCGGCACCGTGCAGGATCTCGACACCGGCCGCCTCGGCCGCGCCGACCAGATCGGTTCCTTCCCGTTGCTGCCCGTCGAGCGGCGGCATCTCCAGATCCGGGGCGGTCTGTTTGAAATATTGCCCGCCGGGAACCCGGCGATCATCCAGGAGCAAGGTGCGCGCGCCCGCCCGCGCCGCGGCGATCGCCGCCGTCAGTCCGCCGGCACCACCGCCGATCACCAGAACGTCCGGTGTTTCGCGGCGGGGCGGAGGCGCATCGGCGGCGGGCGCCGAGGCCCCGAGGTCGGGAAGAGCGGCCTGCCGTCTGACGACGATGCCGGGGGCCGCCTTGGCCATGCAGGCCCGCTGGTTCGGCCGCCCATCGATCTCGACCAAACACTCCTGGCACACGCCCATGCCGCAAAAGACACCGCGCCATTGACCGGATTTGGTTTCGCGATACTCCCGGATGCCCGCCTCGATCAGCGCCGCGGCAACGGACTGGCCGGGCCTGGCGACGATTGCCCGGTCATCGAATATGAACTGCAGGAGGGCGGTCATGACCCGCCGGCGCCTTCGGACCGGCGGGCCCAGCGGTCGAGGATGGGTCGCCGCACCGCCAGCAGACGCGACAACGCATCTTCCCGCCACGCCCGCCGCGCCGGCAGATCGTCCAGCGGCAGGATGGCGCGGCGCTGTCGGTCCACGTCTGCCACCAGGTCGGGCGGCCAGACGCACTCCCGTTCGCCGCGATCTTCGCCGATGGCGCGATAGGCCGGCCCCATGCGGGCGGCATGGCCCTGGATGCCGCCGGGCGTGTTCAGTTCCGCCGTCTCGAACGGGCCCGACAAGGCCCAGCGGGGGCCGAGTCCCTCGGTCACCAGGAGATCCAGATCGGCCACGTCGATCACCCTTTCAGACACCAGGCGATAGGCCTCGCGCAGGATCGCGCCCTGCAGGCGGTTGAAGACAAACCCCGGAATCTCCCGGCCAAGGCGCACGGGAACAAAGCCGCCCGCCCGAAAAACCGCAATCGCCCGGTCCGTGGCGTCCGGGGCGGTTTGCGGCGACGGCGCGCATTCGACCAGCCGGATCACCGTGGGTGGATTGATGACATGGGCGCACAGACAGCGGGTTCTGCGCGACGGGTCATCGACGATCTGGGAGATGGTGAGGGCCGACGAGGTCGTGGCGATCACCGTCGACGGGCCGGCCCAGTCCAGCAGATCGGAAAATATCGCGCGCTTGAGGGCCAGCGCCTCGGGGCCGGCCTCGACGATCATCGCCGGGTCGGGCCGCGTCTCGCCAAGGCCGGCGCGCGGCACGATTCGGCCCGCCGCACCGTCCGCGTCGCTTTCGGCCAGACCCGCGCGGTCCATGGCCGGATGGCGCCGCAGCACGTCGGACCGGATGGCGTCCCGCCTGACACCGTCCGGTTCGACGATATCGACCGCGAACCCGCGATCCGCGAAGACGGCGGCCACGCCGACACCGATCGCGCCGGCACCGATGACCGCCACCCGCGGCGGGGCGGGGTCGGGGAAAGCGGTGGTCGGATCAGCCATGGCGATCGCTCCAGGGAAAACTCGTTCGCATGACGTACATTTGTGCGATATCCTCAGGCAACGTCAAACCCTGATCGACGTCAAGGCCGTGACCGGGACCGAATCCTCGCCCTCCGCACCCCTGACCGGGCGTCGTGCCGTCATAACCGGCGGCGCGCAAGGCCTTGGACGCGCCATCGCGTCGCGCCTGGCGGACGCCGGGGCGGAGATTACGATTGTCGATCTTGAAGCCGGGTTTGCCGGCGCCGGACTGCCATCCGGCTGGGAAACCTTTGCCGCCGACCTGACAGCCCCCGACGCGGAAGCGCGACTGGGCGACCTTGCGGCTCGTCTCGATGTCGTCGATATCCTTGTGGCCAATGCCGGCGTGGTGCCGCCCTGGCGGGGCATTGCCGATCTGGACCGGGCGGAGTGGGATGCGGTGTTCGCGGTCAATGTCTGGGGCGCCGCGGTCGCCATGAAATCCATTTCCGGGTCGTTGGCGCGGTCGGACGCGGGCTCGATCGTGCTGATGGCCTCGATCAACGGGTACCGGGCCCACCCGCAGCAGGCCCTCTATACCGCATCCAAACATGCGGTGATCGGCCTGATGCGCGCCGCGGCGCAGGATCTTGGCCGCCACGGCATTCGTGTCAACGCCCTGGCGCCGGGTCCGGTGGCCACCGACGCCCTGCTCGGTCGGCTCGAAGCGCGGCACCATGCCGGCGGGCCGGCGCCTGACGATGCGATAACCGCGCTGGCCCGGGAAACGGCGCTGAACCGTATCGCCACCCCCGGGATGGTGGCCGACGCCGCCTTGTTCCTCGCCAGCGATCTGTCGGCCGGAATCACCGGGTCGGTCCTCCCCGTCGAATGCGGACTGACCTGAGAATCAAGTCTTATCGCGGGCCCGGACTGTCAGCGAAGATCGGGCTGGTTATTGGATGACTGCTGACACCTTGCTGTCAGCAGCGAGGCTGTAGGAATACATCCGCCATCCAGAACCGAAGAACCCCGACGAGGAGACAAGTCCCATGAAGCGCGCACCGGTCAACCCGTGGTCATGGTCGCTGAGACTTGGGTACAATCAGGCCGAACTGCTTGAGGGCGCCAAGCGGCAACTGATCTGTTCCGGTCAAACCGCCGTCGATGATCAAGGCAGCCCGCAGCACCCGGGGGACATGCGCAATCAGATCATGCTCGCCCTCGACAACCTCGAGGCCGTGCTGAGCGCCGCCGGCATGGGCCTCGCCAACGTCATCAGGCTTACCATTTATGCCACAGACGTGGAGGAAGCCCTGAAACACTTCGACGTGCTCGGCGCTCGATTTGGACCGGTGGAAACGTCTCCTCCCATGTCACTGCTCGGCGTCACCCGGCTGGCACTCCCCGATCTCATGTTCGAGATCGAGGCCACCGCCGCCGATTGAACCGAATGTAAGGCTCGTTTGTCGACGTGGGTGGGGTGTCCCGAGCCTCTCGTCTTTGCCGTCGACGGGATAACGCCGTATTCTTTTCGGCCTGCGAAACGATATGCTTTCGGCCCGCTCTAATCCTCCGAGCGGGGTGAGCCGGAGAGAATTCGGTGAGAGAGATGATCATGGCTTCTGCGACATGAGCGGCGTGCTCTACACCATCGGCTACGAGGCCGCGACGCTGCCCGAGGTCATCGACAAAATCCGGGCCGTCGGCGTGGAAGTGGTCGTGGATGTCCGCGCGGTGGCAAGCTCGCGCCGAGCCGGGTTCTCAAAGACAATCCTGCGCGCATCGCTGGAGGCCGAGGGCATTGCATACGAGCACCTGCGGTCACTCGGCACGCCCAAGGCGGGGCGGCAGGCGGCGCGAAAAGGGCGCATCGCTGAGATGGAAGAGATTTTCGCCAGGCATATGGAAACACCGGAGGCGCAGGACGGGCTGGCCCTCGCGGCTTCCATCGCCGGCGCGCAGAAGACGGCGCTTTTGTGCTATGAGGCGTGCGCCTCGGGCTGCCACCGCCGGATCGTGGCGGACATGATCCGCATTGCGACGGGGTGCGAGGTGCGGGACCTCTAAAGCGATGCGGCGCCGACCGCCGGGTCAGCCCGCCAGCGGCTCCCATCCGGCTTTGGCCAGCAGGGCATGGCTGGCCTTGATGTCGCCGTCCGGATCGTTGGCCGGGTCCATGGCATCGGCGATGATCTCAAGAACCGTGACCTTGTCGTATCCGACGTCCTTCAGGGCCGCACCGGCGGCGGTGGCGTCGACGATCCCGGTTCCCAGCCGGTCATGCTTGAAATCCCCGTATCCGGTGTCGGAGATATGCACGTTCTTCAGAAGATCGCCGCACAGGCGGATGGCGTCGGGCACGTCTTCCTTGATGTAGGCGGAATTGCAGATGTCGAAATTGATCCCGACGCTGGGGTCGATCATCTCGGCGGTCTTCTTGACGTCTTCGGTGGTCGGCAGGAAGGTGAAGGGCACATTCTCCAGCAACAGTTCGACGCCGGTACCCTTGGCGTGGGTCACCAGCGCCTGCATCCCCTCGACGAACCAGTCCAGCATCCACCGATAGGGCGGATTGATAAGGCTGTTGACCGGACCGGGGATCGCGACGACGTAGGGGCACTTCCACTCCGCCGCCAGATCGATCGCCTCGCGATAGCGATCCAGCGTGTATTGCCGCATCAGGCGATCGACACCGTTCGGGTTGTTGTCGAGCAGCGGGTAGCAGAACGAGGTGATGGCCCCCCCTTCCCCATCGAGCCATTGGGCATAAGCTTTCCGGTCGGCGGCCGAAAGCTCGACCGGCCAGCAATGGGGCGGGAAGATCATCATCTCGAAGCGACGGTAGCCGAAGGAATGGAGATGCTTGAGCGCATCGAGGCCGCTGTGGGAATAAAGAAAGGGGAATGTGCTTGCCGCAACCGTCATTTGGCCCATGCGATGCTCCTCGCCTGATCGATGATTGTTTCGCGCCGTTGTTCTTCCTGCGCACATTTGTAACTATATCGCACAAATCGACTCGCTCAAGATCCAATAATCCACGATACCGGAACCCGCGCAGCACCCGCGAGCGCCCGACGGACCGGACGGAGACGGCATGACGGCACGGCTTTTCACCCCCCTCGTCCTTCGCGACGTGACCATCCCCAACCGGATCGTCGTCGCCCCGATGTGCCAGTATTCGGCGGTGGAGGGCACGGTCGGAGACTGGCATCTGATGCATCTCGGACACCTTGCCCTGGCGGGCCCCGGCCTGCTGATCATCGAGGCCACCGGCGTCGAGCCGCAGGGGCGGATCACCCCCGACTGCACCGGTCTCTATTCCGACGAGAACGAAGCGGCGTTCGCCCGTGTGATCGCCTATTGCCGCAGCATCAGCGATACCCGCATGGGCATCCAGCTCAACCATGCCGGCCGCAAGGGCAGCACCATGGCGCCCTGGCTGGGCGGCGGTCCGCTGGCCGCGGACAAGGGCGCCTGGGTCCCCGATGCGCCGTCGCCCGTCCCCTATCTGCCGGACTGGGCGCCTCCCGCCGAACTCGACCATGCGGGACTGGCACGGATTCGCGACGCCTTTGTCCAGGCAACGCGCCGGGCCAGCCGGCTGGCGCTGGATCTGGTCGAACTGCACATCGCGCACGGCTATCTGCTGCATCAGTTCCTGTCGCCGCTGACCAACACCCGCGCCGACGACTATGGCGGCGACCTGGAGGGACGCATGCGCTTTCCCCTTGAGGTGTTCGACGCGGTGCGCGCCGCGTTTCCGGGGGATCGCCCGGTAACCGTGCGCCTGTCGGCCACGGACTGGATCGACGGCGGCTGGGACTTGGCGCAATCGCTGGTCTTTATCGCGGCGCTCAAGGATCGGGGCTGCGATCTGATCGACGTGACAAGCGGCGGGTTGCGGCAGGACCAATCCATCCGGGTCGGACCCGGCTATCAGACCCGCTTCGCCGCCGAAATCCGACGGAAGATCGGCATCCCCGTCATGGCGGTGGGCCAGATCACCCATGCCGCGCAGGCCGAAACCATCGTCAGCACGGACCAGGCCGATTGCGTGGCCCTGGCCCGCGGCATGCTGTGGGACCCGCGCTGGGTTTGGAAGGCGGCGCTGGAGCTCGGCGCGGAGATCGCGTTGCCGCCTCCCTATGCGCGCTGCAACCCGGCCCTGCGCGCCAAACCCTTCGTCAAGCGATGAGAGACCGGTTGATCCTTGCGTCCACGCCGACGCGCAACGAGCGAGCACATCATGGGACAGCTTGACGGAAAGACAGTCGTCGTCACCGGCGCCTCGAAGGGGATCGGAGCGGCAATCGCGACGATCCTGGGGCGCGAGGGCGCGCATGTGGTCGCCCATTACGGATCCGACCGGGCGGGGGCGGAAGCGGCGACGGCGGACATTCCAAAGGAGCGCGTGCTGCTGATCCAGGCCGACTTTGGCGACCCGGCCACGGCGGATAAATTCTGGGACGAGGCGCAGGCCTGGCGCGGCCGGATCGACGTCCTGGTCAGCAACGCCGCGGTGATGCGCCTGCGGGGCGGGATCGAGGACGATCTCGCGGCCTGGGACGAGGTGTGGGACGAGGCCGTTCGGGTCAACATGCTGGCCCCGGCCCGCCTGATGCGCGCCGCGGTGCGCAGCTTTCTGACCCAGGGCGGCGGCACGCTGATCGCCCTGTCCAGCTGGGTGGCCCAGCGCGGCTCGTCCAACTCAACCGGCATCGCCTACGCGGCGACGAAGGCCGGGATGTCGGCGGCGGTCAAGACCATCGCGCGGGGCTACGCCAAAAAGAACATCCTGGCCTATCTGGTCTCACCCGGCGTGGTGCGCACCCGCATGTCGGAGGATTTCGCCGCCACCTTCGGCGGCGAGGAGGCCATTACGGCGGGCCTTGCCATGGGCGAATGGGTGCCGCCGTCCGACCTCGGCGAACTGGTCGCGTTCCTGGCGACCGGCAAGTGCCGGCACCTGACCGGCGCGACGATCGACGTGAACGGCGCGACCTATCTGCGGTGACGAACGCGTCGATCAGGCGGCCTTCTTCTCCAGCTCGTCGACCAGCGCGTCGAGTTGAGCCATGATCGGTTTCAGCCGTTCCAGCCGGGCCTTCCCCTCCGCGCCAAGCTGGGCGAAGGTGGTCAGCGGCGGACGCACGTCGCCGACCGGATAACCGGCGGCGGCGGCCAGGGCCTTGGAGTAGCATTGATGACCGTAGGTCGGATGCCCCTCGCCGATAATCTCCTGCATATGGTCGATCAGGCGCTGAATGCGCTTGGCGTCGTCCCACCGTCCCTGCTCGATATAGGTGCAGATGACCGAGGACGGGCGCGGGATGTAGTTGCCGTAGGGGTTGACGTAACCGACCGCGCCAAGGGCATAGCTTTCCACGATCCGCTCGCCGGCGAACACGTTCATCACGCCCTCCGTCTCCTCGATGATGTCGTAGACCCGCGCCACATCCATCGACGCCTCCTTGATGTAACGCACCTGATCGAACGCCCGCGTGAGACGGCCCACCAGCTTTGCCGACATGTCGACATTGGAGGTAAAGGGGTTGTTGTAGAGCATCACCGGCAGGCTCATCGCCTCGCAGATCGCCTTGTAGTAGTTGAAGATCTCGTCCTCGGTCGGTGTGTAGTAGTAGGGCGGCACGATCATCAGCCCGTCGGCGCCCAGTCGCTCGGCTTCCACGGAATACCGGACCGCGTTCGCCGTATAGGCGTTCATGGTGCCGACCAGAACCTTGATGCGTCCGGCGCAGTGCTTGACGGCGGTTTCCACAAGCTGGGTCCGCTCGTCATCGGAAACGGTCAGGAACTCGCCGGTCGTGCCGAGAACGATAACGCCGGGCACCCCGACCTCGATCTGCCAGTCGAGAAAGGCCTTCAGGCGCGCAATATCGAGCGCCGAGCCATCCTCGGTAAACGGCGTGACGGTGACGGTGTAGCTTCCCTTGAATGGCGCGGTCATGGTCGGATCCCTCGTCTGCGGCCGATGGGGCGGATGCCTCATTTGCGAACATCTGTGCGCAGAGTAGAATAATTGGATGACGTGGTAATCACAAAAATGGCCGGCGCGGCGCGTTCCGAATGAAAACCGATGTCCTGATCGTCGGCGGCGGCTTGGTGGGATGCGCCACGGCCTACTTCCTTGCCCGCGCCGGGGTCGACGTGCTGCTGGTCGAGCGGGACGATCTCAATATGCGGGCCTCGGGCGCCAATGCCGGCTCGATCCACGTGCAGATCCCCCATGCCGAATTCCTCGGCCTTGGCGAGGAATGGGCCCGGGCCTTTGCGCCGACACTGCCGATGATGCTGCGCTCGGTCGAGCTGTGGACGGAGATCGGCGCGGACCTGGGCACCGATCTGGAGGTGGCGCTGACCGGCGGCGTCATCGTGGCGCGCACGCCCGAGCAGTTGCGGGCCGTGGAGCGGAAGGCCGCCATCGAGACCGCCCATGGCGTCGACATCCGCATGATCGGGTCCGACGAGCTGCGGGCGCTGGCGCCCTATGTTTCGGACAGCATGATCGGCGGCGCCTATTGCCCGACGGAGGGCAAGGCCAACCCCCTGATCGCGACCGTCGCCTTCGCCTCCGCCGCTGCGCGGCATGGAGCGACCATCCGCACCCATTCAGAGGTACGGGCCCTGGAACAGGCGCCCGGTGCGTATACCGTCCATCTGCGTGACGGCAGGGTGACGGCGGGCCGTCTGGTCAACGCGGCCGGTGCGGACGCCGGACGCATCGCCGCGATGCTCGGCGTGTCCCTGCCGATCGGCGGTTTTCCCCTTCAGGTGTCCGCCACCGAGCCTGTCGGCCCCCTGGTCCATCACCTCGTCTATTCCGCCGCCGGCAAGCTGACCCTCAAGCAGATGAAGAACGGAACGTGCCTGATCGGCGGCGGCTGGCCCTCGCGCCTTTTGGCCGATGGCTCTCTGGCGGTCAACGAAGCCTCGCTCAAGGCCAACATGGGGACGGCCATCGAGGCGGTGCCCGGACTGGCGGGCGCGCGGATCGTGCGCACCTGGCCCGCCATCGTCAACGGCACCGACGATTGGCGCCCCTTGATCGGGGAGGTTCCGGGACATGCCGGCTTCTACCTAAGCCTGTTTCCGTGGATGGGGTTCAGCGCCGGGCCGATCACGGCCCTGGTCACGGCGGAACTGATCCTGGGCCGGACGCCGAGCGTCGACATCGATCGGATTTCCGCGCTGACGTGACTCAGTGACGGAGGACGTTGCTGAAGAACCGGCGCGCCCGCTCGCTTTTTGGAGCGTCGAACAGCGCGTCCGGCGTTCCCGTCTCCACCACCTCGCCCGCATCCATCATGATCACTTGATCCGCCACCTCGCGGACAAAGCCCATCTCATGGCTGACAAGGATCATGGACATGCCCTCCTTGGCCAGATCGCGGATGGTGTCCAGCACCTCGTTGACCAGTTCCGGATCCAGTGCCGACGTCACCTCGTCCAGCAGCAGGATGTCGGGCTTCAGCGCCAGTGCGCGGGCGATGGCGACCCGTTGCTGCTGACCGCCGGACAGCTCGTCGGGATAGGCGTCGTGCTTGTCGGCAAGGCCGACCTTGGCCAGCAGGTCGCGCGCGGTGTCCTCGACCTCCGCCCTTGGACGGTGCTTGATCTTCGTCGGCGCCAGCGTGACGTTGCGCAGCACCGTCATGTTCTGGAACAGGTTGTACTGCTGGAAAACGACCGCCATACGATCGCGCGCCGCGCGCACGGATCTGGCGCTGGCGTAGTCGACCACCGCGCCGTCGACTTCCACAAGGCCGCCGCTGGGCGGGGTCAGGGCCATCAGGACCCGCAGCACCGTCGACTTGCCGGACCCTGACGGGCCGACCAGCGCGATCCGCCTGCCCTTGTCGACCGTAAAGCTGACGCCCCGCAGAACCTCAAGCGCGCCGTAGCGTGCGCGAACGTCTTTGACCGCGAGATGTGGCAAGTCGTTTCTCCAGGTATTGACCGTATCGGCTGAGCGGAAACGAGATCGCGAAATAGCACAGGGCGACGGTTCCGAAGACCAGGATCCCCGAATATCCCTGATTGTTCAGCTCCTTGCCGCGGAACGTCAGTTCGAAGACTCCGATCTGGCTGACCAGGGCCGTGTCCTTGATGAAAGACACCGCAAAGGCAACCGCCGGCGGAACGATGACCGGCCAGGCTTGCGGCAGAACGATCAGGGTCATGGTCTGAAACCGGCTGAGATTCATCGCCCGCGCCGCCTCGATCTGCTGACGGGGCACGGATTCGATCCCGCCCCGAATGATCTCGGCCGTATAGGCGATGGCATAGATGCAGATCGCGGTGACCGCGACGGTGAAGAGAGACGCGTCGGCAATGAACGCCTGGATGAAAAAGAGCACCAGATAGGTGACCACCAGGAACGGGATGCGCCGGAAGATCTCGACATAGGCGATGCAGACCGCCCGCAGGGGCGCCGCCCACAGACCCGGCGTCTGGCGCAGATAGACCAGGATGAAGGCCAGACCGAACCCGATGACACAGCCGACGAAGGTGATCGCCAGGGTCATCCCCGCCGCCTCGATCAGAAGCTGGATGTTGCGGGCCGAAAAGAACCGCGGGATCTGTTCGATGATCCGATCCATCGCTCAGAACACCTTCGCCTTGACCCGGAACGCCCAGCGCCCGAGAAGCGCCAGCGCCACGCTGGCGATGAAGGTGAGAACAACGTAGATGCCGGCCGCAGCCGTGAAATATTCCAACCAGCGGTAGTTCACCGTCGACAGGTTGATGGCCTGGCCGGTCAGCTCGTCAACGCCGATGACCGCCCCGACGGAGGTGCCCATCACCAGGATGACGATGAAGAAATTGGCCAAGGCGGGGTAGATGGTTTTGGCGATGTGCGGAACCACGACATACCTGATCTGCTGAAACAGCGTCATGCCCAGCGTCTCTCCGGCCTCGAGCTCCGTGCGCCGGACCGACAGAAATCCCGCCCGCATGATCATGGTCAGGTAGGCCCCGGCGTTCAGGGTAAGGCCAATCAGGACGCACAGTTCGCTCGACCACCGGATGCCCAGCTCCGGCAATCCGAAATACAGGAAATAGATCTGGATCAGCGCCGGAGTGTTGGTGATGAAGACGACATAGATGTCTACCAGCAGGCCGAACACCCGCCGCCCATAGGTTTTGACCGAGGCGCAGAAAAGACCGATCAGCGCACCGCCCCAGAACGCCATCACGCCCAACTCGAACGTGAGCAGTGCCCCCTGCATCAGCGCGTCGAGATCCCGCCAGACAACGCCGAACTGAAAGTGATAGTCCATGGGGACCGACCTCTATCCGGCGCGGCGGATCCCGCCATCCCGTGGAACGGCGGGACCGGCCGGCGGGACCTTAGAAGTAGGGTACCGGCTCGACAGCGCGCAGCATCGGCGCGCCGTAGAATTCTTCCCAGGTCGCGTTCACGACACCCGAGGAGTGAAGATCGTAGAGAATGATGTTCAGCACCTCGGTCAGGTTGTCGTTGCCCTGCGAAACGCCGATCGCGCAATAGGCCACGAAGATCGGTGTCTCGACGACCCGCCAGTTCACATCCGGATGGTTTTCGGTAAAGGCCATGAAGAAGTCGATGTTCTCGACGATCGCGTCGGCCCGGCCCTGGGCCACGAGGCGCACCGTGTCGGCGATGGAGTCGACCAGTTCCAGCTCCACGTTCGGCATGTTTTCCTGGATCCAGTCGACGGTCCAGTTGCCGCGCATGTTGGCAAGCGTCACACCGTCCCGGTTGAACGCTTCCCAGCTGTCGCCCTCGATCTGGTCGGTCGCCAGCACGGCCAGAACTTCGGTGTGAAGCGGCACGGTATAGTCGATCAGCTTCGCCCGCTCGGAATTGCGGGTCAGCGCGCCCAGCGACAGATCGATCCGGTCGGAAACCAGGAACGGCACGCGCTGCGCCGTTTCCGTCGGCACCCATTCGACCTCGACCCCCAGCTTGTCGGCGATGGCCTTACCGATCTCGATATCGAAACCCGTCCACTCACCGGAATCGTCGCGGGTCGACATGTTGGGGAAGTTGGGGTTGATCCCGATGCGGATGGTGCCGTCGGACAAGATGTCATCGAGCGACTTCGCATCGGCCGCGGTACCGGACAGAGCCGTCACGGACAGAACAGCCAAACCAAGTGCGGCAAGGCTGCAGGTCATCCAGCTTTTTTTCATGTGTTGTCCTCCTGTCGCGCGCTCCTGCACGGGAGTGCGTCGATATAGGGTTGCGCGGCCTTGCGCCGCGTTTGTGCGCATAACGAACTATTGTGCGCCAACACAGGGTCTCCCACCCCGTCCGTCGCGTCAATCCTCTTTGACACCCATATGGCGGGCCGCGCCGCGTCGCGGCTGCACGCCGGCGGCCTCAGCCGCGCCGGTCGGGAGCCGCCACCGCGTCGCTGAACGCGGACCCGGCGCCCGCCGCGGTCGCGCTCGCACGGTGTTTGCGCAAATAAGCGCGCCAGGTCATCGCCCAGGACGCGGGATCCTCCAGCCAGTCGCCCTTGACCTGCGAGATGGGCTGGTTGTGCGGCGCCGACTTGAGCCGCTCGGGGTCGGCGTAGGCTTCGTTGGAGATCTGCTGCACCACGGCGATCCATTGATCGATATCGTCCTTCGACCACAGTTCGCCCGCCTCCGGCGTGAAGGGTTCGGGCACGATCCACGGTTCGTGGCTCATCCACCAGGGATCGATGCCGAAGTCGGCCATGCGGTTGGCGGCATCCACCGTGCCCACGCCCGTCTCTTCCTGCATCGGGCCCAGGCTCCAGCGCGTCATCTCCATCCGCCACTTGCCGAAATCGGGGTGGGACTTGGCGAGGCCCCGAATTTCCGACAGCTTCCTGTCCATGTAGTTGTTGGCCAGAACGGAGATGTCGGAGGCCAGCCGGATGCCGTCCGCCCCCATGCACCGCGCCCAGATATAGGCCCGAATGACGATCGGAACGTTGCCCCAGAACTCCCGGATCTTGCCGGCCGATTGGGGCCGGTCCTGGTCCAGCGCGTACCGGTCGCCATGCTTGACGATTACCGGGGTGGGCAGGAAGGCCGCCAGCTCCGCGGTGCAGCCATAGGCGCCGACGGCCGGGCCGCCGCCGCCCTTCGGCCCCCCGAAGGTCTTGTGCAGCATGAACATGCAGGCGTCGAAGCCCAGCTCCCGCGCGCTCAGCTTGCCCATGACCCCGTTGAAATTGGCGTGATCGTAGAAGCAAAGCCCGCCGGCCTCCTTCACCACCCGCACCCATTCCTTTATCTCGGGATTGTAGATGCCCATGTCGTCGGGATTGTTGATCATCAGCAGCGCGGTCCGCTTGCCGACCGCCGCCTTGAGCGCGTCGAGCGACGGGTAGCCGTTCTTCTCGAGCGGCAGGGTGACGACCTTGAACCCGGCCGCGGCGGCGGTGGCGGGATTGCAGGGGTGGGCCTGGATCGATGTCACGATCTCGTCCCGATCGCCGAGCTGCCCTTTGGCCTGCCAATAAGCTCGGGCCACCGCCGTCATCGTATAAGCGGCGTCGGCACCCCCGCCCGGCTGAAAGATGAACTGGTCCATGCCGGACAGGGTGCGCAGGATCAGATCGAAATCGTGGATGATCTCCATCGTCCCCTGCAGCGTATCGGGATGCTGAAGGGGGTGGGTTTCGGCCAGATGCGGGCGGTTGATCGCCGCTTCGGCGACCCGCGCGTTGTACTTCATCGTGCAGGTGCCAAAAAGGCTGATCCCCATCATCCCAAGCGTCATCTGGCTGAGATGCAAATAATGGCGTTGGGCCTCGAACTCGGTGATCTCAGGCAGGACGGGCCGGTCCCGGCGGCGCATGGCGTCGGGGATCAGGGCCGCGGGATCGCCGACGCTGTCGCGGATCTCCGGTTCCGGCGCGGCGTAGACCTGGCCCCGCCCGCCGGGCCGCCCCAGTTCCATGACAACGGGCTCATCCCACTTGGCGGCGTGAAACCGCCGCAAACCGCATGCCAGGGTCATCGCGTAACCTCCTCGATCACGGTGGCCAGCCGTTCGATATCGGCCGCGCTGTGTATCTCGGTGACGCAGTAAAGCGCGCTTTGGCCCAGTTCCGGCAGTTCGTGCGACAGATCCTTGCCGCCGAAGATGCCGCGCTGGCGCAGCCGGTCGTTGACGGTGGCGACGGTCTGTCCGGTGCCGTCGAAGTTGACCACGAACTCCTTGAAGAAGGTGTCCGGCCATTTGACCGTCACGCCGTCGATGGCGGTCAGGCGCTTGGCCGCGTGGCGGGCGCGGCTGACGATCAGTTCGCCCACCTCGCGGAACCCCTCGGGCCCCAGCAGGCTCATGTAAACCGCGTTGGCGATGGCCCAGAGATAGACGGAGTTGCCGGTCCAGTCGTTGCCCCTTTCCCGCATCCCGTAGGAATTCTGGTGGGCACAGGCGAGACCAAAGCCGACCTCGCCCGGCGTCGTGGTTTCGGCGATCGACACCAGAAAGCCGTTGAACTGGCGCACATACCGCTCCTCGTCGCGAGAGGCGAGATAACCGCCGACGCCGCCCCCGCCGTTCATGTGCACGCCCAGCGGCTGGGTCGGCCCGACGGCGATGTCGGCGCCATAATCGGCCGGCGCCGACATCACCCCCAGCGAGATCGGATCGGCGCCGACGATGGCTTCCGCCCCGTGCGCGCGGGCCAGCGCGGCGATGTCCGCGCCGCCCGTCTCGATGGTGCCCAGATAGGCGGGGTTCTCGAAATAGACCGCCGCCACCTTGTCCGAGAGCTTGGCCTTCAGGTCGGACAGGTCCATACGCCCAGAGTTCGGATCGGCGTCGACCGTCACCACCTCGATATGGCTCTCCATCTCTTTGGGTTCGCAATAGGTGCGGATCACCGACAGGCGTTCGGGATCGATCAGGCGCGGCACCAGGACGGTGTGCCGCCCGGTCATCCGCGCGGCCATGCGGATCGCGTGCCCGGCCGCGCAGCCCCAGCTGTAGACCGGTAGTTGGATCACATCCATGTTCAGCAAGGCGCCAAGCTGGCTGTTGAATTCGAACCAGGCCTGATTGCGGCCGACATCGGACTGCGGCGATCCCCAGACATTGGTGGCGAACTCCGTACGCCCGACGATTTCGTCGACCACGGCGGGCACGTGATGCGGCCAGCAGCCGGCACCGAGAAAGCTCAGATTGTCCTCGCAGGTGCGATTTTTCCGAAGCTTGTCCAGGACATCGCGCCGAAGCTCCGCCTCCGACAGCAGCGCCGGCGGCAGGTCGAGCGGCGCCTTGCGGAAATGGTCCGGCGGAATCTGCTCGAACAGCTCGGCGACGCCGCCGGCGCCGATCTCATCCAGCATCTGCTTCATGACCCCGGGCGCGGATATCGCCATCCAGGGGTGAGACTGCGGCTCAGCCGCCATGCCAACCTCCCTCGGTCCTCACGCGGACCCGTATCTGCCGCTATGCGCACAAACGTTCGCATGAATGGGGCGGGGGATCAACGGCCACGACCGGCAGCCGGTAAGGTCAGCCGCCCAGGCGCATCATCATGGTGCGGCGGGGTCCCACGCGGATGCGCCAGAAGCCGCTCAGGGTCGAATCGAGCCCCGGATCGCCCGTGTCGGCGTGGAGCAGCGGCTCTGGCAGCGCCATCAGCTTTTCGGCGCTGGCGACGACGATCACTCCATCGGCCCCGGCGCGGCGGATGGCCTCGGTCCCGATCGGCTGGTTGCCGCGGCCGAAGACAAAACCCTGCCCGCCGGTCACGCCGACGACGATCTTCAAGGGTCCCGACCCGGCCAGGCGCAGCGCCTGGTCTTCGGTCACGTCGCGGCCGACGAGCCGGCCGTTCATCACCGCGTCGACGCCCAGCAGGGTGCCGTCGATCCCCAGCGCCGCCAGGACCCGCTTGGCGGTGGTGCCGGGACCGACGAGGTACAGCGTGTCCGGCGCCATTTCGGCCGCGATCTCGGCGCAGGCCTGGGCGACCGCTGCTTCGTCGAACAGGGACGGACCGCCCTTCGCGGCCTGAAGCAGGCGTTGCCCATGGGGCGCCCGGACGTATCCGTAGAGCCGGGCGGCAATACGGCCAGCGCGCACCGCGTCCTCGTCGATATCCATGATCTCGACCTTGCGGAAGCCGACCCGCTGCCGCCCCGCGACCAGGAGATCGGCGGCTAGGCGCCCGGCCGCCTCGGGACTGACCGCAAAGACACCGGAGTGCATCTTGACGCCGCAGGGAATTCCAAGCACCGGCGTATCCAGCCCCACGGCGGCCGCCACGTCACGGGCCGTGCCGTCGCCTCCGGCGAAAAGGAGAACGGACACGTTTCCGTCCCGCATGACCCGCGCGATCCGGGTTGTCTCACCGGCGCCGGACGGCCCGGTCATCGGCACCGCCTCGATGTCGAGATCGAGCCCCTCCAGCGCATCGCCGCCCATCGGACCTTCCGCGACCGTCACGCGCGCTCCCGGGGCGGCGGCGGCGATGATCTTCATCGTCCGGCGGGCCCGGTCCATCGCGCGCGGCCGCGCGCCGAGGGCCCGCGCCTTCTCCAGCGTCTCGTCTCCGTCGGTGCCTTTCAGCCCGACCGAACCGCCCATGCCGGCGATCGGGTTCACGATCAGCCCGATCACGGCTTGCGCACCGGCACCGATGCCATGGGTCTTGCGCTCCCATTCAAGGACCACGTTTCTTCGCCACTCTCAGCGGCGCGCCGGGACTCGACGCTCCGGCCATTGTACCATGCGCACGACAGGCCGGATCGGGAAGATGGGCGGCGGAGGGGAAGGATTGAGTGCCACCACGCGGCAGACCCATGGAAGGTCGCCCTTATTGGAGATCTGGACCCATGTCTCGCGCTCCCTGGCAACGGAGACGGTGTTTCCGGACGGATGCCAGGACCTGATCGTCGTCGTTCCTCCAAACGGCGGTCCTCGATGCTTTGTCTCTCCGTTACAGACTGGCCCGCGCCATGTCCGGTGGGCCGAAGGGACGAGCTTGACCGGTTTCCGCCTGCAACCGGGAACGGTCATCGACGAAACCCGGCTGCTGTCGGCCATCGGAAAGAGCGACGCGGAACCGGCCCGCCTGGCCACCCTTGTCGAGACACACTGCCATCTCGACCCCGCCATGGAGGATGCCATTGCCGGTCTTTCACGGGGCGCGAGGTCGGTTGGACAGGCGGCCCGCTTGCTGGGGGTCGGTGGCCGGGCTCTCCAAAGGCTTTTCCGCGCGAGCGGCCAGATGCCGCCGGAATACTGGTTGCTCCTGGCCCGCGCGAGACGCGCGGCGCATCTGCTGCGGTCGCCCGGCTCGCTGGCCGATATCGCCCTTGAGGCGGGGTATTCCGATCAGGCGCACATGACCCGCGACTTCAAGCGCTGGTTTGCCGTCACGCCCGGGCGCCTTCGCGGCAACCCCGCTGTCGGGGACCAACTGCGTCAGTCCGGGCTGGGCACGCCCGTGACGGGCGAACATATCTCGATAAGGTAG
This sequence comes from Inquilinaceae bacterium, assembly GCA_052168355.1. Lineage (GTDB taxonomy): Bacteria > Pseudomonadota > Alphaproteobacteria > DSM-16000 > Inquilinaceae > JBQLZQ01. The sequence goes on from JBQLZQ010000056.1 coordinate 85,641, forward strand.
CCGTTCGCATCGCTCACATACGACGTGGTCTGGCCCCAGGGTTCCTGCCTGAGATCCTGGACGAGCGTGGCGCCGGCATCCAAGGCGCGTCTCAGCGCCGAAGCGACATCGTCGGTTTCGAAGGCGAGCTCGAATGTCGGCGCGGTGGGATCGGCCGGAGCAGGATTTTTCCCCAGCTGCGTCATCAATGCGACGGAGGAAAACGCCAGTTTGGTATCCCCGGTCCGAAGTTCGCCATAGTCGCCGCTGTCATGGAGGAAACCCCGGTCGAACCCGAAGGCGGACTGGAAGAAATCGAGGGTCGCCGGGACGTCTTGAACATAGAGAATGGTGTAGCGGAAGATCATGGCCTGGTCTCTCCGGGTTGCCGTTCAGACATCCTAGCGGACCGGTATCACGCGTCTTGAAGGATCGCGACAAAGGTCTGTCGGGTCGGTTGCCCGTCTCCCGATCGTCGCCACCGATCAAACCGCTCTGCTGCGCTCCTTGATCTCGTGGTTGAGGATCCGGTCATTGTCCGAATAGTCGACCGGACAGTCGATCACGTGCACGCCCTTCGACGACAGGCAGCGTTCGAGAAGCGGAGCGAGGTGGTGCGCGCTCTCGACGCGATGTCCATGCGCGCCATAGCTCTCCGCATAGCGCACAAAATCAGGGTTGCCGAACGTCAGACCATGGTCGCGAAAGCCCATGTCGGTCTGCTTCCAGCGGATCATGCCATACGCACTGTCGTTCAGGATCAGGCAGGTGAGGTCGAGGCCCAGGCGTACGGCGGTTTCGAGTTCCTGGCTGTTCATCATGAACCCGCCATCGCCGACAACCGCCAGCACCCGCCGATCGGGAAAGACCATCCGCGCGGCCATCGCCGACGGCAGGCCCGCCCCCATCGACGCCAGCGCGTTGTCGCACAGCACCGTGTTCGGCAAGTGGGCGGCATAGTTGCGTGCAAACCAGATCTTGTAGATGCCGTTGTCGAGGCAGACCATGCCGTCGGACGGCAGGGCCGACCGCACGTCGGCGACCAGCCGCTGCGGGTAGATCGGGAAGCGCCCGTCGTCCGCGCCCTCGGTGACGTGCAGATCAAGTTGTTTCTTGACCTCCCGCATCCGCGCGAGATCCCAGGGGCGGCTTTTCTCGCTGAGGCCGTTCTTGATCTGCCAGATGGCGTTGGCGATGTCGCCGACCACCTCCAGTTGGGGGAAATAGACCGGGTCGACTTCGGCCGGTCGGAAATTGACGTGCACCACCTCGGTGCCGCCGCGCTGCATGATGAAGGGCGGCTTTTCGATCACGTCGTGACCGACATTCACGATCAGATCGGCGGCCTCTATGGCGCGATGGACGAAGTCGCCCGACGACAGGGCCGCACACCCCATGAAAAGCGGGTGGCGTTCGTCCACCACGCCCTTGCCGAGTTGCGTGGTCACGAACGGGATCCCGGCCCGCTCGACCAGCCGCGTCAGCATCTTGGAGGTGAGCTTGCGGTTGGCGCCGGCACCGACCACGATGAGCGGCGTGCGCGCCGCGCGGATGCGCTCGACGGCGGCGGCGACCGCCTTGTCCTCGGCGATGGGCCGCCGCGTAAGGCTCGGCGCGATGGGCGCGGCGACCGTTTCCTCCTGCGCCACGTCCTCGGGCAGTTCCAGGTGCGTCGCACCGGGCTTTTCCTCCTCGGCAAGGCGCATCGCCTCGCGTATCCGGCTCGCCACATTGTCGCCGGACAGGATCTGGTGGGTATATTTCGTCAGCGGTCCCATCATGTCGACGACATCGAGGATCTGGAAACGGCCCTGCTTCGACCGCTTTACGGGCTTCTGTCCCGTCACCATCAGCATCGGCATGCCGCCGAGCGTGGCATAGGCCGCGGCGGTGACAAGGTTCGTGGCCCCCGGACCAAGCGTCGAAAGGCAAACGCCGGCCTTGCCGGTAAGACGCCCCAGGGTCGCGGCCATAAAGCCCGCCGCCTGTTCGTGCCGGGTGAGCACCAGCCGGATGTTCGAACCCGCCAGGCTTTCGAGAAGATCGAGATTTTCCTCGCCGGGAATGCCGAAGACATGGCTCACGCCCTCGGTCTCGAGCGCTGCGACGAACAGGTCGGAAGCCTTTGTCTTCATGTCAGATCAGAATCCAATTTTCAGGAAAACGGTTCTCTTCACACATGGTCCACGAGGTTCAATCGACAATATGTCGCCGCGCCGGGTTTCCGACCACGGTCGTGTCCGCCGGCACATCTCTCGTGACCACGGCACCGGCGCCGATGATCGCCCCGTCGCCGATGCGGACACCGGCCAGGATGATGGCGGCGCCCCCGATCCACACCTCGCAACCGATGATCACGGGCTTGGCGATCTCTAGCCCCGCTGTTCGCCGAACGCGGTCCTTGTGATGCTCGGCGCAGTAGATCTGAACGTTCGGGCCAAGCATCGTGCCCCGGCCGATGGACACGGGCGCCGTGTCCAGGATCGTGCATCCAGCGTTGAGATAGACGCCGGCGCCGAGGGATATATTGATGCCATAGGCACAATGGAACGGCGCTTCGATAATGACGTCCGAAGCGAGATCGGCGAAGAGTTTCGACAGTTTGGGCCCGATGTCGCCCCGCGTCTCAGGATCGAGTGTATTGTGCTCATGCACAGCCACGCGCGCGGTCAAGCGCATGCGATCCAGTTCCGGATCGACGCAGTTGTACCAGGCGCCCGCCATCATTTTCTCGCGTTCGGTCATGGCCGGACATCCGCCTCCTCAATGGACTGCCATGGCAGTGTTTCGGTCGGGGCGGTCCCAGGCAAGGGAAACGAGACCTCGGAACGCGGACCGAGCCGCCGACACGATCGGTGACATCAGCTACGCCCGAAATGCTCCATGATCGCGGCGGCGTATTTAATGCCCTTGATGTATTTGTCGATGTGGATGTTTTCGTCGGGAGCGTGAAGGTTGGCGCCGGGATTGGCAAAACCCGTAAGCACGCACGGGATCCACACATGCCGCAGGATGGCGCCTTCGGCGGACACCCCGTTGACCACCGGCAGCTCGCCGTAGACCTCGGTGGCGGCGGCGATGATCGCCTGACTGATGTCCTCCTTGACCGAGATCTTGTAGGGCGGCTCGGCCCCGTCGAAGGCCCTAACCTCGATATGGCCGAACCCGTGCTTCTGCAGATGCGCCTTGAGCTTGGGGATGGCGGCGTCGGGTTGGATGTTCGGGATCAGCCGGAAGTCCATCCGCGCCCGCGCCTCGTTGGGCACGATGGTCTTGGTGCCGGGGCCGGTATAGCCGGCGATGATGCCCTGGATGTTGGCCGTAGGTTCGTAGGTGCGGGCGCGGATCGCGTCGATGCCGTCACGGCCGAGGGCGAATTCCTCGATTCCCCATTCTTCCTTCATCGCTTCCAGATCGACGCGGGCGGCCTTGTCGACCAGTTGCTGTTCGTCGTCTTCGCCCAGCTCCCAGATGCCTTCGTACCAGTCGTCGATCAGGATCCTGCGGTTCTCATCGAGGATGGTGTTGAGGGCGCGCACCAGGTCCCAGACCGGCGTTGGCACCAGCGGGAAGTTCAGCGAATGGATGTCCGACTTCGCCCCGCGCGCGATCAGTTCGACAAAGAGAACGGATTTCAGGCCAAGCGACACGTCGGGTACGTCGGTGCCGGTCTCGATGGAACCGTCGAGGCAGTGCATGCCGTCGGCCTCCAGCAGCGCCTTGTTCTTGGCCGCCCAGGCGGCCAGGTTGGGGGAGCCGATCTCCTCCTCGCCCTCGATCATGAACTTGAGATTGGCCGGCACCTCGCCGCGCACCTCAAGGAACGCCTTGGCCGCCTTGGTGAAGGCCAGCACGCCCGATTTGTTGTCGGTGGCCCCCCGCCCGTACAGCACGCCGTCGACCACGGCCCCCGACCACGGGCCGCCGTGGCTCCAGGCCTCGATCGGCTCCGGCGGCTGCACGTCGTAGTGGGCGTAGCAAAGGATGGTCTTCGCTTTCCTCTTCGCCTGCAGGTGGCCAAAGACGACCGGCGGTCCTTCCTCAAGCTCATGAAAGTCGGCCGGCAATCCGTCGCGCCGCATCATGTCCCGGATCAGCGTCGCGCATTCCCGCAAGCCGATATTCTGGGCGCTGATCGACGGCTGCTGGACGAAGGTCTGCAGATCCTTGACGCATTCGTCGGCGTGGGCGTCGATCCAGTCATAGATCGCTTGCATGGTCACGTGGCGGGTTCCTCTTGCGACAGTTTCCAGGCGTCGAGGCGCTGGCCCGACAGATGCATGGGGCGGCTGCGGGCCAGGTAGGCGAAGGCAGGGGCAAGGCGGATCGGATCCACCCATTTGGCGCGCAGCTCGGGCGGGTAGGTCGTTTCGGCCATGGGGGTGTGCATGAACATGCCCGGCGTGACGGTGTAGGAGGCGATGCCATGGGCCGCGCCTTCCATGGCCAGGCACTTGGAAAAGCCTTCCAGAGCGTGCTTGGCGGCGCAATAGGCGGTTTCGTCCACGAACCCTTCGATGCCCGAACGGGACGACACGAAAATGAGGGTGCCTCCCATCTCCTTCATCCCGGGCCAGAGCGCCTGCGTGAGCTGGAAGCCGGCCTGGATGCCGACATTCAACGTCGCCTGAAAGGTCGCCAGGCTGACCACGTCGACCGGTTCGACGCGCAGGATGGCGGCGTTGTGGATCAAGGTATGAACGGGGGCCCTCGCCACATCGGCGATGACGCGGGCGGTGTCGGTGGCATCGGCAAGGTCGACGACGGCGCTGACGGCGCCCGGACAGTCCGCCCGGGTGCGGGCCAGGTCGTCGGCCTTGCGGTCCATCAGGATCAGCCGCGCGCCCTGCCCCGCCAAGTAGCGGGCGATGGCGGCGCCCAACCCTTGAGCGGCCCCGGTGACGACAATTGTCTGCCGGTCGAGCGGTATCACGGGCGAACCCAACGCCGTTCGGCGCCCGAGACACGCACGGCATCGAGTACCTTCTGATTGGCCAAGCCATCGGCGAAGGTCGCGCCGCGCCTCAGGGGCCGCCCCTCGCGAATGGCGCCGACCAGTTCCCGCATCGCGGCCACGACCGACACATGCCAAATGCCGGGATTGACGCCGGGAAGGTCGGCATTGGGATCGGTCTCGGTAATCTCCTCAAACGACTGACCGGCCTTCGCAAACCAGAGCTTTTCGTCGCCGTTGTCGAGCGTGACCGTACCCTTCGAGCCGAACACCTGCGTGATGTTGCCGATGTTGTGCGCGGCCACGCCGCTCATGAAGACCTGGGCCAGCGCCCCGCTTTCCATCTCCAGTCCCATCCACGCGACATCGTCGGCGGTGGCCGTCCAGCCTTCCCCGGTGGTCTTGTCCCGGCGATCGGGGATCATGGTCGGCGCAGCGCCGGTGACCCAGGCCACCTCCCCCATCCACCAGCGCAGCATGTCGACCTGATGACTGCCGTTGGCCCCCAGGCGGCCACCCCCCTGTTCGGCCAAGGACCACCAATCGCCCTTGGGTCGGCTGGCCGGATCGGCCCAGGAGTTGCCGATATTGGCGATGTTGACGTGGCGGATCTCGCCCAGTTCGCCGTTGGCGATCATCGTCGCGATCCGCGCCCGATTGGGGTTGAAGCGCAATTCGTGGTCGATCATGTGCAGGCGGTTTGCGGCCTGAGCGGCGTCCAGCATTGCCTGCGCCTCGCGCGCATCCATCGCAGTCGGCTTTTCGCACAGCACATGAGCCCCTGCCTTGAGTGCGGCCAACGTCTGAGGCGCGTGCAGAACCGTCGGCGTCGCGATGCAGACCAGATCGAAGGCGTGCGCCGCCAACATGGCCCGCCAATCGTCATAGGCGTGGGGCACGTTGTATTTCCGCGCCGCGGCCCGGGCGCTGGACAGCCTGCCCGACGCAATCGCCACGACCTCCGCTTCGTCCACATGCGCCAGCGCCGGCAGATAGGCCGCCTGCGCGAAACTCGCCCCGATGATCCCGACTTTCATGGCAACGATCCCTACCCCTGTTCCTTAAAGCGTGGATCAAGAAAGTCCCTGAGCCAGTCGCCGATGATGTTGAAGCTGAGCACCGTCATCACGATGGCGAGCCCCGGAAAGATCGCCAGCCACCATTTGTTGGCGATCAACTGATCGCGGCTTTGGGCCAGCATGCTCCCCCAGGTGGGCACTTCGGCCGGCACGCCGAGGCCCAGGAACGACAAGGCGGCTTCCGCCAGGATCACGCTGGCCACGTTGAACGAGGCGATGACGGTCAAGGGCGCCACGATGTTCGGCAGGATCGTGCGGAAGATGATGGAAGCGGTGCTGTCGCCCAGCGCCCGCGCCGCCTCGACGAATTCCTTTTCGCGCAGGCTCAATGTCTGGGCCCGCACGATCCGCGCGTAGGTCACCCATTGGCCGATGCCAAGCACCAGGATCAGATTGCCGACCCCCGGCCCCAACACGACCAGAAACATGATCGCCAGCAGGATAAAGGGGAACGCAAGCTGGATGTCCCCCAGACGCATGATCACGTCGTCGATCCAGCCTCCGAAATAGCCGGAGACCAGCCCGGCGCAGGTCCCGATGGTACCGCCCACGAGGATGGCGGAAATACCCACCAGCAGCGACACCCTGGCCCCATAGAGCAGCCGCGAGAACACATCGCGCCCCAGCGCATCCGAGCCAAGAATGAAGGTCACGCCATTGGGACCGGCGGCCAGGGGTTCGGCCAGTCGGATCATGATGTTCTGCCGGTTGGGATCCAGGGGCGCGAATGTCGGCCCGAGGATCGCCACCAAAAGCACGATGAGAAGAATCAGGAGCGCAAGCACCGGCCATTTTGCGGCCAGGATGCTGCGCACCGCCCGATGCATCTCGCGCTGGAAATTGGAACCCTGGACGGGCGCGATGTCGACGCGGTCGGGGATCTGCGTGGTTTGCGTCATCCGCGGCCCCTCAGAGTTTCACGCGCGGGTCGATCCGCGCATAGATCAGGTCGACAAGAAGGTTCAGCATGATGAAGACGAGCGACAGCACGATCACCGCAGCCTGCACCACCGGAATGTCGCGCTGGTTGATCGCGTTGAACACCAGCCGCCCGATGCCGGGCCACGAGAACACCGTCTCGATGACCACCACTCCGCCCAGCAGAAACCCGAACTCAAGCCCGATCATCGTGACGACCGGCAACCAGGCATTGCGCAGCGCGTGGTTGATCACCACGGCCCGCTCGGTGATTCCCTTGGACCGGGCGGTGCGCACATAGTCCTGACCCAGGACCTCCAGCATCGAGGAGCGGACAAGGCGGGCGTTGCGCGACAGGGAGTAAAAGCCTACGGCCACGCCGGGCATGATGAGGTAGTAGACAGCGTTGTGCAGATTGCCGAACGCGGCGGCGAAATCGCCCTGGATGAGCGGCATGATGAACGGCACATGGCCCGAGATCGGGAACCAGCTCAGATAAAGCCCGAAAAAGAGGATCATCATGATCCCCAGCCAGAAATTGGGGATCGACTGGCCGAACATCGCCATGGTCATGATGCCGCCATCGACCGGCGTGCCGCGATAGAGGGCGGCGAAAACCCCGAAGGGGATGGCCAGCGAAATGGCGAAAAGCATGGCGAAAAGCGTCAGTTCGATCGTCGCCGGAAGCGCCCCCAGCACGATCTCCATGGCCGGCCGGCGGTAGCTCAACGAATTGCCGAAATCGCCCTGCAGAACGTTGCCCAGATAGGTCAAATACTGAATGTGAAGCGGCCGGTCAAAACCGAGCGCGCGGCGCACCATCTCGATCTCCTCGTCGCTGGCGCGCTCGCTGACGAAGAGATAGGTCGGATCACCCCCAATCTGAAGCGAGATGAAACTGATGAGGGTCACGCCAAGGATGACGATCACGCTTTGCAATAGGCGTCTGGCGATGAACGTCCACATCGGGCGAAACCTCCGGAAAAAGAGGTGGCGGCACGCGGCACAAGACACCCGCGTGCCGCCGGATCGGATCAGTTGAGAGAGGCCTCGAACAGATAGACCTTCTCGTCGGGGCGGGCCGTCCAGTCGATGCGGTTGCTCACACCGTAGAAGTCCGGCTGGAAGTAGAGGTGCAGCCAGGGACCGTCGTCGTAGAAGACCTGAAGCATCTCGTCGATGATCACGCGGGTTTCCTCTTCCGTGGTCGCGGCGGAGATATCGGCCCAGCGGTCGAACCAGCGCGGATCGTCCCAATGGGTGTAGTTGGTGCCGCTGTCGACCTTGGCGAGATCGGTCATGTCATAGAGCGGCGACCACAGCGCCCCGCCCGAGCCCAGGAAGAAGAGCGGGCCGACGTTACGCTGGCGGATCAGCGGCACGTAGACCGAGCCCCATTCCATGATGTCGACTTCGACATCGAGACCGACGTCGGAGAGGTACTGCGAAATCGCCAGAACGACGTTTTCGTCGTTGAGATAACGCCCCCGACCGGCCTGCAGCCGGATGGAGAAGCGGTCGCCGCCGTCCACCCGCGGCCAACCGGCCTCGTCCAGCATCTGTTCGGCAAGGGCCGGATCGTAGGGATAGGGCGTCAGTGCCTGATTGGCGTTCGGCGGGTTCACGATGCCCGTCGCGCGCACGCACGGGAAGTTCAGGAGCTGCTGACAGATCGCCGGCACGTCCACCGCGTATTGCAGCGCGCGGCGCACCATCGGATCCTGGATCGCGTCGCCGCCGGGCATGGCCGCGAATTCATCCGAAAGGTTGAAGCCCACATACATCCGGCGGGTCCCCTGAACCGCTTGGACCATCGCCGTGCCCGAGTTGTTGACCGCGTCGATCTGGTCGGGCGCCACGTTGGTGATGATATCCACGTTGCCGGCGATCAGTTCCGCGGAACGGGTCGAGGCTTCGGGAATGATCCGCCAGACGATGCGATCGAAGTTGCCCGGGTCGTTCACTTTTTCAAGAACGACCTCTGATCCGGGAGTCCACGACGCGACGCGGTACGACCCGGATCCGATCGGATTGGCCGCGGCCTCGTCGAGCGTCATCGCCTCGTAGCTGTCCTTACAGTGCACATAGACCTCGGCGATCAGCCCGAACGCGATGGGGTTCTTGGCCGCGATATTGATCTGAACCCGTTGATCGTCGAGCGCCACGGCGTCGACGAAGCCGATCGACGAGAAGACGAAACCGGGCGTGTTGCCGGTAAAGGCGTTGGCCGGATCCTTGGCGCGGTTGAACGAATAGGCCACGTCCTCGGCCGTCAACGCCTCGCCGTCATGGCACGTGCGCCCCTCCTCGATGGTATAGACATAGGCCAGACCGTCGTCCGAAACCTCCAGATCGGTGGCCAGATCGGGTACGACGGCGCCATCGCCGCTGATCGAGAACAGCGTGTCGAAGATGTGCCGCGCGATGTTGGCGTTGTCCCGCGACGAGATGGCTGCGGGTTCGAAGGTGGTGATGTCGGCGCTCAGACCGACGACGAGCGTATCGTCCGACGCTTGTGCCATGGCTTGCGACGACAGCACGATGCCGGCCGTCGCAGCCAAGAGAAGATGCCGTGTCTTGAACATTATTATTTCCTCTTTTCTGTTTGGAGTATCGAGGGTATCCGGCTTGCTGGCTCCGCTAGGTTGTTCAGGGCAGCCGGACTTATTGTTTGGCCTTTGGTGGCGGATGCGATACATGCCTCCACTATGCGGAGCGACTTGAGGTGATCGACGCCCGAACAGTTCAGCGGGGCGTGATCGAGGGTGTGGGCCAGAAAATCAGCCAGAAGGGCGGCGGCATCGTCGTGCCATATTTCGATGTCGGGCAGGGCGACCGGGGTCAGGGCCGTGTCATCGCGCAGCGCAAAGGATAGATCGCCGAACATATCGGCCTGCACAGCTATGCCTCGCGCGCAATCGGTGCGCCAGTTGAAGCCGAGATGGTTCCAGTTGCCGGCCCAGGTGCCCTGATACGTCACCTCGATCCCGTTGGCGAAGGTGATTAGGGCCGAGACATTGGCGTCGCCCTTGTACATCGACCACGGCGGGTTGAACGTGCGGGCGGTGATCGCCACGGGTTCGGACCCGTAGACGTAGCGCATAAGATCGAAATGGTGGATCGACTGTTCCCAGAGCATCGGCTGATCCATGCTCAGCGGATAACGGTTTAGATGGGCCTGTGTGCCATCGCGCCAGCGCTCATAGGTAAATCGTCCGAAGGCCGGCGCCCCCAGCCTGTCCGGTGCGAACAGCGCCTTGAGGGCCCGGGTCACGACGAGATAGCGGAAGTTCAGCCCGACCATGAGCGGCACGCTCGCCCGGTGGGCCGCGTTCACGTGCAGCGTCGCGTCATGAAGACTGTCGGCCAGCGGTTTCTCGGCCAGGATCGCAAGACCGGCGGCGCAGGCGTCGCCAATCTGCGCGTGACGGTCGGCCGGCGGTGTCGCCAGGATGACCGCATCGGCCGCCGTCTTGCCGGCCACCTCGGCCAGCGTTTCTCCGCCGACGCAGTCCGGCAGGGTGGCCATGGCGGCATTGAGCGCCGTAGCATCGGTATCGACCAGCCCGACCAACGCGGCACGCGGGTTTTCCTCCAGCACACGCCGCCAGATACGCGATCGGGCGCCGAGGCCGACAAGGATGACGCGCAAGGCGGTCATGCGGCGACATCCTCCCGGCACAGGGCATCGAGCCCGGCCTCGATGCCGGTCCAGTCAAAACCGTCCAACGCCGGCAACACGCTTGGCGTCATCGGTGCCTTGACGCCGGCGCCGGTGACCGTGCGCAACGAGGCGGTGGGATAGCGCCGCAGAATCATGCGCGCCAAGGTCGAGTCATGGGGCGCCTCGGGCGCGCAGAGGTGGATCGGGCGGCAGCGGCCGGGCCCCGCAACCAGCCTGGCGATGGCGGGAGCAAGATCGGGAACAAAGGTCCAATCGCGCCTGGGATCGGCGGCATCGACCTCGATGGTTCCACCGTCACGGGCGGTATCGAGCCATTGACGCAGCATCGATACGCGGACGCGCGTCGGCCGCACCGCCTCGTCGGGCCCGTACAGATGACCAAGACGGATGCAAAACGTCTCGCACACGCCTGCCAGAGCGCCTGGCACCAGGTTCTCACCGGCCCGCTTGGCGGCGCTGTAAGGACCCCGCGCGGTCGCCGCGTCACGGTCGCCAAGATCCGGCGAACCGTCGGTGTTGGAAAACACCCCGGACGAGGACAGGAAGACAAAAACAGAAGGCCGGACCCGCGCCGCGTGGCGCAGCAGCGTCAGAAGCGGGAGCATGTTGGCCGTTACGTGCTCGGCGTCGCTCAGACCCAGCGCGCTTGGCGCGGTGGTCAGGGCGGCCGCGTGGATGACGACAGACGGTGTGTCCAGTACCGCGAGATCGTCATCGCCCAGGGTGCTCAGATCGCGTTCCACCAGATCGGTCCCCGACAGCCGTGCCCGAGTGGCCGCGTCAAACGTCCTGTCGAGCGCGGTAACCCGATAGCCGAGGGCCGTGAGGCCTACCGCAAGATGGCTGCCGACGAAGCCCCCTGCCCCGGTGATCAGGACCCGCGCGCCGGTCATGCGTTCAACTCGGCGATGCTGGCGGGATCGAAATCAGCCAGCGAGCGCGTATGTTCCGAAATCAGGGCGACCGCCACTTCCACATCGCCGGCTTCCAGGGCTCGCACGATCGGCGGGTGATTGCCGGCGATATCGGTCAGGTTGGGCTGGGCCGTGTTGCGCAGCGCCATGATCTGGTGGATGCGCAGATAGAGGCTGTTCCAGGACGCCAGCAGCAGATCATGGTCGGACAGGCGAATGAGGGTGCGGTGAAAGGCTTCGTCCGCCCCCGTCAGCGCTTCGCGGTCGCCCGCCTTGGCGGCGGCCTCCATCGCCTGGCACGGGGCCCACAACGGCGCCGCCGGAATGCTGTATTCCAGGATGCGGCGCACGGCCATGGTCTCGAACGCCTCGCGCAGGCCGTAGGTTTCTTCGACCTCCCGGGCCGTCAGGGGTTTTACCCGCTTGCTCTTGTAGGCGAAGGTTTCGACCAGCCCGTCATTCTCCAGAATCTGGATGGCCTCGCGGATCGGCGCGCGGCTCACATTCATCTGCTCGGCCAGCGCGGTTTCGACCAGCACCGTGCCGGGTCGCAGTTTTCCCGTGACGATCGCCCGGCGCAGCATCCCGGCGACCTGGACGCGCAGCGGCGTCTGCTCGATCGGGGCGATATCGGCTGCCGGCGCGCCGGGCGCGGAAACAGGGTTAGACACCGGAGGTTCCTTCGAAAGTTGGAGTCGCGGCATGGGCGATAATGGGTTTGAGGAGGTGCAGGGCATGGCTCATGAGCCCGTTCCCGTCTGCTCGACCGGCGGGGCGTGGATGGTGATCGGCGGGATCGGGACGACGACATCGTCGTCCGCCGCGCCGCGTTGCATCAGGACGGCGAACTGCCCGTCCGCGTCCAATACGGTGACCCCCGCATGCCAGGCCCCGGCCCGATACACCACGCCCATCGTGCCGGGCAGGATCATCGACAGCGCTCCCTTGGGGTCGGGGTTGCCGGCCGTGTCGGAGGGCATGACGGTGACCAGATAACGCCGCACATTCATCGGCACGAAGACCTGGGCGGCGTGGGGATGGCGCTCGATCGACGCCAGTTGCAGCGGTAGGGTGGAGGCGCTCACCGAATTGATATGAAACTGCAGATCGAGACCGTCGGCCGGCGCGATCCAATCGCTGTAGAGCCGTCGGTCGCCCGGCTGGGCCGGGCCCTCAATCAGCGCGCCAAAACGGGAGAACGCCGCGGCATCCGGGGGCGTGGTCAGCAGGATCATGATGCCGCACCGCCCGGCCAGGGTACAACCCGACGCCAATGGGCCGCCAAGTCGCCACGGCGGCAGATCCAAACATCGCTGCGGTCCTTCAGGTGGTCGAGAAAGGCGATGAGTCCCGTAATCCGTCCGGGATGGCCGATGACACGGGTGTGAAGGCCAACGGACATCATGCGCGGATGCCGATCCGCCTCGGCCGCCAGAACGTCGAAACTGTCGATCAGGAATTCCCCAAAAGCCCGGCCGGTGACAAGCGGGCCGCCGACAAGCTTGGCGTCGTTGGTGACCAGGGAATAGGGTACCACCAGATGACCCTTGCCGTTCACGGTCGTCCAGTAGGGCAACTCGTCGTTGTAGGCATCGCTGTCGTAGTCGAACCCGCCATGCTCCACCACCAGGCGACGGGTCGCGGGGCTGGGACCATAGCGGCAGTACCAGCCGCTGGCCGGCCGGCCAACGGTCTGCAGGATGGAGGCGTGGGCGCGGGCGATGTGCTCGCGCTCTATCCGTTCATCGAGGAGATAATGTTCGATCCAACGCCAGCCGTGGCAGACAATGTCCCAGTCGGTGGCGGCGATCGCCCGGGCTACCTCCCTGTTGCGTTCCAGCGCCAGGGCGCAGGCAAAGACCGTGACGGGAACCGCCCGATCCTGAAACAACCGGTGAAGCCGCCAGAAGCCCACGCGCGTGCCGTATTCGAACATGCTCTCCGCCGCCAGATCGCGCAGCCCGTCCGGCACTCTCGCCTGCGCCACCTCTGACAGCGCGGTGTCGGATTTGCCGTCGCCGTCGGCAATGCTGTATTCCGATCCTTCCTCGTAATTGAGCACGAAGTTCACCGCCAGCCGCGCCCCGCCCGGCCAACGGATATCGGGCGGGTCGTCGGCGTATCCCGTGAGATCACGCGCTGAATGTGGCATCGGTTCAGTCCCGCGTCCCTTCCACCTTGCAGAAGAAACAGCACCAATCGCCGGTCATCACATTGGGCAAGGCGCGCAGACCGAAGAACATGCCGTCGGCCGGCGCCGCCAGTTCGGCCTCGACATCGCCGAAGATGCTGACGATGCGGGCGATCGGGTCGCCCTTCTTCATCATGGTCAGGAACTCCACGCCATCCGCCGGGATGAAGATGCCGGACGCGGGGGCCAGAAGCGCCTCCTGCTGGCCCTTATAGCGCGGGGACGGGTATTCCGCCGTGCCCGGATACATCTTGTAGTGGCGCAGGATGTTGAGGATGGAGTCCGCAAGTTCCCGCCCGACACGCGCGAATTCCTTGGGCGAGGTGGCCGAGCGTCCCCCCAATTCGACGGTGATGCCGACCTTGCCGATATCCTTGAGATAGGCCATCGGGCTGCCCTTGGGATTGAAGGACGACATGATGCAGCCCCAGCCCGGCCCCATCGCGGTGGCCAGCTCCACGGATTCGGGCCGTTCATCGACGAAGATCGCCTTGGCGAGATAGGAATGCGCGCCGCCCGAATGGATGGAGATTTCGAAATCCGCGACCGGCCCCATCGCCGCGGCATGGGCGGCGGCGATCCGGTCGGACAGATAGCCATCGGCTTTGCCCGGATAGATCCGGTTCATGTCATAGCTGAACGTATCGAGCGGATTGCCCCGCTGGGCGGCCTCGAAGGCCGGCACGTTGACGACCGGGACCATGACCAGGGTGCCTGAAAGCCTTGCCGGGTCGACTTCGGACAGTGCGATCTGGCAGGCCAGCGGTCCCTCGGGCTCGTCGCCATGGATGGCGCCATTGACCCAGAACACCGGCCCCGGCGCGACCCCGTTCACGATCACGACGGGAATTTCGACGGGCGTGCCACCGGCCAGCGCCGTCACCGGGATCGCTCCCCGGACGACGGTACCGGGAGCGGCGGTGGCGGTACCGACCGTGACGGTCTTGGCGGTCATCTCAGATCCCCTTGAAATCTTCGTATTCCTTGAGCTGCTCGGGCGTATAGACCTGCATGAACTCGATCTCGATGCCGCCCGCCTCGTTGTCGAGAAACGCCACCCACCCCTCGGGATGCGGGTGCGAGCCGTACTTCCGACAGGCCTGGCAGATGCGCAGCGTGGCGCCCTGCGCTTCTGCGTGGGCCAACGCATCGTCGATGTTCCCGACCTCGTAGCAGATGTGGTGGAGCCCTTCGGCCCCCCTTTCGTCGATCCAGGTGGCAAAGCGGCCCTTGGGATCGAGCGACTCGCACAACTGGTATTCGATGCCGCCCAGGTTGAAGAGCGCGACCTTGTTCTGCGATTTGGGGAAGACGGTGATCTCGGTGTCGGCCGGCACATGCAGAAAGCGCGCATAGGCGGCAAGAGCGGCCTCGGCATCGCGCACGGCGAATGCCATATGCTTGATGCCGATGACGTTGGGATTGTCGGTTTTCATGGACGGGCTCCTCTACGCCGCTTCGCGACGGATGGCGTCGACGACGGTTTTCATGCGGGCGATCGCCTCGCGGATGCGGGGAATCGGCTGGGTCAGGGACATGCGGACGAAATCGTCGGTGTAGTCGCCGTAGATGCCGCCCGGGTACATGAGCACCTGCCCCTCGCGCAGCAGCCGCTCGCAAAAAGCCGTGGCGCCGATACCGGTGCGCGAGACATCGGCGTAGACGTAGAACGCTCCCTGCGGCTCGGCGTACGGGATGCCCATCTCGGTCAATCCGGCGCACAGGGCGCGGCGGCGTTCGTCGTAGGTCCTGCGCATGTCTTCGACGCAGTCCTGCGGCCCGGTCAGGGCCGCCAGGGCCGCGTGCTGGCTGACGGCGGCAGTCGAGATCGCGAAGGCATGGTTGATTTCGGCCAGAGCCGGGATCAGATCGGGCGGTCCGGCGAAATAGCCGATCCGCCACCCGGTCATCGCGTAGGCCTTGGACAGGCCGGAGAGGGTGATGGTCCGGTCGAACATGCCGGGCAGCGCGGCCACGGGCTGGACCGTCTGATTGCCATAGGTCAGGCGGGCATAGATCTCGTCGGAGACGACGATCAGGTCATGGTCGCGCGCCACCTCGGCGATCCGCGCCACCTCGGTCGGCGGCGTCACCGTTCCAGTGGGATTGTTGGGGTTGATGAGGACCAGGATCTTGGAACGGGGCGTGATGTGGGCGCGCACCATCTCCGCCGTCAGGGTGAAGTTGGTCTCCATCGACATGCGGATATGGACCGTTTCGGCCCCGGCCATTTCGGCCGCCTGGTGATAGGGGTTGTAGCCCGGACACGGCACCAGGATCTCGTCGCCGGGGTTGAGCAGCGCCAGGGCGATGACGAACATCGCGTGCTGGCCGCCCGGCGTCACCACGATGTTTTCTGGCGCGTATGTGGCGCCGCCGTAGGTTGCGATGTTGGCGGCAATCGCCTCACGCAACGCAGGAAGGCCCAGAGGGTGGGTATAGTGCGTGGCGCCGTTGGCCAGTGCCTCCTGCCCCGCCTTGACGATATGGGCGGGGGTGTCCAGATCCGGGTCGCCGCGGCCCAGCTTGATCACATCGGGCAGACCCTCGGCGATATCCGCCATCCTGGTGATCAGATGCGCGTCCTTCAGCTTAACGCGGTCGGCAAGGCGCGTGGGCGTGTCACTCATCGGCCTAGATCCCATAGATCTCGGAGTATTTCGCGGTCAGGTGCGCGATGTAAGGGGCCGGATCGAGCGTTCGTCCGGTCGCTTTCTCAAGCAGCTCGTCGCGTGTATATCGGCGCCCGTGGCGGTGGACGTGCTCGGTCATCCATTCGCGCAGCGGCGTGTAATTGGCGGTGGCCAGGCCCTCGGCCACCCCGGCATCCGCCTTGGCGACCTCGAACAGCTGCCCCGCCATCACGTTGCCGATGGTGTAGTTGCAGAAGGTTCCGATCTGCCCGGACGACCAGTGCACGTCCTGAAGCACGCCCAGACGATCGTTCGGCACGTCCAGGCCCAGATACTCCTTGATCCTGGCATTCCACGCGTCGGGCAGGTCTTGCACCTTCAGCGAGCCGTCGACCAGCGCCGCTTCGATGTCCACCCGCAGCATGATGTGGAAATCGTAGGTCAGCTCATCGGCCTCGACCCGGATGAACCCGGGCTTCACCCGGTTGATCGCCCGCCAGAACGTGTCGACGTCGATCTCTCCAAGCTGCTCGGGATACATCGCCTGCGCTTCGGCGAAGTTTAGCTCCCAGAATTCGCGCGAGCGCCCCACATGGTTCTCGAACAGTCGCGACTGGCTTTCATGGGCGCCAAAGCTGACGCCGCCCACCGCGTACAGGCCGATCAGATCGGTGGCCAGCGGCGTGCGGGTATAGGCCGGGTCGCAGTATTGCTCGTAAAGCGCGTGACCGGCCTCGTGCAGCGCGCCAAAGAGGCTCATCGGCATCCATGTTTCGTTGACCCGCGTGGTGATGCGCACATCGTTGCGCGTGAACGACACCTCGAACGGATGAATGGTGGTGTCGAGCCGCCCCCTCTTGATGTCGTAACCCAATCGCTCGGCCATGCGCAGCCCGAACGCCAGTTGCTTGTCCACCGGATAGGGCTGCTCCAGGAAATCGATGCGCGGATCGTCCGTTTCGGCGATCGCGCGCACCAGCGGCAGCATGCCCTCGCGCAGCGCGGCAAACAGCGGCTTGAGTGTCGCCACCGTCTCGCCCGGTTCGAACCGGTACATAAGGGCGTCATAGGGATGCCCGTCATAGCCGATATGCTCGGCCATCTCGCGGTTGAGCGCGACGGTTTCCTCAAGCAGCGGCGCGAAGGCCGCAAAGTCGCTGTCGGCGCGCGCCTTGGCCCAGACATCTTGACCGATGCTTCCCAGTTCCGCGCGTTTGCGCACAAGGTCCGCGGGGATTGCGAGGTGATAATCGATGGCCTCGCGCACCTGCGCGCAGATGACCTTCTCGACGCTTTCGGGGGGCTTGCCCTCGATGTCCGCCTCGGCCTTGTCCAACAGGATTCGCGTATCGTCGGCCACCAGAAGATCGCGGGCCATCACGCTGAGCGTGGCCAGTTGCTTGGCCCGCGTTGCCGAGCCGCCCGGCGGCATCATGGTCCGCGCGTCCCAGTTCAGGATCGACTTGGCATTCAGCAGATCGTTGACCTGCCCCATCCGCTCCAGAAACGCCGAATAGGTCATGGTTCTGTCTGTCTTCCCCAGGGCTTTGCGGTTCCGCAGCGGCCGATCCGCGATCACATTTTGTATGTTGTCGACAATCGACAAAGAAACTATCGTTTGAGTTGGAAGCGGTTGTCAAGGCGGCATCGGCCAAGCCCGCGACGGGGAGAACGGAACCGCAAGCCGGAAGGGATGGCGTGGCATGCACGACGATCTGCGATGGAACATGGACAGTCTGGTGGAGATGGCGGTGACCGGTCTCGTCAGCCAACCCACCATGCGTCCCAACGGATACGTCCATTGGCCCGATGGCCGTGCCGCCGTTCTGCCCGGCATGTCGGGCATCGCCTACAACGCCCGGATCGGCGATCGGGCTTTTGGCTGGGCGGGCGATCATGTGGAACCGGGCGTGTCGATCGCCAACCCCGACGAAAAGGCCGATTTCGCGCTCCACTACCTCACCTGCGTCGGCAACGAAGCCACGGTGATGAGCGGCCTGGCCACCGGCGCCAAGGGGATCGTGACCGGCGAACATGCCCGTCTGCTTGTCGATTTCGCGCCCGAGGTCCTAGAGGATCTGATGATCGGCGACATGGTCCAGATCAGGGCGGTCGGCCGCGGCATAAAACTGGCGGACTGGCCGGACATCGCGTTCAAGAAAACGTCGCCACGGCTGGCCCAGGGCTTTGGACTGCGTGCCGAGAACGGCCAGCTGATCTGCCCCGTGGCAATGGAACTGCCGGCCCGCATCATGGGGTCGGGGGCGGAGTTGAACGCCGAATTCGTCGATCAGGACCTTATGTCGGGCGACCGGACCCTGATGACGGACCTTGGGATCGACCGCATGCGCCTTGGCGATCTGATCGCCATCCGCGACGTGGACCACCGCTTTGGCCGGTCCTACAGCAGGGGCATGGTGGCGATCTGCCTGTGCATCCACGGAGACAGCGTCATGACGGGCCACGGCCCCGGCATCCTGACGCTGATGACCGGCCCGGCCGAAAAGCTGGGGTTCGAGATCGGCCCAGACGCCAACATCGCCGCCTTCTGCAAGATCGGAGCCTGAGATGATCGCCATCAACGACGCCGATCTCGTCGCCGTGTCCGTCGCCGGCGCCATCGCCCATCCCGGCTTCCCTGGTCTGCCGGCCGAACCCTACCGCCTTGCCGCCGATGGCGTGCCGTTTCTTCTGCCGACCTATGGCGGCATCGTCTACAACGTGTCGGTCGGCGATCGTGCGTTCGGCTGGGCCGCCGATTGCATCCATCCCGGGGTCAGCATCCGCCAGGCCGACGATTTGAAGAACCGGGGGCTCAACGTCTTTGCCTGTGTCGGCAACCGCGCCAAGGTGATGACCGGCCAGGCCGCGGGCACTGTTGGCGTGGTCACCGGCAAGTCCGGACGCTTTTCCGAACAGGTGATCGTGCATTTCCCCAAGGACGCGCGCCACAAGATGGCCGTTGGCGATCAGATCATCATCCGCTCTGAAGGCGTGGGCATGGTGCTGAGCGATCACCCAGACATCGTGCTCAAGGGTCTGGCGCCAAACCTGCTGAGCGTTCTGCCGGTGCGGGAGACGGGGAGATCGGTCGAGTTCGGGGTGGTCGCGCGCATCCCGGCGCACCTGATCGGCGCCGGTCTTGGCCTGACCTCCGAAGGCGGCAGCCTGCACATGCAGTCGACCGACCGGCACGAACTCGCCCGCCACGGTCTCGACAGCCTCCGCCTGGGCGACCTGGTGGCGCTGGACGACACCGACAGCCGCTACAATCACGGCTATCTGCGTGGCGCCCTGGCGATCGGCGTGGTGGGCGCGACGGACGGCCCGCGTGCGGGGTACGGGCCGGGCATCACGGTCCTGATGACGGCCCCCGCCGGCCAATTGGGCATGTTCGTCGACCCGAGCGCCAACATCGCCGACCTTCTGGCGATGGAAACCTGACATGATCCCCATGACCTGCGTGACCCGCGACTCTCTCTCGGCCTTCATGGTCGAGGGGTTCCGTGCGCTCGGCCTGTCGCCGGAAGACGCCCGCACCTTCGCCGACGCGCTGATCTTTTCCGAATTGCGGTTTCATCCCGGCCACGGTCAGGGCGTACGCCGGCTGCGGCGGTATCACGAGCGGATCAGCCAGGGCCTGGTCGATCCGGCGGCCAGGTGGGAGATCGTCAAGGAAAGCCCCGCGCTGGCCCTGGTCGATGCCCACAACGGCATCGGCACGGTGGCCGCCGCGCGGGCCATGACGCTGGCCATCGCGAAGGCCAGGGTCTGCGGTATCGGCCAGGTGGTGGTGCGCAATTCCACCCACTACGGATCCAGCGCGGTTCACGCCTGCCAGGCGGCGGAGGCCGGGTGCCTGGGAATATCCTTCACCAACGCGGGGCCCGAGATGGCGCCCTGGGGCGGCCGAGAAGGGGCGGTCGGCACCAACCCATGGGGCATCGCCGCCCCCACCGATCTCGGCTTTCCGGCGGTGCTGGACATTGCCCTGACGACAGCCGGCAAGGGCATGATGCAGTGGCACGCGCGCGAGGGCAAAACCATGCCGGACGATTGGGCGCTGACGCCGGACGGGCTGGAGACGACCGACCCGAACGCGGCCATGGCCGGCGCGCTGCTTGGGATCGGGACCTATAAGGGGTATGGCCTTGCGTTCATGACCGATGTGCTGACCGGCGTGATCGGCGGCGGTGGTTTCGGGCTCACGCCGTATGCCGATCAGGGCAAGCTCGATGTCAGCCACACGCTGACCGCCATCGACATCGAATGGTTCATGCCGCTCGACACCTTCAAGGCCCGGATGGGGGAGTTCGCGCGCATGGTCAAGTCCCGTGCGCTGCGGCCCGGCTTCGACGAGATCCTGTTGCCCGGCGAGCAGGAGGCCCGCCGGGTTGCCCGCAAGTCTACCCATGGCGTCCCGCTGGATGACGAGGTCCTCGCCGATCTGCGCGCCCTTGGCCAGGAGCTTGGGATCAACGCGACGATCGACGCTACCGGCCCCTACACCGAGGCGATCCTGTGAAACCGCTGCCCGCGGAATTCCGCGCCATGGTGCGCGACAGGCTGCGGGCACGGGCCGAAGCGGCGGGGTTGGAAGGTCTGCTGCTGTTCGCCCCCGGCAACATCGCCTATGCATCCGGCTGGCTTTTTTCCGTGAACGAACGCCCCATGGGTCTCCATGTTCCAGTCACGGGCGAAGACACGCTCTATGTCCCGCATCTGGAACTGGAAAACGCGCTGGACGTGGCCGGCGTCCGGGTCGTCACCTATGAGGAGTTTCCCGGGCTGACACCTCCCGCGCTGTGGATGATCGCCGACACAAGCGCCCGCCGGCTGGGCATCGACACGCTGGAGGCGCGGTATCTGGCGGCCGCGCAGGACTTGCTGGACCACGTCGACCTTACAGATCACTGTTTGCCCGAACGCGCCGTCAAGCACCCTGAGGAGGTCGCGCTTATCCGCGCCGCCGCGGGCTTCGCCGATCTGTGCCTGGACCGGCTGCTCGCCCGGGCCGGCGACATGATCGCCCAGGGCGCGACGGAGCTGGTCCTGATGGCCGATTGCACCGGTCATGCCCGCGCCGCACTGACCAGGACGCACGGCAAGACCTTCGCGGGGACCAAGATGGGTATCACGGCGTCGGTTCACTCCGGCCCCCGCGCCGCCCTGCCCCATGGCACCGTCCTGGCCCGCCAGCCCCGGAAAGGCGAACCGGTCGTCGCCGGGATCGGGTGCTCCCTTGGCGGCTATCACGCCGAAAGCGGCGTGACGCTGGTCTACGGCGACATCACGCCCGACCAGCGCCGGATCATGACCGCGATGCAGGCCGCCAACGACGCCACCATCGATGCGCTCACCCGCCGCATGTCGTGCGCGGCGGTGAACGACGAGGCGCTTGCCCCCATCCGCGCCGCCGGCCTTGGGCAGGCGATCCGCCACCGCATCGGCCACGGCATGGGCGTGGAGGGGCACGAGGCGCCATGGCTTTCCCCCGGCGACACGACCGTCACCGGCCCCGGCATGGTGTTTTCGTGCGAACCCGGCGTGTACCGGCCCGGTCTCGACGGCTGGCGCTGCATCGAGACGCTGATCGTCACGGATGCCGGGGTCGAGGTGCCCAGCCGCTTTCAGCAGACCCATCCTTTCGACGCGCGCGTCATCGCATAGGAGCCTCAACCGATGCCCGAACCCGCCGCCTGGCGTTACCAGAAGATTACCAAGCCGATGTTCGACCTTGCCGCCTCACACCTGATCCTGGCCGGCCGCGTGATCCCCGTGACCGGCGCCGTGATCGAGGACGGCTTTGTCGAGATGAAGGACGGCAAGATCGCCGCCGTCGGCTCCCGCGCCGCCATGCCCAGGGGCGAAACGATCGAAACCGGCGGCACCCTGATGCCGGGCATGATCAACAGCCACGCTCATCTGAACTGGGACGGGATCCACGACCTTGCCCGCCAGTCGATGGACGACCCCAAGCCGATCTCCGCCTTCAAGGCCGCCGGCAACATGCTGAAGTCGCTGCGCGCCGGCGTGACGATGGTCCGCGACCTGGGCTTTCACGACATGAACCTGTATTCCAAGCAAGCCGTCGAACAGGGCATCTTTCCCGGCCCCCGCCTCAAGGTCTGCGGCAACGCCATCATCCAGACCGGCGGTCACACCTATTGGGTGTGCCGGGAAGCGTCCGGCGCCGACGAAATGCGCCGCGCCGTGCGCGAGCAGGTCAGGGGCGGTGCCGATCTCATCAAGATCATGGCCTGTCACGATACGCTGGAATTCACCGATGCCGAGCTTGAGGCGGTCATCGACGAAGCCCACCGCAACCGCCTGCCGATCACCGCCCATGCCACCTACGACGCCTGCATCCGCCGCGTGGCGGAGTTCGGGGTCGATTGCGTCGAGCATGGCGGGTCGATGACCGATGAAACCATCGCGATCCTGCTCGACAGGAAAATCCCCATCGTCACGACCTTCGCGCCCCTGGTGCAACAGAGCCAGCCGGACATCGCCCGCAAGTTCGGCATTCCCGAATGGAAAATCGATGAGCGGATCAAGGCGGTGGCCGATCCCAGCCGTTATGAGGGGCTCAAGCGCGCGGCGAAGGCCGGGGTGCCCATCGTGTTCGGCACCGACGCCGGCAGCCCGGCTGTGGAGCACGACGTGATCGCCCCGGAGCTTGCGCACATGGTCAAGGTCGGGGTTTGCGCCGATGCCGTGGACGCCCTGGCCTCGATCACCATCCGGGCCGCCAGACTGTCCAAGATGGATCACCTGATCGGTTCCCTCGAGGTGGGCAAGGCGGCGGACGTGATCGTGGTCGACGGCAATCCCGATCAGGACCTGACGGCGCTGAACCGCGTCACGATGACCTTTATCGACGGAAAGAGGATGCACGGATGAGTCGTCTGCTGGACCGGCTGGCGCCGAGGATTGTCGAGGAGGACGGATCGTTCCGCACCCGGATGCTGGGCATCGCCGCAGGGATGAGCGACGTCATCGCCCTGGGCCGGGGCGACCCGGACTTTCACACGCCGGCCCATATCGTCAAGGCCGCGAAGGACGCGCTGGACGCCAACCAGCACCATTATACCGGCCCCACCGGCCTGCCCCCGCTGCGCGCCGCGATCGCGCGGGACCTGAAGGACAGCTACGGGTTGGACTATTCCGCCGATGAGATCGTCGTAACGGCGGGCGTGCAGGAAAGCATCATGCTGACCATGCTGGGCCTGTGCCGACCCGGCGACGAGGTGCTGATCACCTCGCCGCGCTTTACCACCTATGACACCGCCGTTCACCTTTGCGGTGGCGTGCCGATACCGGTGCCCACCTACGAGAAGGATGACTTCGCTCTCGACGTCGCCGAGATCGAACGCCGGATCACCCCGAAAACGCGCATGTTCGTCATGGTTTCGCCCAACAACCCGACGGGGGCCGTGACGCCACCCGCCGTGATCCGCCAGATCGCCGACCTGGCGATCAAGCACGACATCCTGATCATCGCCGACGAAATCTACGCCAAGATGATCTATGCGCCGAACGAGCATCTTTCCATCGCCACACTGCCGGGGATGAAGGAGCGCACGGTGACGCTCAACGGTTTCTCGAAGACCTACGCGATGACGGGCTGGCGGGTCGGGTATCTTGCCGCCCCCGCGGATTTCGTGGAGAAAGTGACGGAGCCGCGCCATTCCCTCTCGATCAATACCTGCACCATCAGCCAGTATGCGGCGCTGGCCGCCCTGACCGGCCCGCAGGAACCGCTGCGGGCGATGCTGGCGGACTACGCCGCCCGGCGCGACTGGCTGATGCCGGCGCTGCGCGCGGCGGGCTTCACCTACGGCCATCCGGGTGGAGCCTTCTACATCTACACCAACATCTCGTCCTCCGGCCTGCCGGCGCCCGAATTCTGCGAACGGTTGCTGCGGGAAACCGGTGTCATGCTGTTCCCCGGCACCATGTTCGGCGACGACAGCACCGACTACATCCGCATCAGCTATCTCCAGCCGCTGCCGATGATCAAGGAGGCGATGGCGCGGATCGCGGCCTTTGCGTCGGCGGCGAGGGCCACGGCATGAGCGAAAAGGAGAAGTTCGTCGGCATTCAGATCAGCCCGGTCAGCTTTGTCGATGAAGGCGTCGACGCGGTCCTCGACACGCTGCAGGACCGGGTCGGCGTCAACGTCCTGATGCTCGGCACCGTCTCCTGGCTGGGGCTCAAGTCCGGCCGGTCGATCAGCCACGAACTGGACGGCTGGCCCGACCACGGCGTGCCGGAACCCTATCAGATGCGCGGCGGCGCCTATTTCGATCCCGATCCGCGCTACTACAAAGACACGTTCATGGCCGACTACCGGTCTCGCGACCCGGAATTCGAAGGCCGCGACATCCTGAAGATGGTCATCCCCGCGGCCCACGCCCGGGGCATGAAGGTGTTCGTCGAATTGATGGAACCGTTCTTCAAATATGCCGGCCACGGGTCGGCGGGCACCGTCGAAATTCCGACCCTCGCCCAGGCCATGGAGATCGACATCTTCGGCCGTCTCGGCGGCGAGCCCAGCACGTCGAACCCCGGCTACCGATCCTGGATCCACTCGATGATCGAGGACCAGGTGCGCAATCACGACATCGACGGGCTGATGTGGTGCAACGAGCGCAACTCGCCCCTGGACACGCTGATCCAGGGCGGCGCACCCGGCGACTTCTCGGGCCCCGCCCGGCGCGAGGCCACCGAGCGCGGCGTCAATGTGGAGGCCTGCCGCCAGGCTCTCCTCCGCCTCTATGACTTCATGCAGGAGGCGGCGGCGGGCAAGATGTTCGCCGACGGCTCGCTCATCACCTTCCTGCGGGTGCTGTTGGACAATCCCGAGGCGCTGGTGTGGGAAAAGTTCTGGCTGGAACGCAACAAGGATCTGGACCGGGAACTCTACGGACTCGTGAAGTGGTGCAAACCGACCCTGCCGTTCGGATTGAACGTCTGGAACCGCAACCATTTCAACCTGATCCGCCGCGCCCAGTGGCCCTGGGCCGAACAGACACGCTATGCCGACTTCGTAAAGCCGATCACCTACCAGCATCAGGCGGGCGAAGTCTGGGATAAGGAGCTCGGCTTTTTTCGCAAGACCGTCCTGCGCGATTTCACGCCCGACGAGGCGACCCGCGGCCTGTTCCGCATCCTCGGGCTGAACGAGGCGCCCTTCGACCGGATCATCGGCAAGGGGATGGACCCCGACACCTACGTCTTCGGTCAATGCGCCGATGCGCTCAAGGGCGTCGAGGGCAAGGCCCAGGTCTATATGGGTATCGGCGTGGATGCCCCGCGCAGCCGGCCCGACACCGCCAAGATGACGACCGATATCGCCTACCGTTCGGTCCTGGCGACCTATCGCGCCGGCGGGCACGGGGTGGTTCTGGCGCCCAACTACGCCTCGATGCACCTGACCCATCTCGACGGCGTGGCGCAGGCCCTGACCGAGTTGGGTCTAAAATGAGCTTCGCGACGATCATTTCGGGTGGCACGCTGGTCACGCCCGACGGTCTTCGCCCGGGCAGCCTTGCGCTTCGCAACGGACAGATCGCCGCCATCCTTCCGCCGGGCGAACGTGCCGAGGCGGCCGAAGTGATCGACGCCACCGGGCTTCACGTCCTGCCCGGCCTTATCGACATCCATTGCCATATCCGCGCGCCCGCCTATCCGCAGCGCGGCACCGTGGAAAGCGAGACCGCGGCCGCGGTAGCCGGCGGCATCACCACCGTGTTCGAGATGCCGATAACCAACCCCTGCTGCAATTCGCCGGAGCAAGTCGCCCTGCGCCGGGATCATTTCGCCGCGCGCAGCCACATCGATTTCGGCCTTTATGCCGCGCCTTTGACATTGACCGAGGAGGCGGTGGACGCCTTGGCCGCCACCGGCATCGTGGCCTTCAAGATCTTCACGACACCGGCACCCGCCGACCGCGACGCGGAATTCGCCGGTCTCGCGTGGCCCAACGAGGTTGATCAGTTCCAGGCGCTGCGGCTTATCGCCCGCACCGGTCTGCCCGTCGTCGTCCATGCCGAAAGCGCACAGATCCTGGCCCGCGCGGAGGTCGCCGCCCTGATGCTCGATCCGGCCGACGCCCGGACCCACGGGGCGGCGCGGCCGGCCATGGCCGAGGCCCTGGCGGTGGCCAAGCTGCTGACCATGAATATCGCGGCGCAGGCCAAGCTCCACATCGCCCATGTCACGTCGGCCGCGACGCTGGACGTCCTGCGCCGGTTCCACGGATCGTCGGACTTTAGCGCCGAGACCTGTCCGCATTACCTGCGCTACACCGAGAAGGACGTGGCCCGCGTGGGCGTCGCCGCCAAGATCAACCCGCCCATACGCCAGACATCGGACCGCGAGGCGTTGTGGCAGGGCATCGCGGACGGGACCATCGCCCATGTGACCACCGACCACGCGGGCTTCTCGCCCGAGGAGAAGGCCGCGCACGAGGGGAACTTCCTGTCCGCCCCGCCCGGCCATCCGGGGACGGAAATCCTGCTGCCAGCCATGCTGGATGCCGTGGCGGAAGGCAAGGTGACAGTGTCACAGGCCAGCACGCTTTTGAGCGGCAACGGCGCCGCCCGCTTCGGACTGCCCGACAAGGGCCGTTTGGTCGAGGGTCGTGTCGCCGATATCATCATGGTCGATCTCGCCGGCGAAACCCGCGTCACCGAAACCGGCCTGCGCACGGCGGCGGCGGCCAACGCGCGGCTATCCCACGGCGAAAGGTTTCGGGGGCGGCTGTGCGGGACTTTCCTGGCGGGTCGCCCGATCTGGCGGGACGGCGCCCTCAAGGGCAGGACCGGGGACGGGCGCTTCGTGACACCGAAAGGACCGACATGACCGTTCAGTCCCCCGCACCCAGGAATGGCCCGCCGTTGTTGGAGGTGCGGGATCTGCAGACCACTTTTTCGCTGGGGCGCGATATACGGATCCGCGCCGTCGACGGCGTGAGTTTCACCGTGGCGCCGGGCGAGACGCTGGCCATCGTGGGCGAAAGCGGGTCCGGGAAGTCAGTCACCAGCCTGTCGATCATGCGCCTTCTGCCGAAAGGCGTCGGCCAGATCACCCGCGGCCAGATCGTCCTGCGGGGCCGCGACCTGACCAAGCTTCCCGAGCGGGAGATGCGCGCGGTGCGGGGCAAGGAAATCGGGATGATCTTTCAGGAGCCGATGACCAGCCTGAACCCGGTGCACACGCTGGGCCGACAGATCGCCGAGGTGGTGATCCGTCATGACGGGTTGTCGGCGTCCAAGGCGCACGAACGCGCCGTGGAGATGCTGGCCCTGGTCGGCATCCCCGAAGCGCGCAAGAGGGCTGACACCTATCCGCATCAGATGTCGGGCGGGATGCGCCAGCGGGCGATGATCGCCATGGCGCTGTCGTGCCAGCCGAGCCTGCTGATCGCGGACGAGCCGACCACGGCGCTCGATGTCACCATCCAGGCGCAGATCCTGGAACTGATGAAGGATTTGCAGGCGCAGCTTGGCATGGCCATCGTCTTCATCACCCACGATCTTGGCGTCGTCGCCGAAATGGCCGACCGGGTGGTGGTGATGTACGCCAGCCAGGTGGTGGAGACCGGTCCGGTGTACGATATCTTCGAGCGGCCGATCATGCCTTATACGGCGGGCCTTTTGAAATCGATCCCCCGTCTGGGCGGCACCGCGCCGCACAGGCGGCTCGATACGATTCCAGGGCAGGTTCCCATCCTTTCGCGCCTGCCGTCGGGTTGTCGCTTTCGGCCCCGATGCGGCCACGCGATCGACGCCTGCGCCGCGAGCGAACCGCCGCTGACCCTGTCAGACG
Organism: Inquilinaceae bacterium; assembly: GCA_052168355.1. Classification (GTDB taxonomy): domain Bacteria; phylum Pseudomonadota; class Alphaproteobacteria; order DSM-16000; family Inquilinaceae; genus JBQLZQ01. Next base: position 113,829 of record JBQLZQ010000056.1, read on the forward strand.
ACGGGCGCGAGGTGCGCTGCCTGCGGTGGGCGGAGCTGAACCTCGCCGAGGGGATCCCGGCATGAGCGCGCTGTTGCAGGTGACCGACCTGACCAAGTTCTTTCCGATCCGCGGCGGCGTGCTGAACCGGGTGGTGAACAACGTCAAGGCCGTCAATGGCGTGACGTTCGATGTCCGCAAGGGCGAAGTCGTGGGCCTCGTGGGCGAAAGCGGGTCGGGCAAGACCACCGTGGGGCGGACCCTTCTGCGGCTGGAGGAAGCCACGTCGGGAACCGTCAGCTTCGACGGCACCGATATCATGCGCCTGCCGCGCGAGGACATGCGCCGCTATCGCAAGCGGATGCAGATCATCTTTCAGGACCCCTACGCCAGCCTCAATCCACGCGAGAAGATCAGAACTCTGATCGGCCACGCGCTGAGCCTGCATGACATCGGAACGCCCACCGACAGGGAAGACCGCATCGTGGCGCTGCTGGAGCAGGTCGGGCTGTCCTCGGATTATCTCGACCGCTTTCCGCATGAATTCTCGGGCGGACAGAGGCAGCGGATCGGCATTGCCCGCGCCCTTGCCGTCGATCCGGAGTTCGTGGTGGCGGACGAGCCGGTGTCGGCGCTCGACGTGTCGATCCAGGCGCAGGTGATAAACCTGCTGGACGATCTCAAGCAAAGCCTGGGCTTGACGATGCTGTTCATCGCCCATGACCTTGCCGTGGTGGAGCATATCTGCGACCGGGTGATCGTGATGTATCTGGGCCGGATCATGGAGATCGCGCCGGCCGCGACGCTCTATGCGCGCCCCAACCATCCCTATACCGAGGCGCTGCTCTCGGCCGTGCCGATCCCGCAGCCGGGGCGGCGGCGTAAAAGAGTGGTGCTGAAGGGCGATATCCCAAGCCCGATCAACCCGCCCTCCGGCTGCGTCTTCCGCACACGGTGCCCCAAGGCAGTCGCGGATTGCGCCACCGTGATCCCGCCGCTGAAGCAGGTGGGGGAGGACCATGTCAGCGCCTGCATCCTGACGACTTGAGGCTGCGCTGAGCGTCGCCGCCCCCTGGCACCGGGCCTTTCAGCGGCGGCCGGATGTGCGCTATGGATTCCGGGTCTCTCAGCCTTCCCACAGGCATCCCCAATGGCCCGAGAACCAGGAATCGTCTCATGGAATATCGTCAACTCGGCCGGTCCGGCCTGAAGGTACCGGCTCTCAGTCTCGGAACCGGGACGTTCGGCGGCACGAATGAGTTCTTCGAGCGCTGGGGCAAGACCGATGTCGCCGAGGCGACACGCATGGTCGATCTATGCCTCGATGCCGGCGTGAACTTCTTCGACACGGCGGACGTCTACTCCCAAGGCGCGTCCGAGGAGATTCTGGGTCAGGCTCTGAAGGGTAGGCGCCAGCATGCCCTGATCTCGACCAAGGCAACCTTCGCGACCGGAGACGGGCCGAACGACAAGGGATCCTCCCGCTATCACATCATGCGGGCCTGCGAGGCCAGTCTCAAGCGGCTCGGCACCGATCATATCGACATCTATTTCATGCATGCGTTCGACGCGCTGGCGCCCGTCGAGGAAACCCTTCGCGCGCTGGACGATCTCGTGACCAGCGGTAAGGTGGGCTATATCGGCGCCTCCAATTTTTCGGGCTGGCACCTCATGAAATCCCTGGCCGCCTCGGAAAAAAGCGGCCTTACCCGCTATGTCGCCTACCAGGGGTATTACTCCTTGGTCGGTCGGGACTATGAGTGGGAGCTGATGCCGCTCGGCGTCGATCAGGGTATCGGACTGATGATCTGGAGCCCGCTTGGCTGGGGCCGCCTGACAGGCAAGATTCGCCGTGGCCAGGCGCCCCAAAGCGGACGCATCGCATCGGGCGGCGACGCCGGCGGCCCGACGGTCGAGGACGAGCATCTCTTTACCGTCGTGGATGCCCTCGACGCCATCGCGAAGGAAACCGGCAAGACGGTTCCCCAAGTTGCGCTGAACTGGCTTCTCGGCCGCCCGACGGTGGCGAACATCGTGGTCGGCGCGCGGAACGAGGATCAGCTCAAGCAGAACCTCGGCGCGGTCGGCTGGTCGCTGTCGCGGGATCAGGTCTCACGTCTCGACGATGCCAGCCGACGACCGCCGATCTATCCCTATTGGCACCAGATGAAGTTCGAGGAACGCAACCCACCGCCGACCGCGTGGTAGGCGTTCTGCGCGGCCGCGCCGGCGACGGCCATCGCCGAGAGACCGGCCCCCTCGCCTGTGTCAGATGGCGTCGCGCCAGCCCCAGGACGAGGCAATTCGAAGACAGTCCCGCCACGGCTCGACAGCATCCGTCGTTCCCAGGCTGCGCAGGGAGAGCGCGGCGGCCGCGTGGCCAAGCGCGATCGCCTCGTCCAGTCCCATCTCCTGGTGCAGGCCGTAGAGAACGCCGGCCGCGAAAGCGTCCCCCGCCCCGTTGGCGCCGACGATAGCGGCGTCGGGAACCGATACGGACGGTTTCCGAATTTCCCGACCGTCCCGCGTGAGAGCAACGGCTCCGCCGGGGAAATGGACGGCGACGAGCTGCATCGCACCGTCCTCGAGCACGCTGCGCGCCGACGCCAAACAAGCATCGATATCGACGTCGCCCCCATGGCCCGTTGCCCGTCCGGCGATCGCCGCGATTTCGAAGTCGTTGACGACCAGAAGATCGAGGTGGCGCAGGCAGGGGCGCACAAGAGACGCGATCAGATCGGCCCCGATGGAGCAGAGCTCCAAATTGGTCACGATCCCGGACGCGCGGGCTTTCTTCAGAACGGTCACCCACCCGTTGGCGTCCTGGCCCCAAGGCTGGTCGAGAAGCGCGTGAATTCCGGGAAGACCGAGATGGAGAAACCGGGCGTCCAGGGCCGTAAAGTCAAAGTGATCGGGTGTCAGGAGGGCCGAGGTCCCGGCGTGATAGAGATGCGTGCGGCGTCCGGTACCTTGAGATGTGAAGGCATCCGTATAGTTGGTCCGGGCTTCGGTGACGATGCCCAAAAGCCGGCGGTCAATCCCCGCCGCATCCGCCTCACCCAACAGGATCCGGCCGTCCTCGTCGTCACCGACCAGACCGATGGTGGACACCGGCAATGCGGGATCGAGCCGCTTCAGGTCGATGGCCAGATTGCAGGCCGACCCGCCGCCGCGCACCTCCTGGCTCAGGATCTCGACGACTTCGTCCTCGCCGGGCCAATGGGCGACGATCTTGTTGTGATCGGCGCACCATGTTCCGCCGGTCACGACACCGGTACGGGTCGGGGCGCCGATCATCACGCGGCGTCTGCCTTGAGCACGGTTTCGGTGATTTCCAGATCGTCGTCGAGCGTCCGGATCGGTCTCCGGCCGGCCTTCGACAGGTGATCGTGATAAGCCTTCACGGCCTCGCGCGGCGAAACCACGCCTTCGACGACCCGGCGCATCGACCGAACGATCTCCAACGAGTCCTCGGCGAAATAGATCTTCCGGCCGAACAGCGCGACCCGGCCACCGTGGCGTTCGGCCTGCGCCACCAGTTCGAACGTGTCGCGGGTCGTGCCGGCGCTGCCGCCCAAAACGCCGACGACGAGGTTTGAGGGATCGAAGGCGGCCAGCTCTTCCATCGCGCGCGCGCCGTTGTATGCCATCTTGAGAAACAAGGGCCGGTCGGGCGAGGCGACGCCAGCCAGGCAGCGCGCGATGGCGTCGTTGACATAGGTGCCAAGGTCCGTGTCGCCGGTATCGATGTCGAATGTCGGATTGAAGACCTCCAGGAAATGCCGCATGTTGCCGGCGGCAGCCTCGTCGCGGAAGGCGCAATAGGCCTCGAGTGTCGCGACGTCACGGTCGCGATCGTTGTAGAAGGTGACGGCATAGAGCCCGAGGTCGCACAAGAGCCCTGCCCGATCGATGCGGGCCGTCCGAAACGGGCAGGCTGGATGCGCCCGATAGGATGCGCCGCGAAACCCCCAGATGTCGGTCGTGTCGTTCAGACGCACCGCGGGCGTGACATCGGAGCCTTCATACGCGTTTTCGGCCGCCAGGGCCTCCGCCGAGGACACAGAGGTCAGCATTATGTCGACCAGGCCGCCTGCGATCATCTCCTTCATCGCGCTCCTGTAGGCGGCCATCGGCTTCATCCGGCCTGTCGGCCGCCCATCCTCGTCGAGAACGGGGCCCGGGGCCATGGCGCCACCGCCCATATCCCCGTCCTTGGCGTCGGCAATGATGAAATCGGTGGGCCGATATCCGCCGCTTCGGATTCGGTCCAGCTTCCGGTCCAATGTTCGGATCAAGTCCGCCATTTTCGATGCTCCTGGATTTTTTTCGGATCGGGGTGTCTTCCCCTGAACGGACGGATGGGATCGACAGCCGGGTGCCTTGGACTATCGCCGACACCGCCATATCAGCCAAAGCCATAATTTGGGTCGGCCAGGGTAGCGGCTCGGGTCGGCCTTGTCCTCTTTAGCGCCGTTCAAACGCCCAGATGGCGTCGCAGCGCCGTGGGATCGGCACGCAGTTGCGCGGCATCGAGCGTTTCCAGGTTCCTGCCGTTTTCGATAAAAACCACACGGTCCGCGATCGCCAGCACGGCATCGACCCGCTGTTCCACCAACAGGACCGCCACGCCTTCGTCCCGCATCTGCACGATGACCGTGCGGATCGCCTCGATCATCGAGGGCTGCAGTCCCTCGGTCGGTTCATCCAGCAGCAGCACCTCGGGTTGCAGGCACAAGGCCCGGGCGGTGGCCAGCATCTGCTGCTCTCCCCCCGAAAGGGTCTGCGCCCTTTGGCCCATCCGTTCGCGCAGGCGCGGGAACAGGGTCAGAACCCGGTCCAAAACGTCCGGCGGGCTTTTCCGCGTCATCAGTCCGACCTCGAGGTTCTGCGCCACCGTCAGTTCGGAAAATAGTCGCCGTCCTTGGGGAATGTATCCGATCCCCTGCCTGGCCACCTCGTGCGCCGGCAACATGCCCAGATCCACCCCGTCCAGCGTGATCTGTCCCGACCGCAGCGGCAGCAACCCCATGATCGCTTTCATCGTGGTGGTCTTACCCGCCCCGTTGCGGCCCAACAGACAGACGATTTCGCCCGGTTTGACCGACAACGACAGTCCCCGCAGGATCTGCGCGGGACCGTACGCGACATCGATGCCGCGCACCTCCAGCATCAGCCCGTGCCCATGTAGGCGGTCTGCACGTCCGCGTTGGCATGGATTTGCGCCGGCGTGCCTTCCGCCAAGATCTCGCCGAAATTCAGCACGGTCACCCGGTCGGCCAGTTCCATCACCACGCCCATATTGTGCTCGATCAACAGGATCGTGGTTTCGGCCACAAGCGCGCGGATCAGTGTCTTGAAGTCGGCGATCTCGCCTTCCGCCAGCCCCTGCGTCGGCTCGTCGAGGATCAGGAGGCGCGGACGCTGGGCCAGCCCCATCGCGATCTCCAGCAGGCGCTGGTGGCCATAGCTGAGATCGCCGGCGATCTGCCCCACGCGATCGACCAGCCCGACCCGGTCGAGCGCCTGGGCAACCTCGGCGGCGACCGCCGCCTTGTCACGGCCAAGGCGACGGCGCGCGGCCAGGGCGACGTTTTCCTCGAGGCTGAGCCGCGCGAAGATGGATGTGATCTGAAATGTGTAGGCCATGCCGCGCGCCACACGGACATGGGCGGGAAGCCCCGTCACATCCTGCCCGTCGAACGTCACGGTACCGGACGATGGCGGGATGCGTCCTATCAGCATCGACACGAAGGTTGTCTTTCCCGCCCCGTTCGGTCCGATAAGGGCGCGGATCTCCCCCTTCGGCAGATCGAAATCGACCTCGTGCACCGCCCGCAGCCCGCTGAAGGCGCGCGACAATCCACGGGTGGACAGGATCACGGTCACGGCAGCCAGGCCCAGACCCGTCGGCGCAGCTCTCCCGCGATCCCCTGCGGGGCGAACAGCGTCAGCAGCACCAGCGTCACCCCGGCCACCAGCATGTAGGCGTTGGTCACACCCGACGACAGATCGATCAGATAGAACATGAACAGCGCGCCCAGGAACGGGCCGATGATCGTGCCGGTGCCGCCGAGCAAGACCCAAAGCAGCGGAAAGATGGAGTATTGCACCGTGGCGAACGTGGCCCCGGCATAGCCGAACAGCAGCCCGTAAAAGGCCCCGGCGGTGGCCGATACGGTGCCCGAGATCACCACGGCCACCAGCTTGACCCGAAACACGTCGTAGCCCAGCAGCCGCGCCCGTTCCTCGTTTTCGCGGATGGCGATAAAGACGCGGCCCAGCGGCCGGCGGATCAGGCGCAGGGACAGGAACAGGCAGGCCGCGAACAGGACCAGCGCGGCGAGATAGCGGTTGCCGGGATCGCTGAGATCGATGCCCCAGAGAACCCGTTCCGCCTGCTGGATGACAAAGCCTTCGTCGCCGCGCGTCCATTCGCCGAACAGCAGGATGGTCAGGTATCCGGCCTGGGCGAACATCAGGGTGACGATCATGAAGGCCACGCCCGCGGTGCGCAGCGCCAGCAAGCCCACCGTCAGCGACAGCAACGCTCCGGCCGCGACGCCCACCAGCAATGCCGGCGCCGGCGAGAACCCGAAATGCCGGATGGTCAGGCCCAGGCCGAACATCCCGGCGGCGAAGAACATGGCGTGGCCGAGGCTCAAAAGCCCGGTGTAGCCGAACAGGATATTGTAGCCGATGGCATAGCTGGCCAGCACCATCACCCGGGCCAGGTTGCCGTGATGATAGGCGGGCAGGATGAAGTTCAGCGCAAGAAGCAGAGCGATAAGCCCGGCGTGGAGGACGAGGATCTTCGTGGTCTCGGTCATCGGCCGCGCGTCCCGAACAGGCCCTGCGGGCGGAACACCAGCACCAGGGCGACCAGCAGCGTGGCGAGGATCTTGGCCAGCGTCGGCGAAAAGAACACCGAAATGATGCCGTCGCTGAGCCCGATCAGAAGCGCCGCGACGATGGTGCCCGGAAGGCTGCCCAGACCGCCGATGATGACCACGATAAAGGACAGCAACAGCGCGTCGCCGCCCATGAGATAGTGGGCCTGCTGGATCGGCACGATCAGCACCCCCGCCAGGGCCGCCAGCCCGGCCCCGATCGCGAACACCAGCGCATAGACCCGCTCCACCGGGATGCCGAAGGCCTGCGCCATCTCGCTGTCCAGTTGCGTTGCGCGCATGAGCAGGCCCACGCGGCTGCGGGTCATCATGCCCCATACCGCCAACAGAACGGCGACGGCGGCGCCGATCACGAACAGCTTGTACGAGGTGATGGACAGCCCCCAGGGCCAGAACAGGCTCAAACCGCCGTCGGCCCATTCGACCCACGGCAGCGCGAGGCGCGCATTGAAGGGCGGCACCACCGGGCGGGCGTCGGCGCCATAGGTCATCAGCGTGACCTGCTGCAGGATGTAGAGCAGCCCGATGGTCGCCACGATCGTCCTCTCGGGATCGTAGTTCAGCCGTTTGAGGATGGTCATGTCGGCGGCGGCGGCCAGAACCCCCACAGCCAGCGGCGCCACGATCAGCGCGGCCACGAAGGCCAGCCCTGGACCGCCCCCGACGGCCGAGGCCACCCACCAGGCCAGCACGGCGCCAAGCATGTAGAACTCGCCGTGCGCCACGTTGACCACGCGCATCACGCCGAACACGAGGCTGAGCCCCGAGGCCATCAGCGCGAGCACCGCCGCCAGAACCGCGCCTTCCAGCGTGGCCAGCATGAGATAGGGCCCGAAATCCATGAAGCGCCTTTCGGGGGGAATGACTCCGGGCGCAGGTTTCCCGCGCCGTTGCGATCAGAACGGCTGCGTCGTGTAGTCGACCTCGTCGGGATAGAGCGTATCCTCGACGCCGGCGGTATGAACGACGATCAGCTTCCCGTCGGTGACCTTCGAGATGTATTGCTGGCCGAACACCTGATGGGTCTTGCCGTTGAACAGCTTCGGCCCCTGGGGATGTTCGTTGGACTGCGGCATCTCGGTCATCGCCTCGACCGCTTCGATCAGCGCGGCGCGGTCCTGCGGGCCGGCATAGCCCGAAGCCTCCATCCCGGCCTTGATGACATGCAGCGTTTCCCAGCAGCCGAACATATGGGCATAGGTCGATACGTCCTTGGGATCGCTGACCGACGCGCCATTCGGGTCGACCCCGACCGCCGCACGGTAGTACTTGTCGTACTCCGTCTGATCCGGCTGGGCATAGCGCGGGTTGCCTTCCCAGAAATACGTGCCTTCCAGGAATTCCAGCCCCGGACTGGTCATGTCCACCGCCTCCAGGCTGTCGATGAAGCCAAAAATCTCCGGGTGGGACGGGCCGAAAAATTCGCCCAGTTCCTTGACGAAGGTCAAGACGGCGGGTCCGACCATGACGTGATAGATCACTTCGGTGTCGCGCGGGATTTTCGGGAAGTACTTGGTGAACGACGTTTCGGTGGGCGGGATCGCGATCTTTTCGATGACCTCCCCGCCCTGGGCTTCCATCGCCGCCGAGAAGTAGTCGCGGTGGTCGTGGCCAAAGGCGAAATCGGGGAAGATCATCGTGACCTTCTTGCCGAGCGTCGACGACACGAACGGCGCCATCGCCTGGACCTGGCTTTTCACATCGGTGATGCCGGGTTGCAGCGTATAGCGGTTCAGCATGCCCGACGCCACATGATGGCCTTCCGACACCACGAAATAGGGCAGCTTTAGCTCGCCAGCCCGTGGGGCCGACCCGATGACCACGTGGCTGAAAAGCGTGCCGAAGGCGATATCGCATTGGTGCTGTGTGGCGAATTTCTCGACCACCTCGGCCCCGCGCTTGGCGTCGGTGCCGTCATCTTCCGTCACAAGTTCGATCGGACGGCCGTTGATGCCGCCCGCGTCGTTGATCATCTTGACCGCCGCCTGACTGGTGCGATCGTACCAGCGACCATAGGAGGCGCCGATGCCCGTGGCATGCATCTGAAAACCGATGCGGATCGGCGCGGCGGTCTGGGCGTTGGTATAGCGCGGCCATGCCGGCAGCGCGGCAAGTCCCGCGCCGGCGCCGAGTGTTTTCAACGCCGAACGCCGCGATAGCGAGGTCTTCGACTGGGACGGATCGGTCATTGTGCGGGTTCCCTGTTCATGGGGTGGATCGGGTCTGTTATTTGAGGATCAGTCTGTATGCACACAAACGACTTGTCCAGCGTTTTGCCATCGTCTCAAGCCCCTCGTGGCGACGCCAGGAGCCAGAGACCGAAAAGCGTATAGCCCACCATGAAAATGGCCAGCGGTGTCTGGCTGATCGCCGCCTTGCGGTGCGATCCGAACATCCGCAGCGCCAGCACGTGAGACAACAGGATCGCCAGAACATGGCCCAGAACGACGGCGCCGGCCTGCGACAGCCAGATCACCCGCACCGTGGCCAACGTATTGAAGAAACCGGTCGTCACCTGCACGGGTTCAAGCCGCAAGGCATCGGCGACGGCCCGGGCGATGTATTGGATTTCGACCAAGAAGCTCGGCAGGTAATGGCCGAAATGATAGCCCAGCGCGATCGGCAGGATCGCCGGGGCCAGCGCGCCGAACGCATAGCCGAACCGCGCGCCCTGCCCCACCAGCCGCACCCCCAACCACACCGCCAGGGCGTAGGCCGCCACAAGTCCCATGACGGCCAGCCCCAACCCGGCCAGGTTCTCCGCCATTACGGCCGACCGGCCGGGAAATTCCAGCGGGTTGAGTCCGATCCGGGCGAACCACCAGAAAGTTTCGTTCAATCCGTCGAAGCTGCCCACCGCCAGCATCGTCACCATGAAGATCGCAAGGCTTGTCCCCGGCGCCGGCCGAGCAAGCGTTTTCCATCCGGGCAGGCCGATGCGCAGACGCCGGGCGAACGACCCGATGGCGGCGATATCGGCATAGTTGCGCAGCAGCACGGTCATCCCTTCGGCCCGCCGCAGCCATTTCGGCCCGAACACGACCATGCCGGCGAAATGGAACCCCCAATAGCTGGCGACCATCGCGGCGAGCACGTCCGGATCGGACGGCGCGGGATGGGCCAACAAGACCGCGGCGAAGGCCAGGAATGAGATCAGCGCGGGCCAATGCCCCAATCCCGCGGGCCACCGCGCCATCGGCCGCAGACCGGCCCGTCGAACGACCGACCAAGGGCCTGTCCACGGGTTCAGCCAGCGCCACAAATCTCCGACCATGCCCTGCAGCATGACGAAGGCGAACCAGAACACGCTCCACACCGCCAGCGGCAGGGCGTTGCGGGTGGGATCGTGCGGGCCGGTCAGGCCGATGGCCAGCAAGACGATCAGCACGGCGAAGACCAAACAACTGGTCGCCGGCGCTGCCCGGCGCCACCGGCTACATCCCAGCGTCATCGGATGGTACAGACGTCGCGCCAGACGCGCCGGCACCGCCGAGATCAGCACGACGGTCAGCACCACGCTGGCCACCCCGCCGGCGATGTACATCCCGGTCGGCAACAAAAGGACAAACCCCTGCTCCGACGGATGGGCATGAGCGGCGCCGGCAAGACCCATCGTCAGGGCGGCAGGGGCGACCCGTCGCATCACGGCGCCGCTAGACCAGCTTTGAAAGCAACCGCAGGAAGGTTTTCCGTTCGGCAGCCGTCAAGGGAGCCAGGGTCTCCTGCGTGACGCGGTGCCCCATGGCCCGAAGCCGTTCTATCGTGCCGGCACCCTTCTTGCTCAACGATATCAACGTGCGGCGTTTGTCGTCCGGATCGGGCGTGAGGATCAGAAAGCCCTTGGCGCGGAGCCGATCCACGACGCCCTTGATCGTCGCCACATCCATTCCCGTCTGGCGGCCCAGCCGGTTCTGCGAACAGTTCGGGCACTCCGCCAGGCGGATCATGACGGAGAACTGGGTCGGGGTCAGGCCATGCGGGGCGTGCTGCTGGAATATGGCCGAATGGCGCTGGCTGGCAAGCCGCAGGATGTAGCCGACCTGGTCGTCAAGCCGATAGCCGTCCGGCGCGTTCTCATTCGGCCGGTCGATCTTTACAACCGTACCATTCGTCACCGCAGGCCGTCCTTCCCCTCGGCGTCACCGGCCGTCAACCCACCGACGCGCGGCAGGGGGCGGCCGCTGTCGGTCACGGCAACGGCGACCATGATCTCGTTGGCGCGGGGCGCATCATTCAGCCGCACCTCCATGCCATCGAAATGGGACCGCACATAGGCCGCGTCCTTGTGGCCCAGCGGCACGTCCAGGACCTGACCGGGGCCGCCCATCTTCTTTGAGGACGGCACGAGCGCCGCGCCCTTTTCAACCGCCGCGCGCAGCGGCGCGCCCAGGCGGGGATGCAGGATGGCGGCGGCATGTTCGAGTTCCCCGTTCTCGCCCACCATCGCCGCCTTGCCATAGCTTTCGGCCTGGGCGGGCGCGATGTTCAACGCCGCCACGCATCGTGCGCCCAACAGGCCGCCAAGTTCGGCGCCGATCTCCATCAGCGGTTCCAGATCCTCGACATATCGGGACGCGAAGGGGTTGGCGATCACGGCTACGGCGACGGCCTTGCGTGTCGGCGGGGAAATCGGTTTGCCGATCTCACGGTGCGTTTCTTCCACCCAAACGGCGATCTTGCGGATATCGGCGCTCATCTCTGGCCGTCCTCGCCGACAATATCGGCCGCGGCAAGACCGCCCGACCGGGCATGAACCCGTGGCCCCGTGGTCATGACCAGGACCAGGGCCATCTCCCCCGCCCGGGGCGCGTCGTTGACGCCGACCTCCATGGAATCGAAATGGCTGCGCACATAGGACGCGTTGACATGGGTGATCGGCACGTCGAGGCGTGCGCCGACACCGCCAACTTTTTTGGTCGAGGGCACGATCGCCTTCGCATCGCCGAGAAGCGCGCGCATCGCATATCCACCCGGCGCATGCCACAGCGCGCCATGCTCCAGTTCTCCCTCGGACCCGATCAGCGCGCCCTTGCCGTATCCCTCGACGATTGAGGGGTCGCCGCCCAAAAGGTCGACCAGCCTTTGCGCCATGGTCAGGCCAAGCGGTTTCAGGTCCTCCATAAAATCCGTGATCTTCGGTTCGTAGCGGCCGGCGAACGGGTTCGCGATCACGGCCATGATCGACGCACGGCGCAACGGCACATCGGATCTGGGCCCGTATTCGTGAAAGACTTCCTCGACCGAGGTGATGTATTTTCGCACTTCAGGTTCAGGCATATTCCGTCATCTTTTCAGGGTGTTTCAGGCAATTTCTCAGTGCGGGCATCACGCACGCCATCCCCTGCAGGAACAGTGACGCCGCCGCGATCAGGCCGGCCTCCTGCATCCGCCGGGCCTCGGCCGCGCCGCGCGCCAACGCGCGGGCGATGTCGGTCGGGACCAGAGGGTCGCATCGTGTGACGACCAGACGCCCGCCAAGATCGCTGTCTGGCGCGATCTCGCAGGCCGGCGCGCGGTGAACGGCCGGATGACCGGGAAGGTCGACCGCATTGGCGATCAGCGTCGCGGCCACATCGGCCATCGCCGCCGTCCTGGCCAAAACCGTGACCGATTGGGCGATGCCGAACGTCAGGCTGCGCCCGCCCAGACCGCTGGTGGCCACTCCGCCCACGCCATCGTCCGCGGCCACGATGATCCGCCCCAGCGGCGCGCCGTCCAGGGCCGAAATCGCCATCCGAAAGGTCTCTCCGGCGCCAAGATGCAGCGCGATGTCGCCGCCATTGTTGACGCTGGCACGGCGCAGGAGTGTGGCGGCCAGCATATGGGCCAGGATCTCGTCCGCGACGGCGCCCGCCACCGCCGCCATGGGCGTAACGAAGACATGGCCGGCATGGGAAGCCACCGCTCGCCCCATGGCTTGCGCGATGACGCCCCTGAACGGCGGGCGGGCGGCATGGTCCGGCGCGCGGCGCAAGTTAGGTAGTTCGGCCACCAGTTCCTCCAGTACGCCGGCGAAGCGGCGCGCCGCCGCGCGAAAGGCCAGATCGCGGGCTGTCGGGTGGTCGCCCTCGGCCGCGATGATCAGGTCGATCGGCCCGTGCTGCAGATGCAGACGGTCGCCCGAGGGCGAAAGCGCGGCGACCGGCCCGGACACGGGCCTATGCCTCCGGCTTGGCGGACCAGCGATAACTGCGGCTGGCGTTGGGGTGGGGCCGATCGGTCGACTTCGCAACCGTGCGGGTCCGCGATTTCATGACACTGGCGACAGGCTGAATGTGACTCATGTGCCCGCCCAACAGTTCGTAATCCGATTTGCGCAGGGTGAACTCGATGGGGGCCACAAGTGCCGGCGTCGGCACATAGCCAAAGGAATTGGACGGCATGTTCAGCACATCCGCCATGACGGTGATCCCGCCGCCCGGCCAGACATAGGCCGAGACCCCGCCGCAGGAGACATGGGTCAGGGAGTCTTTTACCGATCTGGTGAGCTTCACCGGGTTTTCCGTCACTCCGGCGCGCAGCGATCCGCCGGCACCGCCCATGAACAGCACGGAACACAGGGACGGTTCGCAGTTTTCCGCGATCCGCTCGGCGGAAGCCAGTAAGGAAGCCGAGATTTCGGCCGGGACCGGCGTCAGATCCTCGTCCAGCTCGAAGTAGGCCCATTGCTCCCCGGTCGTCGAAATCATCAGCAGGCGCAGACCGGGCCAGGCGATCTTGGGATCCACGGGATCCAGGATGGTCAACGGATCCTCGACATCGGTCCCGCCCCAGCCGGTGCCGGGCTGGGCCACCTGGAAATACCGCCCCGGCGTCGACCGCCGCCCCTTCACCTTGATCCCCGTCGGCGGCACGTCCAGCAGCTTGCCCGCCTGATGCTCCGACAGGACACCGGTGATGTGATCGTCGACCACCACCACCTCATCGACGTGCGGCGCCCATTGCTTGGCGAACATGCCGATGGTGGCCGACCCGCAGCCGACCCGCATCAGCTTTTCCGGCACGCCGTTGACGATGGGCGCCTTGCCCGCCTCGACGACGACCGTCGCGCCCTCGTCGATGGTCATCTCGACCGGCTCGCGGTTGCAGAGCCGCAGGAGCGCGCTGCACGTGATACGGCCTTCCTTCTTACTGCCGCCGGTCAGATGATCGACTCCGCCGAGCGACAGCATCTTGGAGCCATACTCGCTGGTCATGACATGGCCGATCGCCTCGCCGTCCACACGCACGATGGCGCGCTCAGGACCGATATGCCGGTCCGTGTCGATTTTGATCTTGGCCCCGCAATAGCTGAAAATGCCCTCGGTCACGACCGTGACCATGTCCACGCCCTCCACCTCCTGGCTGACGATAAAGGGGGCGGGTTTGTAGTCGGGGTAGGTGGTGCCGGCGCCCACGGCGGTCACGAACGGCCGATAGCCCTGGATCAGGTCGCCGTCCCATTCGCTGCCATCGGTGCCCTGGAGAAACGGTACCGCGCTGCCGCCGCGATCCTGGGTCGCCTCGATGACGGTCAAGGGGTCCAGCCGCACCAGTTCGCCCCCTTGGTTGGCGTAGCGATCGCAGGCCCCGGACTTGCCGTCGGCGATGTAGCACAGCACGGGGCAGGCATCGCAGCGGATCTTTTCCGAATGGGCGCTCATGGTCTCGGTCATCTTGCTTGGCCCTTCAAAGCGGCTCTAACCCGATCTGGCGTGGCCGGAACGCGGCGGATCCGGACGCCGCAGGCATCGTACAACGCATTCAGTATGGCCGGCGCGGTCGGGATCAGCACGTGTTCGCCCAGGCCCTTGGCACCATACGGACCGTGGGCGTCCGGTTCCTCGACGATCAGGGTTTCGACCGGCGGGACGTCGCCCATGGTCGGGATCAGATAGTCGTGCAGGTTTTCGGTCCGGCCCGGTACATAATCCTCCATCAGGGCCATGCCGAGCCCCTGGGCGATGCCGCCCTGGACCTGTCCTTCGACCAGCAGCGGGTTGATCGCCTTGCCCACGTCGTGGGCGGCGGTAACCTTCAAGACCTTGACCGTGCCAAGCTCGGTATCGACCTCCACGACCGCCAGATGGGCGGCATAGCCGAACTGCGCGTAGGGCGCGCCCTGGCCGTTTTCGTCCAACGGACGCGTCGGCGGGTCGTAGGTTTCCTGCGCGGCGAGCACATAGCCGTCGGCGTCCGGCTCCAGCCGCGCCAGCGCGATCTCATGGGTCTGACCGGCATCGCTGATCCGGACCAGGCCGTCGCCGATCTCGAGTGTCGCCGCCGTCGACGCGTTACACAGCTTCAAAAGGCCGGCGCGCAGCGCCAGGCCCGACAGACGCGCGGCATTGCCCGAGACATAGGTCTGCCGGGAGGCCGAGGTCTTGCCGGCATCGGGCGTCACGTCGGTGTCCGCTCCGACCAGGGTCAACCGCGCCGCCGGAACCCCGAGCGCCGTGGCGAATATCTGTGCGATCACCGTGTTGGCGCCCTGCCCGATATCCACGGCGCCTTGATGCAGAACGACCGTGCCGTCCGCCCTGATCCCCGCCTTGATCGTCGAGGGGTTGGGCAGCGAGGTGTTGCCGCATCCGTACCAGCCCGCCGCGATCCCGACACCGCGCCGCAGGGGGGCGCCGGCCGCCGTCTCGCTCTCGTTGAAGGCGCGGGCCGCGGTCCGCGCCTCCGACCACGCGGGACGCAACGCGGTCAGGCAGGCGGCGATCCCCACGCCCTGATCGAACACCTGGCCACACACCGTGGGCACGCCGTTTTTGAGCGCGTTTCGGATCCTGAACTCCAGCGCGTCGATGCCCAGCTTCTCGGCCAGCTCATCGAACAGCGTTTCCTGGGCGATCGCCGATTGCGGCACACCGAAGCCGCGAAAGGCGCCCGACGGCGGGCAATGGGTATGAACGGCCCGTGATTCCGCCCGGTAGTCGGCGATCCGGTAGGGGCCGGAGGCATGCACCGGCACCCGGTTGGCCACCGTCGGCCCCCAGGAGGCATAGGCCCCCGTGTTGAAGTCGCCCGAAAACCGGAAGCCGCTGATCCGCCCGTCGCGCATCGCGCCGATCTTCAGGCTGATCTCCGACGGGTGGCGCTTGGTCGTCGATTGCATCGACTCGGTCCGCGAATAGGTCATCCGCACCGGCTTTCCGGTCTTCAGCGCGGCCAGGGCCAGATAGGGCTGCACCGACAGGTCGAGTTTCGACCCGAAACCGCCGCCGATCCCCGTGGGGACGACCCGTATGGCGCCGCGGTCCATGCCGAGAATGCTCTCGAGCCCTTCCAGATCCATGACCGGCGCCTGGGTGCAGGCATGAATTTCGACCCGCCCGTCCCTGACGATGGCGTACCCGGCTTCGGGTTCGATGTAGGCGTGCTCGATGAACCCGGTCTCGAAGCGCGCCTCGACCGTCACATCGGCCGCCGCCAGTGCTGCGTCGGGGTCGCCGCACCGCACGAGCCCACAGCACATGACATTGCCGCCCCGCCCAGCATGCAGTTGGGGTGCGCCCTGGGCCAACGCCTCGGAAACCGTCCCTATTTTGGGCTTCTTTTTCCAGACGATCGGAAAGCGCGAAACGTCGAAGGCACGCATGGCCATGGGCGTGCCGATCACGGCGGCGACCGCCTCTCCCCGAAACCGCGTTTCGCCCTCGGCGAAAACCGGCTGGTCGGCGAACGCAGGGATGACACCGAAGCAGTTTCTGCCCGGCACGTCGGCGGCCGTCAGCACCGCTTCGACACCCTCATGGGCGGCGACAAATCCGTCGATGTCGCCGAATACGAAACCGGCACGGGGATAGGGCGAGCGGACGACACGCACCACCAACGTGTCGGGCGGGGCGATGTCATCGGCAAAGGCCTCGCGCCCCTCGACCTTGGCCAGACCGTCCAGGCGACGGATCGACGTGCCGACCTCGCCCGACCCGTCCGTGGCCTGGAACACACAGGTTCCACCGGCTTCCAGCACGGCGTCCATGATCTTGCGATAGCCCGTGCAGCGGCACAGCACACCGCTCAAAGCCTCCTCGACCATGCCGATATCCGGTCGGGATCTCGACCGCAAAAGCGCCACCGCCGAGACCATCATCCCCGGCGTACAGATGCCGCACTGGGCCGCGCCGTGGTTCTGGAACGCCTCGCGCAGGGCGGCCGCGTGCGTGTCGCCTTGGACAAGCCCCGCCAGGGTTTCGACCCGCGCGCCCGCCGCCTGTTGCGTCGGCATCAAACAGGCACAGATCGGCGCGCCGTCCACCAGCACCGTGCAGGCGCCGCAATCCCCCGCGTTGCACCCCACCTTGACGTCCCGCGCCCCCAGCCGTTCGCGCAGAGTGTCCGACAGCCGTTCCCCGACGCCGGGCAACACCGTGATCTGACGGCCGTTCAGAACGAACCCGGTCATGGGCTCCAGCGCCCCCCTATCCATCGGCCCCGTCCCGCGGCGTTACGGCGGCAAGGACGGCGCGCCGACACAGTTCCCGCGCGGCATCCACGCGAAACTCGGCGCTGCCCCGGACATCGCCGATCGGCGACAAACCAGCCAGGTGGTCCGGTTCCACCACCGGTCGGCCTCGCAGGTCCTCCGCCGACAGCCCGACCAGTTCGGTTTCCAGCGTTGGCAGCCGCATGGCCACGGGGGAGCAGGATCCCACCGCGACCCGTGCCCCGGCGATGCATCCGGCCTCATCCAGCCACACCACCACGGCGACCATGGCGATCGAGATCACCAGATAGCGCCGGCTTCCGAGTTTCAGAAATGTCCCGGCCGCCGTGGCCGGCGCATCGGGCACGTGGACCGCCGTCATGAGTTCGCCGGGCCGCAGCGCCACCGTCCGCACGCCCAGGATGAACGCGTCCAAAGGCAACCGGCGGGTCCCGGTCGCCGAGGTCAGCTCAACGCTTGCATCCAGGGTCAACAAAGGCGGCACGCCATCCGCCGCCGGCGACGCGTTGCACAGATTGCCCGCCAGCGTCCCGGCGTTTTGAATCTGCGGCGAGCCGACTTCGCGCGCCGCTTGCTTCAGGCCGTCGAAGCACGCCGGCAAAGGCGCCTTGACGATATCGCTCCACCGCACGCAGGCGCCAAACCTCCACCCGTTTTCCGTTCGGGAAATGCCGGCCATCTCGGTGACGCGGGTCACGTCGAGCAGGGCGGGCGGTGGCGGCCGGTCGGACAGGGCGGGGAAAAAGTCCGTTCCCCCGGCGACAACGGAGACGTCGCCACCCGCAAGCAGACCCAGCGCTTCCCGCAGCGACGTCGGCGCGAAGTAGCTCAATGGCCGCCCCCCTTATATCATTCGTGTACGAATAATATTCTGGCGCCATATTGTCAATTCGTTTCTGAGGGTATCGGCGCCATGACCGCTAGCCGACAAATGCCCGCTCGACCACGAAGGTGGCCGGTCTGCTGTTAGCGCCTTCGACCAGGCCGAACGCTTCAAGAGCCGCCTTCGTATCGCGCAGCATCGCCAGGGAACCGCAGATCATGCCGCGGTCCGTTTCCGGCGAAATCGGCGGCACGCCCAGATCGGAAAACAGCTTGCCCGACGCCATCAGATCGGTGATCCGGCCGGTGCGCGGGAAGGCCTCGCGGGTGACGGTGGTGTAGTGGCGCAGCTTTCCAGCGGCACATTCGCCGACCAGGGGGTCGTCCATGAGAGCGGCGACCAGGTCCTCCCCATACCGCAGGTCCGCGACCTGGCGGCAGGTATGGATCAGGATGACCTCGTCGAACTTTTCATAGGTTTCGGGGTCGCGGATCAGCGACGCAAAGGGCGCGATACCGGTTCCGGTCGAAAACATGTACAGACGCTTTCCAGCGAGAAGGGCATCATTGACCAGGGTACCGGTCGCCTTTGTCCGCATCAGGATTGTATCGCCGGCCCGGATCTTCTGCAGGCGGCTGGTCAACGGCCCATCAGGCACCTTGATCGAGTAGAACTCGAGCTCATCGTCCCAGGCCGGACTGGCCATCGAATAGGCACGGAACACAGGCTTGTCGGCACCGGGCAAGCCGATCATGACGAATTCGCCCGACCGGAATCGAAAGCTGGCGGGGCGCGTGATGCGGAACTTGAACAGGCCGTCGGTATAGTGCTTCACCGACGTGACGGTTTCGGCGAACACGCCCGGGGGAACAGCCAAGGCACCGGGGCGTTCCGCGAGGATCTGGGTGTCGGTCATGTCGGCTCTCTAGGGTGGATCGAAAAAGGCGAGCGCTGTCAGGGGCCAGGTGGATGAGAATCATCTATTTCATTTGTGTACAAACAATTAATGACGTGCCTGTTTGCTGTCAACTCCCTTCTGGCCGGCGACGCGGTTACCCTCAAGGGCGCTTGATCCGACTGGAATCCATGCTAGCGTACGAATGAATAATCATCCGTCGGGAAGAACCCATGGACAGCCCGTCAGCGAAGCTTGTCGTCCGCAATATCGGCCTGTTGCTGTCCGGCAAGCTGGAACAGCCCATCCTCGACGCCGATTGCATCGTCGCCACGGACGGCAGGATCAGCGCCGTCGGGTACGAAAAGGATCTGGACACCGAGCGGCCGACCACGCTGATCGACGCCCATGGCGTGACCCTGGCGCCCGGTTTGATCGACAGCCACGTTCACCCCGTCATCGGCGACTACACGCCGCGCCAGCAGCAGCTTCACTGGATCGATTCGACCCTGCATGGCGGTGTGACGACGCTGATATCGGCGGGAGAGGTCCACATGCCGGGACGGCCGAAGGACATCGTCGGACTGAAGGCGATGGCGATCGCGGCGCAGCGCTGGTACGAGAATTTCCGCCCCTCCGGCGTCAAGGTCATGGCCGGTGCGCCGGTTATCGAGCAGGGCATGGAGGAACAGGACTTCAAGGATCTTGCCGATGCCGGCGTCACCCTTCTCGGCGAAGTGGGACTGGGGTCGGTCAGGGACGGACCCACCGCGAAGAAAATGGTCGACTGGGCCCGCAAGTACGGTATCCAAAGCACCATTCATACCGGCGGCCCGTCCATCCCCGGGTCGGGTCTTATCGACGCCGACGTCGTGTTGGAGGCGGGAACGGATGTGATCGGCCACGTCAACGGCGGCCACACCGCCTTGCCCGACGACCAGATCGTCTGCCTGTGCGAGGGATGTTCGAAAGGGCTGGAAATCGTCCACAACGGCAACGAGCGCGCGGCGCTTCTGACGTTGAACACGGCCCGTGAACTCAAGCAGCTGGACCGGATCATCCTGGGCACCGACGGCCCCGCGGGATCGGGGGTTCAGCCGCTGGGCATCCTGCGGATGGTGGCCATGCTGTCCAGCCTGGGCACCATTCCGGCCGAAACCGCCTTTTGCTTCGCCACCGGCAACACGGCCCGGGTTCGGGACCTCGATACCGGCCTGATCGAGGTCGGGTTCAGCGCCGATTTCGTCCTGATGGACCGGGCCCAGCATGCGCCGGGAAAGACCCTCCTGGAGTCGGTCCAGCTGGGCAACCTGCCGGGGGTCGGCATGACGGTCATCGATGGCGCGGTGTGTTCCCACCGCAGCCGCAACACGCCACCGGCGACGAACCTTCCGACCGTCGTTACCGGCTGACCGGGTTCAGCGCCGAAAGGCGCCCGCGTTCATCTTTCGCTTCGTCTGTCACGCTCGGTCGCATCCAGAAACCGTTCGATCCCCAGGTAGGCGCTCTCCAGATGGGACCGCATCGCGGTAATCGCCTCGTCCACCCGCGCCCCCTGCAGCGCGGCGATTATGGCGCGGTGTTGATCCAGGGTGGCCTTGCCAAAACCGGCCTGTGGCAGTGTCAGATACCGGCATCGATCGAGTTGCGCCTTTGAAACATCGATCGCGCGCCACAGCATCGGCAGACCCGCGATCCGGGCGATCATATGGTGAAATTCGTCGTCGAACCCGATCGCGTCGATATAACGCTCCTGCGCGATGGCGCGTTCGTGCAGCAGATGGATGCGCTCGAGATCCTCCGACGCCTCGTCGGAAAACACGCGCGCGGCCGCCGCGACGGTCTCGCTCTCCAGCGCGCGGCGGATGAGAAAAGCTTGCCGAACACTCGCCCGCTCGATGGTCGCCACGCGCGTTCCGGACTGCGGCTTGACCTCGACGAGGTCTTCGTCGCTGAGCTTCTTTACCGCCTCCCGGACGGGCGTGCGGGAAACGCCCAGCGTTTCGGCGATCGCCTTTTCGTCCAGTGTTCCTCCCGGCGACAGCCGGCCGGTCAGGATGTGCATGCGCAGGATTCCATAGATCTGTTCCCGCAAGGGCCGGTTGCGGTTGATCGGATCGGTCGGACGGTCGACCTCTGGCATCGTCGCGGCGATCTTTCTGGCTCGGGCATTCACCGGTCGATTTCCTGAGCATCCGGTCGGGCGGCTCGCTTGCACGGCGATACCCCTTATGCTAGCGTATCATACTAATATAATAGTTCAAAAAAAGGCGGCCCGGCTCCAAGGGCTGCATGAACATCAAGGTCCGGCGACCGCCCTTACCGGCGGCGCAAAACACCGGATCCCAGGGGAGGGATTGCGCGATGGCCGCCGGCAATGCGTTTCCGAAATTGCACAATGCGATGTGGCCGGGACTGGTCGGAAAAGGGCCCGATTCGGAGCCTCCGATCGATCTGGACACGATGCTGGATCTCACCGCCGGCGCGCAGGTCGATGGCGTCAGGTTCGACGGGGTCGATCTCTTTCTGGCCGACCCACACACCTCCATCGACGTCGACGACGATGGGATCAAGGCCCTGGCCGACAAGGTCACCTCCCGCGGTCTTGTCGTCGGTTCGGCCGTGGCGCCGGTCTGGCCACCGGTCGGCGGCGGTTCGGCGATGGGATCGGCGGAAGAGCGGAAGCGGTTCGTCGAGATGGTGGCGAAAGCCTGCCGGATTTGTGCCCGTCTCACGGAACTGGGCGTCAGGCCGTCCGGGGTCGTCCGGATCGATTCCGCGGCCAGCGTCGAGGACTGGGCAAAAGATCCCTCCGGCAACACCAAATTGATCGCCGAGACGTTTCGCGAAGCCTGCACCGTCGCGGAGGATCACGGCGAACGGTTGGCGGCCGAGGGCGAAATCTGCTGGGGCGGCATGCATTCCTGGAAGGCCATGGTGGAACTTCTGGAGGCTGTGGACCGACCGAAGACCTTGGGCTTTCAGGCCGACATGGCCCATACGCTGCTCTACACGCTGGGCTATAACGCCCCCGACGCGCGGATTCTGCCCGAAGGCTACGACTGGGCCGATGGTGCCGTGCTGGACGACGCGCTGCGCACGTTGACCGATGCGCTCCGCCCCTGGACCATCGATTTCCATGTGGCCCAGAACGACGCGACGGTGAAGGGCATGGGAAGCCATGACAAGACCGGGCGGCACTGCATGGCGACCGATCCGAACGGCAAGCTCGATATCACCCGCCATGCGGGGTTCTGGCTTCGCGACGGAGACGGGGCACCGACCAAGGCGTTTCGTCATATCTGCTGGGATGGGTGCATGTTCCCAAACGCCGAACTGATGAAGCAGCAGACCTGGAACGACATTCTGGCCGCGATGATCGCCGTGCGAACCGCCCATGGGTGGGGCGCGTAGGATGGCAAAGACCCCACTTCGCATCGGCCTGGTCGGCTATGGCTTCATGGGGCGGGTGCATTCCAACGCGTTTCGCACCGCCCCGTGCTTCTTCAATTCAGACCATGTGCCGGAGCTCGTCGCCGTTTGCGGGCGCGACAAGGCAAAGGCCGAGGCCCATGCGGCGCGCTGGGGGTTCGCGGGCATCGAGACCGACTGGCGGGCGCTGGTCGCGCGCGACGACATCGATCTGATCGACATCGCCAGCCCCAACGACACCCACAAGGACATTGCCATCGCCGCCGCCGAGGCGGGCAAGATGGTGATGAGCGAGAAACCGCTCGGGCGGACGGCGGAGGAGTCCCGCGCGATGGTCGCCGCGGTCGAGGCCGCCGGGGTTGCGAACATGGTCTGGTACAATTATCGCCGCATCCCGGCGGTTACCTTGGCCAAGCAGTTGATCGACGAAGGCCGCCTTGGGCGCATCTTTCATTACCGGGCCAAGTTCCTGCAGGACTGGACGATCTCGTCCGACCTGCCGCAGGGCGGCGCCGCCCTCTGGCGGCTGGACGCCGGGGTCGCCGGCAGCGGCGTGACCGGCGACCTGCTGGCCCATTGCATCGATACGGCGATGTGGCTGAATGGTCCCATCGCAAGCGTCACCGGCCTGACCGAGACCTTTGTCAAGGAACGGATGCACAACCTGACCGGCAAGGTGGAGCCGGTCGGTATTGACGACGCCAGCCTGTTCCTGGCCCGGTTCGACAACGGATCGCTCGCCAATTTCGAGGCGACGCGCTATGCGCGGGGCCACAAGGCTCTTTACACGCTGGAAATCAATGGCGAGAACGGCTCGATCTTCTGGGATCTCCACGACCTGCACCGGCTCGAGTTTTTCGACCATCGCGACGAGGGGCGCACGCGGGGCTGGCGCTCCATCCACGTCACCGACGGCGATCATCCCTACATGGACAAGTGGTGGGTGCCCGGTCTGGCCATCGGGTACGAGCACAGTTTCGTGCATCAGTTCGCCGACTTCCTGGCCGGGCTGGATGGCGGAACCGCGCCCGCCCCCACCTTCCGCGACGCCCTGGCCACCGATCTGGTGACCGATGCCGTCTTGGCCTCGGCAAAATCGCACCAATGGGTCGATGTCAAGGCATGACGGGCCTGGGGGCGCTCCGGGGGACCGCGCGGTGAGCGATGCCGCGCCTCCCGCGTTGAGGCTTTCCGGTCTGACGGTGGACTACGGATCCGTCCGCGCCTTGAATGGGTTGACTCTCGATGTCGCGCGGGGACGGTTTTTCGTGCTGTTCGGTCCAAGCTCGGTCGGCAAAACGACGACGCTTCGGGCCATAGCCGGGTTGGCGAAACTTCGGTCCGGTCGCGTGTTTGTCGCCGGCGCCGATGTGACCGACGATCCGATACGCGGCCGCGGCGTTGCCATGGTTTTTCAATCCTTCGCCCTCTACCCGCACCTGACGGTGGCGGGCAATCTCGGCTATCCGCTGCGCGAGGCCCGCTTGCCTTCGGCCGAGGTGCGGGCTCTGGTCGGCGAAACCGCGGAAATGCTGCGGCTCTCTCACCGCCTGGGCCAGAAGCCCGGCACCTTGTCGGGTGGGGAACAGCAGCGCGTAGCGCTGGGTCGGGCGCTGATCCGGCGGCCCGAGATCCTGCTGCTGGACGAACCGCTGACCAATCTGGACGCCAAGCTTCGTCACGATATGCGCGTCGAGTTGAAGCGGTTGCACCGCCAATTCGGCATGACTATCGTCTACGCCACTCCGGATGAGTTGGAGGCGCTGACGATGGGGGAAGAGATCGCGGTTCTCCGCGATGGCCGGGTGGTTCAGACGGGCGACCCCGACGAGCTTTACGACCGGCCGAAAGACACCTATGTCGCCGCCAAGCTCGGGGCGCCGCACATGAACCTCTTCGATGCCACGATCGGTGCGGAAGGTATAGGGCTGTCCACCCCCTTCGGGGCGATTCCAGCATCCCATGCCGGCCTTCGCGCGGGCGAGCAGGTCATCGCCGGCGTGCGGCCCGCCGATATCAGGATCGCCAGCGACGACGATCAACGGCACATGGCGCGGATATCGCTGCTGGAACCGCTTGGCGACGTGACCGTGGTGTCCCTCGCGACCGAGGGGCCGACGCTCAGGGTCCTGCTGCCGGAATCCCAGGCCGTCGGATTGACACCGGGCGAGCAGCTTCCGATCGTGATCCCACCGGATCGTGTGCACCTTTTTCGACACGTCGATGGCGTCGCGATCGGCCGGGCCGATTGAGGCGAAGACAAGACCCGTCAACCAACAAGGGCCAAATCAGGGAGGACGACGATATGAGACACACCAGAGTGCAGCGGCTGACGATGACGGCGTTCGCTGGCGTCGCGGCGACGATGATCGGATCCGTCGCCGTCGCGGAGGAAGTCACCTTGACCATGGCCGTGCCGGACTGGCCGCCGACACGGATCATGAAGGATTTGTTCGACAAGAATTATACGGCCCCGTCAGGCAACACGGTCAGGCTCGAGGTCGATTTCATTCCCTGGCCGGACTACTACACCCGTCTCAACGCCTCGCTGACCTCGGGCGAGCAGAAGTACGACATGGCGGTTTCCGACAGCCAGTGGCTGGGGGCGTTCATCGAGGGCGGATATTATCGCCAGCTCAACGACCTGATCGAGGCCGACCCCGGACTCAAGGCGACACTGGACGACATGCATCCCGCGCCGCTGCAGGCCTACGCGACCTATCCCTACAAGTCCGACAACATCTACGGCTTCCCGCAGTTTCCAGACATTCTGGTCACATACGCCCGGACGGATGTGCTGTGCCACGCCGACGAACAGGCGGCGTTCCAGGAGCGTTTCGGCGAGAAGCTGCCGTGCACGCCCGAAGAACTCGACCAGATGGACTGGGACATGTTCGAGAAGATCGGGCAGTTCTTTCAGCGCAAGGCGGGAGAACAGTTGGCCGGGGCCCCGGCCGACGACGATTTCTACGGCATCGCCTACCAGGCGGGTAAGGGCTACGACTTCTCGTCCATGCAGATCAACGGCTTCATCTGGCAGTATGGGGGCGAGATCTGGGACGAAACCGGCATCCCCGACGCCCAGGCCGAGGGTGTGGTGAATTCCGATATCGCGGTCGAGGCGTTCGACCACTACCTGCGCCTGCTGCAGTACATGCCGCCGATCGTGCGGACAGGCTCGATGGACATCTTCAAAACCGATGAGTTGTTCCGCGAGGGCAAGATCGCGCTCAACGTCAACTGGATCGGGTTCGCCGAGAGCGCGATCAATCCCGACACATCCAGAGTCGTCGGCAACATCGCGTTCGCGAACATGCCCGGCCTGAAGACGGAAAGCGGCGAGATCGTGCGCTGGTCCAACATCGGCGGCCAGCCGTTCGTCCTCATGACCTGGGCGTCCGACGAAAAGATCCAGGAAGCGGTCGATTTCGTGAAATGGTGGCTGTCGCCGGACATCCAGCATCAGTTCGCGTCCCAGGGCGGGCAGAGCGCCATGCGTTCGGTCTATACCGATCCCCGGTACGTGACCTACCGGCCATGGAACCGCACCTGGGCGGCGGGGCTCGACTGGCAGAGGGATGTCTGGCACATCCCGCAGTTCTTCGAGCTTCTGGTGCAGCAGCAGGAACAGTTCGATCTCGCCATCACCGGACAGCAGGACGCGCGGACCACTCTCGACAACATCGCCGCCTTCCAGCAGCGGTTGCTCGAGGATGAAGGACTGATCGAGTAATCACCCCTCACCGAGAACCCGCAGCGACATGCGCCGGCCGATCCGGCGCATGTCTCACGGCCCCCGATGCGACGGTGCACCGCTGAATGACCACCGCGAGCCTTCCGAACCCCTCGCGTTCGCCGTTCCTGTCGCTTCACTGGGGCAACTGGCGGCTCGCGCTCGTCGTCGCCATCGTCATGATTCCATTTTCGATCGGGACTCTGGCGCCCGGCGTGTCGTTCTGGGTCGCGGGTGGGTTTTGCGCGCTGGTGGCGGTTACCATGGTCGTGAACGCATGGGGGCGGCACACGGGCGGATTGCTGGTGGCGCCCGCCATCGCCGTTCTCGTGGTCATGAACATCTTTCCGCTGCTGTGGTCCCTGGGTCTGTCGTTCTTCGACTACCGCGCCGACCGGCAGACGCTGAACTTTCTTGGTCTCAGAAACTACGAGCGGCTGGTCACCGATCCGGTCGTCTGGGATCGCCTGACCACGACTGCGCTTTTCGTCGTCTTGACCGTGGCGACACAGATGGTGGTCGGCTTCATGCTGGCCATGCTTTTTTCGAAGCAGTTTCCGCTTCGGCGATACCTGCTCATCCTTGTTCTGACGCCGATGATGCTGGCCTATGTCGCGGTCGGCGCCTTCTTTCGCTACTATTACGATCCGACGTTCGGCCTGGTCAGCCAGTTCGTGAACATGTTCACCGACGAACCCTTCGTGCTGATCTCGTCCACAGCCGGGGCGGTCGTCGCCATCGTCATTGCCGATGCCTGGATGTGGGCGCCGTTCGTTATGCTACTGGTTCTCGCGGGGCTCGTCAGCGTACCGAAATACCTTTACGAGGCTGCGGCCATCGATCGGGTTTCCGCGTGGCGCCGGTTCTGGTCGATCACCTTCCCCTACGTCAAGGGGCTACTGATGCTGGCGCTCCTGTTCCGCACCATCGAGGCGTTCAAGCTTTTCGACATCGTGTTCATTCTGACCGACGGCGGACAGAACACCGAGACGATCGCGCTTTATGTCTACCGACAGGCGATCCAGTTCAACAAGACGTCCTATTCCTCGTCCCTGTCCTACGTCCTGCTGTTCACCGTGATCGTCCTGACCAACCTCTACCTGTACCTCGCCAACCGCCGGTCGCGGGAGGTATGAGTTGATGAGGGGGCTTTTCGGCATGGGGAAGGCGCGGAGCAGCCGGGCCGTGGATCAGGCGGGCTGGGGGCGGACGGCGCTGGCCGGGGTGGTCAGTTTTATCTACTTCTTTCCGGTTCTCGTCATCATCATCACGGCGTTCAAGGAGCACACCGACGCTCTTGCAGTGCCGGTGAAGCTGTTCCCGACCACCCTTTGGGGACTGATCCCCGACGCCTACGCCTTCGTGCCGACGCTGGATAATTTCTTTGGTGTCTTCTCCCGCTCCTTCTCCGCCGGGGCGGAGGCGCAGGACACCGGTTTCGTCCTTTTCTTCTTCAATTCGATCTTCATCGCCGGCACATCGGTGATGCTTGCGCTGATCATCGGCACGGTCGCAGCCTACGGCTTTTCGCGCCACCCGCTGAAAGGCAACGACACCTATCTTTTTATTATCCTGACGACGCGCATGCTGCCCCCGATCGTCGTGATCATCCCGGTCATGCTGATGTTCCGGGTCACCGGGCTGGCCGGCACCTATTACGGCGTGATCCTGCTGTACACCGCGTTCAACCTGCCGTTCACCATCTGGATGATGAAAAGCTTCTTCGACGAGCTGTCGCCGGACGTGGAAGACGCGGCGCGCCTGGACGGATCGTCGGAATGGCGGGTATTCTTTCGGGTCTGCCTGCCCCAAGTCGTGGCCGGGGTGGCGGCGACCGCCGTGTTCGGCCTGATCCTGACCTGGAACGAGTTTCTGTTCGCGCTGCTTCTGACGGGCGTTGAGACTCGCACCGTCCCCGTGGCCATGTCGCAGACGATCGGCGGCGACATCGGCGTGCGCTGGGGTCTGCTGGCGGCGATCGAGACGCTGTTCCTGATCCCCGTGATCCTGGTCACCTTCTTCCTGCAGAACCAGCTTTTGCGGGGTGTCACCTTCGGCACGGTAAAGCGCTGATGTCGACGATCGAGCTTCGTTCCGTCACCAAGCGCTTCGGCAATTTCACCGCCGTGAAGGACGTCGATCTGTCGGTGGCGGCGGGAGAGGTGGTCTGTCTGCTTGGGCCGTCGGGATGCGGGAAGACAACCACGTTGCGCATGATCGCGGGCCTCGAGGCGCCGACCGAGGGCGATGTGATCGTCGCCGGCCAGCGCATGAACGACCGGGCGCCGAAGGATCGCGACATCGCCATGGTGTTTCAGTTCTACGCGCTTTATCCGGCTCTCACCGTGGCGGAGAATCTCGCCTTCCCGCTGCATGTCGAGCGCCTGTCGAGCAATTCACGCAACCAGCGCGTCCGGAGCGTGGCGGAAACCCTGCAACTGACGCATATCCTCGACCGGAAACCGAATGAGATCGCCGAGGGCGAGAAGCAGCGGGTCGCGGTGGCGCGCGCCATCATCCGCGATCCGAACTGCTTCCTGTTCGACGAACCGCTGTCCCGACTGGATGTCGAACTGCGCGAGTCCATGCGCGGGCAGATCAAGGAGGTGCTTCAGGGCCTGTCGAAGGCCACCCTCATCGTCACCCACGACCAGCTCGAGGCGCTGACCATGGCCGACCGCATCACCATCATGCGCGACGGGCTCATCGAACAGATCGGCACCCCGCACGAGGTTTTCGCCGCTCCGGTGAACGACTTTGTCGCCAGCTTTATCGGCACGCCGCAAATGAACCTGATCGAGGGCGAACTGGTGGCAACCAGGGACGATCCGGCGGGATCCATGGCCGAGATCCGGATCGGCGACGCCACCATCCAGCTGCACGTGGCGCCGGCGGTGGCCGGCGTGGAACCCGGCGCGGTGACCCTGGGGGTACGCCCCCGGGCGTTCTCGCTCGCGGCCGTCGCCGATCCGACCGCGATCTCAGCCGATGTCGAACTGCTCGAACCGATGGGCGCGGAAACGCTCGTTCACGCACGATCGCCGTCCGGGGCGGACATCCGCGTGGTGATCTCCCGCGAGACGCGGGTCAAGGCCGGCGAAACGCTGCATCTGGTTCCGGATTTCGGCCAGACGCATGTGTTCGACCGCCGCGGAAAGGCGGTACGCTGATGAACCGCACGCCGACCGGATTGTCGCGCCGGGCTGCGCTGAGACTGGAGTTCGGGGTCATCGGCCTTGGCATGGTCGCCCTGGCGATGATCTTCCAGCCCTTCGCCATCGTCGTGTTCTCCGCCGGGTGCGGGCTGGTCGTTCTGGCCGCCCTGGCGAACAACCTTTTGCCCTTCGCCGAACCGGGAGTCGCGATCCGGTCCGTGGTCTTCGCGGCGCTGGTCGTGGCGGTGATCTTCTGCTCCGCCTTGCTGATCGCCATCAGCGCCGCGCATCTCTATGGCCTTGTGTTCCTGACGCCGCCGGCGGCCGGCGTCTCGCTTCGTCCGCCGGCGCCGCCGTTCTGGGAACACCCCCTGGTCTGGAGTTTGGCCGCGGCGGACGCGGTGCTCGTTCTCATCCTCGTTCTTGTCGTGCGGCGGAGGTAGCCCATGGCCAACGACGTGTCGGTGATCGGCCTTTACATTCTCGACATCCTTGGGCGGCCGGTGACCGCGATTCCCGACGGGGGCAACGTCGACTTCATCGACCAGATACGCCTCACCGTCGCCGGAACAGCCGGCGGCACCGTCGTCGATACGGCAAAGCTTGGCCTAAAAAGCCTGGCCGTCGGTGCGGTCGGCGACGACGAAAAGGCCGATTGGGTTCTCATGACGCTCCGGCGTCACGGCGTCGATGTCTCCGCGATGCAGCGGTTGGCGGGCGTGCCGACATCGGCGACCATCCTCAACATTCGTCCGAACGGCGACCGGCCGGCCCTGCATGTGCGCGGCGCGTCCGATCATTTCGACGTGCCGCCACAGTCATACGATCAGGTCTTCGACGCCCCCATCGTCCATCTTGGCGGGACCGGCCTTCTCAAACGGCTCGACGGGGAACCGAGTGTTCGTCTTTTGGCGGAGGCCAAGCGCCGCGGCAGAACCGTGACGTTCGACCTGATCGCCACCAACCCCGAAACCATTGCCGTGGTGCGGCCTCTCCTGCCCCACATCGACTATTGCATGCCGTCGATCGAGGAGGCTCGGGACCTTTCCGGCGCCCAGACGCCGGAGGATTGCGCCCGGACCCTATTGGATGCCGGCGCCCGCGCTTGCGTTTTCACCCTTGGCCCGGAAGGCGCGTTCTACGCCGACCGCGACGGTGTCCGGAAGCGGTCCGCGGCCTATGAGATCGACATCGTCGATACGACCGGCTGCGGCGACGCGTTCGATGCCGGCTTCATCGCGGCACTCCACCACAAGATGGATCTCGACACCGCGCTGCGCTTCGCCCAGGCCGCGGCGGCCCTGGTGGCCACCGGCCTGGGGTCCGACGCCGGCATCGTCTCGTTCGAAAAGACGCGTGACGCGATGAACAGCCTGCGCGTGAAGGGATCCTGATCCGGCCAACGGAAGGAAACGCCATGCTGCTCGGCTTCAATATGCTGCTCTGGTCGACCCATGTGACCGACGAACACTTCCCGATCTTCGACGCGTTGAAAAAGACTGGGTATGACGGCGTCGAGATCCCCATCTTCGAGGGCACGCCGGAACATTTCCGGCATGTCGGGCGGGCGGCGCAGAATGCCGGGCTGCGCGTGACGTCCGTCGCCGTGGTCCCGGACGAGGGGCGAAGCTGCCTCGGCGCCGCGCAGGACGCGGCCCTCGACCATTTGAAATGGGCGATAGACTGTTCGGCGGCCCTCGGGTCGGAAGTGCTCTGCGGCCCGTTCCATCAGCCGCTTGGCGTCTTCACCGGCGAACCGCCCACGGCCACGGAACGCGCCAATCTGGTCGCCGTCCACAAACGGGCCGCCGCGTACGCCGCCGACCTCAAGATCACCCTGGCCGTGGAGCCGCTCAACCGCTTCGAGTGCTATGTCCTGAACACGGTCGCCGATACGGCCGAGATCGTGCGCGGCGTGGACGCGGCGAATTATGGCCTTCTTTACGATACCTTCCACGCCAACATCGAGGAGAAGGACCCGGTCGGCGTGATCGCCCCGAACCTGTCCGCGATCAGCCATGTCCATTTCTCGGAGAATGATCGCGGAACGCCTGGCAAGGGTCACGTGCCATGGGACGCGACGCTGGGCGCCCTGAAGCATGGCGGTTACGACGGCTGGTGCGTGATCGAAGCGTTCGGCCGCGCCCTGCCGGCCCTTGCCGCCGCGACACGGGTCTGGCGCGACTTCTTTCCGTCTCGAGAAGAGGTCTACCGATCCGGGCACGACTTCCTGCGCGCGAGCTGGGAACGAAGCTGACGCTCTATCTGGCCGGCCTTCAAAGAGACGGTCGTTTCCCGTGGAAGGATGGCGGATGGCGGGACTTGCTGCGACCGCCAGAGATGAGCGCGATCGTCGGCATCCCTGCGACCTAAGGACGCTGAGCGTTTCCATCTCCGGGCGTCACTACAAATGATGTGCACGGATTACCACATCCCTGATCCCGCTTGTGAAAGAGTATCCGTGCCATTCAGCGAGGGAGATCCGAGATGAAAATGAGATGGAAATTCTGCGCCACCGCGGCGCTGATTGCGTTTTCCGCTCCCGCACCCATCGCCGTCGCCAATGCGACACCGCTCATTTCGGAAGGCTCGGCGCCGCAGAGCGAGGGGTTCCGCCTCTCGACCGTCGTCTCCGGACTGGAGCATCCGTGGGGCATGGCCTGGCTGCCCGACGGCGCGATGCTCGTCACCGAACGGCCGGGGCGGCTGCGTATCATCCGCGACGGCGCCCTGTCCGAGACGGAAGTCACCGGTGTGCCCGAGGTGCTTGCCGAACGGCAGGGCGGGCTGCTCGACGTGGCGGTCCATCCCGATTTCGCGGAAAACCGTCTGGTCTATCTCACCTATGCCCACGGAATGCCGGGCGCCAACCGCACCCGCATCGCCCGGGCCGTCCTCGATGGCGAGGCGCTGGTCGATCTCGAGGTGATCTTCGAGGTGGCGGAGGAAAAACCCGACACCCAGCATTTCGGCTCTCGCCTGCTCTGGCTGCCCGACGGAACGCTGTTGGCCAGCATCGGCGATGGCGGCAATCCGCCGGTGTCGATCGACGGCGATCTTATCCGTCTCCGCGCTCAGGACATTTCCAGCGCCCTGGGCAAGACCGTTCGGCTCAACGACGACGGGTCGGTCCCCGAGGACAATCCGTTCATCGACGGCGACGGTGTGGCGCCGTTCGTCTGGAGCTATGGACACCGCAACATTCAGGGGCTGGCGGTGGACGCGGAAACCGGCGCCGTCTGGGCCAATGAGCATGGCGCTCTCGCCGGAGACGAACTCAACCGCATCGCGCGGGGTGAGAATTTCGGCTGGCCGCTGGCCACCTACAGTCGGGACTATCGCGGGGCAACCGAAATCTCGCCCCATACCAGCCTCCCCGACATGACGGACCCGACGCTGGTGTGGATGGATACCCAGGCGCCCTCGGGCCTTGCCATCTATCGGGGCGACCGGTTCCCCGATTGGCGCGGCGATCTGTTCTCTGGCAGCCTTGTTGCCGAAGAGATACGCCAGATCCGCATCGACGATGCGGGTGTCGCTCTCGACGAACGATCGATCCCCATCGGCGCGCGCGTCCGCGACGTGCATGAGGGTCCCGATGGCTATCTCTATGTCCTGACGGATGAACCGGACGGTGCGCTTATCCGCATCGAGCCCACGGGCTGACACCGGAACCAGCGGCCTGTCGCCCCCGGGTCGAGCACCCGCAAGGGGCTTGGATTCCGTTCCGCCGGATCCTTGATCCCAAACCTCCACGGTTGTGATCGCGTGCAGTGGGATCGATCCGAAGCGCCGCAACGTACTTTGTCCGCCGGCTAACCGCCGGCGGATGACGGTCAACCGTCGGAGCGGGTCTTCGACCCGCCATTGATTGGCTGCAAGACAGGCTCAGCATAGCCGATCCAACTGGTCCGGCACCGGTGGTCGACTGCCTCGTCGATGCGCTCGATCTGGAATGAGCCGAAGCGGCAGCCACCATAAACGCCCCGGTCGATGGTCGGATAAGCGCCGCGTCGTTGATGGGGCGGGTCATCGGGCCTTGCAGCGTCGCCCATTTCCGGACCGTGGGTCCGGCCTCCCGACCGTGACGGGACGGCCGTCCGATTCGTCACCATCCGGCCCCGTCACAGTGAACGACCGAGAAATTTTCCTATAAGAAAACTGTTTACTCAGGTGAAAAATTTCGTGATCATGGGAATAATAAATGACCGGCCCCGGGGGGAGGCTGCGGTGATCAAGGGAATAGCCTGGGACCACAAACGCTGCTGGGGGCCGCTGGATGCCAGCGTCGCGTCCTACCGGGCCTTAACCGGCCGTGAAGTGTCGTGGGACCGGCGCAGCCTCTATAGCTTTGGCGAGGGGCACCTCTCGGAATTCTGCAACGATTACGATCTGGTGATCTACGACCACCCCTTTGTGGGGGACGTGCGCCAAGACCGACTGCTGCATGATCTGACCCAGTGGCTGACGCCCGATCATCACACGATGTTCACGGCCGAGGCGGTCGGTCTTTCCTGGGTGTCTTACGCGCAGGATGGCGGAGTCTGGGCACTGCCCATCGACGCCGCGGCGCAGACCGCCGCATGGCGGCCCGACCTGATGGAGCGGCAGGGCGAACAACCGCCCGAGACGATCGACGCGGTTCACGCCCTGGCCGCGCGGCTCAGGCAGAAGGGGCAGTTCATCGGATGGCCTGCCGTACCCACGGACCAGATGTGCACGTTCATGTCGGTCGCCGTCAGCCTTGGCATGTCACTGGCCGCGCCAGGCGGCGCCTTTATCGCGTCAAGCGAGGGTGCCGAGGTGATCGCCCAGCTCAGCCGGCTTCTGGCCGTGGCCCATCCCGAGTCGATCGGGTGGAACCCGATCCGCTGCCTCGACCACATGGCCGCGCAGGATGACGTGGTTTATGTGCCTTATCTGTTCAACTACGTGAACTACGCCGGTCCCGATGCACAGCCTCGGATTCAGTTCGGAGCACCGCCGCGGATGGCCGCCGATCAGCCTCCCCGAACGCTGCTTGGCGGTGCCGGGATCGGTGTGAGTACCGTGTCGAAGGATCCCGAGGCTGCGTTCGACTATGCGATGTACCTCTGCACACCGGCATTCCAGTCGGGCGACTATGTCCTGCACGGCGGCCAACCGGGCAGCCGCGCCGCCTGGACCTCGGACCGTTGCAACGACCTGACCGGCGGCTTTCTGCGTGACACCTTGCCCGTACTCGATCGGGCCTGGTTACGGCCGACCTACCCCGGTTTTGTCGGCTTCTTCCGCACGGCCACGCACCGGCTTGCCGCGGTACTGAGCGATGGGGACGACGCGGCGGCGTTTGTCTCCAGGCTGAACGACGAACATGCGCGGCTTTCGGAGCAGGCGCCAGATCAGGCCTCACCCGTGGCCAAGGCGGGCCTGCGGTGAGCGAAGCGCTACGCCTGGCGCCGGAGCGGCGAACCTACTCAGTACCCGCCGCGGACAAGGTCCTCGATATCCTTGAATTCATGGCGGGTCAGCCCGGCGGCCTGACCGTAACCGAAATGGCCACGGCCATGGGGCGCTCGGTCCACGAAATCTACCGGGTGGTCGTTGTCCTTGAGAAGCGCGGCTACCTTTACCGGCGGGCCGGGACCGAGGGGTATCGCCTTTCGCTCAAGCTCTTTGAAATGGCCAATCAAATGCCATCGGTGCGGCGACTGTCGGATTCCGCCCTGCATGTGATGCAGCGGTTGGCGCCGGCCGCCCTGCAATCCTGCCACCTGGGGGTGCTCAGCGGGCATGAGCTCTTGATCGTATTGCAGGTCGATTCTCCGCTGCCCATGCGATATTCGGTGACATTGGGAGCCAAATTCGACTTCTCCGAAACCAGCGCCGGCGCCGTGATCTATGCCTATTCACCCGCCGACGCTCGGGCGGGCCTGCGCCAATGGTTGAGGGACGCGGGTCGCAGCAAGGCGAACATCGCGGATTTGCGACAGCGGGCCGCCGCGATCCGCGAGACCGGACACGAGATGCGCGACTCCCTGGCGGTCACGGGGGTGACCAATATCAGCGCCCCGATCTTCGACCATCAGGGCCATGTGGTGGCGGCGTTGACCGTACCCTACATGCCCCAGCGGGCGGCCACGGTGCCCAGCGGGGAAGTACGCGGGATGACCCTTGCTGCCGCCCGCGAAATCTCGACCAATCTGGGCGCCAGCCTCGTGGAGACATCGCCGCACGGCATCGCGGCAACGGAGGAGGACGATGCCTAGCGCCTCCACCCGTCCCGAGTTCCTGACGCTGGGTGCTCTGGCCGGACGTGTCCGGCCCGGTAGCCGGATCGGTGTGAGCGGTCACCATTTTGCGCGCCTGCCCATCGCTCTCCTGCGCGAAATGATATCGCAAGGCGCCGTCGAACTGCGCTATTTCTCATGGGCTGGGGGGCTTCCGCTGGAGATGCTGATCGAAGCCGGCGCGGTGGCCTCGGCCGACATCTGCTTTTCAAGCCTCGATATCTTCGGCCTGCCGCCGCTGTTCCGCGCCGCCGTCGAGGACGGGGCGCTGCCCGTCACCGATTGGCCGGCCCTTTGCATGATCGGTGCGCTGCGCGCGGCCCAGCAGAACCTGCCCTTCATGCCGGTGCAACTGCCGGAGGGGTCGGACATGGCGGCCCGCTGCCCCGCCCTTCGCGAACATCGGGATGCAGCGACGGGCCGGACCGTCGGCCTGGTCACGGCCCAACCGATCGACACGCTGCTGCTGCACGTGCCCTATGCCGACCGGGCGGGCAATCTGGCGATCACCGGAGCCCGCGCGCTGGACCTTGCCATGATCGGGGCGGCGACCGACGTGCTGGTCACGGCGGACCGTATCGTCGAGGACGGCGCGTTGCAGGCGATGGGCCGTCAGAGCATCGTCACGCGCAATCTGGTCACCGCCATTGCGGAGGTGCCGGGAGCGGCTTGGCCCACATCGAGCCTGCCCCACTACGTCACCGATTACGCGCATCTCAACCGCCTGCTTGGCGCTGCCGGGGCGGGGCGGTCCCTGCACGACGGTCTGGCCATGCCCGAGGCCGGGGTGCCCGCGCGCCTGTCCCGCGCTGCCCGCCTGCCAGCCCCCTCGATCCGGGCCGCGGCGTTCCGCCCCGCGACACCCGTGACAGGCCCGGGCACGGTGGACGAAATCATGGCCGTCCGGCTCGCCCGGATGCTCGACGACGATTGCGTCGCCAGCGCCGGGGCCGTCTCGCCGCTGGCCAATGTCGCCTATCGTCTGGCCAAGGCCACACATGCGCCGGGGCTGATGGTCATGACCTTCAGTTGCGGCCATTTGGATATCGGGCCGGGGCCGCTGACGCTGAGTCTGATCGAGGCGATGGATGCGGACAGCGCGGTGGGCCATGCCGGCGGCGACGACACCTATTCCACCTATTACCAGGCCGGCCTGGTCACCCATGAGGTGATCGCCGCCGCCCAGATCGACGGCGCCGCACGGGTCAACAACCTCGCGCTCGTCAAGCCCTCGGGCGCGCCGCTGCGGCTGGCCGGCCAGGGGGGCATGTCCGACGTGGCCAACATGCACCGCGACAGCATCCTTTATGTGACCCGCCATTCGCGCCGGTCGCTGGTCGAACGGGTCGCCACCATCAGTTCGGCCCGCGGATTGATCGACGCGGAGTCGCGCCGCGCCGCCGGTTATCAACCCGGCGCGGTGCAGGTGCTGACCGACCTTTGCCTCTTCACCCTTGATCCCGCGATCTCCCGGCTGACGGTGACCGAGACGCTGCCCGGCGTGACGCGCGAGCGGATCGAAGCCGAGACGGGCTTTGCCGTGGCCTTCTCCCCTGATTGCGCCGAGATGCCCGAGCCTGATCCTGGGGTCCTGGCCGTGCTGCGTCGCGATATCGATCCTCTGGGTCTGCGGCGGCTGGAATTCGTAAGCGCCCGCGACCGCGCCGCGCTTTTGGACGAGATCGTCGCCCGCGATGCCGCCGGTGTGGACCGGTGCCTTGCAGACCGTGCGGCGGCGGCATGACCGGCCCGATCCCGAAACAAGAACAGACCGGACGAAACCTTAAACCACCACCCAAAGGAGGAAAGCCATGACCAGGTTTGGACAAATGATGCTCGGCTCGGTTGCCTGTCTTGCGACGATGACCGGCGCGGCGCTGGCGGAGATGCCGGAGCGCATCGGGTATGTCACCAACTATGCCACCCATGAATGGTATCAGAATGTCATCAAGGGCATGCAGGACCGAGCGGGGCAGCTTGGCATCGAGCTGGAGGTGATGGACGCCAATCTCGACGTTGCCCGTCAGATCGCCGCGGCCGAGGATTTCATGGCCGCCGGCGTCGACGTGCTGGTCTTGACGCCGGTCAACGAGGAAGGCGTCGTGCAGCTGCTGCGGCGGGCGCGGGAGGAAGGTATCCCGGTCGTGCTCGAGGGCAACCCGGTGCGCGGGATGACCACGATGGTGGCGATCTGCGACTACGATACCGGTTATCACGCTGGTGTCGCGGCGGGAAACCATGCAAAGGAAAACCTTGGCGGCGAGGCGCGGGTGATGAATGTGGGCCTGCCGCTGCTGTCCGCCACCGTGCTGCGCTCCGAGGGCTTCATGGATGGCCTGCGCACGGTGATCCCGGACGCCACCATGGTCCATGACTTGGATGGCGGCGGCAACCCGGACCGGGCGCTCGAGGTTTCGTCCGCCGCGCTGGCCCAGAACAGCGACATCAACATCATCTATGGGATCAACGATTCCTCGGCGCAGGGCGGTTTGCAGGCCTGGAAGGCCAGCGGGCGCGATCAGGACCAGTTGCTGGTCGTCGGCACCGGCGGCGAGGGTCTGGGCTTCATCTCGATGATGCAGACCGAACCGGCCTGGCAGATCGAGGCGGCGATGTTCCCCGAAAAGGTCGGGTTCACCACGCTCGATGCGGCGGTCAGCCTGTTCAAGGGCGAGGAGGTGCCCGAGCATATCGTGTCGCCAACGGCGCCGATGATCGGCGACGAATGGCAGCAATTCTACTCGGTCGAGGGCACGGTGCGGACGATCGACTGGGACGCGGTGAACGCGGTCGAGGCACCGGCCGCCTGCATGAAGACCGCAGCCGACCTCTAATTGGGCGATTCTCGGCCCTGGCGGTGGACGCCGTCGGGGCCGACCCCTTAGGACACGGCTTGCATGGGACGGTGATATGACATCCCCCACGGACACGGCCTTGCCCAGGCGTGCGGCGTTCAGTCTGATCGACAACGGTCAGGTGGTCCTGACCCTGATCCTGATCGGCCTGTGCATCGCGCTGTCCATCGGCTCGGCCCAGTTCTATTCGGCCGAGAACATCGTCGCGATCCTGCGCCAATGCGCGCTGGTGCTGATGGTTGCCTGCGGCATGACGCTGCTGCTGATCACGGCCGAGGTCGACCTGTCCGTTGGCGCGTCCCTCGCCTTTTCCGGCTGTGTGGCGATGGATGTCACCAACCGGACGCAGTCGGTTGTCATGGGTATTCTGGCCGGGCTGGCTTTTGGCGGCGCGGTTGGCCTTTTCAACGGGCTGGTCGTCACCAAGCTCAGGGTCAATTCGCTGATCGCCACCATCGCCACGCTGATGATGCTGCAGGGCGGCGTGTTCCTTTACACGCGCGAGGCGGTGCAGAACACCCACCAGATCGCCGCCTTCACCGCGATCAGCACTGGTTACATCGGCCCCGTCCCGATCCCCGTCCTGATCGCCGCCGTGATCTTCGTGCTGTGTCATGTGGTCCTGCGCCACACCGTGTTCGGTCGCCGGATCTACGGGGTCGGCGCCAATGTGACCGCCGCTCGGCTGTCCGGCGTCCGGCCCGAGCGGCTGAAGCTGGTGGTTTTCATCGTCACCGGCCTGCTGGCCGGCCTGGCCGGGCTGATCCTCGGGTCCCTGATGAACGCCGGCCAGCCCACCGCGGGCCGCGGGTTCGAACTGACCGTGGTGGCCGCCGTCATCCTTGGCGGCACCAGCCTGTCGGGCGGGCGCGGTACGCTGATCGGGACGCTGTTGGGGGTTCTGATCCTCAAGGTCATCGACAACGGCATCATCATCCTGCGCTGGGACCAGAACCTGCAGATGATCGTGCCGGGCCTCGTCATCATCGGCGCAACCTGGCTCGATCTGATGAGGAGACGCGGCAGTGCGCGATGAGGCGACCGCTTCGGCCGCGCTTGAGATGCGCGGCATCGGCAAAGGCTTTCCGGGTGTCGTCGCGCTCGAGGACGTGTCGCTGACGCTGGAGCCCGGCGCCGTGCACGCCCTGATGGGCGAAAACGGCGCGGGCAAGTCCACGCTGATCAAGATCCTCGCGGGCGTCTATCACCCCGACCACGGCACCATTCGCATCGGCGGAACCGATGTCGCCCTGCGCTCGCCTCGCGACGCCTTGGCGCAAGGCATCAAGGTCGTCTTTCAGGAGATCGCGTTGATCCCCGAGTTCACCGTGGCCGAGAACGTTTTTCTGGGCGAATACCCGGTCGACGGGATGGGCAACATCCGGTGGAAGCAGATCCAAGACGAGGCCAAGGCCCTGTTCGACCGCGTGGGGTTCCACGTGAACCCGGTTGCCCAGGTGGGCGATCTTCCGGTCAGCCAGCAGCAGATGGTGGAGATCGCCCGTGCGCTGGCGCAGGACGCCCGGATCGTGGTGATGGACGAGCCCACCTCCTCCCTCACCCCGGCCGAGGTGTCGCTTTTGTTCGATGTCATCCGGCGGCTGACCTCCCTGGACATCGCCGTACTCTATGTCAGCCACAAGCTGGAAGAGATCTTCGAGATCGCCGATACCGTCACCGTCCTGCGCGACGGGCAGCACATCTCGACCAGACCGGTGGGCGAGCATACCGAGGACAGCCTGATCCAGGACATGATCGGCCGGCAGATCGAGGCGCTGTTTCCGCGCGGCCGCGGCGACGCGGCCGGGGCCGAGATCCTGAAGGTGCGGAATGTCTCCACCCCGTCGGGCGTGACCGATGCCAGCTTTAGCGTCCGCGCGGGCGAGGTTCTGGGGTTCTTCGGGTTGATGGGCGCCGGACGAACCGAGCTTGCCAAGGCCATCGTGGGCTTCGACCCGATCGAGGCGGGGCAGATCATCGTGGCAGGGCAACCGCTGAGTCCCCACGACACCCGCACAGGCGTGTCCCTCGGAATCGGTTTGTTGACCGAGGACCGCAAGACCGAGGGGCTGATGCTGGATCTGCCGATGGTCCACAACGCCAGCCTGGCGTCGCTCGACGATTATGTCCGCGGCCTGTTCCTGAACGAAACCGCCGAAGGAGTGGCGGTCAAAGCCTATGTGGACCAGTTCCGTATCCGTACCCCGTCGCTCAACCAGCCGGTCAAGCTGCTGTCGGGCGGCAATCAGCAGAAGGTTCTGCTGGCCCGCTGGCTGCTGCGCGGGCTGAAGGTGATCGTGCTCGATGAACCCACGCGCGGGATCGACGTGGGCGCGAAGTCCGAGATCTTCGCGCTTGTGGACCGGCTGGCCTCGGACGGGCTGGCGGTGGTCATCATGACGTCCGAGATGACCGAGCTTCTAGGACTGTCCGACCGGATCATGGTCATGGCCGAGGGCCGGATCACCGCCGAGTTCGCCCGCGCGGATGCTACGCAAGAAGGGATACTGAATGCCGCCATCGTCTGACATGACCGCACGCCGGGGCGGTGAGATGGCGGGACCCGTCGTGCCGTCACTGCTGACCCGGCTGTTTCGGCGCAACGAGACGGCGCTGTTGATCTGCCTGATCGTGTTGATCGCGTTCTTTTCGGTGATGTCGGACAGCTTCCTGACCCAGCGCAACATGACCAACGTTCTGGGCCAGGCGGCCTATGCGATGATCGCGGGGATCGGGGTGGCCATGGTCGTCATCTCGGGCGAGATCGACGTGTCGATCGGATCGCTGCTGGGCGCCGTGGCTATTCCCCTGGTGGTCGTGATGAACGTGACGGAATCGCTTGGCGCGGGGATTGCGGCAGCACTTCTGCTGGCGCTGATCGTGGGATTGGCGAACGGCTATCTGGTGGCTTATGTGGGCCTCAACTCGCTGATCGTGACGCTGGGCACGCTTTTCGTCATCCGCGGGCTGATCTATCTGTACACCGGACAGCGCGCGATCCCGGACGAGCATTTGCTGGAGAGCTTCTACCAGATCGGCAATGGGCGGCTTGGGCGTGTCCTTCCCTACCCGGCCGTTGTGGCCATCATGGTGGCGCTGATCGGCCTCTACGTCATGCGCTTCCGCCAGTTCGGAAGGCAACTCTATGCCGTGGGCGGCAATCCCGAGGTGGCGCGGCTGGCGGGGTACGACGTGCGCCGGATCAAGCTGACGGCGTTCGTCATCTGCTCCCTGCTGACGGCGGTCGCCGGGATCCTGCTCTCCTCGCGGCTCGGCTCGGCCGTGCATGTCACCGGGCTTGGGTTCGAGTTTCAGGTCGTCGCGGCGGTCGTCCTCGGCGGGGTGAGCCTGGCCGGCGGGATCGGCAGTCTGGGGGGCGTGATCCTCGGCGTGCTGATCCTTGCCTTTCTGGCCAACGGTCTTGGGCAGCTGAAACTGGCCACCGAATGGCAGTTGGTGATCACCGGGGCCATCATCATCGGCGCCGTCGCCTTTGACGGGGCCAAGCGGCGCCATCGCAAAGGGAGACACGCACGGTGACAGGGCTGCTGACGGGCAAGATCGCGGTCGTCACGGGCGCGGCCGATGGGATCGGTCACGCCATTTCCAAGGCCATGGCCGAGGAAGGCGCGCATGTGGTGATGGGCGATATCGACGATGCAAGGGGCGAGGCCGCGGCCAAGGCCCTGCGCGACGCGGGCGGAAAGGCGGATTACCGCCACTGCGACGTGGCCGAAGATGCGGACATCGCCAGCTTGATCGCCCATGCGGCCGGCCTTGGACGTGTCGACGTGCTGGTCAACAACGCCGCCATCGCCATCGGCGGCTTTCCTCTCTACGAGATGACGGACGAGCAGTGGCACCGGCTGATGGCCGTCAACCTGACGTCGGTCTTCAGGGGCTGCAAGCACGCCCTGCCCCACATGATCGCGCAGGGGGGCGGGTCGATCATCAACATGGCATCGGCGCAGGGTCACATCGGTCTCGATGGCTGGACGGCCTATGCCGGCGCAAAGGGCGCGATCATGGCGATGACGCGACAGATGGCGGTGGAATTCGGGTCCCGTGGCATTCGCGTCAACTCGATCTCTCCCGGCACCATCGCCACGCCGATGAACGAAAAGGTCGTGGCCGAACTGGGCGAACAGGTCGCCCGCGCCTGGGTCAAGATGCACCCCGTCGGCCGCATTGGCCGTCCGGCGGAGGTCGCCGCCGCCGCTGTTTACCTGGCTTCGGATCAGGCGGGGTTCACCACCGGCATCGATCTTCGGGTGGATGGCGGCCTCTGCGTCACGCCGCGCTTCGTGCCCGATCTCGTTTAGGCCGATGCACACCGACAATCGGAAGGAACCGACATGACCAAGGCCCTCGACGGCGTCACCGTCCTCGATTTCAGCCACCTGCTGCAGGGCCCGTTCGCCACACAGCTTCTCGCCGACATGGGCGCCGACGTGATCAAGATCGAACGTCAGGGCACGGGCGACATGTTTCGCGGCATGACCTTTTTCGCCAAATGGGTGGGCGGAGCGGAGAGCCCGAACTTCCTCGCCTGGAACCGCAACAAACGCTCCATCGCGCTCAATCTCAAGAGCCCGAAGGTGCGCGAGATCATTATGGAGATGGCCAAGACCGCCGATGTCGTGGTGCAGAATTTTCGTCCCGGCGTCTTCGACCGGTTGGGGTACGGGTACGAGGACTTCAAGGCGGTGAACCCCCGGATCATCTATTGCTCGGGCTCCGGCTATGGCGAAACCGGCCCTTATGCGGACCGGCCCGGGCAGGACATGCTTATTCAGGGCCTCGCGGGGCTGGCCACGAACACCGGGCCGGCGGACGGCCCGCCGATCCCCGCGGGGGCGGGGCTGGCCGACCAGATCGGCGCGATGAACATGGTCTACGGGATTTTGTCGGCCCTCTATTACCGCGAGAAGAGCGGCAAGGGTCAGAAGGTCGAGGTCAATCTCCTGGCCGGGATGCTGGCCCATCTCAATCAGGAATTCGTCGCCGTCATGAACCTGGACGAGGATTTCGTACGACCGAACTCGGGTATCGGGCATCCCGGAATTCAAGCCCCCTTCGGCATCTACGGGACCCGCGACGGGCATTACGTCTCGATCGCGATGAGTCCGTTCAAGACGCTGTACCAGGTGCTCGAAGCGCCCGAGCTTGCGATCTATGACGACCTCGACACGCTTTTTGCCAAGCGTGACGAGGTCTGGGAGAAGGTCGACGCCGAGACCCGCAAGTTCGACCGCGATCCCCTTCTCGAGCGGATGCTGGCCGCCGATATCTGGTGCGCCCGGGTCAACGACATTAGGGCCGCGTCGGAGGACCCGCAGGTCACCCACATGGGCATGATCACGACTTACGATCATCCGACCGCCGGCAGCGTCAAGGTCGTAGGCCCCGCCGTCACGATGAGCGAGACCCCCGCAACCGTCGACCGCCCCGCCCCCCTTGTGGGACAGCACGGGCGGGAAATCCTCGCGGCCTACGGTATTCCCGCAGCCACGATCGCGGCGCTGGAGGAGACCGGCGACATGACCGTGGCCGAGATTTGAGCAATGGCGGACTACAGCACCCTGAACGTGGAACTGCGACACCGGGTGGCCTGTATCACGTTCCGCCGGGCCGACCAGCTGAACGCGATGAACAGGGTCATGATGGCCGAGATCACCGCGGCCTTCAC
Source organism: Inquilinaceae bacterium (assembly GCA_052168355.1). GTDB lineage: Bacteria > Pseudomonadota > Alphaproteobacteria > DSM-16000 > Inquilinaceae > JBQLZQ01. Next base: position 158,002 of record JBQLZQ010000056.1, read on the forward strand.
CGCCCTGTCCGGCGACGACGCCGTCGGGGCCATTGTCGTTACCGGTGACGGCCGCGCCTTTATGGCGGGTGCCGATATCAAGGAATACGCGGCCCAGACCGGCGCCGAGTTCGACGCCTTCCAGCAGGCGGGCGCGTCCATGTATGCCGCCATCGAAGGCAATGCCAAGCCGGTCATCGCCGCCGTGAACGGGTTCGCCCTGGGTGGCGGTTTTGAGATCGTGCTGTGCTGCGACATCGTCATTGCGTCGGAAAAGGCCCGCATGGGCCTGCCCGAGATCAAGCTGGGGCTTGTTCCCGGCGGCGGCGGCACGCAGCGCAGCGTACAGAAGATGGGGCGCAACCTGGCGCAGCTTCTGCTGCTGACCGGAAGCATCCATCCGCCCGAACGCTTCGCGCCGTCGGGCCTGGTGGCCGAGATCGTACCGCCGGATATTTTGTTGGCCCGCGCGATGGATCTTGCGGCGTCCATCGCCGCCGAACCGGCGGAGGCCATCGAGGGTCTGAAGCGTCTGACCTGGCTGGCCCAAACCGGAGATCCCGCGGGATTCGAGGAAGAACGCGCGCTGGTCACGCGCCTTTACCGCGGCGAGATCGGCCAGGCGCGGGTACAGGCCTTCGCCGCGAAGAGCGCCGGGAAGGATTAGGAGACGCGATCGATGCCCGAGGCCTATCGCGGATTGGGGTGGCAACACGGCGCGCTGGGGATGCAGCGGCTGGGCGCGATGCTTGCCCCGGTCACGTTCGTATTGCCCGACGGCCGGCAGGTCAGTCCGATGCACGTGGCCCCCTGGGCCGATGAGCCCGACATCGCCGATCAGCCGGGCATCCTGCGCCGTCTGCGTGGCGAATGGCCCTGCGTGCCCTTCGGCTATTCGCTGCCCGGCGACGGCTCGCCCCCCGACTGGGCCGACCTCATGGGCGCCGCCGCGCCGGACGAAGAGGTCCACGGCCACAGCGCCAATACCGAATGGGATTGGGAAGAGACATCCGAAGGGGCGCTGGCCCTGTCCATAACCTACCCCGAAGGCTCGCCGATACGCCGGCTGCGGCGGACGATCGCGCCGGACACCGAAGCAGCGGCGGTCGACATCTCGCTGACCGTAGAGACCCGTGTCGCCTGCAACCTGCCCCTGGGGTTGCACGCGACGTTCCGGCTGCCCGGCCGCGTCGGCGATGCGCGGATCGAACCGGGCCAATTCCGCATCGGCCGAACCTTTCCCGGCACGGTCGAGCCAGCGGCCCCGCTTTTTGCCATTGATCGCCAGTTCGACACCCTCCGCGCGGTGCCAGGGCGCGACCTTACAACGGTCGATGCCGCCCAAGTGCCGCTGCCGGTCGCAACAGAGGAATTGCTCCAACTCGACGGCATTCAGGGCCGCGCGGCGCTGGCCTACCGGTCCGAAGGGTTCCGCGTGATTCTTGAGTGGGATGCGGCCAGCTTCCCCAGTCTTCTTCTGTGGTACTCCAATCGCGGCCGGCCCGCGCCTCCCTGGAACGGACGTCACCTCGCCTTGGGAATGGAGCCGATCTGCTCGCCGTTCGGGCTGGGTATCGCCACTGCACGGGCCGACAATCCGATCGCCCGTGCCGGTACGCCGACGACCCGCGCCTTCTCCGCCGGCGAGGTCTGGACCACCCGCTACCGCCTGTCGGCCGAACCGCTCTGATCGACCGCAAGGAACGCCCATGCCGCATGATCCCATCCTCCCCATCAGCGCCGCTCGCGTTTTTTGCGACGGCGTGTTCGGTGTCCCGAAACTGGCCCATGCGGAGGGCGTCGCCGTCCACGCCGATGGCACCGTTTGGTGCGGCACGGAGAACGGCGACCTGTTGCGGATCGCCGCCGACGGGTCCGGCTATGAAAAGATGGGATCGACCGGCGGCTTTGCCCTTGGCATCGCCTTCGACAGCGGCGGCAACTGCTATGTGTGCGACATGCGGCACGCCGCGATTTGGCGCTATGTCGCCGCGACCGGGCGGATGGTCGCCTTTGCCGATGCCGGCATCATGGTGCCCAACTACCCCGTCGTGGACGAGGCGCGCGGGGCCCTCTATGTCTCCGACAGCCGGGGTGAGGGCAATCCGGGACCGGGCATCTTCCGCTACGACCTGAAGACCGGCGATGGCGGCGTGTGGAGCGCGGCGGAGTGGAATTTCGCCAACGGCATGGCGATGGACGAAAACGGTACCGGCCTTTATGTCGTTGAGAGCTTCCTTTCGCGGGTGCGGCACGTACCGATCCTGCCCGACGGTTCGGCCGGCGAGCCGACCATTGTCGCCGAGGGCGTGGCCCGCGTGCCCGACGGACTGGCGTTGGCCCCGGACGGTACCCTTTACATCTCGTGCTACGAGCCCAGCCGCATTTACCGCCTGCGCCCGGGCAGCCATCTCGAACTGCTGATCGAGGACCGTCACGCCGTGGTGTTGGCCCATCCCACGAACATCGCCCTTAAAGGCGATCGGATGTACACCGCCAATCTGGGCCGCTGGCATATCGCCGAAATCGATCTCGGCGGTCTTTTTACCAAACCGTCAAGAACAGCCGCACGCAATGCCGAGAACGTGAGTTAGAATGGTGGGGTGGCTTGACGTGACGATCCATGGTCCACAAAATTCACGGCAATGAAAGTGAATTAAAAACTAGGGAGGGAAAAATGCAGTTTACAACAACTCTTCGCGGGCGCGTTGCCGCCGGACCCGCTGGCTTTCTCGGCGCACTGCTCGCCACGACTCTTCTCAGTTCGCCCGTGGCGCTCGCCCAAGAGACCAAGACCGGCATCGACCCGGAGACCTGGACCCCCGAATATGTCAGGAGCATCGCCGGCACGGAGACCGTCGATACCGCGGCGGAGTGTTCTCAAGTCGTGCCGCTCGATTACACCGGCGAGGTCTCCTACTGGTACGTCGGCCCGAACGAAGCTGAACCGGAACTCCATCACAAGATGTACGATGATTTCTGGGCGGCGTTCGCGGAAACCTATCCCAACATCACGGTCGACGCCCAGAACATCGGCTATAACGACCTGCTCAACAAGCTGCGAACCGCGGCGCTCGGCAACGCCGCGCCTATGGTCGCGCGCCTGCCCATCCTTTGGGGATCGGAATTCGCGTCCAAGGGGCAGTTGATCGAGTTGGCGCCGGAGGATGTGGGTTATTCCACCGAGGATTTCTGGCCCGGCGCGATGAAGTCGGTGACCCTCAACGGCAAGACCTGGGGCATTCCGACCAACAACGAGACCATGGCATTCATCTGGAACGCGGGTATCTTCGAGGAAGCCGGGCTTGATCCGGAAAAGGCCCCCGAGACCTGGGCCGACGTGGTCGAGTATTCCAGACAGATCAAGGAAAAAACCGGAAAGAACGGTTACGGTCTGGTGGCGCGGGTCAATGCCGGCAACACGCCGTTCCGCTTCATGCCCATGATGTGGGGCGAGGGCGGAGGCGCACTGGACGAGGCAGAGGCCGAGCCGACCTATCAGGAAATCCAGATCAACACCGAAGGCGCGCGCCGCGCGGTCCAGCACTATTATGACATGTATGTGCGCGACAAGTCGGTCCCGGTTTCGGCTTTGACCAACACCCAGACGGAGAACCAGGATCCCTTCCTGGCCAACCAACTGGCGATGGTCATCGCGCATCCAAGCGAATACGCGGTCATGCTCGACCGTGCCAACGCGGCGACCGGCGATGACAAGATCGCCGCACAGAAAGTCGTCGACAACATGCGCTACGGCAAGATCCCGGCGGGTGCCGAAACCCGAGCCGTGGTCTTCGGCGGCAGCAACGTGCATATCTTCAATCCGGACAATATCGACGGAGAACTGGATATGGACGCGGCCAAGGCGCTGGTCTGCTTCATGACCGGGCCGGAATGGTCGACCAAGCTTGCGTGGGTCGTCTCGAACCCGGGTAACACACGCGGGTTCAGCACCGAATGGATGAAGGAACGGCTTGACACCATCAAGTTCCTCGATGTCTCAACCTCGATGCTGCCCAGCGGCATTCCGTTCCCCGTGGTCGCCGAGAGCACGGAGATCATGAACATCATCATTCCCGAGATGCTTCAGAACGTGCTGACCGAGAAAATGAGCGTCGAAGAGGCCACCGCCGAGGCCGAAGCGCGCATACAGAACCTGCTCGACGGCATCTGATTGTCGATGAGACCTTGCGCCCGGCCGTGACCGGCCGGGCGCAACCGAGCGGGGAAAAACACTTGAACAACGCCGTAGAGACCGGTCAGCGCTCGGACTCCCTGCCGGTCAAGAGCCGCAGGCGGCGGGGCATCGCCGCGCGGATCTATGGCCATCGCTTTGATTACATGTACGTTTTCCCATCACTGGCGGTGATGCTGCTGGTGATCGCCTATCCGATTTACTACACGGTTTATCTGTCTTTCTTCAAAACCCCGCCCAGCCTGGCGATGTCGGAGAAGATATTCGTCGGCTTGGAGAATTACACCCGGGTTTTGAGCTCGCGCAGTTTCCAGGACGTCACCGTCAACACCATGGTGTGGACGGTCTGGTCGACCTTCTTTGCCGTGGTGCTCGGCTTTGGCGCGGCGCTGGTGCTCAACCGCGAATTCATCGGCCGCGGTCTTTTGCGCGGGCTCCTGTTGATCCCCTATGTCATCAGCGCGGTTGCGGCGTCCTACGTCTGGCGCTGGATCTATCACAGCGATTTTGGCGTCCTCGGTTCGGTGCTGATTCAGTTTGGTCTGGCCGATGACAAGCTGAACCTGCTCGACAACGTGGACCGGGTGCTGCCGGCGCTGATCGTGGTCAATGTTTGGAAGGAATTTCCCTTCGCCATGATCATGATCCTGGCGGGACTGCAGACCGTGCCCGACCAGCTTCTGCGCGCCGCGCGCGTCGACGGCGCGGGCCCCTTGCAGCAATTCATCCATGTCACGCTGCCGCATCTCAAGGGTGTTCTGATCATCACGGTCCTTCTGCTGTTCGTCTCCAACCTCAATCATTTCACCATCCCCTGGATCATGACCGGCGGCGGTCCGGCCGGCGCCAGCGACATCTGGATCACCCAGATTTATCAGATCGCCTTTGGCCGTATCCGCTTTGGCATCGCAAGCGCCTATTCGGTCATCCTTTTCGTGGTGATGGTGGTGATTGGTTATTTCTATGTCCGCGCCCTGACCGCCGGCGATGACCGGAGACGGCCGTCATGAGCGGGCGGCGTGTCGGCGGCTGGAGCGTGACCGGTTGGGTTTTCCTGATTCTGCTGCTGCTGTTTTCGGTTCTGCCGATGGTCTGGATGATGATCACGTCGATCAAAAGCCAGTTCGCGGCGCTGCAATACCCGCCCGAATGGATCCCGGCGAACCCGACGCTGGAGCAGTACAAACGGCTGTTGTCACCCAACAGCGAGATCGGCGCGCAATTCCTGCGCTACATGGTGAACAGCATATACGTCTCCACCGCGACCACCATTTTTGGAGTCGCCGTGGCCGTGCCCGCCGCCTATGCCTTTGCCCGGTTCCGGTTTCCTGGGCGGAACGCGCTGTTTTTTTCGGTGCTCTTCCGCAACATGTTCCCCGCCGTCGTGTTCCTGATGCCGCTTTTCATCATGATGCGCTGGATGGGGCTGGTGAACACCTATTCCTCGTTGATCATCACCTACCTGACCTTTGGGCTGCCGCTGTCGATCTGGCTGCTCAAGGGATTCTACGACAACATTCCCGTGGAGTTGGAACAGGCCGCGCGCATCGACGGCTGTACCCGGTTTCAGGCGTTCTTCCTGATCGTGATGCCGCTTTCGGCGCCGGGCATCATCGCGACCGCGATCTATTCCTTCATCACCGCCTGGAACGAATACGTCTACGCGCTGACGTTCCTCAACAGCGACGAGAAGCTGACGCTGCCGGTGGGATTGCAGCGGTTCTTCACGGAATACGCCACCAACTGGCCCGGCCTTATGGCGGCGTCCTTTATCATGAGCGTACCGGTGGTGGCGATGTTCCTGGTCTTGCAGAAATACTTTGTTCGCGCGCTGACCGAAGGCGCGGTGAAGGCGTGAAGATCCTGCCATGCGCCGATGACCGGGGTACCAGACCCATGAGCCTGTTCGATCCCTTACCCATCTGGGCATGCCAGAACGCCGCGGGAGCTGCTCATGGCGCAAGTTGAGCTTCGTCACGTCGTCAAGGACTACGGCGCCTTTCTGGCCGTCAGGAGTGTCTCGTTCACGGTGACGGACGGCGAGTTCGTCGCCCTGGTGGGGCCGTCGGGTTGCGGCAAGACAACCACGCTGAACCTGATCGCCGGGCTTCTGGACACGACGTCGGGCGACATACTGATCGGAGACCGGAAGGTCAACGACCTGGATCCCAAGGATCGCGACATCGCGATGGTGTTCCAGAACTACGCGCTCTACCCAAACAAGACCGTGCGGCAGAATCTCGGGTTTCCGTTGCGCATGCGCAAGCTGTCGCGCAAGGAGATCGACTCCAAGGTGCGCGCGGCGGCGGAGCTTTTGGACATCACCCATCTGTTGGATCGGCGCCCGCGCGAGCTGAGCGGCGGCCAGCAGCAGCGTGTGGCGCTGGGCCGCGCATTGGTGCGCGACCCCCAGGTCTTTTTGATGGACGAGCCGCTCTCCAACCTGGACGCCAAGCTGCGCGTGCAGATGCGCGCCGAACTCAAACGGTTTCATCAGGACCTGAACGCCACCGTGATCTACGTCACCCACGACCAGCTGGAAGCCATGACCATGGCCGACAGGATCGCGGTGATGCACGGCGGCGTGCTGCAGCAATACGACACGCCGGAGAAGGTGTTCGAGGAACCGGCCAATATCTTCGTGGCGGGCTTCGTCGGCAGCCCGGCGATGAACCTGATCGATGCGCGGCTCGATCGGTCCGGGGACACACTCAGCATCGAGGCCAAGGGGTGGTCGCTTCCGCTCGACGCCGCCAACAGCCGCCGCGCGGCCAAGGCCACCGGCGAAAATATCGTTCTGGGCGCGCGCCACAGCACCATGACCATTCATCAAAAGGACGGCCCGGGTCGCGTGGCGGGGCGGGTCTACACCGTCGAACCGACCGGCGACCTGACCTATGCGCATGTCTATCTGGGCAAATCCATTGTCGTGGTCAGCGCCGATCCGCAGATGCGGATCAGGGCGGATCAACCGGTGTGGATCGGCTTCGACCAGGCAAGATTGCACCTTTTTGATGCTGTAACCCAGCAGCGGCTTCTGCCCGAGTGACACGAAAAGGATTTGAACGGATCATGAAGATCACCCGACTGAGCACCGCTGTCATCGCCGGCAACTTTCCCTGGGTGCTGGTGCGCATCGAAACCGACGCTGGGATCACCGGCCTGGGCGAGGCCTACTGGGGGGCCGGCGTCGCCGAGCTGGTGCACAAGGCAAAACCGCTGGTCGAGGGCCAGGATCCACGCAATATCAACAAGATCGTCGAGATGATGATCCGCTGCATGTCCGGCGAAGGGAGCACGGCCGGGGCCACGGTCACCGCCATCAGCGGTGTTGAGATCGCGCTGTGGGATCTGGTGGCGCGGAGCCTGGACACGCCGATCTCGACGCTGTTCGGCGGCTGCTATCGCGACAAGATCCGCATCTATGCCGATTGCCATGCCGGCGATACGCCCGATCCGGCGGATTATGCAAAGAAAGCCAGGGAGGTGGTGGCGGAAGGCTTCACGGCGATCAAGTTCGATCTCGACACGCCCAACCCCCACACCATCGACATTTCCAGCGATCCGCATCCGCGCCGACAATGGTACGAACCGTTCAACCGCACCATCGGTTCGGCGGAACTGACATGGATGACGGAGATTACCCGCGCAGTGCGCGAGGCTGTCGGTCCCGAGGTGATGGTGGCGATGGACGCCCATTGGAAATACAGCGTGAACGACGCGATCAAACTGGCCCAGGCGCTGGAACCGTTCGACCTGCTGTGGCTGGAGGATCCGGTGCCGCCGGAGAACATCGAGGCGCAGCGCCATGTCACCCACTCCACGCGCACGCCGATCGCCACGGGCGAAAACCTCTATCGCAAGCACGGGTATCGTGAGCTGATCGAGAAGCAGGCATGCCGGATCGTGACACCGGATATCCCCAAGATGGGTGGTCTGACAGAGGCCAAGCGGGTCGCCGATCACGCCGATCTCTATTACATGCCCGTGGCGCCGCACAACGTGGCCAGCCCGATCGGCACGGTCGCGGCCGGCCATGTCTGCGCGGCGATGAACAACTTCCTGGTCATGGAATTCCACGCCCACGACGTGCCGTGGTGGAGCGACCTCGTGATGCAGCCGCCGCCCATTCAAGATGGTTTCATCGGTCTCTCGGATAGTCCAGGCCACGGCCTGACGCTGAACGAGGACGTGGCGCGAGCCCATCTGGCGCCAGGGTTCAGCTTCTTCGGGGACGAGGCTCATGCCTGAACCGAAACGGGTCATCGAAACCAACGACATCAACCGCCCGCCGAAGCATCTGATCGAAGGCATCCGCGCGATGGGCGCGGCGACGGCGAGCAGCACGCTGTTTCACATGGCGGACATCACCAACTCGCATATCGTGGGCCCGGTGACCCATGCGCCGGGAACCTGCATTGCCGGTCCGGCGCTCACCCTGCAGTTCATGCCCAAGCGCGAGGATATGTATTCGAGCGCCGAATACGACGAGCCCGAATTGCAGTTGCACCGTCATGTCCTCTACCACACGCAGCCCGGCGACATCGTCGTGGTGGACGCCCGTGCCGATATGCGCGCCGGCGTCTTCGGCGAGATGATGCTGACCTATTTCAAGGGCCGCGGCGGGGCCGGTGTGGTCATCGACGGCTGCCTGCGCGACTGGCCGAATATCAAGACACTGGACATCCCTTGCTGGATCCGCGGCGTCACGCCGAACTTTCACACCCAGATCGACCTGATGCCGTTTGCGGTCAACGGACCCATCGCCTGCGGCGGCTGTCTGGTGATGCCGGGCGACATCATCGTGGCCGATGACGACGGGGCGGTGGTGGTGCCGGCGCATCTGGCCGAACGGTTGATCAAGGAGGCGCACGTGGCCCATGGCTGGGAGGATTTCTCGCGCGAGCGGCTGTCCCAGGGAGGCGATCTGCGGCGGTACTATCCGCTGACGGACGCGGCGCGGCCCGAATATGAAGCATGGCTAGCCGCACGGGCTAAGAAGGGCGATTGAGCATGAAGATCACCGACCTCAAATGCGCCGTGATCGGCGACAATCCCATCGTGCGGATTGTCACGGATGCCGGGATCGCCGGCTTTGGCTCGGTGGAGAGCTATAAGCCCTATCTCAAGCCGTTCGTCTTGCATTTCCGCGAAGCCCTTCTTGGCTGCGATCCCACGGATGTGGAGCGCGTGATGCAGCGCATCCGCAAGCGCGGTGCCTTCAAGCCCTATGGCGCGGCGGTCAGCGCCATCGAGCACGCGCTTTGGGACATCGCCGGCAAGGCCGCGGGCGTACCGGTCTATAAGCTTCTCGGCGGCAAGGTCCGGGACCGGGTTCGGGTCTACAACGGCGCCATCCGCGAACCCATGCCCGGCACCACGCCCGACGATTACGCGGCCGAAGCCCAGCGCATGATGGACCTGCCGCACGGGTTTTCCTTCGTCAAGATGGGCGTGGCGTTCCACAGCACAATGAAAGACGACGTCACCGATTTTCACTATGGCGAAACAATGGCGCCGAGCCCCTTCCACGGTTTCACCGCCAGCGGGCTGATGACCGAGCGCGGCATGCGGCATCTGATCGACTGCGTGGCGGCGGCAAAAGACGTGCTTGGAGACAAGGTCGGTCTGGCGCTCGACTGCGGGCCGGGTTTCACGGTGGTCGACGCAAAGCGGTTTGCCAAGGCCGTGGAGCCGTTCAACCTGATGTGGCTGGAGGACATGCTGACCGGAGATTACACTCCGTGGGTCAACGCCGACATCTATGCGGACGTCACCCGTTCGACCACGACCCCCATCCATACCGGCGAGCAGATCTACCTGCGCCAGAATTTCAAAGCGCTGATCGAAGGTCACGCCGTCAACGTTGTGGGACCCGACCCTTGCGACGTGGGCGGTATCGCCGAGTTGAAGTGGATCGCGGAGTACGCCGATCTGCACGGCATCCTGATGGCACCGCACGGCACCGGCAACGGACTGCTGGGTCTCGCGGCGCTGGTGCAGGTCTGCGCGACCATGCCGCAGAACTATCTCGGCTTCGAGTTGCCGACGGGCAGACCCGATTGGTGGTTCGACATCGTCGACGGCCTGCCCGATCCGCTGGTCAAGGATGGCTTCATCGAGGTGTGGGACACGCCCGGTATGGGCGTCGAGATCAATGCGGACCGCGCGCGCGATTACCTTGGACCGGACGATATCGGCTTTTTCGACTGACGCCGGTGCTCGCGCGACATCGGCTGGATCGAGCCTATCCCACCAGGATATCGATCCCGGTCGAGGATCCGGGTCGTGCCTTCTCAACAGGTCTCTCAGCGATCGCGCTGTGCCATTTGCGCCCGCAACGCGATGAGCGCGAGCACCGTGTCGATTGTCGGCGTCGGCGTTCCGGTAATGCCGCCCAGTTCCTGCACCGATCGGATCAACGCGTCGATTTCCATTGGCCGGCCGGCTTCAAGATCCTGCAACATCGATGTCCGATGGGCGCCGACCGCGGCTCCGCCGTCGATCCGTCGGTCGACGTCAATCGGGAACTTGACCCCCAGCTTTTCGGCGATCTGCTGCGCCTCGACCATCATGTGTCGCGCCACGGACCGGGTACCGGGGTCGGTGCAGAGCACGTCAAGCGTCGCATGGGTCAGGGCCGAAATCGGATTGAACGACAGGTTTCCCCACAGCTTGACCCAGATCTCATCGCGCAGCCGCGGACGCACCGGCGCCTTCAGACCGGCGGCGCCGAGCGCTTTCGACAACGCCAGCGCGCGATCCGATTTCGACCCGTCAGGCTCGCCGAGCGAAAACCGGTTGCCTTCGATATGCCGGATGGTGCCTGGGGCGCTCACCTCGGCCGCCGGGTAGACGACGCAGCCGAGAACGCGATCCGGCCCAAAGCCGTCCCATTGCACGTTGCCGGGGTCGACGCTGTGCAGCCGCGTTCCCTCCAGATCGCCGCCGATCTTGTGGAAGTACCACCAGGGGACACCGTTGACACCGCTGACGATCGTCGTGTCGGCACCGATCAGCGGTTGCATCCGGCCCACGAAGGCCGGAACGGAATGCGCCTTCAGCGTCACGATCACATAGTCCTGCGATCCAAGATCGGCCGGATCGTCGCTGGCCGGAATGCGCTGCGTTGTGGTGCCGGTTTCGGCCTCGATCAGCGTCAGGCCCTTTTCGCGGATCGCGGCAAGATGCGGGCCGCGGGCGACAAGGCTGACATCGACGCCGCCCCGGGCCAGCTTCGCGCCCAGATAGCCGCCGATGGCGCCCGCGCCGACAATGCAGATCTTCATGGGCCGCCCCTACGCCGAAGCCGTCAGGCCCAGTTTCTCGGCCAGACCGATGCGCTGCAGCTTACCCGTCGCACCCTTGGGAATCTCGTTCAGAATGAGAACCCGGCGGGGCACCTTGAAATCGGCCAGCCGGGTCGCCGCGAAGGACCGGATGTCCCGTTCGTCGGATGTGGCGCCGTCGCGCAAGACGACCGCCGCCGCGACGTCTTCGCCAAGCTTCTTGTGGGGCACGGAAAAAGTAACGACCTGCGCGATCGCGGGATGATCCATCAGGACGGCATCGACCTCCAGCGGGCTGATCTTTTCGCCGCCGCGATTGATGATCTCCTTCAGGCGTCCGGTCAGATGCAGATACCCCTCCGGATCGAACGCGCCCTGGTCGCCGGTGCGGAACCAGCGCTTGCCCTCCGCGACGAAGAAATTCTTCTCGTTCGCCTCGGGATTGCCCTCATATCCGGGCGTCACGTTTGGGCCGGCGATCACCACCTCGCCGGTGCCGTCAACCAGGCGGCCTTCGGCCTCGTGCGCGATCCGCACCTGCGGACCGGCCGCGATGCCGACAGAGCCGGGCTGTTGCCGCTTGGGCGGCAAGGGGTTGCTGGTCATCTGATGGGTTGCCTCCGTCATCCCATAGGCCTCGATGACGGGCGCGCCGAATGTTTCGGCCAGCGCCGTCATGACCTGAGGCGGCAAGGAGGCCGAAGACGACCGCAGGAACCGAAGCTTTGTCTCGGCGATGACATCCATGTTGCGACCGGCGCGCGTCAGGATCGCCTGATGCATCGTCGGCACGGCCGTATACCAGGTGGGTCTTGCATCCCTCATCCAGCCAAAGAACCGCAAGGCGTCGAAACCGGGCGCACACCAAACCGAAGCCCCCGCCGCCAGAGAGGCGGCGACGGCCGCGATCAGCCCGTGAATATGGAACAACGGCATGACGTTCAGGCAGCGGTCATCCGGCGTCAGCCCGAGAGACTTACCGATATTGCGCGCCGAGGCTGCGACGTTCGACTGCAGCAACGGCACGATCTTGGGCCGCGATGTGGTGCCGGAGGTGTGGAGGATCAGGGCGATATCGTCCGGAGCCGGTTCCGCGATCTCGGCAGCGGCGCCGGTGGGCCCGTCGGCCGACAGCTCGAACAGGCCCGCCGCTTGACCGTCGCTCCAGTTGAGCCGCAGGACCGGCATGCCGCATTTCCTGGCCGCCGCCAGCGCGGGACCATCGTAGGCTTGGTGCACCACCAGCGCTTTGGCCTTCAGATCTTCCAGATAGAATTCGTATTCTTCCTGCCGATAGGCGGGGTTCAGGGGCGCTGTCGCGGCCGCCTGGGCGATTGTCACGAACGCCGTCGCCATTTCGGGCCCGTTGGGCAGAACGATCGCCACCCGGTCATGGCGACCGATTCCCAGGTCGCGCAGTCGCGCCGCGACCTCCTTGGAGTGCTGACGCAATCCGCCATATGTCAGCCAGGTCCGCCCCGGCGCCCCGATGGCCGGGCGATCCCTGTCGTGGCCCGCCAGCAGCGCCTTCAAAGTTTCAGTCATTGTTCTTTCCTGGCCGCCTGTTCACCGTGCCAAACGGAGGGGCGCCGGACCCGGTCACCGGGCCGCGGCGTAGTACGAGATTTTGCGTTCCAGATAACCGAGAAACTCGGAAATCGAGAAGGCCAAACCGAATAGCACGATCAGGACGGCCCAGAAATGGCCCATCAGGAAGTTTGAGGCATAGAGTTCGAACAAGGCCCCGAACCCGACAATCGAAATCAGGAGCTGGCCGATGATGACGCCCTTGACCGCCCGGATGATCCCAATCCGCACGCCGCCGAGGATTTCAGGCAGAGCGGCCCAGAAATAAACCTTGAAGAAGGCATCGAGCGGCGAAGCGCCAAAACTGCGCGCCATCTCGACCAATGAGCGGTTGATTTGCAAGACCCCGGTCCGGGAATTCAGGATGATGATCCAGATCGCGAATACGGTCGTGGTGATGATGATCGACGTCATGCCGAACCCGAAAAGGACCATCAGCACCGGAACGAGCGCCGTCAGCGGCGCACTGAGAAAGATGTTGACCCATGGCAGAAGCAATTCGTCCAGCAGGCGGTTCTTGCCCATCAGAATGCCGACGGGGACACCGATAACGATGGCCGCGAAGACACCGGCCAGAAAGGCGTACGCCGTCTCTGACAACGCCTTGAGAAACGCCGGCGTGCCGATGATGGAGAAGAGGGTGGCCACGACCACGGACAAGGGTGGCACAAAGAAGGTGAGGTCGAGCCGGCCGATGATCTCCCACAGCAGCCCCCACATCACAAGCGAGGACATCCCGGGCAGTCGATATCCAAAGGCGGTCATCTCACGCCCTACTCGACGTAGCTGCGCAGGGATGCCCAGATCTCATCGACGATATCGAGATATTCCGGGTCCCGACGAATGTTCGCGACACCCTTGCCGCGAAAGGCGGACGGGCGGATGATTTCAGACACACGGCTTGGGCGTGGCAGCAGGATGGCGATCTGGTCCGAGACATAGACCGCCTCTTCGATCGAATGGGTCACGAAGATGAAGGTCTTGTTTTCGTTCTGGACCAGCGCCAGCAAGTCTTCCTGAAACTTGCGGCGGGTCTGCTCGTCGACCGCGGAAAACGGTTCATCCAGCAGCAGAACCTCTGCGTCGACCGACAGCGCGCGTGAAAGCCCGACCCGCTGGCGCATTCCACCCGACAACTCATGGGGGAACTTCTTTTCGAAACCGGCGAGCCCGACTTCGCGGATGTACTTTTCGGCGATCGCCTCTCTTTCCGATTTGGCCACCCCGCGGAGTTCCAGACCAAAGGCGACGTTCCGAAGCACGCTTGCCCAGGGCAGCAACGCAAAATCCTGAAACACGAAGGCGCGGTCGGGTCCCGGACCCGTGACCTTGACACCGTTCACCTCGATCTCGCCCGAACTCGGCGCCAGAAGGCCGGCGATGATCTTCAGAAGTGTCGTCTTGCCACAACCCGACGGGCCGAGAAGCGAGGTCAGCTGGCCGCGCGGAAACTCCAGCGACAGGTTCTTGAGGGCTTCGATATCGCCGTAGGTTTTCGATACGGACCGCACGGAAACCGCGCTGTCCGGAGGCGGCCCCTTCGCGTCGGCGAAAGCAACCTCAGTCTGAGACATAACCACGGTTGTTCCCTTCAAATAGGATCTTTTCGATCCTCTCCAGCAGGTTGAGAAACAGCACCGCCAGAACGATGATCGAGAAGATCGCGGCATACATGCTGGGGTAGTCGGCGATGGATCGGCTGAAGGATATGATGTCTCCGACACCGGTCGGGGTGATCTTCAGTTCCGAAAGGATCGCGCCGATGAACCCGGCCGATATCCCGAGACGGAGCCCTGAGAATATGACCGGCGACGCGGCCGGAATGATGATCTTCAGAATGATGTCGCGGTCGCTGGCGAGGAAAGACCGCCCCATATCCTTGATCGAGACCGGTGTGTTGCGGACGGCCGTGGCGGTATTCAGCACGATGACGGGCATCGACATGATACAGACGACGAAGATCTTCGATGTCAGACCAATGCCATAGGCCATGACCAGAAGCGGGATCAGCGCCGCGAGGGGGGCCGCCTGCATGACGATGAAGATCGGTGAAAAGAGCCATTCGAACCGTGAACTGAGCCCGATCCAGAGCCCGAAACCGATACCGAGCAAGGCGGAGATCGCCACTCCGATGAGCAGCGGTTTCAGCGTTTCGGCATAGGCCGTGAAGATCGATCCGTCGAAGGTCATGGTAAGCAATGCGCCCATCGTTTCCAAGAACGTCGGAAACGCATAGCTTACTTGCATGCGGCCGGCGATCTCCCAGGCGCCAAAGACGATAGCCGCCGACAGCAGCTTCAGAAACAGGGGCCTGTTGCGCATCCAGATCGTCCCAGCAATTCAAGTGAACCGGAGAGGCCGCCGGTCGCCAAGCGGGCCGGCGGCCTCTCCAGCCGCCCTACTTCATGGCCGCGTCGAGCGGCGCGAGATACCAGAAATCCTCGATATCGAGGGTGGACGCATCACCTTCGAGCTGGCCTGCCGCGGAGTACCATTCCATATCGGCCTGGGCCGCCTTGCGTCCGCCGCCATTGGCGTCGTAAAGCCCGCCGGCGACGGCTTCGGTGTAGAAGGTATCGAGCTCGTCCAGGATTTCCGCCGGAAGCTGACCGATGGGCCCGTCAGGGTCGGTTTCACGCCGGATGATGGTCGGGTCCTTGGTCATGTCCTGCCAGACGCTGACGAGGGCACTCACGAATATGTCGACCTGTTCGCTGTTTTCCTTGATCCAGTCGACATTGGCGAAAAGTGCCTCGTCACTGGCGTCGACGTCGAACATCGGTAAGACATTGAACCGATCACCGGCTTCCTTGATGATCTTGTTCTTGTTCGAAAGGTCGAGGATCGTCGCCTCCGCCTGTCCGGCGAGCATCGCAACCACCCGGTTGGCCGAGCCGGGAACGTAGGACCGCTCGCCGAACTCGATTCCCACGCGGTCTTCGATCACGTTCGCGATGGCATCCGTACCGCCGCCGCGCGAGTGCAGAAGGATCGGCTTACCGTCCAGATCTTCCAGGGTGCTGTATTCGTTCACGGCAACCGGGAAAAACTTCAGCTTGGAAAGCTGGAAGACGATCCTGAGAGGCGCTTTCGAACGCTGCATGGCGGAATAGGGCGTGCCAAAACCGATATCCATCTGCCCGCTCAACACCGCCTGAATCGCGAGTTCCTCGTCCGCGAATGCGGTCCACTCATAATCCAGCCCGTTCGCCTTGGCGCGGTCGAGCGCGACGAAGAAGGCCGCGAGTTCATCCGATGGCGTTTCGGCCAGCGCGATCTTGATCGTGTCGGCCTGTGCCGCCGAGACCGCAAGGCTTGCGACTACGGGCACCACAAGGGCGAAACGGCCGATTGATTTGAAAAGGTTCATTGTGGCTCTCCTCCCTGACAACATGAACGAGGGTCTTCGTCTTCGATGGGGGCGGCGTGGGGCTCGTTCTTTCCCTCTCTTGGTGTGCTCGGTATCAAACCTCTCCGAATAGGCGTTGAGAAACGGAGCGCAGGTGGGTTCGCATGGCTTCATAAGCCGCTTCGGGATTGCGGACCTTTATCGCCGCGGCGATCGCTTCGTGTTCCGCGAAACTCGTATGGTCCGGCGGCGGGCGAGAAGTCTCGCGGACGACATTGCCCCAGGCCACAGCGCGGCGAACCTGGTTGAGCTGATCGAATAGCGTCACGAGCAGCAGATTGTCGCTGGCCGCCGCAATCGCATGGTGGAACAGATCGTCCTGGGCTTCATACTCACCCCAGCTCGATGCGGCATGCGCCCGTTCCATGGACAGGCTGATTTTTGCCAGCGCCATGCCCGAGGCATTCACCGCCGCTTCACGGGCAATCGCAGGCTCCATGGTCAGGCGCGCGCGCATCATGCGAAACGGCGTCAACTGTCGCCCAAGTTCGACGAGTGCGTTGGCAGGGTCTTCATTGCCGCCCTGCGCGACGAAAGTGCCCTTTCCGACATGCCGCCACAGCGTGCCTTCGCGCTCGAGCGCATCCAGTGCCTTGCGCAGGGCAGTCCGTTTGAGGTTGAGCTCCTCGCAAAGCTCACGCTCGGCAGGAAGCTTGGCCCCCGCCCCATAGCCGCCCTCTACGATGTAGGCGCGGACACGCGACAATACCGGGTCGTTGTGGATCAGGTCGCGCGTCAGCACATTCATTACAATTGGTCGCCCATTCGACTGATAACCACTATATATTCCATGAAAATCGATAAATTGGTCGGAAAAAATATACATCCGTTGGATTGGTTGCGATTGATCTTATCATCTTGTCCGCGTATTACAAGATCGGATTTGCAACGAAGGAAGACCTCTCAATGTCCAGCTACGTCATACCGACGCCACCGGTTGCGGCCATGCCCGTTGTCGGCGGCGGCCAGTTCCCGGTCCGGCGGATTTACTGTATCGGGCGGAATTACGCCGCCCATGCCGTCGAGATGGGGCACGATCCGGATCGAGAGTCGCCCTTCTTCTTTCAGAAAAACCCGGACAACCTGGACCCGTCGGGCGAATTTCCCTATCCGCCCCATACGTCCGACGTGCATCACGAAGTGGAATTGATCGTTGCCCTGAAATCCGGTGGCAAGGACATTCCGGTCGAAAACGCGCTTGACCATGTCTGGGGGTATGCGGTTTCGCTCGACATGACCCGCCGCGATCTTCAAGGAGAAGCGAAGAAGATGGGACGGCCGTGGGAAATCGGCAAAGCGTTCGAGCGGTCGGCCCCTGTCGGGCCGCTTCACCCCGCATCCTCGGTCGGCAGCCTGACGAATGGCCGTGTTGAACTCAAGGTCAACGGCTCGGTGAAACAGGAGGGAGATCTCAACCAGATGATCTGGAAGGTGCCTGAGATGATCTCCTACCTGTCCAACTATTTTGAGCTGGCCCCCGGCGACATCATCATGTCGGGCACCCCGTCGGGTGTCGGTCCGGTATCTCGAGGCGACACGATGGAAGCCACGATCGAAGGGTTGGGCAGTCTTGTCGTGAAGGTCGTCTGATAGCGGCAAAAGCAAGGGGCGCCGGTCGAAACCGGCGCCCGACGGGTGTCAGACCTCAGAAATCGAAATCATCGATGTTGTCGGCATCGAAGGTGGTCAACGCCGACTGGGTGTTGATCGAGTTGCCCTCATTGATGGTGATGGTCCCAAGATTGGGCACATCGAAGGTGCTGCCGACCTCGTTCACCATCGAGCCGTTCTTCAGCCCCACGGCGAAATGAGCGGCCAGCCAGCCTTCGTTGTAGGGCGACCAAAGCTGGAAGGCCTCAACCGTACCGTCCTTGATGAAGTCGCGCATCTCAGACGGCAGGCCCAGACCGGTGACCTTGACCGTGTCGGAAATCCCGCGGCTTTGCACCACCTGGGCGGCCGCCGCGATACCGACCGTGGTCGGTGCGATCACGCCCTTGAGGTCGGGATAGTTCGCCAGCAGCGCTTCCATCTCGGTGGTCGACTTTTCCGGCTGGTCGTCGCCATAGACCGTCGCGACCAGGGTCATGTCGGCATATTTCGGATCGTTGGCCAGGGTCTCGTTCATGCCCTCGATCCAGAAGTTCTGATCCGGCGCTTCCGTCGTTGCCGACAGGATCGCAATCTCGCCTTCATAATCGATCAGGGAACCGACCATTTCGACCTGGTCGGCGCCGACCTTGGTGAAGTCGGTCGGCAGGATCGTGGCGTCTCGGTGCTCTTCATTGCCGGTGATATCGCCGTTCACCGTCAGAACAATGATGCCTTGCTCCCGTGCGGCATCGAATACCTGGTTGAGCGCGTCGGGGCTGTTGGGTGAAATCGCGATGACGTCGACCCCGCGTTGGATCTGCGCCTCGATGAACGGGATTTGCGAGGTGGCTTCGGCGGTGGCGGGCGCGACGAACTCGAAGTCGCAGGCAATCTGCTCGCAGGCGTCGACGAAGCCCTGGGTAAGCGAGTCGAAATAGGGATTTCCGGTGTTCTTGCCGACAAAAACAATGTCGATGCTGTCCTGAGCCAGCACCGCACCCGTCGAAAAAGCCAGGACCGCCGTCGCGGCGAATAACGTTTTCTTCAGCATGGTTTCCTCCAAGTTGCCAGTTTGATTGGCCGGGCACGGCCCGGGTCGTTGCCCGCTAACGCTGCGTGCGGGAATAGATGAAGTTGGTTGCAATGATCGCGACGATAAGCAGAACGCCCAGCACCGTGAGCTGAATGGCGGGAAGCAAATTGGCAACGGTCATGCCGGTGGAAACGATGACCAACAGCCACGCCGCCAGAAATGTCCCCAGGATGGTGCCGCGCCCCCCGAAAATGTAGGTGCCGCCCAGCATCGCCATCAAAACCATCTGCAGCTCGCCGCCCAGGGCAAGGTCGTAGCGGACGGATCCAAGCCGAGAGGCCGCCATGATCCCGCAGATGGCACTGACCAGTCCAAGGAGCAGGAACAGGCCGAACTTGATCCGGTTGCTTCTGATCCCCGCATGTTGGGCGGCGGTATTGTTCGTTCCGATCTGGTAGATCTGACGCCCGTAGGCCGTTGTGCCCAGCACGAGGCCAAGCGCGATGGCCGCCAGCACAAAGATGACCACCGGCAGCGGTACACCCAGCACCATTTGGGTGTTGATGCCGATGAACCAGTCCGGCACGCGGATCGACCTGTCGCCGGCGATCACCTGCGCGAGGCCGCGGTAGAAAATCAGCGTGCCGATGGTGACGATGATCGACGGCAGTTGAAACGCGATGACCAGGACGGCATTCAGCGCTCCCATGACCAGGCCGGCGCCCAGACCGATGAGGATCGCAAAAACCATCGGAACGCCCGCCGCCTGCGCAAACGCAAAAATGCAGGCGGACAGCGCCATGTTGGATGCCGCCGAAAGGTCGATCTCGCCCGAGATGATCACCATCGTCAGGACCAGGGCAGCGATCGACAACTCCGCCGTGAGCGTGAAGCTTCTCAGAATGTAATTCACGTCCAGGAAAAACGGCGACAGAAGGCTGGCCACGACAAGCGCGACGACCAGCAGGACGAAGGTCATGGTCTCGGGGCGGACCAGAAGGACATGCCAGGTCGGGCGCGGCGGCGCGAGTTCCCGCGCGGGCGCGGCGGACGTATCGGTCGCGCTCATGCCCGGCTCCGTACAAGGGTTGCGATGCCGCGTTGCCGTACCGACCGGTCGATCAGCAGGGCGATCAGGATCACCGCGCCGTAGATCGCGTTCTGGGTTGTTCCCGGGATGCCCAGCAGCGGCAGCGCCGCCGCCACGCACCCGAGAAGCAGCACACCCAGGACCGTCCCCAGGACCGTGCCCACGCCGCCATTGATCGACACACCGCCGATCACCACGGCCGCGATCACCTGGAATTCAAATCCCGCGCCGGTGTTGGACGGGTTCACAAAGCCCCAGCGGCTGGCATACAGGATGCCGGCCAGCCCGCTCAAGGCGCCGGAGATGGTGAAAACGATCAGGGTCACCTTGGTGACGTTGATCCCCCGCAGAGGCGCCGCGACGGGGTTGGAGCCCAGCGCATAGATCTGACGCCCAAGCTGGGTATGACGGACGACGTAGTAGGTCAATAGCGCCACGCCGAAAGACATCAGAACAATCCAGGGAATGCCGAAGATCGGCGACGTCTGCGACATCGCCTTGAGTTCCGAAGGGATGTCCGCCCGGTTGATCTGACGCGCGTCCGAGATGATGAATGTCAGCCCGCGATAAAGGTTGAGTGTCCCGAGGGTCACGATGATCGACGGCAGTTTGAAAACCGTCACCAACAGCCCGTTGAAAAAACCAAGCAGCGTACCCGTGCCCATCGCCACGACGAACCCGATCGGCCACCAGATATCGGGAATGTCGCGATACATGAGTCCCGCCACCATCGCGGAAAATCCGAGCATCGAGCCGATCGAAAGGTCGACATGGCGGGCCACGAGAACCAGCATCTGCGCCATCGCCCCTATCATGATCAGGGGCACCAGCAAGACGACGATCCGCAGACTGTTCAGAGACAGGAATTGCGGTTTGTAAAGGCCAACCGCGACGCAGAACAGCACGATCATCACGAGGATTCCGGCCTCGCGGCGCAACAAGATGCGGCCAAGCCCCGTCACGCCGCGACCCCTGCGCGCGGAACGGCCGCTTGCATGACCATTTCCTGCGACGCTTCGGATCGCGGGATATCCGCGGTCAGACACCCCTCGGACATGACCAGGATCCGGTCGCACAGCGACAGGAGTTCGGGCAGTTCCGATGAGATCAACAGGATTGCCCGTCCGTCCTCCGCGAGATCGCCGATCATGTCGTAGAATTCCGCCTTGACGCCGATATCGATGCCGCGCGTCGGTTCGTCCAGGATCAGGATCTGCGGGTCGGTATGCAGCCAGCGGGCCAGAATGGACTTCTGCTGATTACCGCCCGAAAGCTCCACGATGGGCTGGCGCAGCGAGGCAAGGCGGATCGAAAGATCGGCAACGGATTTGTTCGAGAAGGCGCGCTCTATCGCGCGCCGGATGACGCCGCGCGGCGCGATCTTGTCGGGAATGGCGGCCGTCAGATTATGCTCGACCGGAAGGGCGCCGAAGATGCCGGCGACAGCGCGATCCTCCGGCACATAGGCCAGGCCAAGCTTGATCGCATCTGACGGCTCGCCGATCTCGACCGGTTGCCCGTTGACCGCAATCGTGCCGCTGTGCGCCGGCGCCACGCCGAAGAGCGCCCGGGCAACATCGGTGCGTCCGGCCCCGACCAACCCGGCGAGGCCCACGATCTCGCCCTTGCGGACCGTGAAACTGATCCCGTTGAACACGCCGGGCAGGCTCAAGCCCTCGACCGCCAGAGCGACCTCGCCGATCGTCGCGCTGTGCTTGCG
Source organism: Inquilinaceae bacterium (assembly GCA_052168355.1). Lineage (GTDB taxonomy): Bacteria > Pseudomonadota > Alphaproteobacteria > DSM-16000 > Inquilinaceae > JBQLZQ01. The sequence continues at coordinate 179,897 of JBQLZQ010000056.1, forward strand.
CATGTATTTCCCAAGCGGTCGCCCGATCATCAGACGGATGACATCGTCGTCGGACAGATCGCCGATGGGCCGGGTCGCGATCTTTCGGCCGTCCCGGAAGATCGTCACGCGGTCGCAAATCATGCGCACCTCTTCCAGGCGATGCGATATGAAGATGATCGTACGGCCTTCGTCGCGCAGCCGACGGACGATGTCGAACAGCTTCTCCACCTCGCGCGGCGTCAGGGGTGCTGTGGGTTCGTCCATGATGATCAGCTGGCTGTCCGAGGCGATGGCTCGGGCAATCTCGACCATCTGCTGATCGGCGATGGACAGGCCCCGCATCGGTCGCGCGACATCGATGGACACGCCCAGCAGGTCCATATAGCGGCGTGCCTCGCGCGTCATCTCGACCCAGGGAACCCGGCTCAACAGGCCGCCGCCCTTTCGGCCCATGACCAGGTTTTCCGCCACCGACAGGTCGGGGAACGAGACCGGTTCCTGATGGATCAGAGCGATGCCGACCTCCTGGGCGGCGATGGGGGTTGGAACCTCGATCTTGGCGCCGTTCAGCCTGAGCGTGCCGCGGGTTGGCCGGTGAACCCCCGCAAGGATCTTTGCGAACGTTGATTTTCCCGCGCCGTTCTCGCCCAAAAGCGCGTGGATCTCGCCGGTCTGAAGGTCGAGATCCACATCGCTCAGGACCTCGACGGCGCCGAACCGCTTTGAAATACCCCTGGCGGCAATCAGCGGCGTTCCTGCTTGTGTGGTCGGGCTGTTCATGGGGCGCGACGCCTTCACTCCTGATCCGGCGTCGGAGCGTCCGGGTGGATCAGCCCTTGCGACTTCAGATCAGACCAGACGGCGGCTGGAATGGTCGCTTCGAGCGACGCCACGTTCTGCGTGACTTCGTCCGGTCTCGACGCCCCCGGGATGATCGAAACCACCGCCGGGTGAGCCAGCGGGAACTGCAGTGCCGCCGCCTGCAAGGAGACGCCGTGCGCATCGCACACCGCCTCGATCCCGCGCACCTTGGTCCGCACCTCGTCGGAGGCGTTGCCGTAGTTGTACTTGCTGCCACCCCCCGACCCGGTGGCGAGAATGCCGGATGCAAAAGGCGCACCGATGATCACGCTCACACCCTTTTTCACGCAGTCGGCCATGCCGGCATGCAGGCTGTCCTGGTCGATCAGCGTATAGGGCATGGCAACCAGCGCGAAATCCAGGTCGACCTTCTGGGCGAGATTGGACAGCGAGTCCTTCTGATTGATCCCCATCCCGATGGCCTGTATGTCGCCGGACGCTTTCAGCTCCTCCAGCGCCTTCATTCCGGTTGAGATCAGATCGTTTTCGTGTCGCGCCAGCGGGTCGGGAGCGTGAAAGGCAGGGTCAAGATCGTGGATTACCAGGGCATCGACCGTATCCAGCGCCAGACGTTGCAGCGCCTGTTCGTAGGAGCGCATGATGCCATCATAGGAATAGTCGAAATGCACCTCGAAATTGAGCCCCCCGACCCAGGGCCCCCGGTCGAAGCGTTTCGGGTGGGACGGTCGTTTCAGGGTTCGCCCCACTTTGGTGGTGATCTTGAAGTCGCCGCGCGCCTGGGTGCGCAGAAAGCCGCCGACCCGATGTTCCGAAAGGCCACGACCATACCACGGTGCGGTGTCGTAAAAACGCACGCCGGCACCCCAGGCCGCCTTGAGCGTCGCCTGCGACACTGCCTCGTCCACCTTGGCGTAAAGCTCACCGAGATGGGCGCTGCCAAAGCCGAAAACCGGCAAGGTCAGCGCTGTATCCGCGATTCTGCGGCTGGACGAAATCTTCATGGCAATGCACGCTCCCTCCCAAGATCGTCGTCAGGGTCTTAACGCTCTGATCGGCCATTTCTGTCAAGTTGTCAGACAAAAATATGTTTGACAAGTCATTTGGCGGAGGCCAAACCAAAGGCCAATGTGGGAGCCACGCGCCGGGCCAAGGCCTAAAGCCCGTTTCGAAACAGGCTCTTACGCTGCAGGGACAAGCGCCATGCCTGATTTCCCGATCATCGACACCCATCTCCATATCTGGGATTTCGATCGGCTGAGCTATTCGGCGTTCAAGGGCCACCCGCTTTTCGGCAAGTCCTATCAGATCGAAGATTACCAACGCGATTGCGGCGATCTCGACGTCGAGGCGATGGTCTTTCTTGAGTGTTACGCCGACTTCACCTCCGAAGGCGGCCAATATCTGGAAGAGATTGTTTTCGTCGAAGACAGCGCCAAACGCGACGCCCGCATCAAGGGCATCGTGCCCATGGCGCCGCTGGAATGGGGCGCGCGGGCGGAACCGATGCTGGCGGTGATGCGAGAGCAGCACCCGACCGTCAAGGGCATTCGACGCATCGTCGAGTTTGACGAAAACCCCCGCGCGCTGACGCTCTCCGACAATTTCATCGAAGGCGTCAACCTGCTGCAGAAATTCGGCTTTCATTTCGAGATCAACGTCAACCACACCCAGATGGACATCGTACGGGAATTCGTCCGACACATACCCGAGGTCCCGATGATCCTCGATCATTGCGGCAAACCCGGCATCGCCGAAGGGGCAATTGCCCAGTATCGCGACGACGTGGCCGCGCTTTCGCAGCACCCTAATCTCTGGATCAAGCTTTCCGATCTGCCCGTGGAAGCGGACCATCAGACCTGGACCGAGAGCGATCTCAAGCCCTTCATCGACGCCACCATCGAGGCCTTCGGATTCGACCGGACGATCTATGCCGGCGACTATCCGATCTGTCTGCAGGCCACGACCCTGCCCCGCTGGGTCGAGGTCCTGGATCGGGCTCTTGCGGGGTCATCGCCCACGGAACTGCGGAAATTCTACCGTGACAACGCCAACGATTTCTATCGCCTCGGCCTCTAAGAGTTTGTCCACAAGGACCTGAATGTGACGGATCAAGCCGGCCTCAAGCACCCTGAATCGATCGCCCGCGGCGATGAATTTGCGTTGCTTGTCGAAGCCAGGAAAAAGCCTGACGCCGTAAAAGCCCTGGGCGGCGGAACGCTGCCGCGCCCGTCCATTTCCCAGCAGGTGGCAAACCGGATCCTGGCGATGGTCAAGTCCGGCAACCTGACCTCGGGCGACCGTCTCCCGACCGAGCAGCAGATGTGCATCGCCTTCGGCATCAGCCGGCCGCCGCTGCGCGAAGCGCTCAAGGCGCTGACGCTGATGGGCGTGCTCGAGAGCCGCCAGGGTGGCCGCTATACCATCACCGACCTGTCGCCCAGCCGGCTTGTCGAGCCGTTCAACATCATGCTCTCGATCGCCGTGTACGACGTGCATGAGCATTTCGAGGCGCGGGCCGTCGTCGAGTTGGAACTCGTTCGGCTGTGCACCGAACGCGCCAGCGCCGAACAGCGGCAACGCATCCAGACCCTGGCCCAGGACGGACGCGCCTTCCACAACGATCCCGTGGCATTCCGCCTGCTGGATATCGAATATCACCAGGCCATCAACGCGGGTGCCGGAAATGCCATGCTCTCGACTCTTTCGCAGGGGCTCTACGATGTCGGCCTGGACGCACGGCGCGTGGCCAGCGAAATCCCCAGCGTGATCAGGAAATCGGTCGTCCAGCATTGCGCTGTGGCCACCGCGATCATGGCCGGCGACGTCGGAGGTGCCGTCGACGCCTATCGCCGGCATCTCGAACATGTGCGCGACACGACGATTGTGGCCAACGCACGAACCGTTAAGTAGGACCGAGCCCCATGCCGGACCGCATCGCTTTTCGCATGAACCTGAACCCCGGGCAGGCCGCCGAATACGAGAAACGACACGACGACATTTTCCCCGAACTCGCACGGGCCCTAAAGGATGCGGGGGTCTCGGACTATTCCATTTGGCACGATCCCGAAACCGACCATCTTTTCGCGATACTGACCCGCGCCGACGACCATACGATGGATGCGCTGCCCGACACCGAGATCTGCCGGCGCTGGTGGGCGTTCATGGCGGACATCATGGAGACGGACGCAAACAACGTCCCGACCCAGGTGCCCTTGAAACGCGTTTTCCTGTTGCCATGAGCGGGGCTTTCCGGATCAAGGATGTTCGAGTCTACACGGTCTCGAAGACATCCAAGGGCGGTGATTACTTCAACCAGGGCGCCACCGACCATTGGCTCGTCGACAGTCTGATTGCAAACCCGATGTCCGGTCATGCCAAGTACCGCGAGCGGCGGACATCCTGGGGCATCGGCGTTCTGGGCTCGATCCTTGTCGAGATCGAAACCGACGATGGCATCACCGGCGTGGCGACGGGAACCGGCGGTGTGCCGGCGGCGTGGCTGATCCGGCACCATTTCTCGCGCTTCCTCATCGGGCAGGACGCCCGCAACGTGAACCTGATCTGGGATCAGATGTACCGCGCGTCGCTGCCCTATGGGCGCAAGGGCATGACAATCATGGCGATCAGCGCCGTCGATCTGGCGCTCTGGGACCTGAACGGCAAAGTGCGCGGGGAGCCGGTCTTCAACCTGATCGGCGGCCTCAGCCGGGACGAGATCTCGTTCTACTGCACGGGGCCCGACGCCGAGGCGATCCAGCGGCTGGGATTTTGGGGCGCAAAGGTGCCCCTACCCCATGGCCCCCTCGACGGACGGGACGGGTTGCGCAAGAACGTGGCCTTCCTTGCGGAACACCGCCGGAAGATCGGGCCTGACTTCCCCCTTATGGTCGACTGCTACATGGCGCTGACGGTGCCCTACGCCATCGAACTGGCCGAGGCCTGCAGACATCTCGACATCAACTGGTGGGAAGAGGTGCTGTCGCCCGAAGACGTCGAGGGATATCTCCAGATCAAACAGGCTCACCCCACGCTGAAATGGACCACGGGCGAGCATGAATACACCCGCTACGGCTTTCGCAAGCTGATCGAGGATCGCACGATCGACATCCTGCAGCCCGATGTGATGTGGGTCGGCGGCATGACCGAGCTGCTGCGGATCGCCGCCCACGCCGCCGCATACGATATCCCGGTCATCCCGCACGGCAGCGGTCCCTATTCCTATCACTTCATCGCCAGTCAACCCGGCGCGCCCCTGTGCGAATACGTGGCCACGAGCGCCGACGGGCAGACCATTCTGCCGGTGTTCGGGGGTCTGTTCGAAGGCGAGGATGTCCCGAAGAACGGAACACTCAAACTGACCGGGTCGGCCGGGTTCGGCATGCAGATCGCCGACAGAAATGTGCTGGATCGTGTCACGTAGGATCGAGCACGACGCCGTCTGGCCAGAGTTCATCGACAAGATCGCTCTTCTGGCTGGCATTGGACAAAGGCTCCGGCCAACCTGACGCCGGCAAAACTGGCCGCCGGCGCGGCCATATCAGCCGGGCAGGATACATCGGCCATCACCGAAGGCGGCAACGTTTTCAGGCCACCGGTCGCGCCGATTTTCAGGAGCCAGAGCGGTTCAGGAGGTTTGCGGCGTCGAGTTTCGCCCAGTCGAAGGTCACGCCCGTTCCGGGCACGTCCGGAGCGAGGGCGCGGTGGTCTTTCAGGACAAGCGGACGGATTGTGTACTGATCGATCGGGAAGGAGTGCACCTCGATCCATCCGTCGCCAGAGTGCCCCGACACCAGGGAGACATGCAGTTCCTGCATCCCGTGACTGCACACCGTCACGCCGTGCGCATCCGCCAGTTCGGCGGCCTGAAGCCAGCCGGTGATGCCGCCGCAGTTCGAGGCGTCCGGCTGAATGAAGCTCAGCTTGGACTGGTCCAGCGCGTAACGAAATTCGTGGATCGTGTGCAGGTTTTCGCCCATCGCCAGAGGCATGCCCGTGGCATCCGCGATGGTGGCATAGCCGGCATAGTCGTCGGGGATCGTCGGTTCCTCGAACCAAGTCAAGTCATAGGGCTCAAAGGCACGCGCGGCGGCGATCGCCTGCTCGATGCTCATCGAATAGTTCGCATCCACCATGAAGGTCGCGTCCGGCCCGATCAGGTTGCGCACGGCCCCGACCCGCGCGACATCCTCGGCCAGCGTCGGCCGGCCGACCTTGATCTTGACCGCATCGAACCCTCGGTCCAGGTGGCCGCGAACGCTGTGCAGCAGCTTTGACAGCGGAAAGCCGAGATCAATGCCGCCGCAATAGGCGCGGCAGGTTTGCGACGCACCGCCCGCCATTTTCCACAACGGCTGCCCGGTGCGCTTGCCGCGCAGGTCCCACAGCGCAATATCCACCGCCGCGATGGCGAACGAGGCGATGCCGCCACGCCCGACATAGTGGACGTGCCACTGCATCTCATCATGCAGCGCCTCGACATCGCCCGCGTCCCGCCCGGTCAGAAACGGTGTCAGATCGCGCCGGATCATGGCGGCAATCGCGTGCCCACCCCTGCCGCCGGTATAGGTATAGCCCGTGCCCTCGGACCCGTCCTCCAGCCGGACGGTCGCCGTCACAAGCTGAAAGAAATGGTGGTCGCCGTGCTTGGCATCGACCAGCACCTCGGCCAGGGGAATGTGAAACAGGCGCGCCTCGACAGCGGCAATCCCGCTCATGACGTCGCGGCCGCCGGAATCGACCCCGTCGCACCCGCCCGACGGGACACAGACGAATGCCTTGGCACGGTTGACCTCAAGCTCCATCACGGTCGCCTTCGATCAGGTGACTACCACCGGCTGGGCCACATGGCCATTCTTCCCGATCGTTCCGGTCTTCCGCGTGACCACGCTTGTCCATCTGGTGGTGGTCGATCTCGTCGCCAACCTCGCGCTTGCGGCGATCACGGGTTCGGCAACCGCGCAAATGGCGGTCTACATCGACAGCCTGCGGCTGATGGATGCGATCAGCGGTGACGACATCACCCGCATTCCTCTCGATCACGCTTTTTTCGCGCGCGCTTCGGGAATCCCTACGGAGTGATCCATCGGCCATCTTGGCGGTGACGGTCGAGCATCCGCACGCAGCCGCATAACCTGATTTGCCAGTCAAATGGGGTGGGCTGCTCGTTCCAACAGCTCAGGGGTCATGCGGCCGTGGGCGGACAACGCGCCATTGCCGTTCAAGCAGCGAGACCACCGCGGACCGCGGCTCAGAAGTTACCGCGACGGGCGCCACGACCGACACGCACTCGCCATCCAATCAATTTTTGAAACTACGTTCCATATTTGTGGACCCCCACCTTTGACGCTGTTACCCTGGCGATACATGAGATCACCCCGGGAACCGCGATCATCCGGCTATTCCCATCACATCGCGCCGCAGATTGGCTGCGGCTATCGTCAGGATATGCCGATGACACGTATGCGCTACAAGGGCGTTTATCCCATCCTTTACAGCTTCTTCGATCGCGATGGCCGTCTCGACCGGGAGTTGATGCGCCGGCAGACCGACGCCTGTCTACGGGCGGGAGCGGAAGGCATCGTGGTTCTCGGAATCGTCACCGAGGTCAACAAGCTTGACCTTGGCGAGAGACGCCAGATCGTCGACTGGGTCGGCGAAGACATCGCCGGACGGGTTCCCTATGGGGTGACCGTCGCCGAGCCCAGCGTTCCGGGACAGATCGCCTTCGCCAAGGCCGCTTTTGGAGCCGGCGCCGACTTCGTCGTCCTGCAGCCGCCCCTGATCCGTGGCCTCGGCGACGCCGCCTTCCTGCGGTTCTTCGGTGCCGTGGCCGATGCCCTGGACGGCACGGTTGCCGTTCAGAACAATCCGGTCAACCTGGATGTCGCCCTGTCGAGCGCCTCGCTGGTGTCGCTGGTGCGCAACCACGCCAACATCACCGTGCTCAAGGCCGAAGGTCCGGCGATCGCGGTGGCCGAGGTGACCGACCTGCTGGGCGACCAGGTCGATTATTTCGCAGGCCGCCAGGGCATCGAGCTTTTCACCAGCATCCGCAGCGGTGTCCGCGGCCTTATCCCCTCGCCGGATGCCTTCGATGTGCAGGTCGAAATCCTGCGGCAGGCCTTGTCCGGCGATCCGCGCCAACGGCGCGAGGCCGAACGGCGCCATCAGGCGCTACTTCCCCTCATCGCCTTTATGACCCAGTCGATCCCGGCGATGCTGTATTATGGCAAGCTGCTGACGGCCAGGCGGATGGGAATCGACGCGATCCATGTCCGCGAACCGTCGATTGAGCCGACGGCGTTTGCGCTCGCCGAAATGGAACGGTTCCTGAACGACCTCGGGCCCTTCCCCACAGACCGCGCCGTCACCCGTTCAGGAACAGCAGAACCGGCGCCGATGTCCCATCGATCACCGGTATAGAGATCCCGATCGCCGGTTCACCGGCTGGGCGCGATAGCCATGATCCGTCAGCGCGCCAAGACACGGCTCCAGCCCCAAACCGGGGGCGTCGCTCACGACCAGACACCCATCCTCCAGCGTCAGCGGCGGACGCGACGCCGCGTCCCGGATCGGTCGGTCGGGCTCCATCTGTTCCAAAACCAGGAAGTTGGGCAGCGCCGCGGCGAGGTGGAGCGAGGCGGCATGGCAGATCGGGCCGCCGGGATTGTGCGGCGCGATCGGGACATAATAGGTGTCGGCCAGGGCGGCGATCCGCTTGACCTCCGTCAACCCTCCGGCATGCATGACATCCGGCTGAAGGATGCGCGGCGCCCCCGTTTCGAGCAGGGCGCGGACCTCATGCCGCGATAGCAGCCTCTCGCCGGTGGCGATCGGCACCGCGATGTCGCGCTGAAGATCGGCCATCGCCTGCGGGTTCTCATAGGGGATCGGTTCCTCCATCCAGCCCGGACGATAGGGCTCGAACAAGGCGGCGGCTTGCCGCGCGGTCCTGGGCGACAACAGTTCGGCGCACTCGATATAGATCTCGGTCGTCGGCCCGGCGCCGTCGCGGGCGGCCGCCATCATATCGGCGGCCAACGAAAGGGCCGACGCTTCGTTCTCGCGCAGCCGCTCGAACGTGAAGGGGCTCCATTTGAACCCCGAAAAGCCGCGGCGCACCGCCTCCTTCGCGCCATCGAAGACCGCTTGGGGCGCGCTGGCACCGGACAGCCAGTGGGAAGCGTAGACCCGGACCCGATCCCGGTGGGCGCCGCCAAGAAGGCGATGAACCGGGACCCCCAGCCGCTTGCCTTCAAGATCCCACAAGGCGATATCGATGCCGGACATCGCGCTCTGGAACGCCGCTCCGCCGCGCCAGCGCCAAGCATTGTACAGGCGGTGCCAGTGACGCTCGGGCCCGCCGGGATCCTCGCCGACGAGAAGCACCGACAGATCGTGGATCGTGCTTTCCACGGCGCGGATCGGGCCGTGCAAGGACGCTTCGCCCCACCCGATCAGTCCGTCGTCCGTCTCGATCCTGACGAACAGCCAATTGCACCAGTCGACCCAGTGAGCGGACGTCTCCACCTTGGTGATCTTCATCGCCCCGCCGTCTCCGGTCCCGCTACGACCGTATCCATCGTCATGGCGTTTTCGGCACCACGTGATCGAACAGCACGTCGCGCGGCACGACGCCGAGTCCAGGCCCGGTCGGAACGACGTAACGCCCATCGCTGCAGGCCATGTCGCCGTCCGTGAACACCAGGTTCCTATCAAAGACCGAATGCTGGTACTCGTGATAAGGGACACGCTGCAGGGCCGACGTTGCCTGAAGGCTGGCCGCGGTGAACAACCCGAAGGAGATCGAGGCGTGCGGGACCACGCGCGCATGAAAGGCCTGCGCCATCCGACCGATCAGGTTGAACTGGGTAATGCCGGTATGCCCGACCTCGGGTTGGATGATCCCCAGGCAGCGCGCCTCCAGGCGCGGTCGGACTTCATAGACCGTCCGCCATTCTTCGCCGAGCGCCAGCGGCACGCCGATGGAGCGAGCCACCCGGGCCTGTCCTTCCATGTCCTCCGGTTGGACGGGCGCCTCGGCGAAATAGAGGTCGTGCCGTTCGAGCCGGCGGATCAGCCGCACCGCCTCGGCCGCCTCGTACTTCCAGTGAAGATCGACCATCAGATCGATGCCGGGGCCGACCGCCTCGCGCAGCGCCGCCATTTCAGCGGCCACGCCTTCGTCGGACATGGCCGCGGCGAACTTGATACCGCCGAACCCCCTCGCGACCCACTCGACCGCTAGATCGCAGCGCTCCTGCAGGGTCGCCCGCGGCAGCCCCGATACATATGCCGGCAGCGTGTCATGCCGGCGGCCGCCGATCAACGCCGAGACCGGCAAGCCGACCGCCTTGCCGAACAGATCCCAGACGGCGATGTCGACACCGGCGAGCGCGTCGAGGTAGTAGCCGCCGAAAAACCCGCGCACGCGCATCAAGTCATAGAGATCCTCGTGGATCACCGACGGCGCGGACGGGTCGCGGCCGATCAGAACCGGGGCCAGAAGGTTGTCGATGATTGCGGTCACGGCCTGGGGGGCGGCAATGCCGTAGGTCTCTCCCCAACCTACGGTGCCGCTTTCGCCCGTCACTTTGACGACGACGGACATGTCGCTGGCAGGGTAGATCGACCGGTTGCCACGCCGGACAATGTATCCCTTTTCATTGACGAACTCGCCCTCGCGCAGCGGCCCCAGATAGGGAGTGTCGCGTGGAACGGAAACGATGAAGGTCTCGACCGTTCTGATCGCGTCGACGGGGCTCATGCGGCAACATCCCTCGGCAGGTGAGAGGTGAACAGACCGGCGGCGTCGGCGCGTGCGAGCAGCACCGCGAGTTCCGCCATGTCGCCATGGTCGAGACGGTGACCGTCGGTCCGGATGTCGGCGTTGCGGATGATGCCGCGCCGCCGCAGCACGTCCTTGGTCATCGCGGTGCGGAACACGGCCTGGAAATTCAGCAGCGGAAGACTGCGCTCAAAAATCCGCCGCGCCTCCTCCTCGTCGCCCGCCCGCCAGGCCCGGACAAGCGCGACATGGACGTCGGCCAGTTCGCTGGCGGGCATCGTGCCGGCGGCGCCGCGGGCCAGCTCATCGGTAATGTATCGACCGCCGGCACCGCCGAACAGCGTCAGGGTCCTGCCGGGCCGGTCCATCGCCGCGCGGATGCGCGACAGGTGCTGGCCGCACGGCGGCGTCTCTTCCTTGACGCAGGTGACCGTGGGCACCGCTTCGGCGACGGCCACGACGATCTCCGGCGGCAGGCCGGCCCCGTTGGGCGGCGGTGCGTTCTGGATCATGATCTCGAGCGCGGTCCCCGTGCCCACTTCACGGAAAAAGGCGATCTGCGCGTCGGTATCCCTGCCCCTGTCCGGCGGCGCCATGATCATGGCCGCGACGGCGCCGGCGGCGCGCCCCTCTTCCGCCCGCGCGATGGCCATGGCGGGAGCGCCATGGCTGGCGCCGACGACGAAGGGCCGCCGGCCGTCGAGACGGCGGCCGAGCAGCGCGACGAGGTTCGCCCGTTCTTCTCCTGTCAGCGTCTCCACTTCCGAGGCCATGCCGGGAAAAACCATCCCGTCGGCCCCGCACGCGACGACGAAATCGATGATGGCGTGGAAATCGTCGATGTCGATCGATCCGTCGGCGCGGAACGGTGTCGCGATCACCGGAAACACACCACTCAACCCCCGGCTCATTTCACGGCCCCCGCGGTGACACCCTGGATGAAGTAGCGCTGCAAGGCCATGAAGCCGATGACAACCGGCAGCGCCGCCAGAAGCGACGCCGCCATCGCACCGCCCCAGTCGGCATTGGATTCGTTGAGATAGGTCAGCAGAAGGCCCGGTCCCACCGTGCGCTTGTCCTCGGAGATGATGAGGGTCAGCGAATAGAGCAGGTCGTTCCAGCTCCACATGAACGAATAGAGGAAGACGGTGATGATCGGCGGGATCGAAATCGGCAGCACGATCGTGTGGAAGATCCGCAGGTCCGACGCCCCGTCGGCCCGCGCCGCCTCGATCAGCTCGTTGGGCACCTGACTGAAGTAGCTGTAGAGCATGTAGGTCGCCACCGGCAGGGCGAACACGATGTAGGAGAGCATCAGGCCGATCCGCGTGTCGAGCAAGCCCCAGGCGGTGAATATCGGGTAGATGGTGATGAGCAGAAGGCCGAAGGGAAACATCTGGGCCGACAGCATGAACAGCATCACCGGCTTGCGCCCGAAATAGCGATACTTGGCGAAGCTGTAGCCGGCATAGGTGGCCAGCGTCGCGTTGATGATGGCCGAGGACAGCGACACGATCAGGCTGTTGGTCAGATGCAGTGGTAGGTTGCCCTCGAAGATCGCCGTTCGAAAATGTTTGAGCGTCAGCGTTTCGGGCAGCAGCGTGGGCGTGAGCGCATAGAGTTCGGCATCGGGTTTCAAAGCCGAGGCGACGAGCCAGTAGACCGGAAAGAACAGAAAGAACCCGATCGAGAGCGCGACGCCAGCGAAGACTATTTTGGCCCGGGCGGAGCGGAGATCGAGCATCACTCGGCCCCCTTCATAAGCTGACGCAGATAGAAATAGGCTGGAGGAAGGATCGTCGCGACCCAGAGGACGCCGACGGTGGCGGCCATCCCGATATCCCACTGCTCGAACGCGCGCTTGTAGACCTCGATCGAGAGCACCGTCGTGGCCCTGACCGGCCCGCCGCCCGTGAGCGCATAGATCGTGTCGAACTGCTGCAGGTTGCCGATCATGCCGAGCACAACGACGACCAGAAGCACGGGACGCAGATGCGGCAGGATGTGATCGCGCAGGACGGGCCAGTTCCCGGCGCCGTCGACACGGGCCGCCTCCACCTGCTCGCGGTCCATGCTGGCGAGACCGGCGAGGAAGAAGGCCATGAAAAGCGGGATCGAAAGCCACACCTTGGTCAGGATAACCGCCCCCAACGCGCCGCCGCTGGTCGAAAGCCAGGCCTTCGGAAACTCGATGAACCCCGCCTCCATCGCCAGGAAGTTCAAGAGGCCGTAGCGCGAATTGAAGATCCAGCCCCAAAGAAACGCGGTCACGACGGATGGCATGATCCAGGGCAGGAGGGAGATCGAGCGGATCGCCGCGCGCCCCCGGAACGGCTGGTTCAGGATCAGCGCCCAGGCAAGTCCCAGGGTGATGCTCAAAACAGTCGTGAGCGCGACATAGATCACGGTGGTCACGAACGCCTGCCGCACACCCGGATCGGTCAGGACCCGGACGAAGTTCGACACCCCGATAAAGACCGGTTCGGGCGTCGTCAGCGTATATTTGTAGAGCGAAAGCGAAAGGGCTTGCAGGAAGGGGAAGAGCACGACGGCCCCAAAGGCAAAGAGTGCCGGGACGAGAAGAAGAATGCCGAAACGGGCCTCGCCCGCCTTCAAGCCCCCCCGACGCGCCTCCGGCGAGACGCGGACAGCGGACAAAACGGCCTGATCGTCATGACCGCCCGGCATTCAACGCCCGACGGCATGTGGATCCGGGCCCATGGTCACGCGGGTGTCCGGTCGGCGCTCTGGGCAACGGGCGAAAGCCCGTCGAGCGGTTTGCCGATGAAGTCGGCGATACGGTCGTCGTCCAGCGGTTCGATCGGCGTGTGGCTGCTGGTCGGGCCGTCCAGAAACGGCTCATTGTCGGCTCGATTGTAGCAGCAGAGAAGCACGTTGCGGCTGCGGTCCGATGTGTTCGGGCCCGATGCGTGCAAGAGGTTGGCGTGGAAAAACAGCGCGTCTCCGGGGTCGAGCTCCGCATGGACCAGCGGGCACGTTTTTTTTGCCGCCTCCACATAGACCATCTCAGCGCCGATCTGGTCGACGTTCTTGCCGTGGTCGATACGGCCGATCTTGTGGCTTCCCTTGAGCACCTGCAAGCACCCGTTTTCCCGGCGCGACGGATCGAGAGCGATAAAGACGCTCGCCATGTTCGGGTACAGATAACCGTGACGGTACCAATACCCGTAATCCTGGTGCCAGTCCCACGCACCTCCAACTTTCGGCCGCTTCAGCGTCAGCTTGGCATGATAAAAGGCCATCTGGCCGCCCATGACGGTGGCCAGATTGTCGACGATCCTGCGCGATCGGGCGACGGCGCCGAACATGTCGTCGCCCAGCCGGCGCCAGAGTGCGAGTTCGGTGGTCGCGCCCGAGGCATCGGCGAGACCGTAAACGGCCTTCGATATGCGCTCGTCGGTGTTGACGATCGCATTCAGCGCCTCGATTTCGCGCATATCGAACAGGCCCTTGCGAATGACGTAGCCATCGTCGCGGAACCGGCTGACTTCGTCGGCAGTGAATTTATGGGAATGATCGGCCGGCGGCATCCGGGACCTCCTTGCCGCTGATTGGGCGGCCTTGACCGTGGGGATCGGAGGGGAGGCGCAGATCGATGCCTCCCCATGGATTAAGTCGCAACTATTGGGCGGCCATCGCCTCTTCAAGCCGCGTCTGCATGGTGTCGGCGGCTTCTTCCGGCGATTTCTGTCCGAGGATCGCGGCCTGGAACTCCTCCCCGATAATCGCCGAAACCTGGGCGCCGTTGTCGAGCGACGCGATCACGTGACGGATCGGGGATACCGAGGCGGCCGCCCAGTCCGAAAGATACTGGTCTGCCTTGACGGCCTCCGAAACCAGACCCGTCTTTGTCGCCGGCAGGGTGGATTGATTTGTCGCGTAGGCAACGAGCACCTCGTCTGACAGAAGGTACTCGATCCACCGCACCGCCGCACTGTCCGGTCTTGCGTTCTCGTCCCCGAAAACCGCGAGAACGTGGCCCCACTGGATCGACACCGGCGTGTCGCCGGCGTTGAGCACCGGCCCCTTGATCGGCTTTACCGCCGGATCGATTTCGGTGTCGCGACCGGAGAACTGGCGGGCGAACGTGCGGGCCACCGGCGCATCGATATAGAACGCGGTGGCCCCTTGCCCGAACAGTCGGCGGGCGTCCGGCCGGTCGATCTCCGGCGCCGCGAGGCGGTCGTTCATTGCCTCGGTGAGGAAGGTCAGCGCGGCCACGGCTTCGGGCGAGTTGGCGGCGACCGCGCCGTCCTCCTCGATAAGGTTGCCGCCGAAGATCTTCACCCAGATCACATAGTCCAGGACGATCGAGTTTTCGTTCTTCGTGGAGAGGCCGAGCGGGACGGAGTTGGGCACATTGTCCCGCACGGCCACCAGAGCCGCGCGGAACTCGTCAAGCGTTTCGGGCATTTCGGTTACCCCCGCCGCCTCCAACACCTCTTGATTGGCAACCCAGCCCACAGTGCCGCCGATCCACGGCACCGCCACCTGCCTGCCATCGATGTTGCCCATGGCGAGGAAACCGGGATCGAACATCGCTTCCAGCCGGTCGCGGCCGATCACGTCATTGAGGTCGACAAGCTGATCGATGCCCTTAAGCATGGGCAGGAGCCGCCCCTGGCTCTGCCCGACATCCGGCAGATTGTTCGACCGCCCCCGGAGGAGATAGTTCTTGGTCATTTCGCCCCAGGCGTAGCCTTGGGGCTCAACCGCCAGACCGGTCTCGGCCTTGAAGCCGTCGATCATCTCCTGGATGACCTTCTGGCCCGTCTCCTCGGTATAGGTCCAAGTCATGAATTCGACATCCTGGGCCGCCACCGGCGCAGCCGCGCCGATAAGAGCGGCGATGCCTGCGGCCGCGAACATCTTGAAGTGTCTTTTCATCCGATCCTCCCTGATAGGCCCTCGGTAATTTGGAACCCTGTTTCAAAACACGTAAACGCGATCGCTGACGCTGTCAAGAGAACCTGAAACCTCGTTCCAAATTAGACGACGCCACCGTCTACGACAAAGGTCTGCCCCGTGACCAACCGACTATCGTCGGCGGCCAGCCACAGCGCCATGCGCGCGACATCCGGCGGCAGCAGGAATTCCTCCAGGCACTGCCGCTCAAGATATTGCGCGAATTTGTCCGGATAGATTGCCTTGGCGCGGTCCACCTGGCGTTCGGTCAAGATCCAGCCCGGCGCGATGGAGTTGACGCGGATCTTTCGGTTTCCCACTTCGCGCGCCAGTGAGCGCGTCATGCCCTGCACCGCCGATTTCGCCGTCGTGTAGCAGATCAGGCCGGGCGCGCCCTGCATCCAGCTGTTGGACCCCATATTGACGATCGCCCCGCCGCCGGCCGCCGCCATGTCGGGGACCACCGCCTGGGCCGCGAAGAAGTGGTGACGAAGGTTGACGTTGAAGCGATCGTCCCAATAGTCCGGCGTCACCTCCTCGATAGGCAATCTGTCATCGTTGCCCGCGTTGTTGACGAGAACGCGGATCGGTCCCAGGCGATCGCGAAGCGCGGCAATGGCGGTTCGCATCGCGGCAATATCGGTGAGATCAACGACTTCGTGGTCCGGGCGATTGCCGGTTTCCGTCGCCACCGCGTCGGCCGTCGCGGAAGCCGCCCGGTCGTCGAGTTCGAGAAACCCGACCCGTGCCCCCTGCCCCGCGAACGCCTCCACCAGATGCGCGCCGATACCCGACCCGCCACCGGTGATAAGCACCGGAAGGTTGCGCAGGCTCGGATAGACGGCAGCCTCGATGGGAACGGAAGAAAGCTCTGGGTGTCGGGCGCGACCGTCCGTCACGCCGCGCTCCGCGGCGCATCGGCATCGGCGCGGATCGCCGCCCCGTCTGACGCGAACAGATGAACGTCCCCAGCGTCGGACAGCACGATCCGCGCCGTCTCGCCACGCTTGAGAGGACGTTCGCCGGCCAGGCGGACAAGAACCGGGTCGTCGCGCCCATCGACCTCGAAAAAGGCGAACGTATCGCTGCCAAGATGCTCGGTCATCAGCACGGTTCCCGGCAGCCCCGACGAGGTCTGATCCGGACCCGCGATCACAAGGTGTTCCGGCCGCACGCCGACCTCGGCAATTTTCGTCACCGCCCCGGTCTCGACAGCGCCGCACGGAATTGTGCCGCCGGCAACGCGGAGCGCGGGACCCGAACCATCGGTCGATACGCCATCGACCGCGAGGATGTTCATCTTTGGACTGCCGATAAAGGTGGCGACGAACCGGTTCGCCGGCGTGCTGTAAAGGTCCAGCGGGGTTCCGACCTGCTCGATACGGCCGGCGTTGAGTACCACGATCTTGTCGGCCAGGGTCATCGCCTCGACCTGATCGTGGGTGACATAGATCATCGTCGCGCCCAGCCGTTCCTTCAGCCGGGCAATCTCGATCCGGGTGTCGACCCGCAGCGCCGCGTCGAGGTTGGACAGCGGCTCGTCGAACAGAAAGATGCGGGGCTCACGCACGATCGCACGACCGATGGCCACACGCTGGCGCTGGCCACCGGAAAGCTGTCGGGGTTTGCGGTCCAGGTAGGGTGACAATTGAAGAATGGACGCCGCCGCTTCCACCCGCTCGCGGATTTCGGGCTTGGGAACGGCGGCGAGCTTGAGCGCATAGCCCATATTGTCGGCAACCGTCATATGGGGGTAGAGCGCGTAGGACTGGAACACCATGGCGATGCCACGCTTGGCCGGCGGCACATCGTTAACGATCTCGTTGTCGATCAGCAACTCGCCGCCCGTCACCTCGTCGAGGCCGCAGATCAGGCGCAGCAGGGTGGACTTGCCGCACCCCGATGGACCGACGAAGACCGTGAACTCCCCATCGGCAACATCGAGGTCGACATCTTGGATCACCGCGACGTCGCCAAAGCTTTTGCAAACGCGCCTGAGACTGAGTCCGGCCATGGTCGTCTTCTCCGTCAGCCCGCGAAGGCGTGTGCGGCGAGGCCCGTAAACCCCGTTGCGACCGCGAACACGCTGCCCGATTGGGGAGCCTCCGCAAGCTGCTGGGCCGACAGGCGGATGCGCGCACTGGTGACGAACAGGGTGGCAAGGTCGTCGCCGCCGAAGACGCAACTTGTCGGCCGTGGCACGGGTAGGTTCACCACCCGTTCGACCTTGCCGTCCGGGTCGTATCGCGTGACGCACCACCCGTCCCAATGCGCGGACCACACGAACCCCTCGGCATCGACCGTGAGACCATCCGGGATGCCGGCGCCTTCGGGGATCTCGGCGAAGACACGGCGACCGGCGATCGCCCCCCGATCGACGTCGAAATCGTAGGCGTAGATCGTCCGCTTGCCGGAATCGGTGAAATAGAATGTTCGGTCGTCGGGGCTCCAACCGAGCCCGTTGGCGATGTGAACGCCATCCTGCATCAACGTCGCGCTCCCGTCGGGGTCGATCCTCCAGAGCGCGCCCTGGCCGGGGGTCGCGTCGATCGCCAGCGACCCCACCCACAGACGTCCACGGCTGTCGCACTTCCCGTCATTGAAGCGATTGCCGGGGCGGTTCTGTTCCGGCGCGCACAGAATCGTCATGGCGTCCGACGCCGCGTCGATCAAGCGGACATCACCCTGCATCGCGGCGACCAGACCGCCCGTGGCCCGGGGGATCGCCGTGCCCACCAGATGGGGCATCGCCGTCGAAATATAGGTTCCCGACACGACATCGCTTTCCAGCACCGCCGGCGCCAGGATATCGACCCAGATCAACCGCTGACGCTCGACCGACCAATGCGGCCCCTCGCCCAAAAAGCTGGAGGCGGGAACGGCGCACCGCACCTGATCGCTGTCGCTGCCCAGCGGTCGCGGGTTGACGGTGATCGACATCGCGCTTTCCCCCACATTGCCGGAAATCCGCCGCGCGGCGATCATCGTTTCGCGGCCCAGGGCGTGCAGCCGTTCCTCGGTCAGGCGAAAGGACGGTCCGACGATCCCGATCCCGCCGATCGGCCGGGCTCGGTGGTCGAGAATGGGCGCGGCAACCGAACTGATTCCCGCATTCTGTTCCTCGACCGCGATGGCGTATCCGCGGCCCTTGGTCAGATCGAGCTGGCGCATCAGTTCAGCCGGGTCGGTGATGGTCCGCGGCGTCAGCGCGACGAGATCCTGCTGCAAAAGGCGCATGCGCCGCTCGGGATCGAGATGAGCCAGGATGGCCTTGCCGATACCGCTGGTGTGGGGCGAGGCGCGGTTGCCCACACTGTTGGCAAGACGAAGCGGCTGCGGCGCTTCACGCTGATCGATGTAAAGCACGTCGTCGCCGTCGAGAATGCCTAGACGGACGGTTTCCCCGGTCAGATCGCGCAGCCGGATCAGCTCCGGCTCGGCCGCCCCGCGCAGGTCGAAATTGTCCCACACATGATGCGCCATCTCGAACAGGCGCGACCCAAGCCGATAGGTCTGATCGCGCTCGTCGAAGGCGACGAACCGAGCCTCCATAAGGGTCTGCAAAAGGCGATGCAGGGTTCCTTTCGACAGTTCGCTGCGATCAAGAAGCTCGACAAACCGTGGCGGCCGTCCGGCCGTGGAAACGAGACTTAGAATTTGAAGCCCGCGCCATAGCGCCTGCGTGCCCGGAGCGATGTCTCCGGCAGCGCTCTCGATCACGGCAAGGTCGTCAACCGACACCGGCGGCAACGTCTCGACCGCCACGGAATCTCCACGATATCGCTTCGCCAAACGCCATTTTCCTTCTGGTGATGGGCACAGAGTCACTCATGATCAGGGCCGTATTTTGAAACCAGGTTCCAAAAATAGTCAAGCGGGCCCGGCTTGAAACCCAAAAGCACCGTAGCGTTGCGCGCGGCCGTACAACTGGATCAGACAGCGTCGCGGCTATTCCTCCGATTGAAACGGATCTCTTCGGTGGGCGATGCGATAGGCGCGCGGGGTCTTGGCGAAGCGTCGTTGGAACAGTCTGTAAAAATAGCTGATGTTCTCAAACCCGCATTCGTTCGCGACATCTTCTATCGAAGCCTCGTCACTCCTCAAAAGCTGCGCGGCATACTCGATCCGGATACGATTGATGTACTCCGATGGGGTCAGCCCCGTGACGGCCTTGCAGGTACGGCAGACATGCTCGCGACTGCGGCGCGCCACCTTGAGAAAGCCCGACGCCCCTTGTTGGAACACCTCGCGTGACTGGGCCGCGCTGCAGGCTTCGGCGAACCAACGGGGCGCGGTACCGTCTTCACTGCTCGTTGCATCGGCCACGCGGTTGGCCAAAACCAGCAGAAACTCCTCGATCCCGGCAAGCGACCGTTGCGATATCTGCAACTGCTGGGCGATCCTGACCGCGCGGGCAAACCTCGCGGGTGCGAGGGTGTGCATCTCGGGCAGAGCGCTTTTGGCATCGAAGAACCGACCACCGATCGTGGCGGCATAGCGCGTCGCCAGATGCTCCGCCGTGTCGGAGCGGAACATGATGTTGAAGATCCGGCAGCCCGACTTTCGATCGGCGCAGAAGGCATGCACATCGGCGGGCCTCACGAAGGCCAGATGCCCGGGTTCGAGGACTTGAGTGACGCCGTTCACCCAATGGGAGGTGCGGCCGCGTTCAATCAGAAAAACCTCGAAATAGTCATGGTCATGCGCCTGATCGGGATAGCGCGTCGCGAGGCTCTTCCGAGCGAAGTGAAACGCCTCGTTGGCGGTGATGTAGTTGTCTATCAGAAAGGTCGTTTTGCGCATGCAGCAATATTAGCCAACGATTTAGCCCTGTGAGTATAAAAATATCAATATAGTATAATAAAAAGTCAATCTGCGCCACTGACTGAAAACCCGACGCGACTAGGGTTGAGCGTTGGGGAGAGCGTTCCATGACAGATCTTCAGAACGATCTGAGCTTCGCGCCGGTGCGGGTTTCCGCCCCGGCGAAACTGACGCCGGCGCAAATCGCTGCCTATAACAGCGATGGATTCGTCCAGCCTTTCGATATCTTTCCGCCGGCAGAGATCGCCGATATCCGCGCCTATGTCGATGGTCTGATGCGTGATTTGGGCCCGGCGGGGGCCTATGGGATCAACTGCTATCAGGCGCGGCTGTCGGGTCTCTGGGATATCGCGACGGATTCGCGAATTCTCGACCACGTGCAGGACATCACCGGCCCCGACATTCTGTGTTGGGCCACGGCAGTTCTATCGAAAGCCCCCCATGATCCCAAGGCCGTGCCCTGGCATCAGGATGCGTCCTTTTGGGCGCTCGATCCTGCCCGCACTGTGACTGTCTGGCTGGCCATCGACGACGCGGACGAGGCGAACTCCGCAATGCGGTTTATCCCCGGCACGCATCGTCACGGCCCGCTGAAGATGCAGAAAACCGGCGCGGCGGCAGTCTTTCACAAGGAGACCGCAGAGGCGGAGGCGTTGGGCGAGCCCTTCACCAACACCCTACGGGCCGGGCAGATCTCGCTGCATGCCGACATGCTGGTCCATGGCTCGCTGGCGAATTCCTCCGATCGTCGTCGCTGTGGCCTGACGCTGCGCTATTGCCCGCCGGAGGTCAGGATCACCGACCCCGCCTGGGCCAACGGCGTCGAGGCGATCGCGTGCCGTGGACGGAGCGGCGGTTGGAAAACCCACCCCCGACCCGAAAACAACGACATCACAAAAACAAGCAGTCCACACGTGGTGGGAAACAACTGATGCAGATCACCTGGTATGGACACGCGGCCTTTGGCCTGATGCCCGAGAATGGCCCACGCACCATCACCGACCCCTACACGCCCGAAGGCGTGGGGTATGCCCCCATCAGGGATGAAGCCGATCTGGTGATCATCTCTTCCGACGATGACAGCGCCCATTGTCGCGCCGATCTGATCAAGGGCGGGCCCGACGTCGTGAATGCGTTGACCGTGGCGCAGCAGGGTGGACAGACGTCCGTTCGGGGTGTCGAAATCACGGCCATCGAAGCGGCGGAGTGGGACCACCATCCCGAACACGCGGTTCCGGGGCAAAACGGCATGTATCGTTTTACCCTGGATGGCATCAGGTGCGCCCATATGGGCGACGTCGGCAATCCTCTCACCGACGCACAGCAGGCATTCTTCGAGGGGACCGATATTCTCTTCGCGTTGGCGGGGGGCTATCTCACGCTCGAGCTGCCGGACCTGATGGAGATGATCCATCGAACCCGGCCGAAACTTGTCATCCCGATGCATTTTCGGACGCTGACATACCGGCCCCGCAACACGATGTGGATCGAAAGCTTCCTCGGCCATTTCAAGGAGGCCGATGTCGATTTCGCGTTCGGCCCCACTGTCGAGATTACCGGGCAGGAGATTCCCGATCGCACACGCGTTCTGGTGATGGACTATCTGCGGTGAGGGAAGCGCGCCGCCTCCGCCTCGAGCCGATCGGCATGGTGGCCGCGCCCGCTCGCCCGCAGGCGCGCGGCATAGGCGGGCAAGCGCCCCTGAATGTGGAATGGGCCGCCTTCGGCGATAAGCGTCATCAGCGGATCGTCGTCCAGCCCGGCGGCCGCCATCACCCCGCCGCGCCAGACATCCAGAATGGACAGTCCCCGGCCGACCATGTCGGGGCGCAGCCCGCTCAGGTCTCGCTGTTCCGCGGGATCTTCGGTCAGGTTGAACAACAGGATCGGGGGCAGATCCTTCATGCCTGCGTCATAGGTGCGAAGCAGCAGCCAGTCGGCTCCATCGCCCCGGAAACGGACGCCGCGCTGCGCACTCCAAGCTCCCTGGCCAAGGATCAGGGCGTCACGGCCGCCATCGCTCAGGTCCCCGGAAAAGCTGCGGGCATTCCATATTCGGGGCAGGTCCGCGCCAAGCAGATCGAGCACGGTGGCCATCCAGTCGAAGTGATAGTGCAGGCCGTCGTTGCGCCCGCTGAACCCCGGCTGCCCCGGCCAGCGTATGATCAAGGGGACGTGGCAGGTCGGCGCATCTGCGGTCTGGTGATCCCCCCAAATGTTCAGCTCCCCGAGATTCTCGCCATGATCGGCCGAAATGACGACGATGGTGTCATCGGCCTGATCGCTGGCTTCCAATTCGGACAGGACCAGGCCGATATGGTGGTCGGCGTAGCGGATCCCGGTGTCATAGCCCGCAAACCAAGCGCGCGCGGCGGCAAGGCCGTCGATGACGGCCGGCGCGCGCAGGGGTTTCGCCTCGTCCCCCCAACCCAGCGGTTCGGCGGCGGAGTGTGGGCCGAAGCTTGCGACCTGGGCGGTGATCAGCGCCTCCGTCAACCAGCCTGGCAGAGCGGCGTCCGCAAACGGGTCCCCGAATTCATCCGGCGTGCGATAGGGAGTGTGGGGGTCCCACAGGTTCACATGCAGGAACCACGGCGCGCCACCCTTCGCACGATGAATGTAGTCGATGGCACGGGGGGCCACCTCGCTGGCCAATTCAAGTCCGCGCTTGCCGGGGGACTGGACTTCGTCGAAACCCGCCAGCCAGTGCCACGCCCCATGACGCTCCGCGAAGCTGGAAATCGTGGCGCAGCGATAGCCCATGGATCGCAGAACGCCGGTGAAACTGGCATCGAGATAGGTCCCCGCCCAGCCGCGCGTCGCGCCTTCCCGGCGCGGTTCGCAAACGCTTCCGCCATGGCCCACGACGCCCGTTACCAACCCGAACCGCCCCGACCAGAGCGCCGTGCGAGACGGCAGACAGGGCGTATCGCTGGCATGAACGCCCGTGAAAACGATCCCTTCGCGCGCCACGGAGTCGATTACCGGAGAGGTATCTCGCGCATATCCATAGCACCCCAGATGGTCCGGCCGCAGGCTGTCGATGTCGATGTAAAGCACGTTGGTCATTGGGACATCCCTGTCCGTTCGAGGAGCCGGCCAGACGTCACCTCAATCCATCAAACAGGGCAAGCGAAACCGTTTCCAAGACCACGATAAACCTGGAGTCAAACCCGACCCGGCGACAAGCCGGGCCGACAATGGGAGGAAGACGATGATGACACGCAAGGGACTGGCACTGACGGCGTCCGCTTTGGCGCTTGGGCTCGTTGGGGGACCACTGGCTGCGCAGGACGTCGCGCGAGAGGACACGCTGATCCTCGATCTCGACCGCACCATTGCGGACCCTGAGAACTTCAACTGGTTCACACGCGGCACCAAGCGGGAGCACGGCGCGCATCAGACAATGTGGGAGCCTCTCTTCGTGCTGGACGCGCAAGGCAATCCCGAACCGTGGCTGGCCACCGGGATCACGTCCAACGACACATTCGATCAATGGACAATGACGCTTCGCGAGGGTGTGACCTGGTCGGACGGCGAAGCCTTCAGCGCCGATGACGTGGTGTTCACCGTGAATATGGTCCTTGGCAACGAGAACCTGGTCGAACGCGAAGCCTCGCAGATGCGCGGCATGGTCGACAGTGTCGAGCGCGTCGACGACCTCACCGTCGTCTTCAACCTGAAGTCGCCCAACCCGCGATTTGTCTCTGACATCCTGGCGGTGCGGGTCTTTGCGGCCTTCCTGTCCATGCCGGAGCATATCTGGAGCCAGGTTGACGACCCCGCCACCTTCACATTCTATCCTCCCATCGGTACCGGACCGTACACGCTCACCAGCGTCGCCACCAACCGCGCCATCTGGGACCGCAACGACGACTGGTGGGGGGCCGCCACCGGGTTCATGGACCTGCCGGAGCCGTTGCGCGTCGTCGTCCTGGAAACCGGCGGTGAGGAGGCGCGTGCACAGCTTCTCGCGACGAACCAGCTTGACGCGGGCCAGAACGTGACGCTTGGCACCTTCGAGGCAATCCAGGCCCAGAACCCAGCCGTCAAAGCTTGGCGCGGCGACCTGCCGTACGCCTGGCCCGACCCCTGCGCGCGCCAGTTGGAGTTCAATACGACCGTTGCCCCGTGGGACGACGCCGACATGCGTCGCGCCATCGCGCACATCATCGACCGCACGCAGATCGTGAACGTCGCCTATGAAGGCACGACCGTGCCGTCGCGGAGCATGTTCGTGCAATACGAGGCCATGGAGCCTTTCATCGCCGCTATCGAAGAGGCGGGTCTCGGTCTGCCCGAAACGGCGGATGTTGATGCGGGAAAGGCGTTGATCGAAGCGGCCGGCTATACCATGGGAAGCGACGGCTATTACGAGCGCAACGGCGAACGGCTGACCGCCAACATCCATGTCAACTCGGCGTCGACCGAATACACCCGGACCATCGACGTGATCGTCGAGCAATTGCAGCGAGCCGGCATCGACGCGCGCTCGATCCCGGTGGAGAACGGCGTCTTCTGGGGCGAGGTTCTGCCGCTAGGCGGCTACGACATCACCTATTCGTGGCTGTCCTGCGGGTCGGTGAACGAGCCATGGGCGTCGATGAGCCGTTATACAAATGCCTCGATCGCCCCCATCGGCGAGCGGGCCCCCGGCTTTAACAACACCGGCCGCTGGAACACCGATGCGACCGCCGCCTACACCGAAATCGTCGACCGGATGGGCTCGATGGCGTTGGGCGCGGACGAGATCCCCGGCATGGTGGCGGACGCCTATCGGTATCTGGCCGATGAGATGCCCTTCATCCCGTTGGTGCAGTCGGCCAAGCTGTTGCCATTCAACACGACTTATTGGGAGGGTTGGCCGAGTGTAGACAACGACTACACGCCGCCGGCCTTCTGGCGCGGAGACACGCACCGGATCATCCACGAACTGACGCGCGCGGACTGACCGAACCTCCCCGGGTCGGGGCGGCATCCAAGGGCCGCCCCGATCCCAGCACTGCGAAGGAGTCCGCATGTCCCGCATTCCGGTCAGATATCTGGTCACCCGCGTGACCACCCTGATCCTAACGGTCTGGATCGCGGCCACGCTGATATGGATCATTCCTCGCCTGTCGCCCGTCGATCCGGTGGAAATCATGCTTGGCCGGATGGCCTCGGGGGGCGGTTTCGTCGAAAATTCGGAAGCCTTGATCGCCGGGATGCGCGCTCAATTCGGCATCGGCGATCCACTTTACATTCAATACCCGAAATACTTGTTCAGCCTCGTCACGCTGGACCTCGGCTATTCCATCGGCAGCTTCCCCACCGAGGTGACGACCCTGATCGGATACGCCCTGCCCTGGACGCTGGGCTTGATGATCCTGTCGCTGATCGTGACCTTCTTCATCGGCAACGCCCTTGGCGCCTTCATGGTGTGGGACCATTCGCCAAGGCTCGTACGCGTGGCGATCCCGGCAGCGATGGTGCTGACCGCGATACCACCCATTCTGTCCGGGCTTTTGCTGATGTGGCTGTTTTCGGCCAAGCTGCGATTGTTTCCCCTGACCGGCGCCTACGGGCTGAATGTCGAGCCCGCCTGGTCATGGGATTTCGCGGCATCGGTCTTGCACCACGGCTTTTTGCCCGCTCTGTCCATCGTCATCGTGACGTTCGGTTTCTGGGCATTGGGAATGCGCGGGCTGATGATCACCGTGCAGGGAGAGGACTACGTCAAGCTTGCCGAGGCCAAGGGACTGAGGCCGCGCTACATCCTCTACCGCTACATGATCCGCAACGCCATCCTGCCGCAGGTCACGGCCTTCGCGCTCAAGGTCGGTCTGCTCATCTCGGGACAGGTCCTTGTCGAACGCATCTTCGCCTACAACGGGATGGGCAAGCTTCTCTACGACGCGATCCTCAATCAGGATTTTCCGGTCATTCAGGGGGTGAGCTATGTGATCATCCTGATCACCGCACTCTCGGTCTTCATCGTCGATCTGCTCTATCCGTTCATCGACCCCCGAATCCGGCACGAGGGTGCATGAGATGAGCAACACATCCGCTAACGACACGACCGCCAAGGCAATCGCGCGCCCGACACGCGCCGAACGCCAGCAAGCCCGCCGCATCCGTCGCTTCGACAACCCCTGGATGAACCCCAAGCTCACCTGGGGGGCCGGCCTTTTGTTGGGCATCGTCGCGCTTGGTCTGATCGGCAGTCTCATCTGGAACCTCGATCTGGTGTTCACCGGCGCGACGCCGCTGAAGCTGCCGCCCGTGGGGTTCGAGAATCTGCGCGGCCAGGGCGGTGACTGGGCCCACCCCCTGGGTACGGACGGGGCCGGTCGGGATATGCTCGCGCTCATCGTCGTCGGCGCTCCGAACACTTTGTTCGTGGGCCTTCTGGCAAGCCTGATCGGCATGTCGATCGGCATCTTTCTAGGCTTCTCGGCGGGTTTTCTTGGCGGGCGGATAGACGACACGATCCGCGTCCTTTCCGACGTGATGATCACGATCCCACCGCTTCTGGTCCTTGTCGTCTTCCAGGCGGCCTATGGGGATGTGTCGCTGACCGCCATGGCGCTTCTCATTGCCGGATTTGTCTGGCAATCGCCGACCAGGCTGATCCGGGCACAGGTCCTGTCGATGAAGCAGTCCGGCTACGTTCAGATGTCCCAACTGTCCGGTGCATCGATCTGGCACATCATGTTTCGCGAGATGATGCCGAACCTCGTGCCTTACCTGTTCGGGTCGTTCATCGCCTCGGTCACGACGGCCATCGTAACCGCCGTCGGACTGGAGGTTCTTGGTCTCGGTCCGCAGCGGGTGCCGACACTGGGCCGAACGATCTACGAAGCCATCAACGCAGGCGCCCTGATTCAGAACCTCTGGTGGTGGTGGGGTCTTCCGACGATCCTCCTTGCGGTCATGTTCATCGGGTTTCTTCTCGTCAACCTCGGGCTTGACGAAGTCTCCAATCCCCGTCTGAGGAGGCTGTCCTGATGACCGACAAGCCGGTACTCACGCTGCGTGACCTGTCGATCGAGTTTCCCACATCCAGGGGCGTCGTGCAGGCCGTCAAGGCGCTCAATCTGACGGTCCGCAAGGGAACCCGGGTCGGCTTCATCGGCGAAAGCGGCTCCGGCAAGACGACGACGGCCCTGGCGGTCATGCAGATGCTGGCCGAGCCGGGACGTGTGTCATCGGGCACCATCGATCTCGACGGTACGGATATCCTCGCGCTCAGCGACGAGGAGATGCGCCGCACGAGGCTCTCCCGAATCGCCTACATCCCCCAGGGCGCGATGAACTCACTCAACCCGGTGATGCGGGTGGAGCGGCAGATATGGGATGGCATCATCGCCCACGAGGGACACGTGGATCGTGCAGACCTCAACCGGCGCTCGGATGCGGCCCTGCAAAGCGTCGGCCTGCCGATACACACCGGGAAGCTCTATCCGCACGAATTGTCGGGCGGAATGAAGCAGCGGGTCTGTATCGCGCTGGGCATCATTCTGAACCCGGAGTTGATCATCGCCGACGAGCCGACCTCAGCGCTCGATGTCGTGACCCAACGGCAGGTGATGCAAACGCTCAAGGACATTCAGGCACAGATCGGATCGGGTCTGATCCTGATCGGGCACGACATGGGGTTGATGGCACAGTCCGTGGACGAACTGGCCGTGCTCAAGGATGGGGAACTGGTCGAACACGGCCTGGTCCGGCAGATCATGGAAAACCCGAAGCACCCCTATACAAAGGACCTGATCTCATCCGTGCCGCTGGTTGGCGGCGAGAGTTTTCTCAACCCCGACCGCAAGGCCCCGGCCGCTAACCGCAGCAGCACCGAGCCGCTGCTGCGGTTCGAAAACGTGCGCAAGACTTATGGCCCGTTGACCGCGCTGCATCCGATGTCGTTCACCCTGCAAGGCGATACCCCGCAAATCATCTCCATCGTCGGTCAGTCAGGCTCCGGCAAATCCACGATGGGCTCGATCATGCTGGGGTTCAACCCGCCCAGCGAGGGCCGTGTCCTGTTCGAGGGTCGGGACATGCGATCCATGTCGCCCGCGCAATCGCTCGAATTTCGCAAGAACGTGCAGGCGGTCTTTCAGGATCCTTACGCCTGCTTCAATCCGTTCTACCGCGTCAGTCACGCGCTCAAGTTTCCCTTCAAGCGGTTCGGCCTCTCGAAAGGAGAGGCCCATACAAGACAGGCGATGGAAGAGGCCTGCATCGCCGTGGGTCTTGATCCGGACCTCGTGCTGTCGCGATATCCGCATCAGTTGTCGGGCGGCCAGCGTCAGCGGCTGATCGTCGCGCGGGCGCTGATGCTGTCCCCCAAGCTGTTGATTGCGGACGAGCCCGTTTCGATGGTGGATGCAAGCCTGCGCGCGTCCATACTCTCAAACATTTATGACCTTAAGGACAAATACGGCATCTCGATCCTGTACATCACGCACGACCTCGCCACCGCCTATCACGTCAGCGATTTCGTGATGGTCCTGTTCAAGGGGCATGTGGTCGAGGCCGGTCCGCCGAAAGAGGTGATCGGCGCGCCCCAACATCCCTACACCAAACTGCTCATCGACTCGATCCCCTGGCCGGACATCAGCCGAAGCTGGGGCGATGGTCGGCAAGACCGGGACCCCTCGGCCCTGGAAGCCGAGGCAGCGCGCACGGCGGCGATCTATCGGGGCACAGTGCCGGGTTTCGATCTTCTACCGACATGATCGGGATTTGTGGATGAGAGGCAGGTGGCCCTTTGTCGCGGAAAAGATCGCGACCCGGCTAAAGCTGATCGAGCCGTTCATCTTTCGGCGCCGTCAGCCGCTGCCGCATTTCCGGCTTTTGCCGCTCAGCGAGGCAATGGTCGATGCGCCAATCTGTGCCGATCCCACAGGGTGGGAAGAAGTACCGCACCAAAGCTATTGGGGCCATGCCGACCTCAACTTCGTGCTGAAAAGCTCGGTCACCGTGCCGGACGGTTGGGATCGCGAGCATTTGGCGCTGCACCTTCCGCTCGGTGTTCTGGGCGACATCTTCAATCATCCCGAAGCCCTGGTACGTGTGGACACGCGGATCATCGGCTCCGCCGATCGTTACCACCATACCGTACCGCTCGATGCGGCCGTCGCCGATGGTCAGGTTCATCTACTGTCCTTGCACGGATGGACGGGTCATGTCGGTTGGCCCCCCGATTCCGAGAGCAAAGCCAGGCTTTTCATGGGCATCCCGTCGGTCG
The DNA here is from genome assembly GCA_052168355.1 of Inquilinaceae bacterium. Lineage (GTDB taxonomy): Bacteria > Pseudomonadota > Alphaproteobacteria > DSM-16000 > Inquilinaceae > JBQLZQ01. Next base: position 209,467 of record JBQLZQ010000056.1, read on the forward strand.
TGGAACGCGACGCAGCCCTGCTGGCGTTTCACGGTCTCGCCCGCGCGGTCCTTGATACAATTTCGGTCCTCGACCATGAGTCCGCGGAACATCAAGGCCTCCTGCGGGCACTCGATCACGCGTTCAACACGCTCGATACCCGCGACCCGATCGGCGAGGCACTGTACGCAAGCGTCCCCGCCGCGCAGAGGACGCTCACGGACGGCATCGCCGCGGCGGGTGAACCGCTCGACGTCACGCTGCATGCCATCGGGCACGCCCATATGGACGTCGCGTATCTCTGGCCGATTTCACAAATACGGCTGAAGAACGCGCGCACCTGTTCCAATGTGTTGCGGCTGATGGAAGACGACCCCGACTATCATTTCTCCCATTCGCAACCGCAGCTCTATGCGATGACCGCGCAGGATTACCCCGACTTGTTCGAGCGGATCAGGGCCCGCGTCGCGGAGGGACGATGGGAGGTCATGGGCGGCATGTGGGTGGAGCCGGACCTCAACATTCCGGGACCGGAGGCATTGATTCGCCAGCTCATGCTGGGGCGCCGCTATTTTCGCGAGACGTTCGGCGATGTGGAAACCCCGGTTCTCTGGCTTCCCGACACCTTCGGGTTTCCAGCCCAGGTTCCGCAGCTGATGCGCCTTGCGGGGCTGAAATGGTTTGTCACCAACAAGCTGAATTGGAATCAGCGCAACAAGGTGCCCTCGTCAAGCCATGTCTGGGAGGGCATCGACGGCAGCCGGGTGATCGCCCACATCCTGACCACACCGCGAGATGTTCAGTATCTGCCGTTTCCGACAAATTACAAAAGCGATCTCAGCGCCGCAGAGGTGCTGGGAACCTGGACGAACTCAACCGCCCAGGACCATGTCCGCGACCTTCCAATCTGTTTTGGCTATGGCGATGGCGGCGGCGGTCCGACCGAAGAGTTGCTCGCCAAGGCGCATGCCTACAGCGCGATGCCGGCCATGCCACGGCTGCGCTTGAGCACCGTGCGCGAGACGTTCGAGCGGATTGAAGCCTGCGCTGCCGACCTTCCCGTCTGGACGGGCGAGCATTATGTGGAAGGCCACCGGGGCGTCTTTACCTCACAAGGCTGGATCAAACGCGCGAACCGAAAGGCGGAATGGGCGCTTCATGAAGCCGAGGCATTGTCGGCGATGGCCGGCCTCGCCGCCGATCTGACGGATGCCTGGCGACTGCTCTGCCTCAACCAGTTTCATGACATCATCACCGGGACATCGGTGCCGGAGGTCTTCGCCGACGCACGGCTGGACTATGACACGATCGTGCGACGGGCCGAGGCCGTGTCGAGGCAGGCGGCGCAGTTGCTTTCAGGACAGCAGATCCGCGTCGCCAGCACCTCGCCGGTGACCGGCCCCCGTCTCGTTTTTGTGGAAGGATCGCAGGAAGGCGAGGGGCAGGCGGTCGACGGCGGCACGCTGCATTTCGTTACAACCTTCCTCTCCTACAGCGTCCTGCCGCTCTCCGAGGCAAGTTCCCCCGAAACGCCTTCCCGCTGCAGGGCGGACGGTTTCGGCGCGATCCTGGAGAACGCGCATCTTTGCGTGCACGTCGCCGGCAATGGCCAGCTGACGCGGGTTCACGACAAAGCGGCCGGTGTTGACGTCTTGCCGACCGGCCACGTCGGCAACCAACTGCAGGCCTTCGAGGATCGGCCGATCTGCTGGGATGCCTGGGACATCGACCCGTCATTCGAGGACAGGCAGGAGACCGTCACCGGAACGCACGACCTCGAAATCGTCGAAACCGGACCGATCCGGGCCGCCGTCCGGGTCACGACGCGGTGGCGCAACAGCATCCTGACCCAAACCATTCGATTGGCCGCGCATTCCCGCCGGATCGACTTCGTGACAGAGGTCGATTGGCACGAGACCCACACCCTGCTCAAGGCGGCATTCCCGACAGTGATCGACGCCCCGCTGGCACAGTTCGATGTGCAATGGGGAGTCGTCGAACGGTCGACGAAACGGGATACGCCTTTTGACGCCGCCCGGTTCGAAGTGCCGGCCCACAAATGGGCGCAACTGTCCGATGAACGGTATGCGGTCGCTTTGCTGAACGACTGCAAATACGGCTATGACGTGACCCGAGGAATGCTACGGATCACGCTGATCAAATCCTCGACCTCCCCCGATCCGAAGGCCGATCAAGGACGGCACGTCTTCACTTACAGCCTTCTGCCGCTGCCGAACGCAGACCGCGCCGTTCTGAACGCCGAAGCCTACGATCTGAATGCGCCGTTGCGTATCTTGGCCGCGACGGCCAACCCGTCACCGCCTTCAAGGCCGTTCGTGACGAGCCGTGCATCGAATGTCATCGTTGAGACGCTGAAGCCCGCCGACGATGGCGATGGGATCGTCATCCGCATGAACGAAGCGGAAGGCAGACCGACGTCGGCGGTGCTCGAAATCGCGCGTCCTGTCCTGTCAGCCGAGCGGGTTGATTTCGACGAGCAACCGATTGCGGCGCTCAACCCATCCGGGTCGACACTGCGTGTTGAGATGCGCCCCTTCGAGATCGCCACTGTCCGACTGCGCCTTGATGGTTGAGCGCGGGCTCTGACTGTCCGATGTCAGCAACCCGCTAGAGAGATTTTGGGGTTTGAGCAGCGGAGAAGCTTGAAATCACCCGCACGGTGGACGCCTCGCACCTGCCGGTCAAATACGCTGACGAGAAGCGCCATGGACACCTTGCGTCGGCGTGGATTGTTCTGCCCGCGTGACGTGTCGAAGCCATCTCACGTCAGGTTGAAGGCTTCGAGAAAACGGTCGATGGCCCGTTCGATCGCTTCGGACGGATCGTCGGGACAGGGCATCTGATAGATGTGCCGACGGATGCCGATATAGACGATCCCGCCATGCAGGTTCCAGATATCTTCCATCTGCGGCTTTTCGGGCCCGGGCGCCGCGGCTCGCATCTCGTCCAGCAATGGGCGCAAGATCACGGTGCCGAGGTGTTCGAGGTAGCGGCGGTTCCACTCGGCTCCCGCAAGACCTGAAAACATGAAGATCCGCATCCATTCATACTGAAAGATCAGTCTGCTGTACTCGGCGTAGAAGGTCACCATCCGCGCGCGGATCGGGCGCGACGAATCGGTGAGCAAGGCGGGCCACTCCTCCGACAACCTGTCGAGATAGACGTGCTCGTAAACGGCCTCGAGCAGATCCGCCTTGTTGGCGAAATAGTTGAACAGCAGCGATTGGGTCACCCCGAGCCGCGCGGCCAGATCGCGGGTCTTACCCTCGAGCCCGACATCGGCGAAGAACGCGACGGCACCCTCGACAATCTGGCGACGCCGCTCCTCGGGGGGCAGGCGGCGCCGGTCGCCCGGTTCGGGCGCCGTGGCGGAAGGGCCGTCGGTCGCGCTTCTGTCCATGAGAACCATCCTTAGTACGGCGGGCCCGGAAAATACCACTTGCAATTTCGCCCGAATTATAGATCATTCGATCAATAAAAGGGATCAGATGATCAATAACAGCGCCGAATACGGCGCGATGGCCAAGGGAGGCGTTGCCATAAAAGCATCGGCGGGTGGATACGCGCGGGCAAACGATCTGCGTCATGCGATCGACCTGCTGGCCGGTTCGGACGGCATGGGACGCGTCCTGGCGGGCGGGCAAAGCATGATCGCGGCCATGAACATGCGGCTGAGTGTCGGCGATCTGCTGATCGATATCAGCCGGATCGAGGCGCTGAAAGGCGTGTCCGAGAAAGATGGACGGCTTCGGATCGGGGCGCTGACGCGACATGTCGATATCGGCTCCGATCCGCTCATCGCACGCCACGCGCCACTGCTGGCCGAGGCCACGCAACTCATCGCCCATGCGGCCATCCGCAACCGCGGCACCATTGGCGGGGCCATCGCCCATGGGGATCCCGCCGCTGAATTTCCCGCCTGCGTCCTAGCGCTCGGCGCCACGCTGCATGTCGAAGGGCCTAACGGGAAACGCGATATCCCGGTTGAGGAGTTCTTCATCGATGTCTTCGAGACGGCCATCGGGAAGGATGAGATCCTGACCGCGATCAGTCTCCCCATCGCCGAACCGGGCGAACGGCAGATGATCCGCGAAGTGGCACGACGCTCGGGCGACTATGCTCTGGCGGGGCTGTGCCTCGTGCGCCGAGCGAACCGGCATCGTGTGTCGGTCTTCTCGGTGGGCCCGAGACCGATGCTGGCGACGGGGGCGATGGCGCGCCTCGACGCGGGCGACCCGGAGGGCGCCGTCGATGCGCTTCGGGCCGAACTCGACCCGCCCTCCGATACCCAGGCGAGTGCTGCCTATCGCCAACACCTTGCCGGCGTGATCCTGCGCCGCGCGCTGGGGGAGCTGGAGGCAAAAACCGCATGACCGCCGAGTTCCGCGACCGTGTCGATATCGCGCTGAGCGTCAACGGCGAACCGGTCGAGGCGCGCGTGCCGGCCGGGCAGCATCTGATCGATTTTCTGCGGTCCGATCTGGGTCTGACCGGGGCCCACGCAAGTTGCGAACATGGCGTCTGCGGGGCCTGCACGATCAAAGTGGACGGGTCCGCGGTGCGCGGGTGTCTCATGCTGGCCGCGCAGACCGACGGCGCCGACGTCTGGACCATCGAGGGGCTTAGCGACGCCGGCGAGATCGAAGACTTACAGGCCGAATTCGTGACTCGCAACGCCCTGCAATGCGGGTTTTGTACACCGGGGATGCTGGTCGCCGCGGACGATCTGTTGCGCGCTGGCGGGGTGCCCGAGCGTGCGGCGATCCGCGAGCATATGTCGGGCAACTACTGCCGCTGCACCGGGTACGAGTCCATCGTGGATGCGGTCGAAGCCGTGGCGCGGGCGCGCGCCAAGAAGGGTGTGGCATGACCGTCTCCTTCGGCAATCCCGACCGACCCAACAGCTATATCGGCAAAACGGTGCCGCGGCCCAACGCCCGGCGGCTGGTGCAGGGGCGCGGCACCTATGTGGACAACATGGCATTGCCGCGCATGGTGCACGTGGCCTTCGTGCGCAGCCCCTATGCCCACGCCCGGATCGACGAAATCGACGCCGCCGAAACCCTTGCCGTGAAAGGCGTGCTGCGTGTCTTCACCGGCGCGGACCTCGCCAAGGTCTGCAAGCCCTGGGTGGCCGTTCTGGCACACCTAAAGGGACTGAAATCGCCCCCTGAGTACCCCCTTGCCATCGACCGGTGCTGTTGGGTGGGTGAACCGGTCGCCGCCGTTGTCGCCACCACCCGGTCGGCGGCCGAAGACGGCGCGGCGCTGGTCGCGGTGGATTTCGACCCGTTGCCGGCGGTGACGGACATGAGGTCGGCGCTCGATCCCACGACACCTGTTCTGCACGCGGAGATGGGCGACAATCTGGCCTTCCGTCGCCTGCATGAGGAGGGCGATGTTGCCGCCGCGATGGCCAGGGCACACAAGGTCGTCTCGGCTCGGTTCAAGACCGCGCGCCATACCGGCGTAACGCCGGAGCCACGCTCGATCCTGGTGGATTGGAACCCGGCCGAGGCGCGGTTGACCGCGTGGCACGCGACGCAGGCCCCGCACATGATGCAATCCGTGCTGGCCCAGCAACTGAGCCTGCCGGAGGGGCAGGTACGGGTCATCTGCGGCGATGTCGGCGGATCCTACGGGATCAAGGTCCACGTCTACCCCGACGAGGTGGCGACCGCCGCGATTGCCAAGATCATGGACCGCCCGGTGAAATTCGTCGCCGACCGGTTGGAAAGCTTCATCACCGATATCCACGCCCGGGATCACGAGATCGAGGCGAAGATCGGCGTGGACAAGAACGGCAAGATCCTGGCGTTCGACGTGGACGACTGGACCGCCATCGGCGCCTACTCGGTCTATCCCCGCACCTCGGCGATCGAGGGAAACCAGGTGGTGAACCTCTGCGGCGGGCCCTACGATTTCGCCGACTACCGGGCCAGAACGACCGTCGTCTTCCAGAACAAGACACCGACCTGCCAGTACCGCGCGGTGGGTCACCCCATCGCGGTGGCGATCACCGAAGGGCTGGTCGACATGGCGGCCGCGGAACTGGGGATAGACCCGGTCGAGATCCGGCGGCGCAACCTTTATGCCGACGACGCCTATCCCGTGACATCGCCCGCGAAGATGCGGTTCGAGGGGCTGTCCCATCACCAATGCCTCGACAAATTGCTGGAGCTCATGGACTACGACGCCCTGCGCACCGAACAGGCCGGGTTGCGCAAGCGCGGCGTCCATCGCGGCATCGGTATCGCCAGCTTCATCGAACTCACCAACCCGTCACCGTTCATGTATGGCATCGGCGGCGCGCGCATTTCGGCACAGGATGGCTGCACCGTGCGGATGGATCCGGATGGCACCTTTGTCGCGCTGTCCAGCGTCACGGAGCAGGGACAGGGGACCGAGGCGATGCTGTCGCAGATCGTGGCCGAAGGCGTCGGCGTTCCGCCCGACCGCGTGCGCGTGGTCACAGGCGACACGCAGATCACTCCTTATGGCGGTGGCACCTGGGCCTCGCGCGGTGCGGGGATCGGCGGCGAGGCGGCGCTGCAATCGGCGCTGGCGCTGCGCGACTCGATCCTTCAGGTGGCGGGCGCGATGTTGCAAAGCCCGGCCGACGCGCTGGACATCCGCGATGGCGAGGTGGTGAACAAGGCCGGTGGCGAGGCGCGGATGCCCTTAGCCGAACTGGGGCGGATCGTCTATTTCAGGGGCGACACGCTGCCGAAGGGGCTGCCGCGCGAACTGGTCCAGACCCGGCACTATACCCCCTCCGACTATCCCTTCGCCTTCACCAACGGCGTGCAGGCCTCGTACCTTGAGGTGGATACCGATACCGGCGTCGTCACGCTGCTCAAGCATTGGTGCGTCGAGGATTGCGGGCGGATCATCAATCCGCAGTTGGTCGATGAACAAATCCGCGGCGGCATCGTTCAGGGCCTCGGCGGCGCCTTGTTCGAGGAGATCCATTACGACGACGCGGGCCAGCTTCTGAACGGCTCGATGGCCGACTATCTGGTGCCGATGGCCGGGGAAATGCCCGACATGGTCATCGGACATGTCGAAACGCCGACGAAAGAGAGCGCGCTTGGCGCCAAAGGCGCGGGCGAGGCGGGCACGGCGGGTGCGCCGGCGGCGGTGATGAATGCGATCAACGATGCCTTGCGTCCCCTGAAGGGTCAGGTGACCGAAATGCCGTTCACGCCCGAACGTATCCTGCGGGCGCTCGGGCGGATTGTGGACTGAAAAGATCAGCGCGCGATGTGATTGCGTTCAACAAAGGGAGGGTAGCGACGTGACCATCAAGACACTTGCAGCGGCGACCGTGATGACGGTGCTTGCGGCCGGATGGGCCGAGGCCCAGCAGTCGATCACCGTGAACATCGGGTCCAGCCACCCCGAAGCCAACATCTGGGTCTACGCGATGAAGAATACCTTCCAGCCCGAGGTGGACCGGATCCTTGCCGAGACCGGTGACTACACGGTGAACTGGAGCGAGGCCTATGGCGGCACGCTTTACAAGTTCACCGATACCCGCGAGGCGGTGATGGACGGGATCGTCGATGTCGGCATGGTCGGCACGGTCTGGGAAGGGGCGACGATGCCGCTTCAGAACGTCACCTATTTCACGCCGTTCGCCACCGAAGACCACAAGATGATCATCGAGATCTTCGACGATCTGAGCCAGACTCTGCCCGAACTGCGCGACAGCTGGACGGACAACAACATGGTGCATCTGTCGTCGCTGATCACCGACAGCTACGACATCTATGCGACCTTCCCGGTCGGCACGATGGCCGACCTTCAGAACCGCAAGCTAAACGCGCCGGGCACGTCGGCGAACTGGCTGCAAGGAACGGGCGCGACGCCGGTCGACGGGGCGCTGACGACCTACTACACCAACATCCAGACCGGCGTGACCGAAGGCACGCTGTCGTTCGCGTCGGGCATCCTGCCGACCCGCGTCTATGAGGTCGCGCCGGAACTGACCCGTGTGGGCATCGGATCGATGTATTTCGGAGGCATCGCGGCGAACAAGGACTTCTTCGACGGCCTGCCCCAGCCGGTGCAGGAGGCCTTCATGACGGCGGCAAAGGCGACCTCGGCCGCCCATGGCGACTATGTCGAGGATCTCGCCACCCGCGCGCTGAAAGAGATGCAGGAGGCGGGCCTGACGATCCATGAACTGCCGGCCGATCAAAAGGCGGCCTGGGTCGACGGGTTGCCCAACATCGTCGAACCGTGGCTGGAGCAGACTGGCGAGGAGGGCGAGGTCGTGCTGAAGGCCTATTTCGACGCGCTGCGCGAGCGCGGCGTGACGCCGGCGCGCGACTGGGACGCCGGGCTCTGATAAACCTGGACGCGTGATAAAGTTCCCTGTCCGGGTGTTCCGGACAGGGGATTGACCGGGGGGAGAGATCATGGCGGAACCGGACGATACAGTCGCGGACGACACGGCCATACCGCCCTTTGCCCAGGCGCCCATCGGGGCCGCGCTGGGTACGGTGGCCGCGGTCATGTCGTCCATCGGCACGGTCTGGATCGGCCTTCTCATGGCGCTTATCGTGGCCGACGTGATCGGGCGCAACTTTCTGAACGCGCCGATCACCGGCGTGTCGGAAATCGCGGCCCGCTCCGTCGTCGCCATCGTCTTTCTCCAGGTGTCGGCGGCTGTCATGCATGGGCGGCTGACCCGGGCAGACTTCCTGATCCGCCGGATCGAAACACTGACCCCCCGTGCTGCCCAACTGTTCGAAATCTTCTTTGCTCTCACCGGTGCCATCGTTTTTGCGCTGATCGTCTGGTCTTCGTGGCCAAAGGCTGCGAATGCGTGGACGACATCGGAATTCTTCGGGGTGCAGGGCGTATTCACGATCCCGACCTTTCCCTTCCGCGCGATCACGGTGATCGGCAGCGGCGTCGCCTTTCTGGTCTGTCTTTACCAGGTAACTCAGCGTATCCGCGAAGGCCGGAGCGCCGCCGCATGACGGCCCTCGTCCTTGGCTTTCTTCTGATCGCCCTCCTTGTCGGGCTGGTGCTGCTGGGGATGCAGATCGCCTATGCGCTTTTCGGGGTCGCCTTTCTGGGGATATGGCTGATCCGCGACAATCTGGGTCTGGCCTTCAGGATGCTGGAGCTGACCGCGTACAGCGGCATCGCCGATTATCTTTTTGCGACGATCCCCCTGTTCGTGCTGATGGGGTTGCTGGTCAGCGTATCCAACGTGGGGCGCGACACGTTCGAAGTGGCCGAGGAACTGCTGCGTCGGATGATCTGCGGGCTGGGCGTCGCCACGGTGGCGGCCAACACCGTCTTTGCCGCCGTCACGGGCGTGTCCATCGCTTCGGCCGCCGTGTTCACCCGCGTCGCGGTACCCGAGATGACGCGCCACGGCTATCGCGCGTCCTTCGCCGCCGGGACGGTCGCGGGCAGTTCGGTCCTGGGGATGCTGATCCCGCCCAGCCTGCTGCTGATCATCTATGGCGTTCTGGCCGAGGTATCGATCGGCGGCATGTTCATCGCGGGTCTGATCCCGGGGGTCCTGCTGGCGTTGGGTTTCGTCGGAATGTTGATGCTGGTGACGCTGGTCTTCCCGGGGTTCGTGTTCGCCGACCCCACCGCTGCCCGTGAGCGCCGCCTCGACCGGGGCCGGGAGTCCATGTCGGCGACTGACATGCTGGCCAAGCTCACGCCGATCCTCTTGCTCGTCATCCTCGTGCTCGGCGGTCTCTATTCCGGCTTCTTTACCCCCACCGAGGCAGGGGGCATCGGCGCCTCGGGCGCCTTGATCATCGCCATTGCGCGCCGCAGCCTTGACCGCAGGAAGCTGTGGCTGGTGATGAAGCAGACCGGTACGATCTCGGTTTCGATCCTGCTTCTGCTTATCGCGGCAAGCTTCTATTCGCGGATGCTGTCCATCGCGGGTCTGCCGAACGCCATCGCCGATCTGGTCCGCGCCGGTGGTTTCAGCCCCCTTGGCTTTTTGTTTTTCTACTCCGTGATCATCCTGTTGATGGGCATGATCCTCGACAGCACATCGATCCTGCTGATCATGGTCCCGATCGCAGCTCCCATCGCCCAGGGGCTCGGGATCGACCTCATTCACTTCGGGATCATCACCGTGCTTGCGGTCGAGATCGGTTTGCTAACCCCACCCTTCGGAATATCGGTATTCACGGTTCACAACACGCTCGACGACCCCACGGTCTCGGTGGAACAGATATTCGGCGCGACCATGCCCTTGATCCTCGTGATGCTGGCGGTGCTGTTCCTGGTCGCGCTCGTTCCCGCGACGGCGACCGTCCTTCTCTGACACTCCTTCGTCGGGCGGTGTGGCTTGAGCCCGAGTTGCGCCAGCGTCCGTAGATCAACCCACCCTTCCGCCCGATCCAACCCCCGGAAACGAACTTGCAACGGTGGATCGAGGAGCCAAAAAGGGTCGGTTTTCATCCGGTCCATCTCGTACCGGGACAGGACACACCGAATGACCGGGCGATTACCATCTCTATTGCTTGCCCCGGCCGCGCCGACCGGGCCAGTGGCGACCGGTCTTCTGTGCATCGGCGCACTGGGGGGCCGCGGTCGCCTCGCTGAGATCGCGGTCGACGAGGATCGGCACGATGTGATTGATCAGAAGCCCGTGATTAAGCGCCATCATCGCGAACGCAGCGGCGATAAGCCAGAATGCCGGCCGGGGTACTGCCGTCCGCAGGCCCGTGCCACGTGACGATTTCTCGCCGCGCGCGGCTCGGCCGGCTGGCATGGGTTCTTGCCGCCGGCCCACCTCCCCCTCAAGCATGGTCGCACCGACGAACAGCAGCAGCGCGCCCAGGGCCGCCACGGCGGTGGCGAAGATCAGCACGGCATGCCGCCAACCGACCAGATCGGCCAGTATGGCCGCGACCGGAAAGGCAACGGGCGACGCGAAGCCGGCTATGAGCGTGACGCGCGTGATCGCGAGGTGGGCGTCCGGGCCGCGGGGTTCATGTGCGGGCGTGCGATCTGGTCGGACGGTATCGCGGCCTTTGGCCGGGGCGGCGCCCGGGGGCTGTCGGACTGGCTCCTCACCAACGGCCGCGGGCGGCTGAAGGCGGCACTCTGACTGTCCGTTTTTTCTCGCCGTCCATGCCTTTGACACCCGGCCGCTTTTTATACAAATTGGTATTTAAGAGTATTGGAGATGCGACGTGGAGAAGCCGGCCGGCCCGAAATACAAGGTCGCCTATGGCGCGTTGCGCGGGCGTATCCTGTCCGGGCGCTATTCGTTGGGCGGCCGGCTGCCGACCGAGGAAGATCTCGCCCGGGCGTTCGACGTCAGCCGCGTGACGATCCGCCGGTCGCTCGACATTCTGGTCAACGAGGGTTTTCTCGAACGCCGGCAGGGCAGCGGATACACGGTGATCTCGCTGTCGCCGCCGTCCAGTACGTGCCTGACGTCGTTCACCGAGGCGATGATCCGCGCCGGGCGCGAGCCATCGTCGCGGCTGATCCATATCTCGACCTTCGAGCCGGGCGCGCCGCAGACCCAGGATGTGGTCCCCGAGCTGAAGGACGCGCGCCTGACCTGTATCGAACGGCTGAGGCTGGTCGACGACAGGCCGCAGATGCTGGTCCGCACCTGGGCGCCCGCGCATCTTCTTCCCAAAGCCAGCGCGGTCGACTTTCCGGAGCACGGCCCGGAGCAGTCGATTCTGCGGATCCTCGTGCACCGGTTCGGACTGGATTGGAACGCGGCATGCGAGGACATCAGTCCCGTCGCCGCCCCGGCCGACATCGCGCGCCATCTGGGTATCGATGCAGGCGTGCCGATCCTGATGCAGACCTGCACCGCGTTCGACGAAGGCGGCGGCACCGTGTTTTACGATCAGGTGTTCCGCATTGGCAAAGTCAGCTTCAACCTGACCGGCGCCGCGCGCGAGGTGCGCGTCAGCGGCCCGGTGATCTGATGCCCGCGCGACCGACCATCGGCGTCGTCCGCGGGTTCCTGCCGAGCTGTTTTCCCGACCGGCACGGCGTCTTCGAGGCCTGCGAGGTAGCGCTGGCGGCCGATCCGGCCCGCCTCGATCGGGGGAACAAGGCGGTCTACGAGGTCGCGCTCGAACTCACCGCATCGCTGTAACCGGCACTGTCAGGCCAGTTTCGCCAGCTTCCGATAGAAATCGTGGAAGACCGCGTCGCGATTGACGTCCTGCGCTTCCCGCATCAGGTGACGGTCGGCGGGATGGCGCCATCTCAGCGCGTCGTCCAGCCGGGGCGAAGGTCGCAGGTCGCTCGGCACCCAGTCCGGATCGAGCAGCCAGGCGATGTTGATCATGTCCCACACCACCCATGTCCGCCACGCGATATCGGTCACGCCTCGCTGCTTGTGGATCGGATTGTTGGTGTAGAGGTGATAGAGGTAGTCGCCGATCGCCCCCTTGCCGCGCACCCATGTCTCCATATCGGGCAGTGAGATCTTGAGCTGCGCGCCGACATGATAGCCCGGCAGGTAGACGTGCGGGACACCGCAGTCGAACAGAAGCTGCGACGCGAGCCGGTCCTGCACGAGATTGAGCGAGGGCGCGTTGTCGAGATGGCTGTTCGAGGGATAGGCCGACGTCCAGACCACAACCATGTTGTGGATGATCTCAGGCGCCATCAGCAGCGCCGAGGCGACGTTGGTGACGCAGCCGATGGCCGCCACATAAAGCGGCCGGTCGGAGTATGCCAGCGCGCGCTCGACGATGTGTTCGGCCGCCGGCGTACGCAGCGGCGCATCAAGGGAGGTCAGGTAGCCTTCCGATCCGCGAAAAACGCGGTCGCCGGGGTCCATGCCAAGCTTTTCGTAGACCGTAAGGATCTCCCGGTAGCTCAGTTCCATCCCCTCGTCGGGCGGCGTGAAGGGCAGGCTAGCGGGGTCCGTGCCGACGCTCAGCAGCCCCTCGACCCAACCGCGGTACCGGGCGACGAGCTGCGCTTCCTCTGCCGTTCTGGGACCGCCCGCCTTGATTGCCTCGTGCACGGCCAGCAGTTCCGGCCGGTGATGCTGGAACGAGAACGGCTCAGCGGTCACGCCCTCAAGCTCGATACGGTCCTGGGACATCAGCGTCCAGACCAGCGCGAACTGATCGTCGATCTCGTTCGCCGTGTCGGTGTCGAGGATCATGCGCACCGGGCCGGACGGCGGCTCCAGCAGGCGTCGCATCTCGCCCTCCGGCAGCGGATCGAAACGCTTCAGGATGCGGTCGGGGACGGCCATGAGACTTGTTTCCTCCACCATTCAGTAAGCGCACGCATATCAGCCGGCGGTGCCGGCCCGGGACTTGATGAACACCAGGCCGGCGCGCGCGTCCTCGACAGAGGCGAGGCTCTCGGCGGAACGGGCGAGCCGATCCGCCTTTTCTCCCGGCCGGAAATAGCCCCAGGGCACGAAGATAACCCCGGTCAACAGCTCGGAACCCAGTTTCGACACCGTCTCGACACCCCATCGAAGATAGGTCCGTCCGGCCTCCCGCACCGCCGGGTCGGCGCTGGCGACGTCATGCTCCGGCGAAAGACCGGTCGTGCAGGTCACCTCCAACTCCAGATCGCGGGTCAGGCGATACAGAAAGTCGATCTTCTCGTCGCTCATGCCGAGCAGCGAGATCTCGACACCGTCGAAGCCCAGCGCCTTCACGCTACGGATGTGCGGCGTAATGTCCTCCGGCCACCGCGACAAGGCGACGTGAACGCCGCACTTCATGTCAGTCGGGCTCCCCCCCGGGCTCGGGCGGAAGCACCCAGAGTTTCTCGCTCGGAAACTGAAGGCCGATCTCGTCGCCCTCTGCGTAAGTCTTTGCCGTCTCGGCCGCTGCCACGACATGCACCGCGTGGTCGCCCACGCCGACCTTCAAGCGCGAATGGGTTCCCATATAGACTTGCGACGCGATCCGCCCGGTCACCGTATTCTTCTCGCCGACGGCGGCGATGCGCACATCCTCGGGCCGGATGCTGAGGATCCCCTCACCCTCGGCGACGCCGCGCGACGGCATATGAAACCGGCCGAGCGGACAGTCGAAGCTTCCGCCGCTGGTCCGGCCGGGGAAAAAGTTGATGCCGCCGAAGAAGGTCGCGATCCGGCGCGAGCGCGGCCGTTCGTAAAACGCCGTCGGCTCGTCATATTGCTGGAGCCGCCCGTCGAAAATCAGCGCGATCCTGTCGGCGAGCACCACCGCCTCTTCCTGATCGTGGGTTACGAAGACGGTGGTGATGCCCATCTCGTGCTGAATCTCGCGGATCAGGTCGCGCATTTCGAACCTCAGATGGGCGTCGAGGTTGCTCAGCGGTTCGTCGAGCAACAGCATCTTGGGCTGCACGATCAGTGCCCGCGCCAGCGCCACGCGCTGTTGCTGGCCGCCCGACAGTTCGCTGGGGCGCCGATCCGCCAGCCCCGGCAGGCGTACGAGTTCCAGGATTTCGCCAACGCGCTTTTCGATGACGCCGCGGTCCACACGACGCATCTTCAGCCCGAAACCCACATTCTGGCCGACCGACATGTAGGGAAAGAGAAGATAGTTCTGGAACACCATCACCGCGCCGCGTTTTTCCGGCGCGATGCCGAGGATGGACTGTCCGTCGAACCGGATATCACCCTCGGTAGGCTCTAGCAGTCCGGCGATCATCTTCATCGTCGTTGTCTTGCCGCAGCCCGACGGGCCCAGCAGCGCCGTCAGACTGCCGGTCTCCACGACAAGGTTCAGGTTCTCCACAGCTGCATCGGTCTGCCCCCGATAGCGCTTGGTGAGGTTCTCGATGGTCAGCCGCGTCATACCTGCCCGAACCCACCCACGGCGCTGTTCTTGCCGGTCAGATACCGCGCGGAGAGAAGCAGCACCAGAATGCCCGGCACGACGTAGATCATGCTGATCGCCCCGGTGATGTCGTTTCGCCCGGCGGTGGCGAAGTTGAACAGCAGCAGCGGCAACGTCACCACGCGGCCTCCCCCGATCAACAGGGTCAGGATGTACTGGCTCCAAGACACCAGAAAGGCGAAGAGCCCGCCGACGATGATGCCCGGTAGAATGGCCGGCAGGGTGACGTACCACCAAGTCCTGACCGGCCCGGCACCCAGCGACCGGGCTTGCGCCTCGAACGACGCGTCATAGTTGGCGAAGACCCCGGACATCACCAACACCATGTAGGGAAGCGTGGGGATCAGGTGCACCAGCATGACGCCGACGCGCGTATTGGCGATGCCGTAGCGGATGAACAGGACATGGATCCCGAGCACGACGGCGATCCCCGGCACGATGACCGGCGCCAGGATGAGAAGTTCGACCAGCGTCCTGCCGCGAAATTTGTGCTGCCCCAGCGCACGCCCGGCCGGGACGCCGACGAGGATCGAAAGCAGCGTCGCGCCGGCGGATATCAGCGCCGTGTCCCAAAGCGACGCGATGACCCCCGACGTCGGCGACAGCACATAGGACCATGCCCGCAGGCTTAGCTCCGCCGGCAGGACATCGGGGAAGAACCAGCTGTGGCTGAAGGACCAGATGAACAGCGGCACCATCGGCAGGACCAGCCAGCTCAAGAGCAGCGCGATGGACACCCAGCGGATAAAGACGTCACGATCCGCCCCGGGTGCCTTCGGGCGCCGAGGACTGGGTCTTCCCCGATCGGCGATGGTCATGCGCATGTCCTGTAGATCGTTATGGAAACATCCGTCATTCCGGGCGCAGATAGCGCCGGCTGAGATGCATGTACGCATAAACCATCAGGCCGCTCATCACGGTGATCACCATCGCCATCGCCATCGCCTCCGGTCGCGCGGCGAGGTCGACGTCGGTGTAGCTGCGATAGGCGAGAACCGGCAGCGCCGCCGGGTGGTTTTGCCCGAGAAGATAGGGAATCTCGAACGCCCCGAAGGTGAAGGCGAAGACGATCACCGACGCCGACAGGACGCCGGGCAGGATCAGCGGCAACAGGACATAACGAAAGCGTTGCCAGCGATTGGCGCCCAGCGACTGGGCCAATGCTTCATAGTCCTGCCCCACCGATTGCATCACCGCGAGGACGATGACGCCAATGAAGGGGATCTCCTTCCAGATGTATTGCAGGATGATGCCGATGGCGTACTCATCATAGATCAGCGCCGGGAAATCGTTGGTCCGCTCGATGGCGCCCGCCGCATAGGCGATGCGGGCGAAAAAGCCGCTCTGCGAGAAGAGGTAGAGAATGCCGATCGCGCCGACGATGTGCGGGATCGTCAGATTGAGCTGAAACAGGAACGTGATCACTTTCTTGCCGACAAAGCTGTGCCGCAGCACCAGCGCAGCACCGATCGCCAGCACCGCCGAAATCACCGTCGAGGTGAAGGCGATGTGGAACGTGAGCAGGAAGGAAAGGAGGAAGTCCGAACTGGTCAGAACGTTTCTGTAGGCGTCCAGATTGGGCTCGGTCAGCCCGATGATCGGCATGTAGTTGAAGCTGCGTGCGAGACCCAGAACCATGCCGCCCAGAAAAAGGACGACGATGACCGCCAGAGCCGGAGCCAACAAAAGGAAGATGCGCAACCGCTCCGACATCCGCTCGCACTCACTAGTGTCATGTTGACAATGGGACGATGGACCGGCGGCGCGGAACCGCCGGCCCGACACGGTCGTTACCGTCCGACGTTCTCGATCCAGCCCTTCTCGATCGCCGTCAGCCAGTCGGCGGTCAGCTCGGGCAGTGAGCGCTCCGCCAATTCGTCCTCGCCGACCACCGATGGGTGACGCGGTATCGACTCGAACTGCGACGCCCAGTCCGAGGGTATCCTGGCCGGATCGAGCGCCGTGGTCACGCCCCAGACATCCGGCTGCGCCTTCTGGAACTGCGCCTCGGGAGAGATCAGATAATTGGCCAAGACCATCGCCGCGGCCTTGTTCGGCGAATTTCTCGGGATCGCCACATAGTGCACGTTGCCGATTGTACCGTCGTCAAGCGCGTAACTCGACACCGTGTCCGGGAACGTGCCGTTGATCACGTTGAGCCCGATCGAACTCGGTTCGTAGGTGATCGTGAAGTCGACTTCCTGGTTGGCGAAGAGCTGCGTTAATGCGGCCGAGTCGTTCGGGTAGGTATTCCCCTCGCGCCACAGCGACGGCTCAAGATCGTTCAATATGACCCAGGTCTTCTCCGAAACCTCGTCATAGAGCGCCTGATCGAAATCGCCGAGGAGGCGATCGACGCCACCGGCGGCGTGATAGAACACGTGGCGCACGAATACGCTGCCCGTGAAGTCCGGTGGCGCGGGATAGGTAAAGCGGCCCGGATTGGCCTTGATCCATTCGATCAGCGCCGGGATGGTGCGCGGCGGATCGTTGACGGTCGCCGTGTTGTAGCCAAGTGCCACCTGGGCGCGGCCCCAGGGCACCTCGCAGCCCTCCACGGCCGTCCCGAAATCGAACGCAACGGCTGAATCGTTCCAGTTGATGTACCGATCGTTGGGAAGCATGTCGGTATAGCCGCAGAACAGGAGGTCGCCCTGCTTCATGGTCCGGAAATTCTCGCCGTTGATCCAGATCATGTCGACCGAGCCATTGTCGTCGACGCCGGCCTCGGTCTCTCCCAAGACGGTGTTGACCGCCTCGACCGTATCGTTAATGCCGACCCGGTTCAGGGTGATGTTGTACTGCTCCTTGACCCGCGACCCCACCCAATCGCTGACATAGGAGTTGATCGTGTCCGACCCGCCCCACATGAACCAGTTGACCGTGCCGCCGTCCGCCGCGGCGACGATCTGATCCCAGGACATCGCCAGCGCCTCGTCGCTCGACTGCGCCACCGCACCGCCCGCGACCAGGGTCGACATCGCCAAGACCGATCCGAAGACCAGTGAAGTTTTCGCCGTCATCAGTTCCTCCCTCGCTGTCTCCGGTTCGGGGCCGGGCGTCGGTCCGCATTTTATCGTGGTCAATGCCCGCTCGATCGTCGCTCCGACCCAGGTTCGTCCTCTGGCGCGGACGGGATGCGGCCCAGAATCCGATAGAGGTCCCGTTCCGCCGCGATCATCGGATGCGCCAGGTTTTCGGCCCTGGTCCTGTCGAATTCGGGACAGCCGGCCTCCTGCTCCGCTCGCCATGCCGAGGCGAACGCGCCGCTGCGAATGTTTTCGATGATGCCGGACAGGCGCTCCATATCCTTCGCCTCCACATCGGCCGGCATCTTCGACGTGACCTCCTGCCCGTACTGGCTGGTGCGCGAATGGAGCGGCAATTGCGCCCAGAGGCCAAGATCGCGATAGGCCGTCGCGGTGGCGATCCCTTCGCCCGACGCATAAAGCTCCAGCAGCACCGCCTCCGGGCCGCACCCGGCGCCGACCAGCGCGTCGAAGAACCGGCGGATCGCGTAGAGCCCGCCCACCTGCTCGGCGAACAGGTCAATGATCGTCTCCTCCTCGAAGCTGGAAACGACGACGCCCATCTTTGTCGATCCGATGCCCTTGGCCAGCGCCAGTGTGCGTTCCAACGCGCGGCCGGTTGCGTCCTGCCCGACGGCGATCAGGCTGGGGTAACCCTCACCGTTGAGGAAATGATCGCGCACGCCCTGCCCGATCATGCGCGGGGCGATCAACGCCACGTCGACCGGTGCCGGCGGGACAACATGGCGGAAGTGAACATTGTAGCCGCTGGCGAAGATCAGCATCGCCCCGTCGCCCAGCGCCGGCGCCACGCGGTCGGCATAGACTTGGGGCATGACCTCGTCGGGCACCAGGAGGAAGACGAGCGTGGCGGCCGCGACGGCGTCCTCCGGAGAGAGGACCTCGAACCCGTCCGCCGCCGCCTGCTCGGCGGAGGCGTCGTTGCGACTTCCGACAATGACGCGAAGCCCGTTGTCGCGCATGTTCAAGGCCTGCGACCGACCTTGGTTGCCGAACCCGATGATCGCGATCGTTTCATCCGCGATAACGCCGAGATCGGCGTCGTCGTCGAAGTACCATTGAGCCAAGACCTCATATCCTCCCTGTTTCCGATGACGGTAAGCTTCAACGCCTACTCCGGTCAAATTTGTCTTTACCTATTGGTTGTATCGTATTTTTGGCCAGTTGGTCTGTCAATCGGTCGGCCCCTACATCCGAAGGTATCGGCGACGTCGGACACTTCGCCCCAGCGGCGCGCCGGAATCATCATAAGGTATCCTTCTCGCTGTTCGGTGCCGATCATCGGATCGTCGAGAATGTTCATTTGCGTGCTCATTATACCGGGACAAATGGCGTTGACCCGGATGCCGCGCAGGCCGAGTTCGTCCGCGAACGACGAGGTCATCATCCGCACCGCGCCTTTCGACAGACTACACGCCGCGTAACCGCCCGTCCCCTGGAACCGGCAACACCGCCCATGTTGATGATGCTGCCGCGGCCTCGGTCGACCATCCGGCGCGCCGCCGCCTGCGTCCCGAAAAAGGTGCCGCGGATATTGATGTCGACGATGCGCTGAAAGGTCTTCTGCGTCGCGTCGAGAATCCCTTCCTTGATCAGGACGCCGGCGCTGTTGACCATGATCTCGATGCCGCCATTTCCTCCGCCGCGGCGACGGCCGCCTCGAGGTCGTGTGTGGAGGTCACGTCGCAACGCACGAACGCGGCCTGGCGGCCGACCTCGTCCCTGCTGATGGTGGGGTCGGCGGGCCGCCCTCCCTTGGCGCTTCGGCGATGTCGGCGAAAACCACCGTGGCGCCACGGCGCGCGAAAGCCAGCGCGATGGCCCGCCCGTTTCCGCTTCCGCCGCCGGTGATCACCGCGGCCCCTGCCCTCAAGCAGCTTCATTTGGCTCTCCCCCGCTCTTAGCCCCCGCCGCCTGGCGCAAGAAGGTCGGGACGGTCAGCGCGAAATGAGCATTCTGGAGTCATCTTAACATATTCATAGCAAACTATCATCGTCCGCCATCCGGGCAGCGGGACGACCTCTCGGGACTCGTGGAAGGACATCCATGCCCCCGAGCACGCCTTTCGACGAGCATAGGACGAGCAAGGCGCGTCCGGTCGGCTTACGGCCAACTTGTTGGCGAAGTGGCGTGCGTTTTCAGGCGACAACCGCGTTGACAGGCCACCCGCGCCGTGGTGCTCTCCTGGTCGGCAAATCACGGGCGCAGGCGCGTGCGGCTTGGCTCGGGCTATATTCGGGCTGTACCGGACACCAGCGAGCAATGGCTTGCTCCGAAACATTCGAAGGACCTTGAAGACCGCCGGATCGGCGCCGGTTTGCGAAGAATGAACATCCCATCAAGGCGATGTCTGTCACCCCGGGAGGAAGAACCATGTCCAAAAGAACAGATGACACGCGGCAGGGATTCATGATCCGCCGCAGGGAGCTCGTAAAGACGTCCGCGGCCGGCGCGCTGATCGTCGGCATGCTGCCGCATGGTGCCTTCGGGCAGGACGCGACCGCGGCCGTAGAGATCTCTCCCGAAGGTGGGCTTGCGGACATCGCGCGTGAGGACACGCTGGTGCTCGGCTGGTCAATCGTGACACCGATCGGCGTGACCAATCCCTGGTCGGTGCCGGGCTACAGCCATCAGGACTGCAACAACCTTCTCTGGGAGCCGCTGATGTATTTCGGGATCTTCTCCGACAAGGAGATCCCATGGCTCGCCGAGAGCATGGAGTACACCAACGCCGACTTCACCGCGCTCCAGATCAAGATCAACCCGGCGGCGAGGTGGAGCGACGGCACGCCCGTGACCTCGAAGGACGTGGTCTATACGTTCCAGGGCCAGTTCGATAACGAAAAGCTGCCCTATCACGCCTCCTTCCAGCAGTTCATGGACTCGGTGACCGCTGTCGACGACCATACGGTCGACGTGGCCTTCAAGATCCCCGCCCCGCGCTTCAAGTTCGAGGTGCTGACCCAGAAATTCGACACGGGCATCCCCATTGTCCCGTCGCACGCGTTCGACGGTGTGGCCGACATCAACGAGTACGCCGGCGGCACCGAGATGCCCCATTCCGGCCCCTACAACCTGATCGCATGGAACGCCAACCAGAAGATTCTCGATCTTCGTGATGACTGGTGGGCCGCCGAGGCGGGCGTGGCGCCGATGCCCGAGGTCAAGCGCGTCATCGTCGTCAACCTGGGCGGCCGGGTCGGGCAGAACATGGACATCGTAGCGCAGCGCATCGTGAACAACGAGATGGACAGCGCGCTCGACATGCGCAGCTCCGTCATCGGCAACATCCTCGCGCAGAACGACAAGGTGACGACCCACACCGCCGACAGTTCGCCCTACGGCTATCTCGACTGGTGGCCGAACTCGCTCTGGATGAACACGCAGCTTGCGCCCTATGACGATCCGCGCGTGCGCCGCGCCATGGGACTTGCGATCAACCGGGAGCTTATCAACGACATCCTCTACGAGGGCGCGCAGATCGCGACGATCTTCCCCTTCCCGCTCTACCCCGGCCTCCAGTCCTTTGTGGACTCTCCCGAGGTCCAGGCGCTGATCGAAAAGTATCAGCCCGGCAAATATGACCTCGACGAAAGTGCGGCGCTGATGGAGGAAGCGGGCTTTACCCGCAACCGGGACGACATGTGGGAGAAGGACGGCGAGACCGTCAACGCGACCATCCATGCCTTCGAGGGCATCCACAGCGACATCGTGCCGATCCTTGTCGAGATGCTCCTGAACGCCGGCTTCGACGCCTCGATCAACTTCGGTACGGACGCCTACAACAATATGGTCGACGGCGCGCCGGGGATGTACATGTTCGGTCACGGGGCGAGCCTCAAGGACCCTTATGCTGCGCTCGAGCTTTTCCACGGGCGGTTCAGCGAAGCGATCGGAACGGCGGCGGGCAACAACCGCTTCTCGCGCTATTCGAACCCGGAGTACGACGCGCTCCTTGACGAGATCGCGCCGCTGTCGTCGGAAAACCCCAAATTTCACGAGAACGCCGCGAAGGCGCTCGAGATCTACTGGCGCGACCAGATCGACATCCCGATCATCCAGTGGCTCCACCGGATTGCCTACAACCAGACCAACTGGACCAACTGGCCGACCGAAGACAATCTCGCCATGGGTACCAACGGCGCCTTCTGGGCGCACACCGGCCTGCCGGTGATCGCCCACCTCAAGAAGGCGGTCTGACCGGCCGTCCTGCCGATCCAGGGCGCCCGCCTGTCCGGCGGTCGCCCGCGCTCGGTCCGGCGGCACAACACAGGAGGCCTCGAGGTGATCCTCTGGCTGATCGTTCGGCGCTTTCTCTTCTTCATTCTTGTTCTCTGGTCCGCGTCGACGATCGTGTTCTTCATTCCGCGCATCTCGGACCGGAGTCCCGTGCGCGAGCGCTTCGCCGAACTGGCGCGCACCGGCGGCTTTTCGCCCGAGGACATGGAGAAGATCGTCGAGAGCTACAACAAGCAGTTCGGTCTCGACCTTCCCCTTCTCGAGCAATACTGGAACTACATCACCAGCATCGCGCGGCTCGATTTCGGCTATTCCCTCAACCGCTATCCGACGACGGTTCTCGAACTGATCGGCCAGGCGATCCCCTGGACACTCGGGCTTCTCCTCGTGACCACGGTCATCAGCTTCTTCATCGGGAACCTGCTCGGCGCGCTCTCGGCCTGGCCGCGCGCGCCGATGTGGCTCCGCCGGGTCGCGACGCCCTTCGTCCTTCTTGCCGGCGTCCCGCCCGTCCTGATGGCGGTCTTCCTGATCTTCTTCCTCGCCTTCCGCCTGAAGGTCCTGCCGCTCGGCGGGGCCTACTCGATCGGCATCATTCCCGACTGGTCGTGGGCCTTCGCGATGGACATGCTGCGCCACCAGCTCTTGCCGGCGCTCGCGCTGGTGCTGGGATCGGTCGGTGGCTGGGTGCTCTCGATGCGCGGGATGGGCGTCACAATCCAGGGCGAGGACTACGTGACCTTCGCCGAGCACAAGGGACTGACAGGCGGCCGGATATTCCGCGACTACTACGTCCGCAACACCCTCCTCCCGCAGACCACGGGTCTTGCGCTGGCGCTCGGCACGGTGGTGACCTCGGCGATCATCGTTGAGAGCATCTTCTCGCTTCCCGGGCTCGGCAGTACGCTCGAGGCGGCGATCCGCGCCAACGACTTTCCGGTGATATACGGCGTCGTGCTCTTCATCACGGCGGCGGTCGCGTTTCTGATGGTGATGATGGAGTTCCTCTACCCGCTTCTCGATCCACGCGTGAAGAACCGGTAAAGGGCGGGGACGATGACCGACGCGACCGCAGACACCGCGCCCGCCCCACCGCGCGAGATGGGCGGGGTCCGGCGCGCGCTGCGCTACATCCGCCGTAACCGGAGCCTCGCCGCCGGCCTGATCGTGATGACGCTCCTGATCCTCTTCACGGTCTCGGGTTTCATGATCATCGACCCGAGGGATGCGTATCCGCTCTCGGCCGCGACGAAACAGCCGCCAAGCTGGAAGTACCCGCTCGGTACGGATTTCTTCGGCCGCGACCTTTACGCGGCGATGGTCGTGGGTATGTGGCAGACCGGGCTTATCGGGGTGATCGCGGGCGGTCTCGGCACCGCGATCGGTGTCTTCCTCGGCTTCACCTCGGCCTATTTCGGCGGCTGGGTGGATTTCATCATCCGCAGCGTCTGCCAGATCCTCACGCCGATCCCCGTTCTCCTCATCCAGGTCGTCGTCGTGGGATCGCTCGACAAGCGGGACGTGACGGTCATCGTGATGGCGATGGTGATCGTGATGCTGGGTTGGATGGGCACCACGCTCGTCGTGCGCGCGCAGGTCCTGACCATGAAGGAGCGCCAGTTCGTCTCGGTGGCGAAGCTTTCGGGCGTCGGCAACTTCAGCATCATCTTCAAGGAGATCATGCCGAACCTTCTGCCCTTCATCGCGGCCGCCTTCGTCATCCAGGTCTTCACCGCGGTCTTCGCGTCGTTCTACCTCGCCGTCCTCGGGCTCGGGCCGCTCCGCGAACCGCTTCTCGGCAACATCATCTGGGCGGCGCAGAGCCAGGGCGCGTTCTTCAACGGCTGGTGGTGGTGGCCGATGGAGCCGGCGGTGGCGATGATCCTGATCCTCGGATCGCTCGCGCTCATCAACATGGGGCTCGACGAGCTCGCCAACCCCCGCGTCCGGAAAGCGGAATAGGAAGGGATGTCGTTGGACGCTGGGCAGGACACGGCATCGACGCGCACCGAGCGGGAGGGTCATCGCGGGGTCGCCTCGCCGGTGCTCCGGGTCGAGAACCTGGAGGTCACCTATTACACCGATGCCGGCCGCGCCCGCGCGCTCGACGACGTCAGCTTCTCGCTCGAGGAGGGCCAGAAGCTCGGGATGGTCGGCGAATCCGGGTCGGGAAAAAGCACCCTTGCCCTTGCCATGATGCGCATGATCAAGCCGCCCGGACGGATCGAGGGCGGCAAGGTCGCGATCGGCGGCATCGACCTCATGGCGCTTGACGACGAGCAAATGCGCCAGTCGCGGCTGAGCCGGATCGCCTACATTCCGCAGGGCGCCATGAACTCGCTCAACCCGGTGATGCGGATCGGCACCCAGATGATCGATGCGATCAAGTCGCACACCCCGGGCGAGGCGCGCTCGGTCATCAGCGACCGCTGCGCCGCGGCGCTCCGCTCGGTGGATCTCGCACCGGGGGTCTCTCGGATGTATCCCCACGAACTGTCGGGCGGCATGCAGCAGCGCGTCTGCATCGCCATCGGCATCCTGCTTCAGCCCAAGGTCATCATCGCCGACGAGCCGACGAGCGCGCTCGACGTGGTCACCCAGCGCCAGGTGATGGAAACCATCGACCGGGTGAAGGAGGAACTCAACGCCGCCGTCATCCTGATCGGCCACGACATGGGCCTGATGGCCCAGTTTGTCGACCGCGTCGCGGTGATGTATTCGGGCCGCCTCGTGGAGGTATCGACCGTGCGCGAGATGTTCACCGACCCCAAGCACCCCTATGCCCGCGCGCTGATCAACTCGCTTCCGAACCTCGAGAACAAGGGCGTCTTCCAGGGTATCCCCGGCCTCGCGCCGTCGCTCCTGCGGCTCCCCGGCGGCTGCTCGTTCCACCCGCGCTGCGCCGACGCGATGGAGACCTGCAGCCAAAAGCGGCCGGTGACCCGGACGCTCGCGAACCGACGGCTCGTCACCTGCCACCTCTTCGACGGGGAGGCCTGAGCGTGAGCCACCTTCTCGAGCTTCGCAACGTCTCCAAGGTCTATTCCCGCGGGCTTATCAACGCCGAGCAGACCACGGCACTCCGCGACATCTCGCTCACCCTCCGCGAGGAGGATCCGACGATCTTAACCGTTGCGGGCGAGAGCGGCAGCGGCAAGACCACGCTCGCGATGCTGCTCCTCGGCTTCACCCCGCCCACGACCGGCCAGATCATCTACCGCGGCAAGGACATCACGCGGCTGCGCGGCGCCGACCGGCTGGCGTTCCGGCGGGAAGTGCAGGCGGTGTTCCAGGACCCGTTCGCCGTCTTCAATCCGTTCTACACGGTCGACCACCTTCTTACCGTGCCAATCAGGCAGTTCCGACTGGCGGGATCCAGATCCGAGACGCGGGCCAAGATGGAGGAAGCGTTGACCGCGGTCGGCCTGCGCGCCGACGACGTGCTCGGCCGCTTCCCGCACCAGCTCTCGGGCGGTCAGCGACAGCGCATCAACGTGGCGCGGGCGCTCCTCCTCAAGCCGCGTCTCCTGATTGCCGACGAGCCGGTCTCGATGGTGGACGCCTCGCTCCGCGCCAGCATCCTCGAGACGTTCCGGAGCCTTCAGCGCGACTACGGCGTCTCGATCGTCTACATCACGCACGATCTGACGACGGCCTACCACATCGCGAAATCGATCATCGTGCTCTACCGCGGATCGGTTATGGAGGCGGGCGACGTGGACACGGTCATCAAGGCGCCCCAGCACCCCTACACGAAGCTTCTGGTCGACTCGATCCCGTGGCCCGACCTCAACCAGCGCTGGGGAAACGAGCAGATCAAGGTGCGGGAGGCCGAGGCCGCCGGTGGCGGCTGCGCCTTCCGGTCGCGCTGCCTCCGCGCCATGGACGCCTGCGCCGCCGTGCCGCCGCTCTTGCAACTCGACCGGTACCAGGCGGCGTCCTGTCACCTGCACGAAGGCCGGCCCGCGGTCTCGCCGGACCGGCTCTCCGAGCTCTTGCCGGTCTGATGGCGTCCAATGAGGACTTCGCCATCCCGTGGCACGACTGCTTCGAAGGACCCCCGACCGTCCCCGAGACCACCTGGCGGTACGGCCCGAGCCCGACATCCTGACAAGGTTTCCGAAGATGCTTGAGATCGCCGAATTCATCCCACCCACGCCCTCCCCGCTCTGGAAGCTCTCGCAGCAGGCGGGCGTCAGTCTCGCTGTGGGGGGCCTCCCGTTCGACACGCTGCGCCCCGGCGAGGCGCTCACCGATCTGGGGCCGCTCCGCCGCATGAAGGACACGTATGAGGAGCACGGCTTCACCCTCTCCGTCATCGAGGCGCGGCCACCGCTCAACCTCGCCAAGCGCGGACTGCCCGGACGCGACGCAGAAAT
Organism: Inquilinaceae bacterium; assembly: GCA_052168355.1. Lineage (GTDB taxonomy): Bacteria > Pseudomonadota > Alphaproteobacteria > DSM-16000 > Inquilinaceae > JBQLZQ01. The sequence continues at coordinate 235,966 of JBQLZQ010000056.1, forward strand.
CGACGCGACCTGCACCCTGATCGAGAATCTCGGCAAGCTCGGCATCCCGGTCTGGTGCTACGAATGGATGGCCGACTTCAACTGGCTCCGCACCACGCTCGACACGCCGTCGCGAGGCGGCTCGGTCGTCACCTCGTTCGATGCGCGGGACCTCGCCCCCGGAGAGGTCGATGCCGGCCCCGTCACGGAGGAGGACCTCTGGGCGAACCTGGCGTACTTCCTCGATCGCGTGCTGCCCGTCGCCGAGAAGGCTGGGGTCAAGCTGTCCATGCATCCCGACGATCCGCCTCTCTCGCCGATCCGGGGCGTCGGCCGGATCATGCGCTCGATCGAGAATTTCCAACGCCTTGTCGACATGCGGCCAAGCCCGATGAACACGATCACGCTCTGCCAGGGCAACTTCACCCTGATGACCGACGATCTGCCAGCGGCCATTCGGGGCTATGGCGACAAGATCTCCTTCGTGCATTTCCGCGACGTCAGGGGCACACCCGAGAAGTTCGAGGAGACGTGGCACGACGCGGGCAAGACCGACATGCTCGCGTGCATGAAGGCCTACCGCGATATCGGCTTCGACGGCGTGCTCCGCCCCGATCACGTGCCGACGGTCGAGGGCGACAGCAACGAGGATGCCGGGTACTCCGCCTTTGGGCGACTCTACGCCATCGGCTATATCCGGGGCCTCCGCGAGGCCGTCTACGCGGACGCGGCCTAGCCGATGCGGATCGCGCTTACCGGCGGCAGCGGCCGTATCGGGCGAGAGATCGCGCGCCAGGCCCTCGCCGCCGGCCACGACGTGGTGAGCGTCGACCGCAGGGCACCCGAGGACACCACCCCGGCCGACAACCTCCGCTTCGTCCTTGCCGATACCGACGACTATCACGGTCTCGTCGCGGCCTTCGAGGGTTGCGACGCCCTCATCCACATGGCGGCGATCCCCGCACCCATCGGCTACGACGACCACATCGTCCACAACAACAACGTCGTCGGCAGCTACAACGCCATGCGCGCGGCGATCGAGAACGGCATCCGCCGGATCTGCCAGGCGTCCAGCGTCAACGCCATCGGCCTCGCGTTCAGTCGGGAGGCGCATTTCGACTACCTGCCGATCGACGAGGATCACCCGAACTACTCCGAGGAGCCCTACAGCCTGTCGAAATGGATCTGCGAGGCGCAGGCCGACTGCTTCGTGCGCCGCTACGAAGATCTGGCCATCGCCAGCCTCCGCTTCCACTACGTCGTTCCCGACCGCGACCAGGCGGGCGCGATCTACAACACGCTCGAGCCCGGCAGCGGCAAGCACCTCTGGGCCTACACGCTGACCGGTCCGGCGGCGCAGGCGTGCCTCCTCGGCGTGACAGCGCCCTTTGCGGGCCATGAGGTCTTCTACATCGTCGCCCCCGACACGACGATCGACATCCCGAGCCTGGAGCTGCACCGACGCTTCCATCCGCACGTTCCCATACGCGGCGACCTTTCAGGCTTCCGCGCCTTCTTCGATTCGTCCAAGGCCGCGCGCATCCTCGGCTGGACCCATCCCGAACATCCGAGGCAGGCATGAAAATCCGCGACGTCAGGGTCATCGTCTGCTCGCCGGGGCGGAACTTCGTCACCGTCAAGATCGTCACGGACCAGGGCCTCCACGGCGTGGGCGACGCGACCGTCAACGGCCGTGAGAAGGCGGTGGTCGCCTATCTTGAGGAGCATGTCGTCCCGCTCCTGATCGGGAAGGACCCGATGCGGATCGAGGACATCTGGCAGTACCTCTACAAGGGCGCCTACTGGCGGCGCGGGCCGATCACCATGGCCGCGATCTCGGGCATCGACATGGCGCTCTGGGACATCAAGGCCAAGGCGGCGAACATGCCGCTCTACCAGCTTCTCGGCGGCGCCTCGCGGGACCGCGTGATGATCTATCGACACGCCAGCGGGCTCGAGATCGAGGAGGTCGTCGAGGCCGTCATCGCGCGGCGGGACGCGGGGCTCAAGGCGGTCCGCGCGCAGGTGTCCATTCCGGGGCTTCCGCCGATCTACGGCACCGGCAAGGGTGGCGGGAACGGCCTCGCGCTTCCCGTTGAGGAGGTCTGGGCCACGGAAAAATACCTCCCCCTCATCCCGAAACTCTTCGAGCGGCTGCGCGACGCGGTCGGATGGGACGTCCACCTCCTGCACGACGTCCACCACCGTCTCACGCCGATCGAGGCGGCGCGGCTTGGCAAGGACCTCGAGCCCTTCCGCCTCTTCTGGCTCGAGGACGCGGTGCCGGCGGAGCTCCAGGAAGGTTACCGGCTGATCCGCCAGCACACCACGACGCCGCTCGCTCTCGGCGAGATCTTCAATACGATCTGGGACTGTCAGCAGCTGATCTCGGAGCAGCTTATCGACTACATCCGCGTGACCTCCGTCCATGCGGGGGGCGTCACTGGGCTTCGGCGCATCTTCGACTTCGCCTCGATCTACCATGTCCGGTCGGCCTGCCACGGGCCGGAGGACGTCTCGCCCGTGGCAATGGCGGCGAACATCCATGTCGACCGCTGGGTCCCGAACTTCGGCATCCAGGAATTCGCGGGTTACACCGAGGCGACGCACGAGGTGTTCCCCCACGCCTGGAGCGAGGAGCGCGGCCATCTCCACTCCGGCGAGGCTCCCGGGCATGGCGCGGACATCGACGAGAAGGCGGCGGCGAAGTACCCCTACGAACGGGCCTACCTGCCGGTCGCCCGGGCCGAAGACGGCACCCTCTGGAGCTGGTGAGGACGCAGCCATGAAGATCACGGACATCAAACCCTACCCGGTCTGGGTCGGCCAGCGGAACCAGCTGATCGTCAAGGTCGAGACCAACGAGGGCGTCCACGGATGGGGCGAGAGCGGCCTTTCGGGCCGCGAGCGCGCCGTCGTCGGCGCCATCGAGCACTACGCCGAGTTCCTGAAGGGACGCGACCCCTTCCGGATCGGCGCCCTCTGGCAGGAGATGTACCGCAGCCAATACTTCGAGGGCGGGCGCGTCCTCCAGGCCGCGATCTCGGCCATCGACATCGCGCTCCACGATATCAAGGGCAAGGCGCTCGGCGTTCCGGTGCACCAGCTTCTGGGCGGCAAGCAGCGCGACCACATCCCGACCTTCGCCACGACGTCGAGCGAGCCCGGCGCGGCGATGATCGAGGAGGCGGAGCGGTTGATCGGGAAGGGGTGGACCGCCATGCGCCTCTCGCTCTCCGGGCACCAGGCGAATGACATCTACGAGCCGCGAGAGCACATCGCGGCGAGCGCCCAATGGTGCGTCCGGGCGCGCGAGACACTCGGTGGCTCGGTCGTCCTTGGCGTCGACTACCACCACCGCCTCTCGGTCGCGGAGGCCGCAAGCTTCTGCCAGAAGATGCCGTCGGGGACGCTCGACTTCCTCGAGGAGCCGATCCGCGACGAGACGCCCGAAGCCTACGAGGCGCTCCGGCGGATGACGGACATTCCCTTCGCCATCGGCGAGGAGTTCGCGTCGAAGTGGCAGTTCCTTCCCTACATCGAGCGCGACATCCACCAGTACAACCGGCTCGACGTCTGCAACGTGGGCGGGCTCACGGAATCGATGAAGGTCGCGGGCTGGTCGGAGGCCCACTACGTCGACATGATGCCGCACAACCCGCTGGGGCCGGTCTGCACGGCGGCGACGGTCCATTTCGCTGCCGCCGTCGCCAACTTCGCGTGGCTCGAAACGCGGGTGGCGCCGGGCGACATCTATGCGGGCGGCATGGGCGACGACATCTTCCCCGAGCAGCCGCGGCTCCAGGGCGCGGTCTACCCGGTGCCCGACACGCCCGGCTTGGGGATCGAGGTCAACGAGACGCTCCTCGGCAAGGAGAGCTTCAAGTTCTGGGAAGCCCCGCACCTCAAGCGGCGCGACGGCTCGGTGACGAACTGGTGAGCGGCGCGTTGGACAAACCGCTTGGACCGCTCGACACGCCGACCGGACAGATCCTGGACGAGCGCTTCGAAGGCTGCCTCAATATGGCAGCGCCCGTGGAGCGGCTCTGGACCGGCGGGATCTGGACCGAGGGGCCGGCGTGGTTTCGGCAGGGCTATCTCGTCTGGTCCGACATCCCCAACAACCGGATGCTGCGCTGGGACGAGGCGAGCGGTGCGGTCAGCATCTTCCGCCAGCCCTCGAACCGGGCCAACGGCAACACGGTCGACCGCGAGGGGCGGCTCGTGACGTGCGAGCACGACGCCCGCCGCGTCACCCGGACCGAGCATGACGGCACGATCACCGTCCTCGCCACTGACCAGGACGGCAGGCGCTTCAACGCACCCAACGACGTCGTGGTGAAATCGGACGGCGCCGTTTGGTTCACGGACCCCGCGTATGGCGGCGGGCCAGACTATGAGGGGGCGCGCGAGATCGACGGGTGCCACGTCTACCGGCTCGACCCCGGCTCCGGGGTGGTCACACGAATGATCGACGACATGGTGATGCCGAACGGGCTCGCCTTTTCGCCCGATGAAAGCATCCTCTACGTCGTCGACACCGGAAGCACGCACCTCGAGAACGGCCCCAATCACATCCGCCGGTTCGAAGTGGCGGCCAATGGCGCGCTCGGCGGCGGCGAGGTCTTTGCCGAGAACGCGGCCAAGAGCTTCGACGGCCTGCGGATAGACCGGGACGGCCGGCTCTGGTGCGGGGCGGAGGACGGCGCGCACGTCTATGACCCGGACGGCACCCTGATCGGCAAGGTGATCACCCCCGAGCGGGCCGCGAACCTCACCTTCGGCGGCGCCGACGGCGCCACGCTGTTCCTGACCGGCACGACGTCTCTCTACCGCGCGCGCGTCATCGTCAGGGCCTGACCGAGGGACGCCTTCAGGAAGGCGCCGCCGGCCTCGCGAAGTCGTACATCCGCGCAAGGCCCTGCATGTAGCCGATCGCGTGGGCGCGTCCGCGGTGGTTCCAGTCGCTGTCGCCGTCCATCCCGGGGACGTGGTCGTCGAGGAGGAAGCCGTCGAAGCCGTTCTCCAAAAGGAGCGTCAGCATCTCGGCCGGGTCGAAGTTGCCCTCGCCGAGGAAGCACTCGGTGAAGGCCGGCACCGTGCCCTGCACGTCGCGGAAATGGCCGTAGAAGATGCGCCCTTTCGGACCGAAGAACCGGATCAGCCGGCGGATGTTGTCGGGTCCGCCCGCCATCTCGGAGCCGCAGCCGAGGCAGAGGTTGAGCCCCCAGGCCGGGCTTTCGCCGGCGATCGCAAACGCCTTCTCGTAGCCCTCCGGACGCCAGAAGAGCCGCGCCACCCCGCCGAGCGACGCAACCGGAGGGTCGTCGGGATGAAGGGCGAGCCGCAGCCCCTCCTCCTCGGCGACGGGAAGGATGGCGCGGATGAAATAGGCATAGTGCTCCCACATTTCGTCCTCGGTGATCGGCGGCTCGTCCCGGCCCCGAAGCGGCATCGCGTCCCGGTGGCCGAGTGCGGTCGGCAAGTAGGCCTTGAGCGCGTCCTTGTCGGGTGCCGCGTCCACCACCGCCATGTCGAACCGCGTGCAGTTAGCGCCGCCCCGCCCCGGCGCATGCCGTTCGGTGCGCCAAACGGAGTTCGGCATGAAGTGGTAGCCGAGGACGGGGACCCCGGCACGCGCCACGGCCCGTACCGTCGCCCGGTAGTTCTCGATCTGCTCGTCCCGTCCCGGAAGGCCCAGCATCGCCTTGTGATAGAAATGGACGGGCACGTTCTCGATCGCGTCGAACCGCAGCCCCAACGCCTCGACCCGATCGACAAGCGCGCGCACGTCCGCCTCTTCCCAACGGGTCTCGCCCGGCAGACGCGGCGTGTTCATTTGAATGCCATCCGCCCCGATCTGGAGCGCGAAACGCAGCTTGTCTTCCGTCAGCTCGTTGAATTGCCCGACGACGATTCTCAGTCCCATGGGTGCGACTCCTCCCCCTCTTGTTCCAATCGACACGCGTTGCGAGCAGACGAACCATCCGCCCCCGTCCGTCCTGAAAAGCGCCGCGTCGATAATGCCGTCGAGCACGGGACCGGTCATCGGGTCGACGCACTACTTCATCTCCATGGCGTCACCCCCCGAACAGCGCATCGCCCACCGCGCGCCTGAGGTCGGCAATGCCGCTCTCGGCGTGGCGCGAGGGGTGGACGCGGTTGGTCAGAAGGGTCCACGCGGTCCCGGCGTCGAAGTCGATCCAGAGCCCCGTGCCGGTGAAGCCGGTATGCCCGATCGTGGCCACCGAGCAGGCCTGCCCACCCGACCAATGGGCATGCCGGATCTCCCAGCCGTGGGTGCGGGTCTCCGACAGCCGCATGCCGATGAGGCCGCGGTCGCCGTCGAGCTTGGCCTCCGCGAAATCCAGCAACGCGTCGGCCGTGCCGAAGAGCCCGGCGTGTCCCGCTCCCTGCAAGGCAAAACAGTTTTCGTCATGCACCTCGCCCCTCAGGACCCGGCCGCGCCAGGTGCAGGCCTCGGTGGCGGCGCAGTCCTCGGGGCGCGGCGCGAAGGTAAAACCGCGACCGGGGTCCATCTCGCGGATCGTGCGGCCCTCGATCCGTTCCAGCGCGATGCCGAGCAGGATGAAGTTTATATCGGAATAGACCGGCCTTGGCTGCGGCGTCCATTCGCGCTGGAGCACGAAGGCGCGAAGCGTCGCGGGATCGCTGCCATAGGTGTAGATCGGCATCACCGCCGGAAACGGGGCGCGGTGGCCAAGGCAGTCGCGGAAGGTGACCTTTCGCTCCCAGCACGCGGCATCGTACTGGCGCAGGTCGGGGATCACCGAGGGAAGCGGCGCGTCGAGGTCGATCCGGCCTTCCGCCGCATGGGCGAGGATACGCTCGGTCGTGAAGACGGGCTTGGTCAGCGAGGCGAGGTCGAAGAGCGTATCGCGCTTGGCCGGCACCCGCTCCGCGACCTTCACCGCATGTCCGGCGACGGCGACCTGGCGGCCCTTCGGGCCGGTCATGCCGAGGACGACGCAGGGAATGGTCCCGGCGGCGACGGAAGCCTCCGCGAGCGCCCAGGCGGCGTCGAAGGTCATGCCGTCCGCTCCGTGGCGAAACGGTGATCGGGTCCATGGTCCTGCCAGGTCTGCGGCGGTGGCTGCCAGCCGGGCGGCCGCAGCGTCGAGGGCACCTCGTCGGTGTCGAGCGCGAAATCGACGCGCCGCCGCTCGATGGACGGAACGGCCGAAATGAGCTTGCGCGTATAGGGATGCTGCGGATGCGACAGCACGGAGCGCGCGTCGCCGATCTCGACGATGCGGCCCGCATAGATCACGGCGATCCGGTGGGCGATGCGCTCGATCACGGCCATGTCGTGCGACACGAAGAGGTAGGCGAGGCCGAAGTCCCGTTGGAGGTCGATCAGGAGGTCGAGCACCCGCGCCCGCACCGAGACGTCGAGGGCCGAGACCGCCTCGTCCAGCACCAGCACCTTGGGATCCGGCATCAGCGCGCGGGCGATGCAGATGCGCTGCCGCTGCCCGCCGGAGAATTCGTGCGGATAACGTTTGAGTGCGTCCCCTGGCAGGCCCACCTTCTCGAGCAGCAACCGCATCCGTCCTATCGCCGCCGCGTCCACGGGGCGGCCGGCGGCGATCACCGGTTCGGAGAGCAGCGCGCGGACGTCCATGCGCGGGTTGAGCGAGGCGTTGGGGTTTTGGAACACCATCTGCACGGCACGGTCGCCGGCGCCCTCGACACGCCCCGCCATGGGCCCCTCGAGGTCGAGGATGGCGCGCGCCGTGGTGGATTTGCCCGAGCCGCTCTCGCCCACAATCCCGAGCGTCTCGCCGGGCACGAGGTCGAAGGATACGCCGTCGACGGCATGGACGTAGCCCTTGGCCCGCCGCAGGAACCCGCCGCCAACGGAGAAGCGGACGCCGAGGTCCGCGACCTTCAGCGCCGGCGCGGCCCCGCCGTTCCTCACCGCGTCCCCCCGCACTGCCCGGCCGGAGCGGAAATGGGGTACGACGTTCAGGAGATGGCGGGTGTAGTCGTGGCGCGGGGCGTCGAACACGGTGTCGGCGGCACCGCTCTCGACCACTTTGCCCTGGCGCATGACGACGACCCGGTCCGCGATGCCGGCGACAAGGCTGATGTCGTGAGTGATGAACACAAGCCCCATCCCCGTCTCCCGCTTCATCTCGGCGAGAAGCGCGAGGATCTGCGCCTGGATCGTCACGTCGAGCGCGGTCGTCGGCTCGTCCGCGATGAGGAGCCGCGGCTCGCCCGCGAGCGCCATGGCGATCATGACCCGCTGCAACATCCCCCCGGACATCTGATGCGGCGCCTGGTCGAGGCGGCGCGCGGCGTCGGGGATGCGCACCCGCTCCAGCGCCCGGATCGCCGCCTGCCGCACCGCGCGGCCGCTCAAGCCGTGGCGTTTGGCGAAGATCTCGCCGATCTGGGTTCCGACCTTCAGGACCGGGTTGAGCGAGGTCATCGGCTCCTGGAAGATCATGCCGATCTCGCGTCCGCGCAGGTGCTCCAGCTCGACCTCGGAGGCGGTGGCAAGGTCGGTCTTCCCGTCGAGCAGGATCGATCCGCCGAGGATGCGCCCGCCGCCGTAATCCACGAGGCGGTTGACCGACATCGCCGTGACCGACTTGCCCGACCCGCTCTCGCCCACGATCGCCACCGTCTCGCCGGCCGCGACGTCGAAGCTGATGCCGTGCACCACCTCGGTCTCGCGCCCCGGCTTGCCGAAGCCCACGCGCAGTTCCCTGAGCGACAGGAGCGTCATCTCGGCGCGCTCCGCGAGCGGGGGTCCGCGATGTCGCGCAGCGCGTCGCCAAGAAGGTTGAAGCCCAGGACCGCCAGCATGATGACCGCCGCCGGGAAGATCAGCATCCACGGCGCCATCTCCATCAGGTTCCGGCTGTCCGAGAGCATAAGACCCAGCGAGGGGTTCGGCGGCTGGGTGCCGAGACCGAGGAAGCTCAGTGCGGCCTCGGTCAGGAGCGCCCAGGCGAGGGCGAGAGTGCACTGCACCGTGAGCGGCGCCACGAGGTTTCCAAGGAGATGCCGCGTCAGGATGTAGGTCCGCGAACTGCCAAAGGTCCGCGCGGCGTCCACGAAGCTGCGGGTCTTGAGCGACAGGGCGGGCCCGCGCGCGACGCGGGTGAAGATCGGCGTGTACACGACCGCGATGGCGAGGACGGAGGTGGTCATTCCGGCTTCGAGGATCGCCACGATCAGGAGTGCCAGCAGGATCGCCGGGAAGGCGAGCAGCACGTCCATCGTCCGCATCGTCACGCCGTCCCACAGACCGCCGAACCAGGCCGCCGTGAGGCCGAGAATCGTGCCCACGGTGGCGGCGAGCCCGACCGAAAGGAAGGCGACGCTAAAGGACTGCCCGATCCCCACCATCAGCCGGCTCAGGATGTCGCGGCCGAAGAGGTCGGTGCCCATGAGGTACGCGCTACCGGACGGCTGGAGCCTCGCGAGCCGATCCTGCGCCAGCGGATCGTGAGGGGTGAGGCCAAGCAGCCCCAGGATCGCCGCCACGGTAAAGAGGCCGATGATGACAAGGCCGATGCGGCCGGCCGGATGCCGGAGTAGCGCACCAAGGACCTTCACGTTCTGTCGCCGTAGCGGATGCGCGGGTCGAGCGCGGCATAGGCCAGGTCGACGAGCAGGTTCACCAGCATGAAGTTGAACGCGATGAACAGCACGACACCCTGCACCAGCGCGTAGTCGCGCTGGAGGATCGCATCGAGAACGACGCGGCCGAGGCCAGGCAACGCGAAGATCTGCTCCACGATCACCGCGCCCCCGAGAAGGTAACCGAACTCGACGCCGCTCAGGGTCAAGACCGGGATCAACGCGTTCGGCAGGGCGTGGCGCCAGATCACGTATGCAGAGGAGAAACCCTGCGACCGCGCGGTGCGCACATAGTCCTCGCTCAGGATGTCGAGCATCGCCGCACGCGAGATGCGCGTGACCGCGGCCGCGAAGGCCGTGCCGAGCGCGATGGCGGGCAGGGTCATCTGCGCCAGGTTGCCGAGCGGATCCCGGAAGAACGGCACATGGCGTCCCATGGTCGGCAGGACGCCGAAACCCACCGACAGGACGTAGATCGCGAGGAGCGCAACGACGAAGTTCGGCATCGACTGCCCGATCATGGCGAAGATCCGGACGATCAGGTCCGAGGGCCGGTCGGCCCGCGTCGCGGCGTAAACCCCCGCCGGAAGCCCGATCAGGAGCGCGATGACCATGGACATCAGCGCCAGTTGCAGCGTCAAGGGAAAGCGCTCCAGGATGATCTGGAGCACCGGTTGCCCGTAGGTCACCGAGATGCCAAGGTTGCCCCAGAAGATGCCGCCGAGCCAGCGGACATACTGGACGGCCCAGTTCTGGTCGATGCCGAAATAGGCCGCCAGCGCCTGGCGCTGCGCAGGCGTGAGCATGCCGCCCTCGGTGCCCAGCATCGCCGTTATGGCGTCGCCGGGCACCAGCCGGATCGCGACGAAGACGAAGACTGACACCCCCAGCATCACCAGCGGGAAGACCGCGAGGCGCCTGAGGAAATATCTCACGTCGGTCCCCCCGGCAGCGGGCGGCCTTGGGTCACTCGGACAGCGTCACGTCGACGAGACCGAAGAGAGAGCCCGTGGGGCTTGGCTCGAACCCGTCCACGCCCTCGCGCTGCGCCGTGTACGTATTGCCGGTAAACAGCCAGACCCAGGGCGCCATCTCGGCGAGGTGGCTTTCGAACCCGGCGAAGATCTCGCGTCGCGCCGTCTCGTCGGTTTCGACCCGGCCCTCGTTCATGAGGCCGTCGAGCGTGTCGTCGATGTAGTTGGCAACGCCCTGAAGGTTGCCGTCCCGCGTCCAGTAGCGGTTGTACATCGTGTAGGGATCGACCCGCCCGCCGTTGAGCGCCACCGCCATGTCGAAGTCGCCGGCGAGCCAGCGGTCGATGTAGACATTCATCTCCTGCATCTCGATCTCGAGCTCGATGCCCACCTCGGCGAGCTGCGACTGAATCAGCTGCGCCACGGCAGACGCCGTCGGCGGCTCGCCCGTCGCGGCCATGATCTTGGCCGAGAAGCCGTCGGGATAGCCCGCTTCCGCCAGAAGCGCGCGCGCGCGATCCTGGTCCTGCTCGTAGCAGAAGAGGCCGGCCGGATCGCTCCGGTAGGCCGGCGAGGTGAGCGGACCCGTGACCTCGCCCTCGCCGAGAAGCGCCGCATCGAGGATGTCGTGCCGGTCGATGGCGCAGGCGATGGCCTGGCGCAGCGCCAGTTCGCCCATCGGCTCACGCGAGGCGTTGAGCTGGAGGACGTAGTAGCTGAGCGTGGGCGCGGTGTTCAGCTCCAGCCCCTCGGCTTGCGGCACCAGCGCGGCGACCAGCGGATCGTTGATCAGCGCGAAATCCGCCTGGCCCGCGCGCAGCGACGCCAGCAGCGCGGTTTCGTCGGGCAGGACGGAGATGGCAATCTCGTCATAGGCGATCTCGCCGCCGTGCCAGTCCTCGAAGACCGCGAGGCGGGCATTGGCGTTGGGCGTCCGCTCCTCCAGCGTGAAGGGGCCGGAGCCAACGATCTCGGTCCCTATGGTTCCCGCCTCGATGGCCGAAGCCGGCACGATGGCCGCGTTGACCGAGGCCATGCCGTTCAGGATCGGCGCGTCCGGCCCGTCGAGCTGGAAGACGACGGTCTGCGCGTCCGGCGTCTCGATACCGGTGATCGCGGTGTAGTTGGCGCGCGCGACGGCACCCGTTGCCTCGTTGAGGATGCGTTCGAACGAGGCGCGGACGTCCTCGGAGGTCACGGGCGTACCGTCGTGGAACATCGCGTCGGGATCGAGCTCGAAGGTCAGCGTCGTGCCATCCTCGGAGAAGGACCAGCTCTCGGCGACCGCCGGCTGCAATTCCAGGTCCGCATCGAGGCGCACCAGCGGCTCGTAGAGCAGCTCCAGCAGGCGGATCGAGGCGAAGGCCGGCTGCGTGTGCGGGTCGAGCCCTGTCGCGTCCTGGGACCAGGCCACATTCAGCGTCTGTGCCCCGGCTGGGGCGACCAGCGCGGTGGTCAGGCCCAGCGCGAGCGCGCCGGCCGTCTTCTTGATCGAGGTCATTCCAAACATCTCCCTATGGTCGGTTGTCATAACGCGGCGGGGTCCTTCCCCGCTCGTTCGATGGCCCTGCGCAGGACTCCGCGCTCGGCTTCCAGGTCGGCCCGTGCCGCATCGGCGTCGAGGCCGGCGATCTGCATCAGGATGGCGAGCTTCACGCTGCCGCCGCTTCTCTCCAGCAATTCCCGCGCCTCCGCGTCGCTGCACCCCGTGGCTTCGCGCACGATACCTTGCGCGCGGTCGGCGAGCTTGCGGTTCGAGATGGAGACGTCGACCATCAGGTTTCCGTAAGTCTTGCCAAGGCGGATCATGCTCGCGGTGCTGAGCATGTTGAGAACCATCTTCTGCGCGCTGCCGGATTTCAGCCGGGTGGAACCTGTCAAGACCTCCGGCCCTACGACGGGCGAGATCGCGATGTCGGAAATCTCGGCGATGAGCGAGTCCGGGTTGCAGGAGAGGGCAACCGTGCCGGCCCCGATGTCTCGGGCATGGCGGAGCGCGCCGACGACGTAAGGTGTCCTGCCGCTGACGGCGATACCCACCACGACGTCCTTGCCGTTCACGCTCACGGCGTCGAGATCCGACGCGCCCTGGTTCTCGTCGTCCTCAGCCGCCTCGATGGACTTCCGCAGGGCCCGGTCACCGCCGGCGATCAGGCCGACAACCATCTCGGGCGGAACCGAAAAGGTCGGTGGGCATTCGGAGGCGTCGAGCACGCCCAGCCGCCCGCTTGTCCCGGCGCCGATGTAGATCAAACGCCCGCCAGTCTCGAAGGCGACCACGATGCGATCCACCGCCTGCGCGATGGAGGACGCCTCGGCCGCCACGGCATCGGCCACCAGCCGGTCCTCAGCGTTCATACAGGCGACGATTTCCGCCGACGACATCAGGTCGATCTCGGTCGTGCGCGGATTGCGCCCTTCCGAGACAAGCGATTGGAGGTCCGACGAGATGTTGGGCACGGCAAGCGATCCCCTTCAGGATAACCCGATCGTGAATTTTCTATTCCTCATTGTCAAACTGATTTGTGGTAGATTATTCCAAATCATGACGCCGCCGGAGACCAGCCCTTGTCGATCCTCACTGTCATCGAAGCGCACCTCGACACACTCACCGCAAGCGAGCGCGAGATCGCCGACGCGATCCTCGGCGACCCCGACACGGTTGGCCGCCTGTCCTCAGGCGAGCTTGCCCGCGCGGCGGGGCGGAGCCAGTCGAGCGTGGTCAAGTTCTGCCAGAAGCTTGGTTTTTCCGGCTACCAGGATCTCCGGACCGAGATCACCCGGGCGGCGGCCACGCGTACCGTGTCGATGGACGCGGTACATGGCACGATCGAGGCGGCCGACGACCCTTCCGTCACCGCGCAGAAGCTTCTCGCCAGCAAGGTACACGCAATGCGGGAGACGCTGGGCGTGAACCCGCCCGAGCGGCTGGACGCGGCGCGGGACATGCTCAACGGGGCCGCGCGCATCCAGCTTTCCGGCGTGGGCGCCTCCTCGCTCGTCGCGCGCGACTTCGCCCATAAGCTCCAGAAACTCGGCATTCCCGTCTCCTTCGACGCGGACAGCCATATCCAGATGGCGAACGCCGCGACCCTGACGGCGCGCGACTCGCTCGTCTCCCTGTCGCAATCGGGCACTAGCCTTGAGACCCTGCGGATCGCCGAAACGGCGGCGCGCCGGGGGGCTTCCATCGTGACGGTAACGGGGCTTCAGCCCAACCCGCTGGCGGCCCTCGCCACCACCGCGCTCTGGACCGTGACCGACGAGGGGCGTGTGCGCTCCTCCGCCATCACGTCGCGCGACGCACAGTTGATGATCACCGACCTGCTGTTCCTGCGACTCGTGCAGGTCCGCGAAGACGCCGCTGACTTGATCAGCGGCGCGGCCGAAGCCGTGGCGCCCCTGAAGCTATAAGCGGGGCGCGACGGATCGATTGGTCACAATGCAACCCGTGACCACAACGGATGCTTTAGCAGATGCGCGGCAGTTGCTCGCCGTCGAGCATGTCGACAAGTCGCTCACCGC
>JBQLZQ010000057.1:0-9603 GCA_052168355.1 Inquilinaceae bacterium
TGATCATGGGCGCCGCCCTGGCCCGGCCGGCCCAGGCGCAGACCGCGCCCGGCCCGTCCGACGGGTCGGAAACCCTGACCATGATGGGGGAACTTCAGCGGTACACGACCACCGCCGACGATACCCTGCTGGATATCGCCCGCCGCTTCAACCTGGGCTTTGTGGCCCTGCGGGCCGCCAATCCCGGTGTCGATCCCTGGCTGCCCGGCGCCGGCGTGGACCTGCTTCTGCCCACCGCCCATCTGCTGCCGGACGCTCCGCAAGAGGGGTTGGTCGTCAATCTGGCGGAGATGCGTCTTTACCATTTCGTGGTCCCCGGCGCTGAACCGGCGAGCCACCCGATCGGCGTTGGGCGGGAAGGACGATCCACGCCCTTGGGCACGACCACGATCGGCCGCAAGGCCGCCGATCCGGCCTGGTACCCGCCGGCATCGATCCGGGCGGAAAAGCCCGAACTGCCGGCCATGGTGCCGCCGGGACCCGAGAACCCCCTTGGGCGACACGCTCTCTATCTCGGCTGGCCCGCCTATCTGATCCATGGAACCAACAAACCCCTGGGTATCGGACGCCGCGTCAGCAGCGGCTGTCTGCGTATGTACCCGGAAGATATCGAACAATTGTTTAACACGGTGCCCGTTGGCACCCAGGTCACCGTCGTCGACCAGCCCATCAAGGTCGCCTGGGTCGGGGAGACCCTCTATGTCGAGGTCCATCCCTCGATGAGCCAGGCCGATCAGCTCGAAGACGACGGCGCGTTCCGCTACGAAACGCCGGAAGGGCTTCTGGACATGGTCCGCGCGGCCGCCGGCGACGCCTTCGACCGGGTCGATCTGACCGCGGTTCTGCGAGCCGGCACCGAGCGTCGGGGCTACCCGGTGGCGGTCCTGGGCGCCTCGCCGGCCGCACCGTCGCCCACCGCCGACGCCACGCCCGGGCCCCTGCCGCTGCGGCTGGACGGGTCGGACGACGTCTGACACCCGCCAATCGGGTTCCAGAACGGAAAAGGCCCCCTGTCGCACAAGCGACAGGGGGCCTTTCCGTCCGCGACGGGGCCGGAAGGCTGGCCCCGTGGAGAAGCGTCAAGGACTATTTGGACAGTGACTGGTTGAACATCCGCTCGGCCCGCTGAGCCGCCGCGGAGGCTTCGGCCGCGGCCCGTTCGGCCCGCTCGGCCGCGTCGGCCGCCCGCTCGGCCGCGGCCTGGGCGCTGGCCGCGCTCTGTTCGGCCGCCGTCATGCTGGCGCTGTCGTCCATCGTGGACTGACACGCGGTCAGGCCCAGCGCGCCGGTTACAAGAAGCGCCATCGCCGAAGTCTTGAGAACACTGGTCATGAAAGTCTCCCTTCTCCAAGGAACGGGGGGTTGAATCAGCGCCACCATACGCCTGATCCCGATGCTGTTGAACAGGGGGCGCGACAATTCTTCGCAAATTGGCAACGCCTGTGCCGTTTTCGCATCAGCGGTGGGAGGTGACCGGTCGATTGCAGCAGGGATAAGGCAGATCCGGGGCACGCGGTACCGGTGGCGGGCGGTCAGCCCGTCGGACGGCCGGACCAGGGCGGCCGGGTGGCCAGTACGATGCCGGCCATGATCAGCACCAGCCCGGCGGCATGAAACGGCCGCACCGATTCGCCAAGGAACAGAACCGCCATCGCGCTGCCGAACAGCGGCATCAGATAGATGAACAGCCCAGCCCGGTTGGCGCCGACCAGTTCGACCCCGCGGTTGAAGCACAGATAGGCCAGCACCGACGGAAACACCGCCACATAGGCCACCGACGCCAAGGTCACCGGATCGAAGCGCATGGGTGCGCCCATCGCCGTTTCCGCGACATAGAACGGCGCCAACATCGCCGCCCCCAACGCGAACAGAACGGTCAGCAGACTCATCGGATGCAGCGCCGGCCGCCGGCGCAGCAGCACCGAATACCCGGCATATCCCAAAACCGCGACCAGGATCAGAAGATCGCCGGGGCTGGGCCGCAACCCGGCCAGCACCGCCGGGTCGCCCCGGGCGATGATCGTCACCGTGCCGGCCAGGGCGACGACGATGCCGCAGATCTGTAGCGCCGTCACCCGCTCGCGGAACAGCAGAAAGGACAACAGCACGATCAGCGCTGGCATGGCCGCCTGGATCAGCAGGGCGTTGATCGCCTGGGTCGAATGCAGCCCCGCATAGACCAGTGTGTTGAAGGCGGCGATGCCCAGAGCGGCCAGCAGCGCCAGGATGCGCCAGTGGCGCACGATCTGCGGCCAGTCGCGGCGCAGCGGCCGCCAGGCCAGCACCGCAACCACGGCCAGCGCCCCGACCCACCGCCAGAACGCCAGCCCCACCGGCGGCACCGCCTCGGCGATGCCCCGGCCCAGCACCACGTTGCCCGACCAGAACAGGACGGTCAGCGTCAGCAGCAGATAGGGCGCGTCGTATACCCGCGCGGCCAGCCGCGCCAAGGCGGACCGTCGCGGCGATGTGCGGCTTTTCTTGTCGTCGACGGGCTGGGTCATGGTCGGGGATGTAACCGACCCCGGGAACCCTGGCAATCGGCCTGCCTCGCGGATCGCCCCGGTGTCAGAGCTCGCAGATGATGAAAACGGCGATATCCCGGCCGATATCGGCCACTTCCTCGGGCGACATCGGTGCCGTCGGCGCCGACGCCGGCGCCGGTATGCCGTGGTCCTTCAGAAGGTGCAGGACCATGTCGGCCTTGATCGCATAGTTGATGTTCTGCGGGATATCGCCGGTATCGGCGAAGACCTGGGCCGCATCCAGTTTCGCCACGACGACGCCGACGACGCGTCCCTGCGCATCGAACAGGGGGCCGCCGCTGTTGCCAGGCTGAACCGGGGCCGTGATCTGAAGCAGACGCGAGTCCCCGCCAAGTCCCGAAAGCGCACTGACATTGCCCAGGGTGACGTTGAGCCCGGAGGCCAGAATGTCCGGAAGCGGAAATCCGACGGCGACAATCGAGGCGGCCCGACGAACCGTCGATCCGGGAACGATCGGCGCAAGCCGTGGCGGCCGTGTCTGGACCACCAACAAGGCCAGGTCGTCGCCTTGGCGAACGTCCTTAACCGCGGCGCGGAGGTTCCGCCCCTTGTATCGCACCAAGACCTTGCGACACTCCTCGACCACGTGGGCATTGGTGACGATATGGCCGTCACGGCTGACGAAAAACCCTGATCCGGTGGACGCAATCTGCCGATCCGCCCCCTGTCTTGGCCGCCGTTCGTCGAGGCGCGGCAGGTCCAGGGATGCGGTCGCGGCGCCGCCGCTGCCGTCCGCCGCCGGAAAGGCCCGCAGCGCCTCCCTGACCGCGCCGTTGACGTCATCGGTAAAGGTCCAGCCCAAATACTCTCCCGACCCCACATAGACGGTATCGCCCGTCGCAAGGTCGATGATCTCGCACTCCGCGGTCGCCGCCTCTCCGAGGCCCCGGCTCTTCCATCGGAGGTTGCCGCAGCCGACGACCAGGACGTCGTACCGGTCCACCTGGTATGTCCGCAGGACGATATCGGGATCGACGGGCAGGACGGCGTATCCCTTTTGCACCATCGCCCTCCGCGCCGCGGCGGTGGCGGCCTCGCCGCCGACCATGGCCACGTACTTCACCTGTCCTTTGAGGTCGGGACTGAGCAGCGTTCCGAACCGATCGTAGGCCCCGGGGCCATCGCAGGCTGCGAGCGCCAGACTGATGCAGATCGCTTGAGCCAGACGCTTCACGACAGGCGCCCCCCCTTTTTGGTCAATGGTGTTTCGACAGCATGGGGTCAGCTTGCTAATCAAAGATTAATGGTGAAAAGGTTCAGGTAGATCTCGAAGCGGTCCTCTCAGCCGTTCGTCACCCGATCACCCCGGCGGCACGCAGCCGGTCGCGGGCGGCGGCGTCCAGGCCCAGCATCTCCTCCAGCACCGCGTCGGTATCCCAGCCCAGCGGCGGCGGGGCGCGGCGGTAGTCGACCGGGGTCGCCGACAGCCGCATCGGGCTGGCGACCGATGGCACCGCCCCCAGCGTCGGGTGATCGAGGCTGAGCGCCAGCCCATGGTCCCGGACATGGGGATCGGCGAAAACCCGGTCCAGGGTGTTGATCGGCCCGCACGGCACGCCGACCTTCTCCAACGCGGCGATCCAATCGTCGGTGGTCCGCGCGGCCAGGGCCGGTTCGATCAGCGGGATCAGCGCCGCCCGGTTGGCGACGCGGGCGCGGTTGGTGGCGTAGCGGGCATCGTCGGCCAGATCGGCCAAACCGGCCACGGCGCAAAAGCGTCGGAACTGGTCGTCGTTACCCACGGCCAGCACCAGCCATCCGTCTGCGGTCGGAAACGCTTGGTATGGCACGATGTTGGGGTGGGCGTTGCCCAGCCGCACGGGCGGCGTGCCGGACACCAGATAGTTCAGCGCCTGGTTGGCCAGGGTCGCCACCTGCACGTCCATCAGCGCCAGATCGATGTGCTGGCCCTCGCCGGTGCGGTCGCGGTGAACCAGGGCCGCCAGACAGGCGTTGGAGGCGTAGAGCCCGGTCAGGATGTCGGCCAGCGCCACGCCGACCTTCTGCGGTCCGCCGCCCGGCTGGCCGTCGGGGGCGCCGGTGACGCTCATCAGGCCGCCGGCCGCCTGGATCATGAAATCGTAGCCGGCCCGCGCCGCGTGGGGCCCGGTCTGGCCGAACCCGGTGATCGAACAATAGATCAGGCCCGGGTGAAGGGCGTGCAGACTGTCCCAATCGAGACCGTAGCGCTTCAGCCCGCCGACCTTGAAGTTTTCCAGCACGATGTCGCTGCGCGCCGCCAGGTCGCGGACCAGGGCCGATCCCTCCGCCGTGCCGATGTCGATGGCGACCGAGCGCTTGTTGCGGTTGGCGGCCAGGAAATAGGCGCTCTCGGACGCCTCGCCGCCGTGCCCGCCGGTCGCAAAGGGCGGCCCCCAGTCGCGCGTGTCGTCGCCGCCGCCCGGCCGTTCGACCTTGATCACGTCGGCGCCCAGATCGCCCAGCAACTGGCTGGCCCAAGGCCCGGCCAGCACCCGCGACAGATCCAGCACCCTGACATGGGACAGCGCGCCCGCCATGACGCGGCGTTCCGGCCGGTCAGCCGGCGCCGAGGCGGTCGGCGGCCTCGGCGCAGGTCATGGGTTCGGCGACGCTGGAGAGCGACCGCACGGTGGCGGCGTGCAGCTCTTCCGAAAAGGCGGCGCAGCCGTCGGTCAGCAGCACGGTGCGGTAGCCGCGCACATGGGCGTCGCGCAAGGTCGAGGCGACGCCGCCATTGGTGACGATGCCGCCGATCAGCACCGTGTCGATCCCGGCTTGACTCAGAATCCACTCCAGCCGGCTCATATAGAAAGCTGAAAACGCGACCTTTTCGACGGTCAGATCGACCGGCTGCAGATCGTCGATCACGGCCTGCCCCCAACCGCCGGGCGTGAAGTCGCCCCTGGTCAGGAACGGCCGCAGCCGGCGCAGATGGTCGCTGATCCACGGCATCCCGTGACGGCCGGGCACCAGGGTGAACAGGGTGGCCACGGTCCAGCCGCCCGTCGCCCGGACGGCATCGGCCACCGCCCGGTGGCGCGGGATCAGCTCGGTGATGGCCCGGGCGCCCTGCCCGGCCCGTCCATAGGCGCCGTCGGGATGGATGAAATCGTTCTGCATGTCGCAGATCAAAAAGGCGGTGGTGGCGCCGCCGAGAGGTCGGTCTTCGGTCACGGAGTCAGCCCTTGCGCTCGATCAGCAGATTGCCCAGCCGGTCGATGGTCGCACGCATGTCAGGATCGACAAAGATGGTCGTGTCGGGCTGTTCCAGAAGGGCCGGTCCCTCGATCCGCGACCCGACGGCAAGGTCGAGCCGCGCATAGACCGCCGCGTCGTGCCAGGCCCCGTCGGCATAGACGCGCCGGGCGCCGGTGCGCGCCGAGTTCCCGTCCCCGGTCGCCTTGGGCGCCAGGAGTTCCAGCGCGAATTTCGGCCGGCGGCCGATGACCGATGTCCGCAGGTTCAGCACCCGCACGCCGATACCGTCCAGCAGGGTGCCATAGGCCGCGCGGTAGGCGGTCTCAAACGCGGCGGCCAGCCGCGCGGCGGTGAACCCGACTGCGCGATCGTCATGGGCGGCGAAGGGCACCGCCACGGTGTGGGTCTGGCCGACATAGGACATGTCGAATTCGAAGACCGTGTCGATCCTCTCGAACGGCACGTCGGCCCGCTTCAACAGCGCCCGGCCGGACTCCGCGGTACGCGCCATCTCCGCCTCGATGGCCGGCTCGTCCAGCGACGCCACCAGGCCGTTGAGCGTATGGACAAAATCGTGCCGCATGTCGGCGATGACGCAACCGAGCGCGCTGGTCACCCCCGGATAGGGCGGCACCAGGGCGCGGCTGAGACCCACCTCGCGAATCAGCGCACCGGCATGAAGCGCGCCGCCGCCGCCGAACGGCATGGCGACGAACTTCTTGGGGTCATGGCCGCGCTCGACGGACACCAGCCGGATGGCACCGGCCATGCGCGAGTTGGCGACGCGGATGATCGCCTCGGCGGCATCGACCGTCATCAGGCCCAGCGGTTCGCCGACATGCGCCGCGATGGCCCGTTCCGCCGCCGCCACGTCCAAACGGTCCAGCTTGCCGCCGATGGGCCGATCGGCGTTGATCCGCCCCAGCACCACATTGGCATCGGTCACCGTCGGCCGGTCGTTGCCCAGCCCATAGCAGGCGGGCCCCGGATCGGAGCCCGCGCTTTCCGGGCCGATCTGCAGCAGACCGCCCCGGTCGACCCAGGCGATGGACCCGCCGCCCGCGCCGATGGTCGTGATCTCGATCATCGGCGACCGCACCACCATGCCGAAATCGATGGCCGTCTGCGGCGACAGCACGCTTTGCCCCTCGGCGACCAGCGACACGTCGAAGCTGGTGCCGCCCATGTCGCAGGTGATGACGTTGGGGAAGCCGGCCGTGGTGGCGATGTGGGCGCCGGCGATGACCCCGGCGGCGGGGCCGGACAGGGCCGTGCGGATGGGCAGGCCGCGGGCCGTTTCCACGGACATGACGCCGCCGTTGGACTGGACGATCAGGATCTCGCCGCCGAAGCCGCCTTGCGCCAGCCCGTCCTCCAGCCGCTGCAGATAGCTGGCCACGACGGGCTGCAGATAGGCGTTGAGGCTGGTCGTCGACGCCCGCTCGAATTCCCGGATCTCCGGCAGGATCCGCGACGAGGCGTTGACGTACGGATTTGGCCAACACGCCTTCACCGCCTCCAGCGCCGTCGTTTCGTTGGCCGGGTTGGCGTAGGCGTTGATAAAGACCACGGACACCGACTCCGCCCCCCGGTCCAGCAGGGTCCTGGCCGCTGCCGCGACCTCGGCCGGATCGACCGGCGTGCGGACGGTGCCGTCAGCCAGGGTCCGTTCCGCCACCTCCAGCCGAAGATCGCGCGGGATCACCGGCTCGAAAGTGCCCCACAGCCCCCAGGTCTGGGGCCGGTCGCGGCGGCGCATCTCCAGCACGTCCCGAAAACCGGCGGTGGTGATGATCCCCGACCGCGCGCCCTTGCGCTCCAGCAATGCGTTGGTGCCCACCGTGGTCCCGTGCACGACCGTCGCCACCTGACCCAGATCGTCGACCTTGGCGCGGATGCCGTCGAGGAACCCGATCGATTGGTTGCCCCGGGTCGACGGCACCTTGGCCACGTCGCACCGTCCGGCCGCCTCGTCGTAAAAGAAAACATCGGTGAAGGTGCCGCCGACATCGACACCGATCATGGTGCGGGCGCCGCCCGGCCCCTTGGCGCTCATGATGCGGATCCCGACACCATCCGGGCGCGCAGGCGGTCCGTCTCCGCGCTGTCGACCGCGCCGTCGCCAGTCAGCGCCACGCCATAGCGCGCCGCAGCCGCCTCGGCGCTGACATAGCCGCGGCCGACGTCGCGGGCGACCGCCTCCGGGTCGCGCTCGGCGGCCGGGCCGTAGCCGCCGCCGCCGGGGCTTTCCAGACGGATGCGCTGGCCTCGGGCCAGACTGATCCCGACCATCTTGGAGGCCATCGGCGGCTGGTGCCACCCGTCGGCCTGCTGATACGCAAAGCGGTTGGGTGCCGCCTGGTCTCCGCCGACGACGCCGTTGGGGGCGAACCTTCCGCGCTCCCCGAACAGAAAACAGTCGGCCTTTTCCTCCAGCAGTTCGAGCTCGTAGACCGCGCCCAACCCGCCCCGATGGCGGCCGGGCCCGCCGGAATCGGGCCGCAGCGCCCATTGGGTGAACATGACGGGATAGGCCGCCTCCAGGATCTCGACGGGGGGGATGGTGGCGGTTGAAATGGGTGCGTTGCCGTGGTTGAGCCCGTCGCCGACCGGGCTGCCGCCGTGCCCGCCGCCGAAAAAGCTGAACATGACCCAGCGGCGCCCGTCGGCGCGATGGCCGGCCAGCGACACCGCGTTGATGGTGCCATAGGCGTTGGCGTTGGTGATCTCGGGCCGGATCTGTGCGAAGGCGGAGAACACCACGTCGATGATGCGCAGGATGGTTTCGGTATAGCCGCCGACCGGCTTTGGCGCCCTGGCCGCCAGCAAGGTCTCGTCGGGGATCACGAACTCGATCGGCTCCAGCACCCCGGCATTGGCGGGGACCTCGCGAAAGATGTGCTTCAGCGCGACATAGCAACTGGCCACCGTGGTCGACAGCGCGATGTTGACCGGCCCGGCGCATTGCGGCGACGAGCGCGAGAAATCCCACCGCATCCGGTCGCCCTCGATGGTCACGTCCAGCGCGATCTTCAGCGGTTCGTCGACGATGCCGTCATTGTCCAGCCAATCCTCCGCCGACCACGTCCCGTCGGGCAGATCGGCGATGTTGGCCCGCATCAGCCGCGCGGCGCGAACCTTGAGTTCGGCCATGGCCTCGGACACCGTCGCCGCGCCGTAGTCGTCGAGCAGATCGGACAGGCGGCGGGCGCCCAGCTTGAGCGCGTTGATCTGACCGTTGAGGTCGCCCCAGGCGCTGCCCGGCAGCCGGCTGTTGGCCAGGATGATGTCGACCACGTCGCGGCGCAGGTCGCCCGCCGCGTAAAGCCTTACCGGGGGGATCAGCATGCCTTCCTGGAAACACTCGGTGGCCACCGGGTTGTAGTTGCCGGGCACGTTGCCGCCGACATCGTGCCAATGGCCGACCGACGCCAGCCAGCAGAACAGGACCCCGTCGCGGTAGTAGGGCCGCACCAGGCGAAAGTCGCTGAGGTGGGTGCCGCCGTCGTACGGATCGTTGAAGATGAAGACGTCGCCGTCGCGGACATCCGCGCCGAAGCGGTCGATCACCGCCTTGACCGCGAACGACATGGCGCCGACAAAGATCGGCAATCCCGACTTGCCCTGGATCAGGGTCTCGCCGGTTGTCGCGTGATAGAGCCCGTGAGACGCATCGTGCGCCTCGGCGATGATCGGGTTGAAAGCGCTGCGGAACAGCGTCGCGTCCATTTCATCGGCGATCTGCTCCAGGCGGCCCTTAAGAACCGCCAGCGTAACGGCGTCGATCGTCGCCACCGGTGTCTCCCTCATCGGCATTCTCGTTGGTATCGGGGTCGTAGCGGCGTCCGGTGTCGAGCAGGTCGGCGGTGCCGAGCAC
>JBQLZQ010000058.1:0-63391 GCA_052168355.1 Inquilinaceae bacterium
GGCCTTTTTCGAGCCGGAGATCATCGAGCGTCGGGTGCTGATGATCGATTTCGACGCCAACGGTGTGATCGAATCGCTGGAAGAGCTGGATCTGGAGGACGCCCAGTCGGTCGAACTGGCCTCCCGGGAAACCCCAACCCTGGGCCGGCGTCTGTCGTTCCTCGAACAGATGCTGGGCAATTTCGGCCGTCAGACCAGCTCATCGCGGTAAGTCCGTCGGCCGCCCCCGGCCCCGCTCGAAGGGGGCCGGGGTTACGCCGGATCAGTGGGCCAGCACCGCCAGCAGCAGCAGGGCGACGATGTTGGTGATCTTGATCATCGGGTTGACGGCCGGGCCGGCCGTGTCCTTGTACGGATCGCCGACGGTGTCGCCGGTGACCGCGGCCTTGTGGGCCTCGGATCCCTTGCCGCCGTGGTTCCCGTCCTCGATGTATTTCTTGGCGTTGTCCCACGCACCGCCGCCGGCGGTCATGGCGATGGCCAGGAACAGGCCGGTGACGATGACCCCCATCAGCATCGCGCCGACCGCCGACAGGGCGGCCGACTTGCCGGCGAGCAGCAGGATGACGAAGTACAGCACGATCGGGGCCAGCACCGGCAGCATCGACGGGACGATCATCTCCTTGATCGCCGCCTTGGTCAGCATGTCGACGGCCCGCGAATAGTCGGGCTTGGCGGTCCCCGCCATGATGCCCGGCATCTCGCGGAACTGACGCCGCACCTCTTCCACCACCGATCCGGCGGCCCGTCCGACCGCGGTCATGCCCAGGGCCCCGAACAGATAGGGCAGCAGACCGCCGATCAGCAACCCGACCACCACGTAGGGATTGGACAGGGAAAAGTTGAGAACGACACCGCTGAAGTAGGGGAAGCTTACCGGGTCGGCGATAAAGAAGGCGATGTCGGAGGTATAGGCCGCGAACAGGACAAGCGCCCCCAGGCCGGCCGAGCCGATGGCATAGCCCTTGGTCACCGCCTTGGTGGTGTTGCCGACCGCATCGAGGGCGTCGGTGGTCTTGCGCACCTCCGGCTCCAGATCGGCCATTTCGGCGATGCCGCCGGCATTGTCCGTCACGGGGCCGTAGGCGTCGAGCGCGACGACCATGCCGGCCAGCGCCAGCATGGCGGTTACGGCAATGGCGATGCCGAACAGACCGGCCAGGGAATGGGATACGATGATGGCGGCGCAGATGATCACCGCGGGCACCGCCGTCGCCTCCATGGACACCGCCAACCCCTGGATCACGTTGGTGCCGTGCCCGGTGGTCGACGCCTGGGCCACGGACCGCACCGGCCGGTACTCCGTGCCGGTGTAGTATTCGGTCACCCAGATCAGCAGGCCGGTGACCACCAGCCCGACAATGGCGCACAGGAACAGCGAGAAACCGCCGAAGGTCACGCCGCCGACCACATACTCGCCGCCGAACCCGATGGTCATCAGGGTGATCAGACCGATGCCGACCAGCGACAGGCCGGCCGAGGCGATGAAGCCGCGGTAAAGGGCGTGCATGATGTTGCCGTTGGAGCCCAGCTTGACGAAGAATGTGCCGGCCACCGAGGCCAGGATGCACACGCCGCCGATGGCCAGGGGGTAGGCCATCATCGCCGACGCCGTCTCGCCGATGAAGAAGATCGAGGCCAGCACCATGGTGGCGACGATGGTCACCGCGTAGGTTTCGAACAGGTCGGCCGCCATGCCGGCGCAATCGCCGACATTGTCGCCGACATTGTCTGCGATAACCGCGGGGTTGCGCGGATCGTCCTCGGGGATCCCGGCTTCGACCTTGCCGACCAGATCGGCGCCGACATCGGCGCCCTTGGTGAAGATGCCGCCGCCCAGACGGGCGAAGATGGAAATGAGCGACGCGCCGAAGCCCAAGGCGACCAGAGGATCGATCAGATCGCGCCCCTGGGCACCCGCCGCCAGAAGGAACGCGTAATAGCCGGCGACGGCGATCAGGGCCAGACCGGCGACCAGCATCCCGGTGACCGCCCCGGCCCGAAAGGCGATGGCCAGGCCGTGGGCCAGCCCCTTGCGGGCGCCTTCGGCCGTCCGCAGGTTGGCGCGGACGGAAATGTTCATGCCGATATAGCCGGTGGCGCCCGACAGCACGGCGCCGATGATGAAGCCCAGCCCGACGCGCCAGCCCAAAAGGAGCGACACCACGATACAAATCACGATTCCGACCAGGCCGATCGTGCGGTATTGCCGGTTCAGATAGGCGCTGGCGCCTTCCTGGATCGCGGCCGCGATCTCCTGCATCCGTGCGTTGCCCTTGTCGGCGGCCAGCACGGAGCGCGAGGCCCAAATGCCGTACCCGATGGCAAGCACGCCGCAAGCCAGGACGAAAACGAGAAGCACTCCCATGGATCTTTCCCTTTGGTTCTTAAAGCGCCACTGAATCTCAAGGCGGAAAAACGATCGAACGGCCCGATATCACGCGATTCGACGGCCGGGGCCGGCGGGAAAATGCCAGAACCTCGATAGCGACGCAACGACGCGCTGCTCGCAATCCGTCCCAAGGATGGATGGATCGGCTCTCAGACAACCGCCCCCCGGCGCCGGGGCAACAGCCATAGCACCGCCCCAAGGGCCAGGATCAGCGGCGGCACCATGCCCAGATTGACCGCCAGCCAGCCGATCTGGCTCTGCAGCGCGCCTGATGAGAGCGACGCAAGGGCCGCGGTGGTGAAGACGATGAAGTCGTTGGCGGCCTGGGCCTTGGCCCGTTCCATCGGGGCGTAGGCCTCGGTCAGCAGTGTCGTGCCGCCGATAAACATGAAATTCCACCCCAGCCCCAACAGGATCAGGGCCCCCCAGAAGGTCAGAAAGGTCCCGTCGCCCAGCAGGTTGGCGGACAGGCACAGGACGTTCAGGGCGATGCCGAACAGGATGATGGTCATCACCCCAAAGCGCTGGATCAGCCGCCCGGTAAAGAAGCTGGGAACGAACATGGCCAGGGCATGCCACTGGATGACAAACGCGGCATCGTCGAACAGAAAGGCGTGCTCGTGCATCATCGCCAGCGGGGTCGCCGTCATGACCAGGGACATCACGCCGTATCCCATTGCGGCGGCCATGCACGCGACGATGAAGGTCGGTTGGGCCATGATGGTCCGTAGGGGCCGGCCCGGAACCGACCTTTCGGCCAGGGTTGGTTGCGGGATTTCGACAAAGCGGAGGGTGATCATGGTGGCCACCGCCAGCACGGCCAGGGCCAGATAGCAGCCGACGAACAGGTAGGGCGGGAACATGTCTCGGCTCCATTTGGCCAGTTCCGGCCCGGCCACGGCGGCGACGATGCCGCCGGCCAGCACCAGACTGATGGCCCTGGGCTTGAACGACTCGCTGGCCGTGTCCGCGGCGGCGAACCGGTAAAGCTGGACGAAGGCATTGTAGACCCCCAGCCCCATGGACCCGACGATGAACAGGCCAAAGCTGCCGACGAACACCGCCCAGGCCCCTATGAGCGCGCCGGCCAGCCCGACCGCGGCGCCGACGGTGAACCCGCCCCGCCGGCCGAGCCGGCGCATCGCCAAGGCCGCCGGAATGGTGCCGAACATGGTGGCGGTGAACGTCAGGGCCAGCGGCAGCGTGGCCAGCGCCTTGTTGTCGGCCAGGCTGAACCCGACCAGGGCGGCGATGACCATGACCACCGACATCCCGGTCTGGCCCAAAGCCTGGCAGAGAGCCAGGATCAGGACATTGCGGCGGGCGTGGTCGTGGGGTTGGGGGGCGGCGCGGGCGAGACTCGTCATGGACCCGATGGTATCCGGTCCATCCTATCGGGGAAATGCCGGTTTCTCGGGCCCGGGCTCCGCCGACGGGTCCGTGGCCTACATCAGCCGCTGATTGACCATCTGAACCAGGGCGTCGACGACCATGCCCTCGCCGACCACGCGGTTGCTGACATCGACGATCCGCTGCTTGAGGTAGCCGATATCGACGATCCCGTCATGGATGACCGTATTGGCGTAGAGCGACCCGTACAGCGCCTCGATATAGGCGTCGTTCAGCCGTGGAGCCAAGGCGATCACCTGATCGCCGGCCGCAAAGTCGGCGACCTGCAGCACCACCACGATGTTGATGAGCTGATCGACCCGGTTGTCGTCGGCGATGATCGGGAGCTGGATCGGGTTGAAGTCGACGTAGACCGGCTCGGGCGGAGCCACCGGAAGCTCGGCCACCGGCTCAGCCGGTTTCTCCAGCACGAACTTCCACACGCCGAAGCCGCCACCGCCCAAGAGCAGAAGCGCGGCGACGCCGATCACAATTATCTTCTTCATGGCCATCCTGGCGTTGTCTTGTTCCACGGGTGTTGTCCCACGCCGCGCGTGAAAAAGTCGTTAAAAACGCCGCCCGGCATCAGATCTTTCACAGCATCTAATAATGCTCCCACCCTTTCAAATTCAATAATTTACCGTCTTTATCTAAGATTTCAGTTTCGCTCCCGGCAACGATCTCACCAATGTTGGTGAGCGGCAGATCAAGCGCCCGGCTCACCGTCGCAACGGCCGGGACAGCACTTGGCGGAACGGTAAAGAGAAGTTCGTAGTCGTCCCCTCCCGCCAGCGCCACCGGATGCAGGGCCGGATCCACGGCAATGGCGGCCAGGGCGGCATCGGACATCGGAACATGGTCGGCCCGGATCCGGGCACCGACCGCCGAGGCCCGGCAGATATGAGCGAGATCGCCCGACAGACCGTCCGACACATCCATGGCGGCGGTGGCCAGACCGACAAGGCGGCGCCCCAAATCCAAGCGCGGCGTCGGCAGGTGATAGCGCGCGGCCAGCGCCTCGCGATGGTCCGACCCAAGCCGCGGCAGGTCGCCGCGGGCGGCAAGAAGGCCAAGAGCGCCATCGCCCAACGTGCCGCTGACAAAAATCCGGTCGCCGATACACGCCCCCGACCGCTTCAGCGACCGTCCCGCCTCGACCTCGCCGAACGCCGTCACCGAAAGAAGCGGCGGCCCGGGCGTGGAGACGCTGTCGCCGCCGAGAAGATGCAGGCCGAAAAGATCCTGGTCGGCGGCCAGCCCCTCGGCCAGGTCGGCCAGCCAAGCCGGGCCGAGTTGGGCCGGGAGCGCGGTGGTCAGGGTATAGGCGATCGGTCGGGCGCCCATGGCCGCCAGATCGGACAGGTTGACCCTCAACAGCTTGCGCGCCAGCCGCGATGCCGGCTCCCCGGCCAGGTAATGCACGCTCTCGACCATGGCGTCGGTGGTGACCACCAATTCCCGACCCGGCGGCACGGTGAGCAAACCGGCGTCGTCGGAGAGGCCGAGCGCCCCCGGACACCCCTTCGACAGCGGCTTGAAGAAGCGGTCTATTCTGTCGAATTCACCCAGCGTTCCGGCCATCGGTCAGCTTTCCTAGCCGGTCTCCGCCAGCTCGTCGGGCCGCAGCGACCGGGCGACCTTGTCGAGCACCGCGTTGACCATCGAAGGCTCGTTGCCGCCAAAGAAGGCATGGGCGACCGCCACGTATTCCGACAGAACGATGCGGGCCGGGGCAGCCTCATTGGCCAGAAGCTCCCACACCGCGGCCCGAAGAAGGGCCCGCAACAGCCGTTCCATGCGTTCGGCCGACCACGGGCCTTCGAGCGCCCCGTCCAGCACCTCGTCCACGGTCTTTGCCCGTTCGGCGACACCCCGGACGATCGACGCGAACAGCATCGGTTCGGGCTCCACATAGCGGTCGCCATCCATCTCGGCGCCAAAACGGAACTTGACGAATTCGCCGATAACCGTTTCAGCACCGGCATCGACCAGGGCCATCTGGTACAGGGCCTGGACGGCGGCAAGGCGCGCGGCGCTGCGCCGGGCCTTGGCGGAGGGTTTCGGGTCTGCCATGGAACCGGGCGCGGTCAGTGAGAGGTCAGGCCGAGCCGGCGCCGAAGGTCGAGCATGGCCAGGCACGCCTGGACCGCGTCCCCACCCTTGTTCTTCCGGTCCACCCGCGCCCGCTCCCACGCCTGACCGGCATTCTCGCAGGTCAGGATTCCGTAGCCGATGGCCAAACCATGGCGGCAGGCCAGATCCTGCAGGGCCCGCGCGCTTTCCGTGCAGACATAGTCGTAGTGGGTGGTCTCGCCCCGCAGCACGCAGCCCAAGGCCACGAAGCCGTCGAACGGGCGCCCGATGGTGCCCCGCTCGGCGGCTTGAACCGCCAGGGCGATGGCCGCCGGGACCTCGAACGCGCCGGGCACCGTCACCCGTTCATGGGTCGCTCCCCGGTCGGCCAGCGCCTGTTCCGCCCCGGCCCACAGGGCATCGGCAATGGCGCCGTAAAAACGCGACTCCACGACCATGATGTGCGGCGAGACGGCAGCGCTGGGATCCGCTTGGGTCATTGGGGGTAACGCCGATCCGGTGGGTCTATGCGATCAGGATATGCGATCAGGAGGCGCCGGGTATGGGCTGCTGACCAACGATGGTCAAGCCGTACCCGTCCAGGCCGACAACGGTTTTCCTGGTGTT
The DNA here is from genome assembly GCA_052168355.1 of Inquilinaceae bacterium. Lineage (GTDB taxonomy): Bacteria > Pseudomonadota > Alphaproteobacteria > DSM-16000 > Inquilinaceae > JBQLZQ01. The sequence continues at coordinate 6,482 of JBQLZQ010000058.1, forward strand.
CGACAGCAGGATCATCTCCCGCACCCCGAGGTCCAGGAGGATCTGCGCACCCACGCCATAGTCGCGCAGTTCCTTCGTTTCCGTGTGCGGCGGGGCACCTTCCAACCGGGCCCTCAGCCGTTCGGTCAGGCTGTCGGGCCGCGGTTCCCGGATCAGCACGACGACACCGCGTCCAGCCTCCCCGATCAGCGTCATGGCGCGCTGAAGGTCGCCGGCCCCATCGCCGGTGGAATCGCCCAGAACGTCCTCGAAGACATTCAACGCATGCATGCGCACCAGCACGGGGTCAGGCCCCGACAGGTCACCCTTGATCAGCGCCACATGCTCGGCATAGCTGGCCGTGTTGGCGAAGACGGCCATACGCCAGTCGCCGCCATGCACGCTGGCGAAGGGAGCCTCGACCTTGCGTTCGACAAGCTTTTCGGTGCGGCGGCGGTAGGCGATCAGATCGGCGATGGTTCCGACCTTGAGGCCGTGGAATTGGGCGAACTTCACCAGATCGGTGATCCGCGCCATGGTCCCGTCGTCGTTCATGACTTCGCAGATCACGCCGGACGGGTTGAGGCCGGCCAGCCTGGCGATGTCGACGGCGGCCTCGGTATGTCCCGACCGCACCAGAACCCCGCCTTCCCGGGCCCGCAGCGGAAACACATGGCCAGGGCTGACCAAATCGGCCTTGCCGCGGGCCGGATCGATGGCGACCGCGATCGTGTGCGCCCGGTCGGCGGCTGAGATGCCGGTGGTTACCCCTTCCCGCGCCTCGATCGACACGGTAAAGGCGGTCTGCAGGCGCGATGAATGGGTCTGCGGCATCAGGGGCAGGTCCAGGGCCTCGATGCGGGCCCGTTCCAGGGCCAGGCAGATCAGGCCACGGCCGTGCTTGGCCATGAAATTGACGGCCTCGGCGGTGGCCATTTCGGCCGGGATGACCAGGTCGCCCTCGTTTTCCCGGTCCTCGTCGTCGACCAGGATGAACATGCGGCCCTGGCGCGCCTCCTCGATGATCTCATCGATGGGCGACAGGAAATGCCGGTCCTCGTCGCTCAGGCGGCTGCTCCCAGCAACCTCGCCACGTAGCGCGCCAGCATGTCTGCTTCGAAGTTCACCCGGTGACCCGGATTTAAGGTCTGAAAGGTTGTGCATGCCAATGTGTGCGGGATGATGTTGACGCCAAAGCGGTTGCCCGCCACCTCGTTGACCGTCAGCGACACCCCGTCGAGCGCCACCGACCCTTTCGGCGCCACGAACCGGCTCAACGGCTCGGGCACCTCGAAAGTGAACCGTACACTATCCCCATCGGGCTGTCGGTCAAGAACTGTCGCCACCCCGTCGATGTGGCCATAGACCAGATGACCGCCGATCTCGTCCCCCAGCCGCATCGATCGTTCCAGGTTGATCGGCGTGCCGTCGCGCCAATCGCCCAGCGTGGTCTTGGACACGGTCTCGGCCGACGCCTCCACGGCGAACCTCCCTGTTCCCTTTTCGATGACCGTCAGGCAGACGCCGTTGTGGGCCACCGACGCGCCGAGCGTCAGATCGCCGAGGTCGAGACCGGTCTGGATAACCAGGCGGGTGTCACCCTTGCGGTCCATCTCGACCACCCGCCCGACGTCGCTCACAATGCCGCTGAACATCTCATAGTCCCTACGGAACGCTTTGATATTGCTCAAAAATATCTCGACCGGCCGAGCGTACGGCCTGCCGGCCGAAGCGGGGCTGATCGGCCAGCCGCTCGACGCCGAAGGGCTGAACGGCGGGCAGCCCGTCGCCGCCGATCAGGGTTGGCGCGCGGAACCAGGCCAGCCGGTCGATCAGGTCGGCGCGCACCAGGCTGGCCGCCAGGCGGCCCCCACCTTCGGCCAAAAGGCGGGTGATCCCCCGATCCCCCAAAAGGGCCAGGGCCTGGGCCAGATCCGGATTGCCCTCCCCATCCGGCTCGACCTCCAGGAGAACGGCGCCGCTGGCCTCGAACCCTTCGCGCCGGGCGATGTCGCCGTCCTTGAGCGTGATGATCCAGGTGGGCACCTCTCGCGCCGTCTGGATCAGGCGGGCGGTCAGCGGCACGCGCAGGCGCGAATCCACCACCACCCGCACCGGCGAGCGGTCCTCCAGACCGGGGAGCCGGCAGGTCAGCAGCGGATCGTCCGCCAGCACCGTCCCCATGCCTATGAGGATCGCGTCGGCGGTGGCGCGCAGCCGGTGACCCCAGGCGCGGGCCACCGGGCCCGTCACCCACTGGCTTTGACCGTCATGGGTGGCGATACGACCGTCCAGGCTGGTCGCCAGCTTCAGCGTCACCAGCGGCCGTCCCCGTTCCAAGCGGCTGAAAAAACCGGCATTGATGGCCCGCGCCTCCGACGCGCCGACGCCGACATCGACGGCAATGCCGGCCTTGCGCAACAGCGCCAGCCCGCGTCCGTCCACCCTTGGGTCCGGATCTTCCGTCGCCACCACCACCCGCGACACCCCGGCCTTGATGAGGGCCGTGGCGCAGGGTGGCGTCTTGCCAGCGTGGGCACAGGGCTCCAGGGTGACATAGGCGGTGGCGCCGGCCGCCTGCGACCCGGCGCGGCCGAGCGCCTCGGTCTCCGCGTGGGGGCGGCCGCCGGGCTGGGTCCAGCCGCGTCCCACGATCCGGTGCCCGTTCACGAGGACACAGCCGACGGCGGGGTTGGGCCAGACCCGCCCCAGGCCACGGCGGGCCAGCGCCAGCGCGCCGGCCATCCACCGGGCATCGGCCCCGGCCTGTCCGGACGACGGGCCGGCCATTTCCGTCAGTCGCCCTCGACGCGCAACTGGCCGACGAAATCGTTGAAATCGCCGGGTTCCCGAAAGTCGCGATAGACCGAGGCGTACCGCACATAGGCGACCTGGTCCAACGTCGCCAGCGCCTTCATCGCCATCTCGCCGATGGCCTTCGACGGGATCTCGTTCTCGCCGGAACTTTCGAGCTGGCGCACCATGGCGTTGATCACCCGATCGACGCGCGCCTGTTCGACATCCCGTTTGCGCAGGGAGATTTGCATCGATCGCGCCAGCTTGTCGCGGTCGAAAGGCTCCCGCTTGGCGTTCGACTTGATGACCGTCAGCTCCCGCAACTGGATCCGCTCGAAGGTCGTGAAGCGGGCCCCGCAGCCGGGACAAAATCGCCGGCGGCGAATGGCCGAGTTGTCTTCGGTGGGACGGGAGTCTTTTACCTGGGTATCGTCATGACCGCAAAAGGGGCACCGCATCGGCTGGCTCTCGTTACTTTGGGGGTGTCGGCGACGGGCCGGCCGCTACAGCGACGGGTAGATGGGGAACCGGGCACACAGATCGACGACCTTCCGCCGCACCGACTGCTCGACGCCGCCGGTATCGTCCGGCGCGGCGGCCAACCCGTCCAGCACCTCGACAATCAGATCGCCGACCTGACCGAACTCCGCCTGACCGAAGCAGCGCGTGGTGGCGGCCGGGCTGCCCAGACGGACGCCGGACGTGACCATCGGTTTTTCGGGGTCGAAGGGAATGCCGTTCTTGTTGCAGGTCATCCCCGCCCGCTCCAGGCTTTGCTCGGCGGCCCGGCCGGTCAGCCCCTTGGGCCGGAGATCGACCAGGACGACGTGGGTGTCGGTGCCACCGGACACCAGATCCAGCCCGCCACGGGTCAGCGCGTGGCCCAGGGCCTTGGCATTGTCGGCGACGGCCTGGGCGTATTCCTTGAATTCCGGCCGCAACGCCTCCCCGAACGCCACCGCCTTGGCGGCGATGACATGCATCAGCGGACCGCCCTGCAAGCCGGGAAATACGGCCGAGTTGATCTTTTTGCCCAGATCGGGGTCGTTCGAGAGGATCAAGCCGCCGCGCGGCCCGCGCAACGTCTTGTGGGTGGTGGTGGTGACCACATGGGCATGGGGCAGCGGGCTGGGGTGGACACCGGCCGCCACCAGTCCCGCGAAGTGCGCCATGTCGACCAGGAAATAGGCGCCAACCTCGTCGGCGATCTTGCGGAACCGGGCGAAATCGATGATCCGCGGGTAGGCCGACCCGCCGGCGATGATCATGGCCGGCCGGTGTTCGCGGGCCAAACGCTCGACCTGATCGAAATCGATCAGATCGTCCTCGCGCCGCACGCCATACTGGACGGCGTTGAACCACTTGCCCGAAAGGTTCGGGGGAGCGCCGTGGGTCAGGTGGCCGCCGGCATCCAGCGACATGCCCAACACCGTGTCGCCAGGCTTGAGCAGGGCCAGAAACACCGCCTGGTTGGCCTGGGCGCCCGAATGGGGCTGAACATTGGCGAAGGCGCAGTCGAACAGGGCGCATGCCCGCTCGATGGCCAGGGTCTCCGCGATATCCACCTGCTCGCACCCGCCGTAATAGCGGCGGCCGGGATAGCCTTCGGCATACTTATTGGTCAGCACCGAACCCTGGGCTTCCAGGACCGCCCGCGAGACGATGTTTTCGCTGGCGATCAGCTCGATCTGGTTCTGCTGGCGTTCGAGTTCGCCCTTCAGGGCGGCATACAGATCGGGATCGCTTTCCGCCACACCGGCCGAAAAGAACCGATCGAAGATTGACGGATCGAGGGTGGAGGCAACGGAGGTCATGACGGCGCGGATCCTTTAACGTGAAAGTTTCGCAACCCGGTCGGCGTGGCGTCCGCCTTCGAAACCGGTTTCCAGAAAGGTGGTGAGGCAATCCAGCGCCACCGAAGTCCCGACAATGCGGGCGCCCAGCACCAGGACGTTGGCATCGTTGTGCCGGCGGGCCAGGCCGCTGGTCGTCACATCGTGGCACAGCGCGGCCCGGATGCCGGCGTGACGGTTGGCGGCGATTGCGATGCCGATGCCCGTTCCACAGATCAAGACACCGCGCGCCGCCTTGCCGCCGGTGACGGCGTCGGCCACGGCATCGGCGAAATCCGGGTAATCGACGGACCCCGGCCCATCGGTGCCAAGATCGACGACCGTGGCCCCCGCTTCGGCCAGATGCTCCTTGAGAATCTGCTTCAACGCAAAGCCGGCATGGTCCGACGCGATCGCAATAGTGCCCAGGGCCATGGTTAAGAGCCTCTTTGACATCGCTGTTCCCTATCGACGCCACCGTGCCCGGTCATCGGACGGTGTCGCGGCACGGCCGCCTTCAGTGATGCCAATCACCATATATCGAGATAGCGACGGATAATGACACAAACCATAGGTGATCCGCCAGTGGCCTGAATCAGGCGCAGCGTGGCCATAGGACGGGTTCCGAGGTCCTCGGCGCGCCGCCCGGCCACCGTGGCACCGCTCCTTTCCAAGTCGTTTTAGGATATCCGGCAACCGATGCCGCCCGATTGGTTAATAAAGAGCGCGCCACGGCTTTAAATCGTCAATGTGGCACGGGCTCTGGCCGTTAACCAAAATACTTATGGACATCGTCAAGAGCGGATTTCCTGCTAACTACTGCGGAAGTCCCCACAAATTCTTCCGCCTTTAGGATTCGAACTTGACTTGAGGCTTTTATCGCGTATTTTATCCGAATTGAAAATTATGATCGTTTGGGGTGCAAACAAAATGAGCGAGACCCAAAAAGCCGACATAAAGTCAAGTAGCGTTCATGAAGGCAATGTGCGGGGTCAAAGCGGCGCCCTGCTCGAGATGACCGCGCAGGTGGTCTCCTCGTACTTGGTCAAGAACCCGGTGACGGCGGAGCAACTTCCCGCTCTGATCAATTCTGTCCACCACTCCCTCAAAAACGCGAACGAGGGTGCCGGCGAGGGCGCTGACGCGCAGCGCAAACCCGCGGTATCGGTCCGCCGGTCCATTCAGCCGGACTACATCGTCTGCCTGGAAGACGGGAAGAAGCTGAAGATGCTCAAGCGGCACCTCCGGACGAATTACCGGCTGACGCCGGAAGAATACCGGGCGAAATGGAACCTGCCGCCGGACTACCCGATGGTGGCCCCCAACTATGCGGCGCAGCGTTCCGCATTCGCCAAGAAGATCGGTCTGGGCCGGACATCCCGGCGCGGACGGCGCAAGGCCAGCTAACGGCGGTTAGGCGTTCACGCCACCGCGAGGTCGGGTTCGAGATCGCCAGGTCTCGGCTCGTCGTCGCCGGTGGGCGCTTCTTGACGCGCCGGCTCAAAAGGCTGGTTCGAAACAGGCTCTACGGCGCTCGCCTGTTCATGACATAGGCCAGCTTTGCCGCGGCGGCGCGTTCCATTTCGATCTGGCTGAGCCCGGCGGGGGCCTGAAGGCATACTTCCGTGCCCGTCCGCGCGTCCACGGCGGTCACCTTGACCACGTGACCAAAGCGCTGAAATTCCAACAATATGTCATCTACGTCCATGGCCACCCGTCCCAGATCGTCGTTGCCGGCCATGGTACGATACCGGTCGTTGCCGGCCCGTTAACGCCCGCGGAACCGCCGATCGACCCCGCGTGGGCGCCCCCCCGCCCGCGCCGGGATCTCCCGTCGGCTCGAGGGATCACGCGGTCCGGGTCAGATCCTCGCCGGAATAGCTAAGCCGGCCGGTCCAGAAGCGTTCCAGCTTCAGCAGCGCGTCGTTGAGCGATCCCAGCGCGTCGTCGGTAAAGTTGCCCTGATCCAGCGCCTCGACATGGGAGTCGAACATTTCGCTCAGCCGGTCCCGCAAGGCCAGTCCCTTTTCCGACAGGCGCACCCGAACCGAGCGACGGTCATGCTGGGAACGCTCCTGAACCAGGTATCCGTTCTCGACCATCTTCTTGACGTTGTAGGACACGTTGGATCCCAAATAGTACCCGCGCGCCGTCAATTCGCCCACGGTCAGCTCGTCCGTCCCGATGTTGAACAGGATCAGGCTTTGAACGTTGTTGATGTCCAGGATGCCCTGCCGTTCGAGACGGGCCTTAACCAATTCGAGGAAATGGCGATGCAAGCGCTCGATGAGTGAGATACTTTGGTAGTATGGATGGGGCACCAACGCCTCCTTGGGGTGGGATGACCATTGCGGCCGTGACTAGAACTGGGAGCCTGAACCGGTTTCTACTAAGATCCCGTATAAAGATTAAACGATTATTTCGCAGCAATCATTTTAAAGATACCTGAAAAGTCATCGTCGGAGCACCCTGAATTGCAGAACAGCGTGTAAAGGGATTCGGCCGCTGCCCCGAGCGGGGTCGCCGCCCCGGCGTCCTGCGCGGCCTGCTGCGCCAAACGCAGGTCCTTGAGCATCATGGCAGCGGCGAAGCCCGGACGATAGTCGCGGTTGGCAGGCGTCGTCGGGACCGGCCCGGGAACCGGGCAATAGCTGGTCAGGGACCAGCACTGACCGGAACTCTGGGAACTGATGTCGAACAGCTTTTGCCGATCGAGACCCAAACGGTCGGCCAGGCCGAAGGCCTCGCACACCGCGATCATCGAGATGCCGAGGATCATGTTGTTGCAGATCTTGGCGGCTTGGCCGCTTCCCGCATCCCCGGCATGGACGATCGTCTTGCCCATCGCCGCCAAAACGGGCCTGGCGCGGCCAAACGCCTCGTCGCTGCCACCAACCATGAAGGTCAGGGTCCCGCCGTCGGCGGCGGCCACCCCCCCGGACACCGGCGCGTCGACCATCGCGCGGCCGGCCGCGCGGGCCGCCTTGCCCACATCCCGGGCCGTGGCGATATCGATCGTCGAGCTGTCGATCAGCAGGGCGCCGGGCGGCGCCGCCTCCAGCACGCCGCCCTCATCCAGATAGACGCCCCGCACATGGCGGCCCGCTGGCAGCATGGTGACGACAATTTCCGCGTCGGTCACCGCGGCCTTGAGGGTCGTCGCGGCCCGCACGCCGTCGGCCGCCGCCGCGTCCAGATTGCCCCGGGTGACGTCGAAGCCAACCACGTCGTGCCCCGCCGATACCAGGTTCCGCGCCATCGGCCGGCCCATATTGCCCAACCCGACAAAGGCGATCGACGTCATCGGAAGAGGTTCCTTGGTATCCGCATGCCCCAATAGATATCGAACCGAAGGCTCAATGGCCAGTCCAGGATAAGTCGAGGTCGGCGACGTCCAGGGGCGCGAAGAACCGTTCGACCATGGCGTCGCTCACCTCCGCCAGCGCCGGCGGCCGCCATTTCGGCGACCGGTCCTTGTCCACGATCTGGGCCCGGATGCCTTCCCGCACATCGGAATCCGTCAGGAAATGCCGGGCCATGCGGTATTCGGCCACGGCCACACGGTCGTAATCCAGATCGGCATGGCGTCGCAGGGCCGCCAGGGTCACCTTGAGGCTGGTCGGAGACGCCCGACGGATCGTCTCTGCCGCGGTCGCCGCCCAATCGCCGTCTTCGGCCCCCAGCGCATCCACGATGGCGTCGACCCGGTCATGGGCGAAGCACCGGTCGATCCCCTCGCGCAGTCCCGCCAGAGGGGCCGGCTCGGCATCCGCCGCATGCGCGGCCAGGACCGTATCGACCGACGCGGCGGCGGACCCGGACCAGTCCGCGGCGGCCAGGGCGTCGACGATCCGGTCGATCGCGTCGCTTTCCACCCGATGGGTGGCCAAACCGGCGTACAGGCAGTCGGCGGGGCCGAGCCGATAGCCGGTCAGGCCGGCAAATGTTCCGACCTGACCCGGACACCGGTTGAGAAACCAGGTGCCGCCCACATCGGGAAAGAACCCGATGGCCGTTTCGGGCATGGCCGCCAGGGTTCGATCCGACGCCACCCGGTGCGAGCCGTGAACGGACAGGCCCAACCCGCCACCCATGGTGACCCCGTCGATCAGCGCCACATAGGGCTTGGGGTAATGGTGGATCAGGGCGTTCAGCCGGTACTCCCGGGCAAAAAAGTCGCTATCGGCGGGTAACGACCCGCCGGCGGCCAGGATCCCGCTGGCCTCGTACAACCCGCGCAGATCTCCGCCGGCGCAAAAGGCGCGGTCCCCTGCCCCCCGCACCACGACCGCGCCAATCGCCGGGTCCCGTGCCCAATCGCCGAGCCGCGGCAAAAGCGCATCGATCATGGGCAGGGTCAGCGCATTGAGAGCCTTGGGCCGGTTCAGCGTCACAAGGCCGATCCGGCCGGCGGTCTCGAAAAGGACGTCGTCAGTCATGCCGGGGTTCGTGCTGTTCGGGGAAACGCCTGCCTCGGTGCCAATAGAGATTCGCGGGGGACGCGTCAATCCGCAGCGCACCCGGCGGCAGCCATGCGGTGACGTCCCGTCCTGGTGGCGGTATAGTTATCGTCCTGCCCATCGGGGACATCCAACCGCCATGAACAAGCCTCTGCACCCGTCCTTTGCCCGGAGCGCCGCCGGCGGCGCGTATCCACGGATCCGCCCACGCCGCAACCGGGTCGATGCCTGGACCCGCCGCCTGGTGGCCGAGCACCGGCTGAGCGCCGCCGATCTGATCTGGCCCCTGTTCGTGATCGAGGGGCAGGGCACACGCGAACCGGTGTCGGCCATGCCGGGGGTGGAGCGGATCACCGTCGACCTGCTGGCCGAAACGGCGGCCGAGGCATACGGTCTGGGCATCCCCGCGATCGCCCTGTTCCCGGTGGTGCCCGCCGCGCTCAAGACCCCGGACGGGGCGGAAGCGACGAACCCCGACAATCTGATCTGCCGCGCCGTCCGGGCCCTTAAGGCGGCCGACACGGGCGTCGGCATCCTCACCGATGTCGCGCTCGACCCCTACACCAGCCATGGGCACGACGGCCTGATCCGTGACGACCGCATCCTCAACGACGAAACGGTCGAAATCCTGGTTCGCCAGGCCCTGGTGCAGGCCGCCGCCGGGACGGACATCATCGCCCCGTCCGATATGATGGACGGGCGCGTCGGCGCCATCCGCGACGCCCTGGACCAGGACGGTTGGGATCAGGTACGGATCATGGCGTACGCCGCCAAGTACGCCTCGGCCTTCTACGGGCCGTTCCGGGATGCGGTGGGGTCCGCCGGCGCCCTCCAGGGCGACAAGAAGACCTACCAGATGGACCCGGCCAACAGCGACGAGGCGCTGCGCGAGGTGCGCCTGGATCTGGACGAAGGCGCCGACATGGTCATGGTCAAGCCGGGCCTGCCCTATTTGGACATCGTCCGGCGGGTCCGCGACACCTTCGCCGTGCCCACCTTCGCCTATCACGTCAGCGGCGAGTACGCGATGCTGCGCGCGGCGGCGCAGAACGGGTGGCTGGACTACGACCGGGCGCTGATGGAGACCCTGATGGCCTTCAAGCGGGCCGGCGCCAATGGTGTCCTGACCTATGGCGCGCGCGACGCCGCCCGCCTGCTGGCACCCGATGTCTGATCGAGACTCCTAGAGAACGGCCATGAGCCATATCGACCTGTCGAACGACAGCGGTTTTACGTGCCGGGCGATCGCGGTCGCGGACGCCTCCGCCGACCCGTTGCGGGACTGGATCCTGACGTCCGGACTGGGCGGCGTGGGCATGACGGCGCTGGTCGAGGGACTTTGCAACCGGCTGGTCGAGGCCGCTGTGCCCCTGCTGCGGGTGACGATTGGGCACGACACGCTGCACCCCCAGATGGAGGGCACGGGCGTCGCCTGGCACCGCCAAAGGCCCGAAATCGAGCCGCGCGACTATTTGTTCGACGAGGAGGGAGGCACCGAACGGCAGGAGGAGTGGGAGCGCAGCCCCTTCTACGCCCTGTTCGAGCGCGGCGGCGGCGTGCTGCGCGCCGATCCGCGCCGCCCGGCGGCGCAGCGGCGCTTTCCCTACCTGGCCGAAATCCACGGAGACGGCTGCACGGACTATCTCTGCTTTGTCGTGCCGATCATGGAACGGCCGGACCCCAAGGACGGCCATTTCCTGTACGTGTCGCTCTCGACCGACGCCGTCGGCGGCTTCACCGACCGGCACGTGGCCCGGATCGAGGGGCTGATGCCGCTGCTCGCCCTTGCCGTGCGGAGCCTGGCGATGGAGCAGCGGGGTCAGATCCTGATGGAGACCTACCTGGGCACGGACGCGGCGAACCGGGTTCTGGCCGGCGCGATCCGCCGGGGCGGCGCTGCGCGCATCCGCGCCGTCATCTGGTTCAGCGACCTGGTCGGTTTTACCCGCGTCGCCGACAAGACCCACGACGACGATCTTCTGGGTCTCCTGGACGCCTATTTCGACTGCTGCGTCAAAGCCGTCCACGGCCATGGCGGCGAGGTGCTCAAATTCGTCGGTGACGGCGTTCTGGCGATCTTCCGCATGGAAGGCGACGAGACGGACCCGTGCATCCAGGCGCTCGACGCGGCCGATACGTTCTTTGCTTCGGTCGACCGGATCAACCCGGACCGGCAGGCGGCGAACCGGCCGCCGATCAGGGCCTGTCTGGGACTTCATGTGGGCGACGTGCTCTATGGCAATGTCGGCGCCCGCAGCCGCCTCGACTTCACCGTGGTCGGCACCGCGGTCAACGAAGCCAGCCGGATCGAGGGGCTGTGCCGGCAGTACGAGCGCGACGTGTTGGTCTCCTCCGCCTTCGCCAAGGCCTGTGGCGCCGCCAGGGACCGGCTCATCCCCGTTGGCCGCTACGCCCTCAAGGGGCTGGAAAGGCCGGAGGAACTGCTGACCTTGACCTCGCGGCTGGGATCTTGAGGGACGGCGGCCCCAGTCCCCAGGCGATCCAGAAAAGCGGCCAGGCAGCGATCGTGCCAGGCCGGCGGTCCGTCGGCACTATGAAACCCGACATGGCCGCCGCTGTCGGGCAAAAGCGGTGTCAGGCAGGGATGACCGGCCCACGGAACCCGACGGTAGGCCGCCATCGGGATCCACGGATCGTCGGCCGCGTGGATGACCAGCGTAGGGATCGCGACACCGCCCAGGTAGGCGTTCGCGCTGCACGTCGCATAGTAGCGATCGGCCGAGCCGAACCCGTTCCGGGGCGCCACGATCCGGTCGTCGAAATCATAGACGGTCCGGACCGCCGCCAGCACGGCGCGGCCAGCCCGATCGAGCCAGGGGGACGACGCGACCTCCTGTTTCATCCGGGCCAGGATGTGGCGATGATAGAGGATGCTTCTCGGCATCATCATGCGGCGCATGCATTCCGCGAGATCGATGGGCGCGGACACGGAAACCGCAGCGTCCAGAGGCACTTGCGCTCCGTCTTCGCCCAAATACTTCAGCAATAGGTTGCCCCCAAGGGAATAGCCGACGGCGATGGTTCCATGGGTGGTCAGCGCGGCCGGGAGCGCGTTGAGGACGGCCCGCAGATCCTCCGTCCGCCCGGCGTGATAATGCTGGCGGCACAGGGACCGGGACGGACCGGCGCCGCGTAGGTTGAGCCGCAGCACGCAATGTCCGCGGGCCAGCAGCTGGCCGGCGCTGGCTCTGATATAGCCGCTCTCGGCGCATCCCGTCAGGCCATGGATCAGAATGGCCAGCGGCCGGCCCCCGGGCTCCAGCGGTCGGTCCAGCATACCGATCAGCCGGTCGCCCGTGCCGTCCGGCATGGCAAAGCTCAACCGCTCGCGGCCGGCCGAAAAGGGCAGCGTCCGGGTATCCGGGCCCGACAGCCCGATCAGCCACGACCGCACGGTCTGAAGGTCGCCGCCCCACCACGGGGCACGCGGCCGGAAGGGCGGATAGTCCGCCCCAGGGACCCGCGCCGCCCCGTCAGGCATCGAGCCAGTCGCGGATATGGCCGATCTGGACATCATCCATCAGGGCCGGGGCATGGCCGCAGCCCGGGATCTCGATCAGCGTGGCGGGCGGACCCCTGCGGGTCATCTCCATGGCCGTCTCGGCGCTCAAAAGGTCGGATGCCGCGCCGCGCAGCACCAGCACCGGGCAGGTGACGGCATCCCACACGGGCCAAAGATCCACATCCTCCACGGGCTGGGACCGAAATGGCGCGGCAATGCCGGGATCGTAGGCCAGGCCCAGGGTTCCGTCGTCCCGGATGCGATGGCCATGCTCGGCCAGGTGTCGCCATTGGGCGTCGGTCAAAGGTCCGAAGGGGGCGTGGACGGCGCGCAGATAGGCTTCCACCGCGTCGACGTCGGCGAAGCTCGGATCCTGACCGACATAGCCTGCGATCCGCTCCAGCGCCGCCTTGGGGATGAACGGTCCGACGTCGTTGATCACCAGGCGGCGGATCGGATTGCCGGGCTGGGCCGCCGTCACCATGCCGATCAGCCCGCCCATGGATGTTCCCAGCCAGTCGACGGCCGGCGCGTCCACCCGCCCCAGCACCACCGCCATGTCCGCCAGATATTGGGGATAACCGTAACCGGCCGGGTCGGCCAGCCGGCCGCTGCCGCCCCGCCCGACAATGTCGGGGCAGATCACCCGGCGGTCCGGCGACAGGGCGCCGGCCAGCGGGTCGAAGTCGCGGCCGTTGCGGGTCAGGCCGTGAACGCACACCAGCGGCGGCGCGGCGGACACGCCGTCCGGGCGCCAGTCGGCGTAGCCAATGCGATGAAAGCCGGCGGCACTGAGGCCCAGAACATGAGAAATCTGCATGATCATGGTCGGAAGACTATGGGGTGCGGCCGACCCCGCGCCAAGGCGTGTCGATGACGGATTTCGGACAGCGGCACGGCGCCGCCGGGGACGACGTCAGAATTTGTCGCGTTGCGGTCGGCGTGCCGCCTTTCCTTCCCCGGCACCCTGGGCTAGACATCGCGGCGTGGGCGGGCGTGGCGGGAAGCGGACCGAACGATGAGATGGATGTGGCGAATCTTGGGGCTGCTGGCGGTTGTCGTCGTGGTCGCGGTCGTTGGCGGGATCGTCTGGCTGCGCACCGGCCTGCCGACCGTCGAGGGCACCATCGCCCTTCCCGGACTGGACGCCCCCGTTACCGTCGTCCGCGATGCCGACGCCATCCCCCACATTTTCGCCGAGTCAGAGACGGACGCCATGTTCGCGCTGGGCTATCTCCACGCCCAGGACAGGCTATGGCAGATGGACATGCAGCGGCGGATCGGCGCGGGCCGTCTGTCGGAACTGGTCGGCGGCGCCACCCTGCCGATGGACCGGCTGATGCGGACCCTGGGCCTGTATCGTCTGGCCGAGGCGGAGTACGAGCGGCTGCCGGCCTCCAGCCGCGTGCTGATGGACCGCTACGCGGCCGGGGTCAACGCCTGGATGGATACACGCAGCGGTGCCCTGCCGCCGGAGTTCTATGTCCTGCGCTACCGGCCCGACCCGTGGCGGCCGGCCGACAGCCTGGTCTGGGGCAAGCTGATGGCCATGCAGCTGTCCTCCAACTACCGGGAGGAGTTGCTGACCGCCCGCATCGCGGCCGCCCTGGGTGAAGACGCGGTGGACGCGCTGCTGCCGCCTTCCGTCGGCGCGCCACCCACGACCCTGTCGGGATCGGCTGCCGGGATCGGGACGATCGAGCGCCTGGCCGCGGCCCTGCCGCCGCCGCTGGGCCCCAACCGGGCTTCCAACGCCTGGGTCCTCGCCGGCGACAGGACCGCGACCGGCGCGCCGATCCTGGCCACCGACCCCCATCTTGGCCTGGCCGCCCCGATTCTCTGGTATCTGGTCCATATCGAGACGCCGGATCTGACCCTGACCGGCGCCACCGTGCCGGGGGCGCCGGCGGTGCTGATCGGCCACAACACCCATGTGGCCTGGGGCCTGACGACCACCGGAGGCGACGTCCAGGATCTGTTCGTCGAACGGCTGGACCCGGACTCCCCCGACCGCTACCTGATACAAGGCGGCAGCGCCCCGTTCGAAACCAGGACCGAACGGATCGCCGTGCGCGGCGCCGATCCCGAGACGGTGACCATCCGCCATACCCGTCACGGTCCGGTCATATCCGACATCGCCCCCGACACGGCAGAGGCGCTGGCCGAGGGGGAGGTCATGGCCCTGGCCTTCACCGCCCTGGCCGACGACGACACCACGGCGCAGTCCCTGTTCCTGCTCAACCGGGCCAGGGACGCCGCCGCGGTCCGGGCAGCGGCGCGGCTGTGGGTCGCCCCGCAGCAGAACCTGTTCTACGCCGACACAGCGGGAACCATAGGGTTCGTTGCCGTCGGCCGCGTGCCCTTGCGCACACAGGGTGATGGCAGCCGGCCGGTGCCCGGCTGGACCGGCGAGTACGATTGGACCGGCACGGCTCCCTTCGCGGCCTTGCCCCAGGGCGAGAACCCGGCCGCCGGCCTGTACGTCAATGCCAACAACGCCATCGTCGGCCCGGATTTTCGCCCCTTCATCGCCCGGCGGTACGACGAGCCGTACCGCGCCCGGCGGATCGAGCAGGTGCTCGACGGCGTCGGCGCGGCCGACATGGCGGCAAACCAGGCCCTGCAGATGGACACCGTGTCGCTGGCGGCCGAAGCCCTGATGCCCGCCATGCTGGCCGTGCGCGCGACCGAGGCCCGCGCGGCCGAGGCCCTGGCGGCGCTGCGGCGATGGGACCACCGGATGGACCGCGACCGGCCGGAACCGCTGATCTTCGTGGCCTGGCTGGAGGAGCTGGGCCGGGTCCTCTACGCCGACGAACTGGGACCCCTGTTCGAGGATCTCGACGCTTCGACGCCAAGCCTGATCCTGGAGACCCTCGGCGGGTCGGGCGCCTGGTGCGACGATACCGGAACCCCCGACCGCACCGAGACCTGCGACGACGCCCTGGCCGTCTCCCTGGCCACAGCGCTCGACCGGCTGGAGGCGGCCTTCGGTTCCGATCCGTCCGCGTGGCGGTGGGGCGAAGCCCATATAGCCCCCCTCGCCCACCAGGTGTTCGGGCGGATCCCGGTGATCAACCGCCTCATCGATCTGTCGACGGCCACCGATGGCGGCCGGTTTACGGTCAACCGAGGCTCCTTCGCGGATCGCAGCGACGACGGGCCGATGTACCGTCACGTCCACGGCGCCGGCATGCGCGTGGTTTTCGACCTGTCGGATCTGGCGCGGTCTCGGTTCGTCATCGCCACGGGCCAGTCCGGCCATCCCCTGTCCAACCAGTTCGGCGCCTTTGTCGAGCGCTGGCGCGACGGCGAAGGCGTCGCCCTGACCGGCGACCGCGCGGCCCTTGCGGCAACGGCAATCGGTACCCTTATCCTGACGCCGGCGTCCGCGCCATGACGGACGCGGTGACCGTCGACCACATCCGGGACGCGGCCGCCGCGATCGCCGCCGAGGTTCCGGTCACCCCGACCGTCACGGCGACCCGCCTGTCGGCCCGCCTGGGGTGCCGGATCAGCCTGAAGCTGGAAAACCTGCATCACACCGGATCGTTCAAGGAACGCGGCGCGCTCAACAAGCTGCGGACGCTCGACGACGACCAGCGGCGGCGCGGCGTGGTCGCCATGTCTGCCGGCAATCACGCCCAGGCCGTGGCCTATCATGCCGCCCGCTTCGGCATCCCGGCGACCATCGTCATGCCCCGCCACACGCCGTTCACCAAGGTGGCGAGCACGGAAGGGTTCGGCGCCAGCGTCGTGCTGATCGGCGACTCCCTGAGCGAGGCCCGCGCCCATGCCGAGCATCTGGCCGACACGGCGGGGCTGACCCTGATCCATCCCTATGACGACCCGGCGATCATCGCCGGTCAGGGTACGATCGCGCTGGAAATGCTGGAGGTGGTGCCGGACCTCGAGGACCTGGTGGTGCCCATCGGCGGCGGCGGGCTCATCTCCGGCATCGCGGTGGCGGCCAAGGCGCTCAAACCCGATCTGCGGATCCTGGGCGTGGAAGCGGCGCTGTATCCCTCCATGTCGGACACCCTGGCCGGGGTCACCCGAACCTATCACGGTGCGACCGTCGCCGAGGGCATCGCCGTCAAGGAGCCGGGCCGGATCACCCGCCGGATCGTAAGACGGCTGGTCGACGACATCATCCTGGCCGACGAGCCGGCGTTGGAACGGGCCGTCCATCTGCTGCTGACCGACCAGAAACTGCTGGCCGAGGGAGCCGGGGCGGCGGCGCTGGCGGCCGTTATGGTCGACCCCGCGCGGTTTACGGGCCGCCGGGTCGGGCTGGTCATCTGCGGCGGCAATATCGACAGCCGGATGCTGTCCAGCATTCTGATGCGCGGGCTTGTGCGCGATGGGCAACTGGTGCGGATCCGGATTGAGATCGAGGATGCGCCGGGCGCCCTTTCCAAGGTTTCCCGCATCATCGGCGAAACCGGTGGCAACATCGTCGAGGTGATCCACCAGCGCCTGTTCTTCGATGTTCCGGTCAAGCGGGCCGATCTGGACGTGGTCCTTGAAACCCGCGACCGCGGCCATGTGTCCAAAATCATCGAGGCCCTGGCCGCGGGAGGGTTTCCCGCCACGATCATGAGCGCTCTCGGCTAAAATCAATATGTAACGAGATATTTCTGATTTCTTGATCAAATAACGTCTATTTGCATATTGTTAAGCATTATTTCTTGCTTTTTTGGCTCGCCTCATCCTCACCGCCTCCTTTGCCGAAGACCATGCTGCGATGCGGAATACCGTGGGTTCAACCCCCGACATCGCGTCGTCGGTGACCGCCGTCGATGGCGGCGAAGGGCTTGACGGTTAAGCTTTTTTCAATCTTCAAGCACCACCATGCAGACGTTTCCTACACTTGGTTGAACTGGACAGCACGCTCATGCTGATCGTCGTCGGCGCCATAATCGTTGTTTTGAGCACGCTGGGCGGTTATTCGGCCTTGGGCGGCCATCTCGGCGTGCTGTGGCAGCCGTTCGAGGTGGTCATCATCATCGGGTCGGGCATCGGCGCGTTCATCACCGCCAACCCTAAGCAGGTGCTGACCGGCACCATGAAGGCGATCAAGGAGAGCTTCGGCGGGCAGCGCTACAACAAGGAGAGCTATCTAGAACTCCTGAGCCTGATGTACCTGATTTTCAAGCTGGCCAAGACCAAGGGCATGCTGGCCCTGGAAACCCACATCGAAAACCCGGATGAAAGCTCGCTTCTCCAGCAGTATCCCAGTATCGCCGGCAACCACCATGCGCTGACCTTCTTGCGCGACTATTTGCGCCTGATGTCCCTGGGCTCGGAGGATCCGCACACCCTGGAAGACCTGATGGACGAGGAAATCGAGACCCACCATCAGGAACGGCATCAGATCGCCGGCGCCATCCAGACCATGGCCGACGGCTTGCCGGCCCTGGGGATCGTCGCCGCCGTGCTGGGCGTGATCAAGACCATGGGCTCGATCACCGAGCCGCCGGAAGTCCTGGGCAAGCTGATCGGCGGCGCCCTGGTCGGAACCTTTCTGGGGGTCTGGGTGTCCTACGGCTTCGTGGCGCCGCTGGCGTCCACCATCAAGGCGATGTACGACGCCGAAACCAAGTATTTCCAGTGCATGAAGGCGGGAATGCTTGCCCACCTGCATGGCTATGCCCCAGCCATTTCCGTGGAGTTCGCGCGCAAGGCGCTGCTGGCCAACGTCCGGCCCGATTTCTACGAGGTCGAGGAACGGACGGCCACGTTGACCCCGGCCACCTGACCGGCATCGGGGTACCGGAAACATGGCAGCCAAAGAGTCGGGGTCGAACGAACCCCAGGTCGTTATCATCCGGAAGAAGAAGAAGGGCGGCGGCGGCCATGGTCATCACGGCGGCGCGTGGAAGGTGGCGTACGCCGACTTCGTCACCGCGATGATGGCCTTTTTCCTGCTTCTGTGGCTGCTCAACGTCACCACCGACGAGCAACGCAAAGGTATCGCCGATTATTTCGATCCGGCCAACATCGCGCGGGCGACCAGCGGGTCCGGCGGCGTGCTGGGCGGCACCTCGGTGTCTTCGCCGGGCCAGATGTCGTCTCCAAGCTCGCCGCTGACGCTCTACACCAGCATGCCGGGCCGAAGCGAGCCCGTGGACGACAGCGACACGCTGGACGACGGCTCCAGCGAGGAGTTCACGGATGCCGAAGTTGACACCGCGCGGCGGATGAACTTCGAGGAATTCCGCCAACTGGCCGAGGATCTGGAAGAAGAAAGCGGCCGCCCCCCGACCCAGGCCGAATTGGAAGAGGCTCTGGCGGCCCAGGAGGAAGCCCAGTTCGAAGAGGCGGCCGAGCAGCTTCGCCAGGCCATTCAATCGGTTCCGGAACTGGCGGATCTGGCCGAAAACCTGATCGTCGAGCAAACCCCCGAGGGGTTGCGCATTCAGATCGTCGATCAGGAGCAGTATTCGATGTTCCCGATCGGCAGCGCCGAGATGTACGGCAAGACCACGCAGCTTCTCAGCCTGGTCGCCCAGGTCGTGCGCAAGCTGCCCAACGATATCTCGATCAGCGGGCACACCGACGGCACACCCTATGGCAAGGATGCCACCTACGGCAATTGGGAGCTGTCGACAGACCGGGCCAACGCCAGCCGGCGCGCATTGATCCGCAGCGGCCTCGGGGCGAACCGGATCGCCACCGTCGTCGGTCGCGCCGACACCGACCATCTGTTCCCCGACGAACCGGAAAGCCCGCGCAACCGTCGGATTTCCATCGTTCTGCTGCGTGACACGCCGGTCCCGACCACGACCGCCGACGCCGGTGCCGCCGCCCTGGCCCCAGCCCCGGCCGACGCGGCCGACGCGGTACAAGACACCGGCACGCCCACGCTGCTGCGCGAAACGACGGCCGCGCCTCCGCCCTGATCCCGGCCGCCGCCGACGATTGACGGTTGGCATTTGCCGCTTCCGGTCTTTACTGTTGGTTTCGAGCCAAGCGCCCTGCCGCAAACGGACGCCGCTCCAACAGATCAACAGGAAGGCGCAACCGCTTGTCCATGGCTTCCACGAACCGGTCCGGCCTGCTTGCCCGATATTCGGCGGGGCCCTTTTTCGACGAGTTGTTTGGCGGCGCCGGCGTCGACCGCGGCGCCACGGCCGGCATCGCAGAGCGCCTGGCGGGCTTCGAGCAAGCCACCTTGCAGGATCGGGCCAGCGACGCCGAGCGCGAGCTGTTCAACCTTGGCATCACCTTCCTAATCATGACCGACAATCAGGCGGTGGACCGGATTCTGCCGTTCGACGTGATCCCGCGGGTCATCACCGCGTCGGAGTGGCGGGACCTCGAGGCCGGGATCGTGCAGCGAGGCAAGGCGCTCAACCTGTTCCTGCACGATATCTATCATGACCAGGCCATCGTCAAAGACGGGATCGTGCCGGCCGATCTGATCTTCGGCAACGCCAACTACGTTCCGGCCATGGAAGGCTTGGCCGTGCCGCACGGCACCTATGTGCATATCTCGGGCACCGATCTTGTCCGGGACATGCAGGGCGCCTTCCGGGTGCTGGAGGACAATTGCCGGTGCCCGTCGGGCGTATCCTACGTGGTCGAGAACCGGCAAATGATGCGCCGGGCCTTTCCCGATCTCCTGGCCGACACGTCGATCCGGCCGGTCAGCAGCTATGGCGCGCGGTTGCTGGATGCGCTGTGCGAGATCGCGCCCGACGGGGTCGACGATCCCCAGGTCGTGCTGCTGTCGCCCGGGACCTACAATTCGGCCTATTTCGAGCATGTCTTCCTGGCGCGGGAGATGGGCGTGCCCCTGGTGGAAGGCCGCGACCTGGTGGTCGAGGACAGCCGGGTGTTCATGAAAACCATCGACGGGCCGGCACCGGTCCATACGGTCTATCGCCGCCTGGGTGACGATTTCCTGGATCCGCTGGCCTTCCGGCCCGACAGCATGCTGGGCGTGCCGGGCATCATGGACGCCTATCGACGCGGCAACGTGGCCCTGGCCAACGCGGTGGGAACCGGCGTCGCCGACGACAAGGCCATCTATGCCTATGTGCCTCGAATCATTCAGTATTATCTGGGCGAGGACGCCCTGATTCCCAACGTCGAGACCCATATCTGCCGGGAAGAGGACGGGCTGGCCTACACTCTGGATCATCTGGCCGAGCTGGTGGTGAAGCCGGTCGGGGAATCCGGCGGCTACGGCATCACCATCGGCCCGCTGGCCAGCCAGGCCGAGCTCGACGCCTGCCGCGATGCCCTGGTCGCCAACCCGGCGAACTATATCAGCCAGCCGATGATCGGACTGTCGGTGTGCCCGACCTTGACGTCCGAAGGCGTGCAGCCGCGCCATGTCGACCTGCGGCCCTTTGCCGTGACCGGCCGGTCGACCTGGGTGCTTCCCGGCGGGCTGACCCGCGTTGCCCTGCGCAAGGGCGCGCTGATCGTCAACTCGTCCCAGGGTGGCGGTTCGAAGGACACCTGGGTCCTGAGCGAGGACCCCTGACCGTGCTGCTCGCCCGCTACGCCGAGGCCGCGTTCTGGATGGCCCGCTATATGGAGCGGGCGGAAAACACCGCCCGCATCCTGGACGTACAGGAAACGTTCGCCCGCGATTCCCGGGTCGGGGAAAGCTGGAAATCCGTGGTCGTCCTCAACCAGGACGAGGACCGCTTCGCCACGGTCCACGACACGGCGGCCGACACCAACGTCATCCACTTCTATGTCCTGGACGCCGACAATCCTACCTCGATCCTGTCGGCGGTGAGCATGGCCCGGGAAAACGCCCGGACCCTGCGGCCCTTGATCAGCACCGAGATGTGGACCCAGCTCAACGTCTTCCACAACCGGCTCAATCAGCTGACCCCGGACGATGTGGGTCCGTCACGGCTGAGCCGCCTGTGCGGCACCATCAAGGAAGCGTGCCAGACCCACACCGGCATCATCGAAGGCACCTTCTATCGCGACCATGGTTGGTACTTTTACCATATGGGAAAATACCTGGAGCGGGCCGACCAGACGACGCGGCTGGTCGACATCAAGTATCACAGCCTGCTGCCGCAGGTCGAAGACGTGGGGTCGCCGCTCGATCTCAGCCAATGGAACGCTCTGCTGCGCTCGGCCGCGGGCTATCACGCTTTTCGGCGGGTTCATCCGCGCGGCATGGATCCCGTGCGCGTCGCCGGGTTTCTGTTGTATAATAGCAGTTTCCCGAGGTCGGTGGCGGCATCGGTCGACCGGCTGGCGGATCTTATCGGCGATATGAAGGGGCGGTACCGGGTGCGGCGGGGCAACGAGGCGATGGAGCAGTTGGACGAAATCCAAGCCGTCCTGCGGGAGGGCAACGCCGAACGCGACGTCGCGCGGGGTCTGCACGAGCATCTCGACCGGTTGCAGCGGGACTTCGCTTCCATCTCGACGGGCCTGGGTCAGGCGTTTTTCGGGGCCGCTCAAAGCTGATGTCCATCATCAACCCGCGCCAGACCGATCTGCGGCATTTTTTCCGGTCCGGTCCCCTGCCCTGCCCCTACCTGCCGGGACGGGTCGAGCGCAAGCTGTTCACCCGCCTCACCGGTCCCGATCCCGAGGGTCTCAATTCGGGTCTGTCCCAGGCCGGCTTCAGGCGTAGCCACGACATCGTCTACCGGCCGGTATGCTCGGGCTGCCGGGCCTGCGTGCCCGTCCGTATTCCCGTGGCGGGTTTCCGCCCCTCCCGGGGGATGCGCCGGACCATGACCGGCAACCGCGACCTCACCCTGATCGAACGGCCGGCCCGCCGATCCATCGAGCATTACCGGCTGTTCTTGAACTACCAGCGGTCGCGGCACGGCGAAAGCGACATGGCCCAGATGCGTCAAAGCGACTACGCCGCGATGATCGAGGAAGGCCACGCCGGCACCAGCGTGTTCGACCTCCGCGGCGCCGACGGACGGCTGCTGGGGGCGATCCTGACCGACCGGCTGGCCGACGGGTTTTCCGCCGTCTACAGCTTCTACGACCCCGATGAAGCGCGCCGGGGCCTGGGCACGTTCCTGATCCTGGCGCTGGTCGATCAGGCGCGCCGGGAAGGGCGCGGCTACATCTATCTTGGCTACTGGATCAAGGACAGCCCCAAGATGGCCTACAAGGCGCGTTTCCGCCCGCTGGAAGCGCTGGTGGATGGAAATTGGCGGCCTGTCGACGAGACCTTCGGGGCCCCGGCAGGCCCTCCGGATCCCTCCGGAAGCGATTGCTTTTGAACGATTACCCTGCCACATTGCGGCCGAAGAGCCGAGCGCCGGCCGGATGAGAACCGGTCCGGCGCTTCCTTACATTCCTTGGACCAGCCCCGACGATGAGGGCGGCCAAAACAGGGAGCATCAGATGTCCGAAAAGACCAGCCCGCTGCAGCGCCGCAAGTTTCTGTCCGGCGCCGCCCTTGGCGGTGTCGCCGCCGTTTCGGCCGCGTCGACCCTGCCCAAGCCGGCGATCGCCCAGGACCGGCGCGAACTGCGCATGGTCACGACGTGGCCCAAGAACTTCCCGGGTCTTGGCACCGGCGCCCAGCGGCTGGCGGACCGCATCACCGCCATGACCGACGGCCGCCTGACGGTCAATCTGTACGCCGCCGGCGAGCTGGTCGGCGCGTTCGAATCCTTCGATGCCGTTTCCCAGGGCAATGCCGACATGTGGCACGGCGCCTCTTACTACTGGCAGGGCAAGTCGCAGGCCTTCAACTTCTTCACCGCCGTCCCCTTCGGCATGACCGCGGCGGAAAACAACGCCTGGATCTATCATGGCGGCGGGCAGGAGCTGTGGGACGAGCTGTGCGCCGGCTTCAACCTCAAGCCCTTCGCGGCCGGCAACACCGGCGTCCAGATGGGCGGCTGGTTCCGCAATGAGGTGACCACGCCGGAAGATTTCAACGGTCTGAAATTCCGCATGCCCGGTCTGGGCGGCGAGGTGCTGCGCCGGTTGGGCGCGGCCGTGGTGGCCCTGCCCGGCGGCGAGATCTTCCCCGCCCTGCAGTCGGGCGCCATCGACGCGACCGAGTGGGTGGGACCTTGGAACGATCTGGCTTTCGGCTTCTACCGCGTCGCCAAGTTCTACTATTACCCCGGTTTCCACGAGCCCGGCTCGACCCTGGAATGCACTTGGAACCTGGATGTCTGGAACAGCCTGAGCGACAGTGACAAGGCGATCGTCGCCGCGGCCTGCGCCGCCGAGAACGACATCATGCTGGCCGAATTCAACGCCCGCAACGGCGAGGCCCTGGACACCCTGATCAACGAGCACGGGGTGGAGTTGCGGCAGTTCTCCGACGACATCTATGCGGCCTTCGCCACCGCGTCGGAGGCGGTGCTGCAGGAAGCGGGCGCCACCGACGATATCACCGGCCGGGTCTACGAAAGCTTTATCGACTTCCGCGGCAAGGCCATGGGCTGGACCGCCCTGTCCGACCAATCGTACGCCGATCAGCGAACCAGCGCCCTCCAAGACTCCTGATCTCGCCATGACCCGGCAGCATCGCCCGCCCGGCCTCTGGTCGGCGCGGGCGCGTGCCTTGGCGCGGCGGCGTCCGGCCGGCGCGGCAGCGGACCTGCGGTCATGAACGGGCTTTACGGCCTGGCCCGCACGATCGATGCGGTAAACAACCGGATCGGCCGGGCCGCGGCCTGGTTGACCCTGTTCATGGTGATCGTCCAGTTCGCGCTGGTGATCATGCGGTATGTCTTCGGCCTGGGGTCGGTGATGACCCAGGAATCGCTGATCTATGCCCACGGCACGCTGTTCATGCTGGCGGCGGGCTACACTCTCATGCTGGACGGCCATGTCCGGGTGGACATCTTCTACCGGGGAGCGTCGCCACGCGCCAAGGCCAAGATCGATCTGTTCGGCGTGGTTTGCCTGCTGCTGCCGTTCTGCGTTCTGATCGGCGTCGTGGGGTTCCCCTATGTCGCCGCGTCCTGGGCCGTCCTGGAGCGATCGCGGGAAACCAGCGGTATTCCGGCGGTGTTCCTGCTCAAAACCGTGATCCTGGTGTTTGTCGTCCTCATCGCCCTGCAGGGCGTGTCGCTGGCGGCCAAGTCCATCCTGGTCCTGGCCGGACGTGAGCCGCCGTCCCCGCCGCCCGACGAGAGCCAGGGCGAGGCACCGCTGTCATGACCACGGGTATCGCCGAACTGCTCGACCTCCTGATGTTCGTCACCGTCTGCGTGGTGCTGATGCTGGGGTTCCCGGTCGCCTTCTCCCTGGCCGGCACGGCCTTGGTGTTTGCTCTGATCGGCAACGCCTTTGGGGTTTTCGACCTTAGTTTCGTTGCCTTCCTGCCCCAGCGCATTTTCGGCACCATGACCAACGAGGTGCTGATCGCCGTCCCCCTGTTCGTGTTCATGGGTGTGATGCTGGAACGGTCGCGGGTGGCGGAGGAACTGCTGGAAAACATGGGCCGGCTGTTCGGGACGCTGCGTGGCGGCCTTGGCATCTCGGTGTCCATCGTGGGCGCGCTGCTGGCCGCCTCGACGGGCATCGTCGGCGCCACCGTGGTGACCATGGGGCTGTTGTCCCTGCCGACCATGCTGGCCCGCGGCTACGACCCCAAGCTGGCCTGCGGATCGATCTGCGCCGCCGGAACCTTGGGGCAGATCATCCCCCCATCCATCGTGCTGGTGCTGCTGGGCGACGTGATCAGTTCGGCCTATCAGAAGTCCCAGCTCGACCAGGGGATCTTCTCGCCCGATACGGTATCGGTGGGCGATCTGTTCGCCGGCGCCCTGCTGCCCGGCCTGATGCTGGTCGGCCTCTACATCCTCTACCAGATCGGTGTGGCATATTTCCGGCCCGAAACGTCACCGGCGCTGCCTCCCGACGTTGCCCGGGAGGGGTTGAGCCAGGCGCAGCTTCTGGGGCGGATCGCCCATGCCCTGCTGCCGCCCATCGTCCTGATCATCGCGGTGCTGGGGTCCATCCTGGCCGGGATTGCCACGCCGACGGAGGCGGCGGCCGTCGGCGCGGTCGGCGCCCTGCTGCTGGCCGGTCTTCGCCTCGACGAAAGCCACGGGCTGACGATCTACGGGGCCGGCATCTGTCTGGTCGCCCTGCTGGTGCTGACCGGCTATGTCGACCTGCGGGTGACGCGCCAGGTCATCCCGACCGGCGACATGATCGGCATCGTGGCCGCCGTGCTGCTGACGCTGGGCCTTTCGGTGGGCGTGGTCATCAGCCTGGTCCGGGTCTGGCGCACCCGTGTCCTGCACGCGGTGATGCGCAGCACGGCGCAGATTTCGTCGATGGTGTTTGTCATCCTGATCGGGGCCGCGCTGTTCAGCCTGGTCTTCCGGGGACTGGGCGGCGACGACACCGTGCACGAATTCCTGAATTCCATGCCGGGCGGCGTGGTCGGCGCCATGATCACCGTCATGGTGCTGATGTTCGTTTTGGGCTTCTTCCTCGACTTCCTAGAGATCACCTTCGTGGTGGTGCCGATCGTCGCCCCGGTCCTGCTGACCATGGGCGTCGATCCGGTGTGGCTGGGCATCATGATGGCCATGAACCTGCAGACGTCGTTCCTGACGCCGCCGTTCGGGTTCGCCCTGTTCTACTTGCGCGGCGTGGCCCCGGACAGCATATCCACCATGCAGATCTACAAGGGCGCCGTGCCTTTCGTGGGCATTCAGATCATCGGGTTGGCCCTGCTGGCCCTGTTTCCGGTGCTGGCCACCTGGCTGCCCACGGTGGTGTTCGGAAGCTGACCGGCGCCGGGATGGCTCCCGGCGCCGGCGGTCCCGCCGCAGGGGTTACAAATGGGCCTTTATCGGATCCCAGTACATCTTGTGCCAGCCGGCCTCCAGATGGTCTTTCGCGGCCTCGGGGTACCCGTCCTGATCGATGACCAGCGTGGTCTTGCCGCCATGCGACCCGATGGTGAACCGGACCACCGAATAGACGCCGGGGTCCCAGGCCGCGACGCGCCAGGCCTGGACGATGCGGGCACCGGGCTCGACCTCGAGAAATCGGCCCGTGATCTGATCGCCGAAAAACGAAAACGCGCCGCCGGGCGTGGCGTCCATGGAGGCGGGCGCCCCCGTCGCCTTGGCAAACTCCGCGCCGTCGGTCAGCACGCCGTAGACCCGCTTGGCATCGGCCTGGAAACTCGTCTCTTGATGAATGGTCATGATGTCCGCCCTGTTGATTGGAGAGCGATCCCCCGTTGAATCGATAAACCAAATGGTTTACTAATAGCCCCGTGATGTCAACAGCCTCGCCATCGACCCTGGCCGACGATGGGCTAGATCGTCTGTTCCACGCGCTTGCCGACGGCACCCGCAGGGCCATCCTGCGCCGTCTGGCCCAAGGCCCGACCTGGATCGGCGATCTTGCCAAACCCTTCGATATGTCCCTGGCGGCGGTCGGAAAGCACATTCGCCTGCTGGAATCCGTGGGGCTGGTGCGGCGCCGGGTCGTCGGCCGCAACCATATCTGTGCCTTGGATGCCCAGGCGATGCGCGCCGCCGACCAGTGGCTGGCCTTCTACCGGGGCTATTGGTCCGGCAGTCTGGACGCCCTGGCCGACTATATGGAGTCGATGGATGACGACCGGTGACGCGCGGCCGCTGATCGTCCGCCAGATCGTGCAGACGCCCCGCGCGCGCGTCTTCGAGGCTTGGACACGGCCCGAGCATCTCCTGAAATGGTGGGGCCCCAGACATGTCACCTGCGTCGGGGCATCGGTCGACCTGAGGGTCGGCGGGCGGTACCGGCTGGGCAACCGTTTTCCCGACGGTTCGGTTTTGTGGATCGGCGGCGCGTACGAGGAGATCCTGCACCCCAGCCGGCTGGTCTTCCGCTGGGCCATCGAGGGCAGGGACGACACCGGCGAACGCGTGGCGGTCGACCTTCTCGAGCGCGACGACGGGCGAGCGACGGAAGTGATCGTGACCCATGAGCGGATCCCGGACGGCGAAACCCGCCGCCATCACGCGGCCGGCTGGGAAGGCTGCCTGGACGGCTTAACCCGCTACTTCGCTCCGGAACTCGCCGGCGAGCGATAGCGGACCGAAGCCGGCGGTCAGAAGCGCGGACTTTTTGGGAAGCCCTTGGGCGGCAGCCGCCCGGCCGCGGCGCGACGGCCGATCACGGGCTCCAGATCGGTCCGGGCGAGCTGCCGCCGGCCCCAGGACAACCCCCGCTCCATGGCGAAAACGCGTACATCCGCCAGGCCCGAATCCCTGTATTTCTGAAGGATGACGCCGCGGCCGCGGGCCATCTCCGGCACCTCGTCCAGACCGAAAACCAGCAGTTTGCGGCCGGTGCTGAGCACGGCCACGCTGTCGCCGTCGACGGGCACGCAGACCTGCGCCTCGACATCGCCCGAGACATTGAGCACCTGCTTGCCGGCGCGGGTCTGGGCCTCGACCGCGGCGGCCGGCACGATGAAGCCGCGCCCGTCGGAAGCGGCGACCAGCAGCCGCATGTCCGGGGCGGGCACCAGCAGGGCGACCGTTTCGGCGTCGTTGGGCAGATCGGTCATCAACCGCACCGGCTCGCCAAAGCCGCGCCCGCGCGGCAGCTTGTCGGCGGCCAGTGTGTAGAACCGGCCGTTGGTCGCGAACAGCAGCAACCGATCGGTGGTCTCGGCGTGCAGCACGATCGCTTCCCGGTCGCCATCCTTGTACCTGACGTCCGCGGTTTCCGTCTGATGCCCCCGGACGCTGCGGATCCAGCCCTTTTGAGACAGGAACACCGTGATCGGCTCGCGTTCGATAAAAGCCGTCAGCGGCACCACGACGGCGCTCGGCGGCTCGCCGATTTCGGTCCGCCGCCGCCCCAGGTCCGTGTCCTGACCAAACCGGGCCTTGGTCTCGGCGATCTGCGCGGCCAGGGCCTGCCGCCGCTTGGGCTCGCTGCCCAGAAGAGCCTTCAAGTTCTTCTGCTCGGCCCGCAAGGCCTTGTGTTCGCGGCGGATCTCGATCTCTTCCAGCTTGCGCAGGGCGCGCAGCCGCATGTTGAGGATGGCTTCGGCCTGGGCGTCCGTCAGACCGAACCGGGCCATCAGCTCGGCCTTGGCGTCGTCGGCCTCGCGGATGATCCGGATCACCTCGTCCAGGTTGAGGTAAGCGGTCAGATAGCCGTCCAGCATCTCCAACCGCTGGGCGATCTTCCCCAACCGGTGCTCGGTGCGCCGGACCAGGACCTGATGGCGATGGGTCAGGAACGCCACCAGGGCTTCTTTGAGGGTCATCACCCGGGGCACCCGGTCGGCGTCCAGCACATTGAGATTGAGGGATATGCGGCTTTCCAGATCGGTCTGGCGGAACAGATGTTCCATCAGCAGATCGGGATCGACGTTACGGCTCTTGGGCTCAAGCACCAGGCGGATATCGTCGGCGGATTCGTCCCGGACGTCCGTCAGCAGGGTCAGCTTCTTGTTGTTGATCAGATCGGCGATGCGTTCCACCAGACGCGACTTCTGCACTTGATACGGAATTTCGGTCACCACGATCTGGTACTGCCCCTGAGGCAGGCTCTCCACCGCCCAGCGGGCCCGGATGCGAAAACCGCCGCGCCCGGTTTCATAGGCCTCGCGGACCGACCCGGCGGCCTCGACCAGGATCCCGCCGGTCGGCAGGTCGGGCCCGGGCACAAAGCGCAGGAGATCGGCCACGCTGGCGTCGGGCCGCTCGATCAGATGCAGCAGCGCGTCGCACAGCTCGCCGGCATTGTGCGGCGGGATCGAGGTGGCCATGCCGACGGCGATGCCCTGAGCCCCGTTGGCCAGCAGGTTGGGGAAGTTGGCCGGCAGGACCACCGGCTCCTCGCCGTCCTCGTCGTAGGTCAGCCGGAAATCAACCGTGTCCTCGTCGATGCCCTCCAGCAGGGCCTGGGCGACGGCCGTCAGCCGCGCCTCGGTGTAGCGCATGGCGGCGGCGTTATCGCCGTCGATGTTCCCGAAATTGCCCTGCCCGTCGACCAGCGGGTACCGCTGGGCGAACTCCTGCGCCAGGCGGACCAGGGCGTCATAGACCGCGACATCGCCATGGGGGTGGAACTTGCCGATCACGTCACCGACCACGCGGGCCGACTTCTTGGGCGCCAGGTTGGGCTCCAGCCGCAACTGCCGCATGGCGAACAGCAGCCGCCGGTGCACCGGCTTCAGCCCGTCGCGCACATCCGGCAGGGACCGGGACGTGATGGTCGACAGGGCATAGCTCAGATAACGCTCGCCGAGCGCCTGGGCAAAGGGGATGGGGGGTGTTTCCGGCTGGCTCATGAGTCGGCAGTACTACCAGATGAAGTGGCCCATTTGCGATAGCGTTCTACATAGCGCGTCCGGGCGTCGGGGATGGCCGACCAGGTCTGGCCGAACAGATTGCGCTGCAGGAAGTGCCCCGTCAGCTCCAGCCCGCTCAGGACGGCGGCGGGGTCGGCCTCCCCCTCGCCGACCAGAAAGCCGGGAAGCGGCAACAGCCGGTCGCGATAGGCCGCGCCGCCCGAGCGCGACACGGCCCGGCCGGTCCGGGGGCTGACATAGACGAGATCGTCCTCGGCCCCCGTGACGGCGCAGCGGGTCAGATCCAGGCCGAACCCCAGGGCGCCCAGCAACCCGATCTCCCACTGCACATAGGCGGCGTCCCAGACGGGTCCGTCCAGGACGTCGAGCAGGGCCGCCAGTCCGGCGAACACCGCGGGTTGGTCCTGACGTTCCGGCACGGCCGCTTCGACCAGGGCGCACGCCGACACCAGGGCGGCCAGGCCCAGTGGCGCGTCCATCAAGGCGGCCGCCACACCGTCCACGGGCTCCAGCGCATAGCTTCCCAGCTGGTCGGCAAGCCGTGCCCGCCACACCGCCCGAACCCGCGTTCCCGGCTGCAGCCCGGCCCGGACCTTCTGGCCCCGTACCAGCCCGGCATGACGGCCATGGCCGGCGGTCATGAGCATGACGATCGTACCGCTTTCCCCGTGGCGTCGGGTCGACAGTACGATTGCGTCGTCGCGCCATTCCATGATTCGGACCTTCAACCTCGGACAATTGGCGCGCTCAAGCGTCGAAGTTGAGGCCCCACATCCGATAATGCTGTGGATCTTCAGACCAGTCCGCCCTGACCTTCACAAATAGATTAAGGTGCACGCGGCGGTCGAGCAAATCCTCGAGCTCGGCCCGCGCAGCCGATCCGATCGCCTTGATCGTACGCCCGCCCTTGCCGAGGATGATGGGTTTCTGACTGTCCCGTTGAACGTACACGATCTGGCCGACACGGATGCTGCCATCGGCCAATGGCTCCCAGCTTTCGGTCTCGACCGCCGCGGCGTAGGGCAGTTCCTGGTGCAGCTTATGAAAGATCTGTTCGCGGGTGATCTCGGCCGCGAAAAGCCGTTGCGGCAGATCCGTGAGCTGATCGGGTGGAAACAGAAAGGGTCCCTCGGGGACGGCGGCGGCCAGGTGCCGACGCAGATCCCCCACCCCGTCTCCTGTCAGGGCCGAAATCATGAAGATGTCGCTGAAATCGCCGTGTGCGTTGAGGTCGGCGGCCATGCCCAGCAGCCTGTCGCGGCGCACCTGATCGACCTTGTTGAGCGCCACAACGGCGCGCCGGCCAGTTTTTTTCAGCTTGGCGACGATGGATTGCGACTCGGCGCCGATGGTGCCGTGGGCCGCATCAATCAGCAGCACGACGATGTCGGCATCGGCCGCGCCCTGCCACGCGGCGGCCACCATGGCCCGGTCCAGGCGCTTTTTCGGCGCAAAGATCCCCGGCGTGTCGACAAAGACAAGCTGGCTGTCGCCTTCCATGACAATGCCCAGAACCCGGGCCCGGGTGGTCTGCACCTTTGGCGACACGATGGCCACCTTGGTGCCGACCAGACTGTTCATCAGGGTGGATTTTCCGGCGTTGGGCGCACCGATCAGGCCGACGAAACCGGCGCGGGTGGCGGTCACGCCGACCGCACCCGGTCAAGAAGGGCGCTGGCCGCCGCTTTGGCCGCCAGTTGCTTGGACGGTCCGGTGCCGATCGCCGGCCGCCGGCCGCGCACCGTCACCCGGACCTCGAACACCGGCTCGTGGTCGGGACCGCTGCGGCCCAGGGTCTCATAAGACGGCAGGGGCAGGCCGAGCCCCTGGGCCCATTCCTGCAGGGCGGTCTTGGGGTCCTCGGGCGGCGCCAGGTTGCGGTCGATGCGCCCGGCGAAGGCGGTGCGTACGAACCGTTCGGCGACGTCGAGCCCACCATCGAGGTAGAGGGCGGCGATCACCGCTTCGTACGCATCCGACAGGATAGCCAGGCTGTCGCGGCCGCCCGCCTCCTCCTCGCCGGCGGAGAGCAGCAGAAATGGCCCAAGCCCGATCGAATTCGCCACCTCGGCCAGGCTGTCACGACGGACCAGGGCGGAATAGCGCTTGGCGATCGCGCCCTCGGCCTCATCGGGGAACAACTCCATCAGCCATTCGGCGATCACCAACCCCAGCACCCGGTCGCCGAGAAACTCCAGGCGCTCGTAGCCGAACCGCGCCCGCCCCCGGCCGCTGGCGTCCAGGCTGGGATGAGTCATGGCTTCGCGCAGAAGGTGCGGTTTCTTGAAGTCGTGCCCAAGAATGCCGGCGAGGGCCGCGGCATCGAACCCCGGATGGCTATCGACCATGGCGATCAGGCGTCAATCCACCCCGGTGAAGAGGCGGTTCCAGCGGAGAGATGTCGGCCATTTCCAGACCTGCCAGAAGCTGGCATCCTCGAGGCTGAACCAGATGACTTCGGCCCGGCCGACCAGGTTTTCCTCGGGCACGGGACCGATACGGCGGCTGTCCTGGCTGTTGTCGCGGGAATCGCCCATGAAGAAGTAATGGCCCTCCGGCACCAGGAACTCCGTCGTGTTGTCCATCACCTGCTCGTCGCTGATTTCCTCGATGGTGTAGGAGCGGCCGTTGGGCAGGGTTTCGATGTAGCGCGTGGTTTCCCGCCGACCGGTCTGATTGACGTCCAGCAGGCCGCCGACCCGTTCCCGCTCGATCAGGGTTCCGTTGATGTAGAGCCGCCCCTCTCGCACCTGAATGCGGTCGCCGGGCAAGCCGATCAGGCGCTTGATGAAATCGACGGAGGTGTCACTCGGTTCCCGGAACACGATGACATCGCCCCGCTCCGGCTCGCCGCCAAGAACACGCCCGTCGAACAGCGGCAGGCCAAAGGCCAGTGTATAGCGGCTGTAGCCATAACTGTACTTGGAGACGAACAGATAGTCGCCGACCAGCAGCGTTGGAACCATCGATCCGGACGGGATGTTAAAGGGCTCAAACGCAAAGGTACGCACCGTCAACGCGATCAAAACGGCGTACACCACCGTGCGGACCGTTTCGGCGACGCCGCCGGATTTCTTTGCTGCCATGAAAGGGTCCGCCTTGGTCATAATCGGGTCCCTGTATCGGCTTCTCCCACCGCGAAATCAACCCCGCCCGGCGGGCCGGTTCGGTCGTCCGCCACCGCCGAGATCACCACCACGGCCTGGGCCTGAGGAAAGTCGTCGGTGATGGTCAGATGGATCACCGCCCGCATGCCCGCCGGGGTCATCCAGCGCAGCCTTTCCAGGGCGCCGCCGGTCAGGCGCACCGTGGGCTGGCCGCCCGGCAGGTTGACAACGCCCATGTCCCGCCAGAACACGCCGCGCCGAAGACCGGTGCCCAGCGCCTTGGCGCACGCCTCCTTGGCCGCGAATCGCTTGGCGTAGCTGGCCGCCCGCAGCCGGCGCCGGTCGGATTTGCGCCGCTCCGTCTCCGTATAGACCCGATCGAGGAACCGGTCTCCAAAACGGTCGAGGGTCTTCTCGATCCGCCGGATATCGATGATGTCGTTGCCGATACCCAGAATCATGGCGTGGCGGCGCCAGGTGGAAATGGGCCCTGTCCCTGTACGGTCATCCGCTGCGCGCCCGGTCGACGGTGCTGATCACCGGGGTGGCCCGCAGGGCGGCCACGATGTTGCTAAGATGCTTCACGTCGGCCACGTCGATATCGACCAGGAGTTCGAAAAAATCGGTCGAGCGGTGGGTGATCTTCATGTTGGTGATATTGCCGCCGTTCTTGCCGATCACGGTCGACAGAGTGCCCAGGCTGCCCGGCTCGTTGGCGATCACGGCGTGGAGCCGCCCGACATGGTCCATGGTGCCCTCGCCATCCTGTTCCCAGCTGACGTCAAGCCAGCGCTCGGGCATCTCGTAGAAGCTTTCCAGCGTCTCGCAATCGATGGTGTGGATGGTCACGCCCTTGCCGGTGGTCACGATGCCGACGATGCGATCCCCCGGTATCGGGTGGCAGCAACGGGCATAGTGCACCGCCAGGCCGCGCACCAGGCCGCGGATGGGAACCGGACGGTCGCCGCCGCCGGCATTGCGGCGGGCGCGGTTGAGCGGCACCAGCTTGCCGGTCTTGGCGCCCTCGGCGGCCCGATGACCTGGAAAAACGGCGTTGAAGACATCCCGCGCCGGTGTCAGCCCGGCGCCCACGCTGGCATAGACATCGTCCGCCTGAGCCGCCTTGAAGGCCTTGAGAACGCCTTCGATGGCTTTTTCGGTGAAATCGTAGCCTTCCTGGCGAAACAGCTTCTGCACCATCGCCTTGCCGAGTTCGGCATACTGGTCGCGCTGCTGCAGGCGGACGAAGCGCCGGATACGGGCCCTGGCCTTGCCGGTAACCGCGAACCGTTCCCATTCCGGCGACGGCGTCGAGGTTCGCGACGTGATGATTTCCACCTGATCGCCGTTCTGAAGCCGATGGCGCAGCGGCAGAAGCCGGCCGTTGATCTTGGCCCCGACGCAGCGGTCGCCGACCTCCGAATGAACCGCGTAGGCAAAGTCGACCGGCGTCGCGCCCTGGGGCAGCGCGATCAGCAAGCCCTTGGGCGTAAAGCAAAAAACCTGGTCCTGGAACAGCTCCAGCTTGGTGTGTTCGAGAAATTCCTGGGGCGCGGTGGCGTCCTCGAGAATGTCGAGCAGTTCCCGAAGCCACCGATATTCGGGGCCGTCCTGGGCCGCGCGCCCCTGCTTGTAGGCCCAATGGGCCGCGACGCCCAGCTCGGCCACCTCGTGCATGTCCCGGGTGCGGATCTGGATCTCGATACGCTGCCGCAGGGGACCGATCACCGCCGTATGCAACGAACGATAGCCGTTTGGCTTGGGCGTCGAGATGTAGTCCTTGAATCGGTTGGGCAGCGAGGCGTACTTGCTGTGCAGAATGCCAAGCGATTGATAACAATCGGCAATATCGTCCACCGCCACGCGAAAGGCCATGATGTCGAAGATCTGCTCGAACGACACGTTCTTCTGCTGCATCTTCCGCCAGATCGAATAGGGGCGTTTCTCCCGCCCCGTGACCGACGCCACGACACCGCCCTCGGCCAAAGCCTCTGTCAGTTCCTCGATAATCCGGGCGGTACGGTCGGCGCCTTCCTGGCGCAGCTTCGACAGCCGCACCACGACGCTGTCATAGGCTTCGAAATTGAGGTGGTAGAAGGCCAGGTCCTCAAGTTCGTCCTTGACGCCGTGCATGCCGATCCGTTCAGCGAGAGGGGCATAGATTTCAAGGGTTTCGCGGGCGATACGTGTCCTTTTCTCCTCCTCCGTCACCGCCCCGAGAGTTCGCATGTTGTGCAGCCGGTCGGCCAGCTTGACCAAGAGGACCCGGATATCCTTCGACATCGCCAAGACCAATTTGCGGAAATTCTCCGCCTGCTTGGACTGGGAGTTCTGGAGTTCCAACTGCGACAGCTTGGTCACGCCGTCGACAAGCTGCGCAATCTCGGCCCCGAACAGATCCCTGATCTGCCTGGGCGTCGCCACCGTGTCCTCCACGGTGTCGTGCAACAGACCGGTCACGATCGATCCCGTGTCCAGCTTCATGCCGGCCAGGATCCCGGCCACCTCGAGCGGGTGCAGAAAATAGGGATCGCCCGAGGCACGCCGCTGCTTGCCGTGAGCGCTCATGGAAAAAACATAAGCCCGGTTGATGAGGTCTTCGTCGGCCCCCGGGTCATAGGCCTTGACGCGCTCGACCAGTTCATACTGGCGGATCATGGCGCCCTGCCTGTGGCTTCCCTAACGCCGTTGGGTCCACCGCGCCAGGACGATGGGCGGAGGGGTTCGGTCAGGGGCGTTCGTCCTCGCCGGGATCCGAGGCGTTCCCTTCGATGTCGGCATCGGCGTCGCTCGGCGCATCGGCTCTGCCTTCGACGGCCGCCAGCAGCAGATCGACCTCATCCTCTGAGATCTCGTCCTCCGGCACCGCCTGGGCGGCCGCATCGGCGGCCAAGCTTTGCTGCAGAAACTCTTCCTCACCGGCCATCAGATCGATGATATCGTCCTCGGAATCGTCCATTTCCACGTGCCGCTGCCGCTCGCGGACCAAGGACTCGCTCAATTCATCGATGGACACGGTCTTTTCAGCAATCTCCCGCAAGGCGACCACCGGGTTCTTGTCGTTGTCGCGATCCACGGTCAGCGATCCGCCAGCGGCGATTTCCCGGCCCCGCTGTGCCGCCACCATCACCAGTTCGAACCGGTTGGGGATCTCAACAATACAATCTTCGACCGTGACGCGCGCCATTGACCAGACTCTCCGAAACACCAATTCCAACGGTGAGATATAGGGGGCGTCCGACCGAGGCGCAAGGACGATAAGCGTAGCGCGGGGACGTCTTGCACGCCCAGAGTTTCACACACCCAGAGTTTTTCGGCATCCAGTCCTTAGAATGATTATAATATACACCGAGTCGGACAGCCCTGGTTTTACAGCCAAGGACTTGTGCAAATATTCTCCCAAATATCGAGGGTATTTATAAAAATACAATATAATCATGTGTTTCACGTGAAAATAAGCGGCCAATGTTTATTTTTTGTTAACTACAAACAATCCGGTTTTACTATAGAAAATCCCACGGGCAGAGTTCTTCATGCACGGTCAATTACGACATGTTGTCGATCCAAATATCAGGACGATGGAAACACGGTGAGTCATACCCATCTATTTGGGATTGCCGCCGCTTCCTATTTGGAACCCTCCCCTGCAACAGGCGTTAAGGATATGACACCGGCAATCCTGAGGACTCCGGCCCCATGGCCAAAAAGCTATATCCGAGAAGGTTGAGAGATGATTTTTTATAAAGAGGAAAGACTGGCACTCTTCATCGATGGGGCCAATTTCTATGGCGCGGCGCGCGCCCTGGGGTTCGATATCGATTACAAGAGGTTGCTTGAACTGTTCGCGAAAAAGGGGCGTCTTATCAGGGCGTTCTACTACACGACCTTGGTCGAGGATCAGGAATACTCGCCAATCCGCCCGTTGATCGATTGGCTCGACTACAACGGCTACACCATGGTCACCAAACCCATCAAGGAGTTCACGGACGGTCAGGGGCGGCGCAAGGCCAAGGGCAGCGTCGATATCGACCTTGCCGTCGATGCCTTGGAAATGGCGGAAAAGGTGGACCATGTGTTGCTGTTCTCGGGTGACGGCGATTTTCGCCGACTGGTCGAGGCGATCCAGCGCAAGGGGGTGCGGGTGACGATCGTCAGCACGATCAGGTCGCAGCCGCCCATGGTTTCGGACGATTTGCGACGCATTGCCGACAATTTTATCGACCTTCAGGACCTGGCGCCTCATGTCCAGCGCCTGACATCGTCGACGGGTCCGCGGCCGGAGCCGGGCGATGGCGAGGACGACGGCGATGACGACGAGCGTCAGGAGCCAGATCGGGCCTATGACACGGTCTCGTGAGGCCCTGATCCTGTTAGACAGGCGATCGGAACCTTTTCACGAACCACCGCCGGACTGCCAGCTATGTCCAAGACTGGCGGCGTTTCGCGCTGAAAACAAACGAAAATTCGACGATTTCTTTAACGCGCCCGTGCCCGCCTTCGGATCGATCGAGGCCGGCCTTCTGATTGTCGGCATGGCGCCCGGACTGAAGGGAGCCAACAGGACGGGGCGCCCCTTTACCGGCGATGGGGCGGGAGAACTTCTCTATCCCACCCTGATCGAATTCGGCCTGGCGCACGGGGATTACGACCGCCGCCCGGATGACGGGCTGGTCTTGCGGGATTGCCGGATCACCAACGCGGTGCGCTGCGTGCCGCCGCAAAACAAGATCACCGGTTCGGAAGCGACCCGGTGCCGGTCTTTTCTGGCGGACGAGATCGCGTCCATGGCGCGACTTCGGACCATTCTCGCCCTGGGCCTGGACGCCCATAAGGCGGTGCTGTCGGTGTTCGGAGCACGCAAGGCGGTCCATGTCTTTGCCCATGGCGCCGTCCATGCCCTGCCGGATGGGCTGACCCTGGTCGATAGCTATCACTGTTCCCGCTACAACACCAACACGGGCCGCCTCACTCCGGCGATGTTCCGGGCGGTGTTCACGTCCATCCGCGACCGGATGGCGGAGGGCGCGGAAACCCAACGACCGGATCGGGATTCGTCTTCCAAATTCGACCGCTAGCCTTTGCTTCGCAGCAGGCGAGCCCGCTCGCGGTTCCAGTCCCTTTCCTTCACCGTCTCGCGCTTGTCGGCTTTTTTCTTGCCGCGGCCGAGGCCCAGATCCAGCTTGGCCTTGCCCTTGACGTCGAAATAGAGCGACAGCGGCACCAGCGTCATGCCCTCGCGCTTGATGGCGCCCAACAGCTTGTCGCGCTGACGTTTATGGACCAGCAGCTTGCGCGGTCGCCGCGGCTCATGGTTGAAACGGCTGGCGGGCTTGTATTCGGGGATGTGGGCGTTGAACAGGTAGAGTTCTCCGCCCATCTCGCCCGCGTAGCTTTCCTGTATGCTGGCCCGTCCGGCCCTCAGGGACTTGACCTCGGTCCCGGTCAGTACCAGACCGGCCTCCAGCGACTCCTCGATGAAATAGTCGAACCGGGCGCGACGGTTCTGGGCGACGCGCTGGGTCTCGGGCTCCTTGGCTGGGCTCATGGTCTGTGAAATCGCTCGGACTGGGGCATTGGCCCCAAAAGGGTCAGTTGATCAGGCCGGCGTGGGTCATCGCCGCCAGGACCGCCTGCCGGGTGGGGTCCATGGGCGGGACCAGCGGCAGCCGCACCCGCTCCGACGCCTTGCCCAGAAGGCTGGCGCCATACTTGACGGGGGCCGGGCTGCTTTCCAGGAACAACGACCGGTGCAATGGCATCAACAGATCGCGCAGCCGTCCCATCTCGGCCAGATCGCCGGCACCCCAGGCGTCGTGAAGGCTGGCGCAGTGACGCGGCGCGACATTGGCGGTCACCGAAATGCAGCCGTGACCGCCCTGGGCCAGGAAGGCCGTGACGGTCGCGTCCTCCCCCGACAATTGACAAAAATCGGTCCCGATCTCGACCCTGGTGCGCAGGGGCCGGGCGAGGTCATTCGTCGCATCCTTGACGCCGACGATGTTCGGCAGTTGCGCGAGCTGCTTCATGGTTTCTACACTCATGTCGACTACGCTTCGGCCCGGGATGTTGTAGATCAGGATCGGAATATCCGCTGAATCGTGGATCGCCTTGTAATGCGCGTACAGACCTTCCTGCGTCGGCTTGTTATAATAGGGCGTAACCACGAGAACGCCGTCGGCACCGGCCTTCGCCGCGTGGCGGGTCAGCGCGATCGCCTCCTCGGTCGAGTTGGATCCCGCCCCCGCGATGACAGGCACCCGCCCGGACGCGGTCTCGATACACAGTTCCACGACACGTCGATGTTCGGCGTGACTCAATGTCGGCGATTCGCCGGTCGTGCCGCACGGCACCAGTCCGTGGGTGCCTTCATCGATTTGCCACTCGACAAAGGATTGAAACCCTTGTTCATCTACCCCGTCGCCGTTGAACGGAGTAATCAGGGCGGCGAGAGATCCCTTGAACATGCCCTGCCCCTCCTTGACGGCTGGAAAACGGCGCGAACCATAGCCGCTCGCTGGGCTGTCAGCAAGCACGCGACCGCATTCGCGTTGGCCGCGGCACTGATATGGCTGGCGCCGATATCGGGTGAGGCTCAGACGCGGCCGCCGGCGCCGGGCGGCCCCCTGTCGGCCGCCGACGAAGCCTTGTATCGATCGGCGTTCGACGCCGCCGACTCGGGCAACTGGGATACGGCGCGTCGCCTCTCGGCGCAGGCGGCCGACCCGCTTCCCGGCAAGGTCATCCGATGGTTGGAGCTGGCGCAGGAAAACGGCAACGCCACCTATCAGGAAATCGCCGAGTTCATCTCGGCCAATCCGGAATGGCCGACGCTGCGTGGACTTCGCGGCCGGGCCGAGCTGGCCATGCCGCCCCTTCCCGCCAGCGAGGTGGTTGCGTGGTTCACCGCTCACGAGCCGGTGACCGTGGCCGGGTTCATGCGCTTCGCCGAAGCGTTGACCGAGCTTGGCCGGACCGACGAGGCGGCCACGCTGGTCAGGACCGAATGGCAGAGGATCAGCCTGTCGACCGACGACCAGCGCCGAGTGCTCGACCGGCTGGGCCGTTACCTCGGTCCGTCCGATCACGTCGCCCGGCTGGATTCGCTGCTGTGGAACCAACGCTGGTCGGAAGCACGGCGCATCATGCCCTTGGTCGACGCCGGTCATCGGGCTGCGGCCGAAGCGCGGATGCGTCTGGCGAGGCGGGAAAACGGCGTGGACAGCGCGCTTCAGGCCGTGCCTGCCGCACTCACCGCCGACGAAGGGTTGGTCTACGAGCGCATCCGATGGCGGCGACGCGCCGACATGACCGAGCCTGCGATCGCTCTCCTCACCCTTCAGCCGGACCAGCCGACCCATCCGGAGGCATGGTGGGAAGAGCGGGGTATCCTGGCCCGCCGGCTGCTGCGGGAAGGCGACTATGACGGCGCCTACGCCGTGGCCTCCGCCCATCGTCAGGTCGAAGGCTTTCCTCGCGCCGATGCCGAATGGATGTCGGGCTGGATCGCCTACGCCTTTCTCGATCAGCCCGACCTGGCCGTGGTCCATTTCGAGTCGCTTTTCAACAATGTCAGCACGCCGATCAGCTTGGCGCGCGGCGCCTTTTGGACTGGGCTGGCCCATGAGAAGCTGGGCGAAGACGACGAGGCGCGCCTATGGTTCGAACGCGCGGCCGCACACGACACCGTCTTTTACGGCCAGTTGGCGGCCGGCAAGCTGGGCCGTCCGACGATTGCGCGCCTGCCTGTGGAACCGACCATCAGCGATGGCGTGGCCATCGACTTCAGCCGCCGCGAACTGGTTCGCGTGGTCCGGATCTTGAACCAGTTGGACGAGATCAACCATGTCGATCAGTTCCTGACCCATATGCTTCGCCGGACGGACGATGCAACGGGCTTTCAGCTCTTGGGCCGGCTGGCCCTGTCCATCGACCGGCCCTTTATGGCCGTTCGCGTCGCCAAGCAGGCCGTCCGCCAGAACCTGATGTTCACCGAGGCGGCCTTCCCCGTACCGTCGCTGCCGGCGTCGGCCGACTCGCGCGTCGAACCGGCTCTGCTCCTGGCCCTGATGCGGCAGGAAAGCGAGTTCCGGCAGGACGCCGTGAGCCACTCGGGCGCCCGAGGTCTCATGCAGCTCATGCCCGCCACGGCCGAGCACGTGGCGCGAGGGCTTGGCATCCGCCATTCGCTGGGCATGCTGATTTCCGATACGGATCACAATATCCGGCTGGGATCGACCTATGTCGCGGAGATGCTCAACCGCTATGACGGGTCGTACGTGCTGGCCCTGGCCGCCTACAATGCCGGCCCCGGCAACGTTTCGCGCTGGCTGACGGCGATCGGCGACCCTCGCGACCCGGAGGTCGATCCCGTGCAGTGGATCGAGACCATACCGTTCGAGGAAACCCGCAACTATGTCCAGCGGATTCTCGAGAATATCCAGGTCTACCGTTTGCGGCTGGGCGAGGAGCCCCGCGTTCTGGGCCTGGAACGCGACATGCGCCTGTGACCATTAGCCAGTGACCATTCGCCGGTGACCGCGCCGCCGGACACGGCCTCCCGTCTGCCCACTGTCGCCGATATCGAAGAGGCCGCCATCGGCCTTGCCGGCCACGCCGTGCACACGCCGCTGCTGGACTCCCCCTTGCTCAGCGACCGTCTCGGCGGCCGTGTGCTGATCAAGGCGGAGACGCTGCAGCGGACGGGGTCCTTCAAGTTTCGTGGCGCCTTGACACGGATGCGCCAGATTCCGACGGATGATCGGGCCCGCGGCGTGGTGGCCTTTTCCAGCGGCAATCACGCCCAGGGGGTGGCTGCCGCGGCGCGCCTGCTGGGGATCGCGGCGACCATCGTCATGCCCGCCGACGCCCCGTCGATCAAGCGGTCGAACACCGCCGCCTGGGGCGCCACCATCATCGCGCATCACCGATATCGCGAGGACCGGGAAGCGGTCGCGGCGGAAATCGTGGCACGCACCGGCGCCACGTTGATCCGCCCCTTCGACGATGCCGGGGTGATCGCCGGCCAGGGAACGGTCGGGCTGGAACTGTCCGCGCAACTCCGCGCGCTCGACGTCAGGCCCGATGCCGTGCTGGTGCCGTGCGGCGGCGGCGGTTTGACGGCGGGCATCGCCCTGGCGCTTGCCGCATCGTTGCCTGGCGTGCCGGTTCATCCGGTGGAACCTGCCGGTTTCGACGACACGAGGCGATCGCTGGAGGGCGGCGTGCGCGTGGCCAACGCGGCCGGGCGATCATCGATTTGCGACGCCCTGTTGAGCGCCATGCCGGGGGAGCTGACCTTTGCGATCAATCGGCGTCTCGCCGCGCCGGCGCTTGTCGCTGACGACGATGCCGTGCGTCGGGCCATGGCCTTGGCCTTCGATCACATGAAACTTGTGGTCGAACCGGGTGGCGCCATCGGCCTGGCGGCGCTGCTCGCCGATCCCAGGCTGATCGAGGGGCGGACGGTGGTCGTCGTCGCCTCCGGCGGCAATGCCGACCCGTCGCGCTTTTCGGAGTGTCTGGCGGCGGTGTGACTAAGCCGTCCACGGCAACAGCAAAGGCCCGGCCGGGAGGCCGGGCCTTGCCGGTACGATAGAGCGCGATCGTCATTGGTGGAAGCGGATCCGCTTCCACCAATGACGTGAATCGCTCTCTAACTCTATGAATAGAGTAGGATTCACGCCTTGGGCGGGATCGCCGAAGCGATTCCACCCAAGGCGATCCTGCTCTAGGTCGGATGAACCGACGGTCAGCCGGCGATGCTGGACGTCGCCGTGCCCGACGCCGAGGATCCGCCCTGGCTGTCGCCGCCGACAACCAGGTTGACCTTGGCCGCCTTGTTCACGGTTTCCTTGGCGGCGAATGTCGCCTCGGTCTGCCGCTTCAAGACACCCTCGAGCTGCGCCCCACGGGCGATCTCGATGGTCTCGTGCACGACGTCGCCGATGACCACCGCCGTCTCCATCAGGCACACTTCCTTGCCCCTGACCCGGCCATTGACCTTGCCCCAAATCTTGACCGTATCGGCCACGATCTCTCCGGTGATCACCGCGCTCTTGCCCACCGACAAGGT
This sequence comes from Inquilinaceae bacterium, assembly GCA_052168355.1. Lineage (GTDB taxonomy): Bacteria > Pseudomonadota > Alphaproteobacteria > DSM-16000 > Inquilinaceae > JBQLZQ01. The sequence goes on from JBQLZQ010000058.1 coordinate 49,511, forward strand.
GGAGGTGCGGATATCGCCTTCGATGGTTCCGTCGACCTGGATGTCGCCGGCCGTTTTCAGATCGCCAGTGATATGCATGTCGGCGCTGATGATCGACGGCACGCCGTTGACGGCCGCCGGCTTCGGCGGCTGGACGGCCACATCCCGGACCGGCTCGGGCGTCACTGACTTACTCTGCGATTTTGAGAACATGTTGCCCCGCTTTGATGAAGTTGGCTGGATTGGCTGCCACCCCATTGACCCGAACCTCATAGTGCAGATGGGGACCCGTGCTCCGGCCCGTCGAACCGACGGCCCCGATCCGGCTACCCGTTTGCACCTCTTCGCCGACCGCGACGATGATCTCGTTCATATGAGCATAGGCACTCGATACGCCCAGCCCGTGGTCGATCTCAACATAGTTTCCGTAGGCACCGCGAACCCCGGCGCGAACCACCACGCCAGGCGCAGTGGCATAGATCGGCGTTCCCGCCGATGCCGCAAAATCTTGACCCTCGTGGCGCGCGCGTCGGCCCGTGAACGGATCCGTCCGCGACCCAAACCGGCTGGCCAAGCGATAATTGTCGGAAAGCGGTCTGGACAGGGGCAGGCGCACCGCCACCTCGCGCAGATCGGCCGCCCGGTCCGCCAACGACACCACGTCCACGACCTCGGACCAGGCCGGATCATGGTGGGCAACCGGCGGCAGGTCGGGAATCAACGGACCGCCACGGCCCGGCAACAGGTCGGTCTGCAGATCGTCGATCAGCGCATCGATGTCGAGGCCGGTGAACGCCAGCCCCTCCTCGACCCGCTCGACATGGTCGCCGGCCCTTTCGCGCATGGTCGCAAAAAGCTGTTCCTGACCTTCGCGCAGCATCTCCAGCTCCATTTCCAGCCCGGCAAGCTGGCCCAGAAGGGCGCCCCGCTCGTCCGTCAGCCAGTTCCGCTGGGCAGCCACGACCGCGGCGTTGCGAACGGTCGCGTTCAAAAGGGCGTTTCGCTGCGCCACCTCGGTCCGCGCCGCGGCCAGCGACGCCTCAACCGACGCCAGCTCCGCCAAGGCGCTGTTCCGCCGGCGTTCGGCCTCATCGACCGTCCGATAGGCGCCGCGCAAGGTCATGGCCAGTTCGTCGATATCCTGGCGCAAATCCTGGTTGACCCGATCCACCACCGCCCTGGCTTCGGCCATGTCGACAATGCGGCCCTGAAGGGACTGCCGCTCGGTGACCAGGGCAACCTCGCGCGCCTCCGCCGCCGCCAGATCGGCGCTCAGTGCCTCGATCCGGTGCTCGGCCCGCAGCCGGTCGATCGCCGCGGCCTGAAGACGGTTGTTGAGGAGCTCGGTGGCGGCCTTCAGCGCCTCGGTCTCGCCGACCATCTCGTCGCGCGCGTCCAGGGCGGCCGCGACGGCGGACTGGATCTCGCTGACCTGCCGGCGCAAATCGCCATTGCGGATCTCGCTGAACGGCGAGGTATCCGTATTGGTCAGGCGCTGACGGGCCAAGTCGTTCTGATCGAATCCCAGGTCCGCCAGCAATGCGGCGTACCCGACCTCGAGATCGGCGATCTGGCTTTTCTGGTCGTCGATATGAATGTTGGCGACGGTAAACGCCAGCGTGCCGGCCAAGCCCCACGAGGCCAGACCGACGAACAAGCCCGCGACCGCCAACTGATGCGAGCGTCGGAAGCAGAACTGCGATGCTCCGATGTCGGACCGGACCACGATTTGACGATCGTGAAAGACTCGGTCGAGCGCTTGTTTGACGCTATCCCTCATGGACCGCATACGGAATTCTCCTGGCAAACGAAACAACAGCACTAGGGCTATTCAAATAAAACGCAACCTATCCCACTTCTCGTGGGGCTTTTAGCTGTCCTAGCGCGCGGTCTGGTTGACCAGGTTTTATGGTTAAAGCGAACTTTGTATCTTTTAATCTTTTCATGTGCCGCTTAGCCCTCCCCTTATAGATGGAGAGAGTAAACGAATTGTTGATATATTGCAATCAATCCAATCTATCTTGGTCCGCATGGCTCGTCTGCATAAGCATTCAAATTTTTGATTTTTCAAAAGAATCCCCCACTTTCATCATCTTCGATTGCCCTTTGGACGGACCTATTCTTCTCTTCCCCAGGCCGCTTCGGATGGGGCTATGTTCCCCGACCGGCACCCGGTATCTCCCGCGCGTGATCGGTCGGCCTCGTATCGCTCGAAGCCTCAAGGACAGATTTGAAGGACACTCATGCAAGCGGTGGACCAAAAGGCCCCAGAGGCTCCGGAGACCGACCGTCCCGACTATGATCCGATCGAGTCCTACGCCGCGATCGGCGATTGTCACGGATCGGCGCTGATTGGCCGGACCGGGTCCGTGGATTGGGCCTGTCTCGACCGGCTCGACGCCGATCCCGCATTTTGCCGGATATTGGATGCCGCACGCGGCGGGTATTTCTCCCTAAAACCGAAAGGGTTATTCCAGGCTGATCGCGCCTATGTCGGAGACACCAATGTCCTTCGCACCGAGTTCCGGACCGACCGGGGCGCCGTGACGGTGACGGATTTCATGGCCGTGGGCCGGCGCCCCGGGGCCGGCACCCACGACTATGTCTCGCTGAACGCGCCGGGCTGGCTGATCCGCATCGTCGAGTGCCTGGAGGGCGCGGCGGACCTGGCTGTCCGCTACCGTCCGACGGTCGATTTCGCGGCCAGCCCGGCCCATCTGGAACAAGCCGACGCAGGCTGGCATGCCGGCGAGAACGGACCCTGGCTGTGGTCCAGCGTCGACCTCTCGGCGGACGGCGACATGGCCCGGGGTTCCGCGCGTCTTTCGGCCGGCGATACCGCCGTCTTTATCGTCTCGGCCCGTCCGGTCACCGTCGACGCGCCGGCCGCGACGGCGCTGGCGTTGCGCGATGTCACCCTGGCGTTTTGGCAAGAATGGATCGCCTATTGCCGGTACGACGGACCCCAGGCCGGTCTGGTCCGGCGCAGCGCCCTGGCCCTCAAACTGCTCACCTATGCCCCGACCGGCGCCATCGTGGCAGCCTTGACCACATCACTGCCCGAGGAAATCGGCGGTGAACGGAACTGGGATTACCGCTATTGCTGGCTGCGGGATTCCGCCTTCACCCTCTACGCCCTGTCCGGCCTTGGCTACAGCGGAGAAGCGGAACGGTTTGGCACCTTTCTTCAGGATCGATGCCTACGCGTCGACGCGCCCGTGCATGTCCTCTACACCATCGACGGCTCACCCAAGGTGGAAGAGCGCGAACTGGATCATCTGAAAGGGTATCGGGACAGTCAGCCGGTGCGCGTGGGCAACGATGCCTATGACCAGCGCCAGCTCGACATCTTCGGCCAGATCCTGGACTGGGCGCATCTCCATCAGCGGCTGGGCGCCCGGTTCGATGCGGATGGCCGCGACGACCTGACCCGCGTCGCCGACTTCGTCGCGGAACACTGGCGTGAACCCGATCAGGGATTGTGGGAGATGCGCGGGCCGCCGCGCCACCATGTCCATGGCAAGGTCATGGGTTGGGTCGCCCTGGATCGCGCCATCAAGCTTTTGGGCTCCAACGACGGCTGGGCGCGCGAGCGGGAGGCGATCCTGAGCGACGTCGAGGCCAACGGGCTGTCGACGGACGGCGCCCATTTCGTTCAGGCCTATGGCGAGACCGGGACCGACGCCGCGCTGCTGTTGCTGCCGGCCGTCGCCTTTCCCTCGGATCGGGATCGGCTGGCGGCCACGGTGGCGGCGGTCCAGGCGGAGTTGGCCGAGAACGATTTCGTCCACCGCTATCGCGGCGAGGACGGGCTTGAGGGCGGCGAGGGCGCGTTCCTGATCTGCAGCTTCTGGCTGGTCGATGCCCTGCTTCATCTGGGACGGTACGACGAGGCCGAGACCCTGTTCGAAAACCTGGCGGGCGCCGCCAACGATGTCGGCCTGTACGCCGAGGAGATCGCCCCCGACACCGGTGCCTTTCTGGGCAATTTCCCCCAGGCCTTTACCCATCTGGCACTGATCGGCAGCGCCTTCAACCTGGCGCTCTATCGCAAGCACGGGGTGTCGGGGCTGGCCGGCAGCTATGCCGATCGGGCCAGTCTGGGCGTGACCGCGACACGCGGATGGCGGGCGGTCTGGGCGGCGCTGAAGCACACGGGCCGTTTGAGCCGGCTGTTCCCGTCGCGCCGGTCCGTCCTGGCGCCGTCCGTCGTCGGCCAGGGGGCCATCCCCGACGATCGGAGCGGCGCTCCGTCGGATGGTTCACGGGGCAGTGGCCCCTAAGAGCCTGTCTGGCGGCGGCCCTCGTTCTGCAGACCCAAAGGATGCCGGGGGTTCGACGCAGGCGCGATAACTTCACCCCCTTTACGCCACGGCGACCCACCCCAGATCGGCGCAGAGCGCCGCCGCGCCTTGGGCCAGAGCCGCCTGGGCCTGGTCAACGTCGGGAACATCGGGCGTCTTCTGCGTCGCGGCCAGGAACGGCATGGACAGGGCCGCCACGGCATGCCCCTCGCTGTCGAGGATCGGGTAGCTGAGGTCGGTGACCCCGAAGATCTGCTGGCTGGGTTTGCGCACGAAGCCGTCGCGCCGCGCCCGGGCGATCATGCGCTTGAGCGCCGCCGGCGTCGGCACGGTCGCCGGATCGCGCGCACCGGCGGCGGCGATCATGCGGCGCTGCCGGTCCTCGGGCTGGTGGGCCAGCATGACCTGGCCCGATCCCGTCGTGAACAGATCGACCAGGGCGCCGGTACGAACCGTATAGAGCCACCGCCCCGGCGCCTCGGCCTGCGCGACGACGACCAGACGTTCCCCATCGTAGCGCACCAGATGGCAGGACTGACGCGCCCGCGTGGCCACGTCGTCCATCACCGCCTCGGCCCGACGCACGAACCGGCGCAGCGGCGGATGGCGGTTGGCCAGCACGAACAGCCGCAGGCCGAGCTCGAACCGGTCGCCGGTGGGCGTGCGCCGCACATAGCCGCGTTCGATCAGGCGGTCGAGCATACGGTAGAGTTCCGACGGAGAGCGTTCGAGCGCCTTGGCGATCTCGGCCTGGGTCAACGCGCCGTCCTGTTCGGCCAGGAACTCCAGAATGTCGAGCCCCTTGTCGAGCGCCGGCGCGCGATATCTCTGCTGCGTCATGACCATCCTGCCCTCGTGTCCGGGGACGCTTGACGATGCGAACAACATACGTTCATACTTACATAAATCGTTCAGATATAAATCTGTCGTCGACCACAGGACGTCAAATAAAAAACGTCAGCGGGTAAAAAACGTCAGCGGGCCGCGCGGTGCGACCCGAACAAAGGGAGGAACCGATGTCTCGATCCATCCGTCTTGCGTGCGGCGCGGCGTTGATGGCCGGCGTTGCCGGCCAGGCCCTGGCCGCGGACTCGCGCGTCGCGCTGGTCCCGGGCGGGCCGCACCCCTACTTTTCGGCGTGGGAGCAGGCGGCCGCCGACGCCAAGCGCGATTTCGATCTTGCCGACGCCAGCTACAAGGTTCCGGCCGCCTGGGAGCTGTCGCAGCAGAACGAGCTGATCGAAAGCCTGGTCGCCCAGGGCTACAACGCCTTTCTGGTGTTTCCGGGCGATGCCAGCGGCACCAACGCCACGCTGGGCGAACTCGACGACTTCGATATCCCGTCGGCCGCGCTTGCCGGCTGCACCCAGGACCCCACACCCGCCGTGTTCTGTCTGGGCACGGACGTGGCACGCTCCGCCTATCTGGGGACGCAGGAACTCATCGCGTCCATGGGCGGTGCCGGCAAGATCGCCCATTTCACCGGCTTCCTGGTCGATCCGAACACGCAGCTGCGCATCGAAGCGGTCCAGCAGGCCGTGGACGAGACCGGCGGCGCCGTCGAGCTCATCCAGGTCATCGCCGACATCGACGCGCCCGAGCCGGCCGACGAAAAGATCAACGCCTTTCTCGCGGCCCGCGGCGACGAGGTGGACGGCATCGTGACCACGGCCTGGATCCCCGCCGTGGTGGCATCCACCGCGCTGCGCAACCTCGGCGACAAGCGGATCAAAATGGTCGGCATCGATCACGACCAGGTGGTGCTCGACGCCATCCGCGACGGCTTCGTACACGGCACCATGCTGCAGAATCCCTATGGACAGGGCTATATCGGGTCCTTCGCCCTCGACAAGCTGCGCGGCGGTTGCACGGTGAAGGCCGACGCTCCCTTCCTGACCACGGCCCAGACCGTCCGCTTTATCGATTCGGGCACCGCCTTTATCGGCCAGGGCGAGGAAGCATCCTATCAGGACGCCATGGTCGAAGTGACGAAGGAGCTCATGGGCAGCTTCGAGGAGACCTATCTCGACTGCGACGGCTGACGCCGGCGCCCGGCATCGGGGGTGAGCAACATTGCACCCAGGGAGTCCATCGACGCTCCGGTCCGCCCGGCGGGCCGGAGCGGATCGGCATGGACCGGCCTTCTATCATCGAACGAAGTCGGACTGGCCATCCTGATCGGTCTGTTCGTCGTCGGCTTCGTGACGGCGGCGCCGGGTTTCGCCTCCCCCTTCAACCTCTACGCGCTCAGCCGGGTCTTCGCCATCGACGCCATGATCGGCCTGTCCATGATGGTGGTCATCGCCACGGGCGGGCTGAACCTTGCCGTCGGCGCCATCGGCGTGGCCTCGGCCATGGTCGCCGGCTGGGTCATGCAGGTGCACGGCTTCCCGATCTCCGTCTCGCTGCTTGCCGGCCTGGGCGTCGGAACGGCGCTTGGCGCCGTTAATGGGGTCGTGACCGTGCGCCTCGGCGTTCACAGCTTTATCGTCACCCTGGCGACCATGAGCGTCTATTTCGGCGCCATGGTGGTTCTTACCGAGGCCGAGGCGTTCAATGCCCTGCCCAAGAGCTTCACGGATCTGGGTAAGGCCCGCGCGTTCGGTGTCGTATCGCAGATGGTGTTCGTCACGGTCGGCGTGGCCGCGCTGCTGTGGATCCTCTTCCGCTTCACCCGCTTCGGCCGCATGGTCCTGGCGACCGGCGCCAACGAGCGCGCGTCGATGCTGTCGGGTCTGCCGACCGGGGCGGTGATCACCGGGTGTCACGCGCTGTCGGGACTGCTTGCGGCCCTGGCCGGTCTGATGCTTACGGCCCGGAACGGCGCGGCGCTGCCGTCGATGGCCGGTCATGTGGGCGTGGCCTGGCTGCTGCCGGCGTTCCTGGCCCCGGTGCTGGGCGGAACCCTGCTGACGGGCGGGCGGGTTTCCATCATCGGCACGGTGCTGGGAGCGCTCCTGGTCACTGTCATGTCGAGCGGGCTTCTGCTGCTGCAGATCGGCGAGTTCTGGGTCCAGGCGACGCTGGGGGCGGTCCTGCTGCTGGCGGTCCTGCTCGACAGTCTGCGGGCCCGCCTGGGAGAGCGCGGCGCATGACCGCCGCCCTGCGGGCCCTGGGCCGCACCGAATGGCTTGGGCTGGCGCTGGTCGCCATGGTCGGCATCGTCGCTCTGTCCCTCGCCCGTCCGGCATTCCTCAGCCCGTTCAATCTCTATGTCCTGCTGACCGCGTTTTCGCTGTCCGTCCTGGTGGCGCTGTCGCAGGCGGTGATCCTGGCCATCGGGCAGATGAACCTGTCGGTCGGCGCCATCGGCGGCTTGGCGGCGATCGTCTTCGCCGGTCTCATGGAGGTCCATGGCGCGCCGCCGCCGGTCGCCCTGGCCGCCGGGATCGCGGTCGGGGCTCTGGCCGGGCTGATCAACGGCGCGATCATCGCGGCGACGGGCATCGGCGCCTTCGTCGTCACCCTGGCCACCCTGTCGATCTACAAGGGCATCAATATCGGGATTACCGAGGCGCAGCCCTTCTACGACATCCCCGCGATCGTGGCCTGGATCGGCAATGCCCGCCTGGGGCCGGTGCCGTTCCTGCTTTTGCCGGCGATCGTCAGCGTGCTGGCCGTCGGCCTGCTGTTCTCGCGCGGCGTTCTGGGGCGCCAGATGCTGGCCTTTGGCGGCAACGCGGCGGCCGCCGAACTTTCGGGGATCCCGGCCCGGCGGATCGTCGTGTGGGCACATGTGATTTCCGGCGTGCTGGCGGCGCTTGCCGGCATGATGGCGGTGGCACGCCTGCAGCTTGGCCAGCCGACCATCGGCGACGACTGGCTGATCCTGTCGTTCGCGGCCCCGGTCATCGGCGGCGCGGTCCTGGCCGGCGGCCACGCGCCGGTGATCGGCATCTGTCTTGGCGTGGTCATCGTGACGCTGATCAACAACGCGCTGGTGCTGCTGGAGGTCGACCCGTTCTTCGTCCAGCTTCTGCTGGGCCTCCTCATCCTGGGCGCGGTCGCGCTCAACCGCTTGCGGGACGGCCGGCCGTGACCGCGACCGAGGCCGGCGCGGTCCCGGCCCTGGCCGCCGCCGGCCTGACCAAGCGCTTTCCGGGCGTCCTGGCCCTCGACGATGTCTCGCTGCGCCTGAAGCGCGGCGGCATTCACGCCCTGCTGGGCGAGAACGGCGCCGGCAAGTCCACCCTGATCAAGATCGTCACAGGCGTCCACCGCCCCAACGAGGGCGCCCTGTTCCTCGACGGACAGGAAGTCGCTTTCGCCAATCCACGCGCGGCCCTGGCTGCGGGCATCAGCGCCGTCCATCAGGAACGAAACCTGATCCCGCGCTTCAGCGTGGCGGAAAACATCCTGCAGGAGCACCCGCCCAGCCGTGCTGGTTTGGTGTCCTGGCGCGCCATGCGCGAGGAAGCGCGGAGATGGCTGGACATGCTCGACCTCGACGTCGATCCCAGAACCCCCGTGTCACGTCTGTCGGTGGCCCAGCAGCAACTGGTCGAGATCGCCAAGGCGCTGTCGCTGCGGGCCCGCATTCTGCTGCTCGACGAACCGACGGCATCGATCACGCCGCACGAGACCGAGACCCTTTTTGCGCTGCTGAGACGGCTTCGCGACGAGGGGACGGCGATCCTGTTCGTAAGCCACAAGCTGGAGGAGGTGCTGGCGCTGTGCGACGAGGTCACGGTGCTGCGCGACGGCCGCCTGGCCTGCGTCAACACGCCGATCGAAGGGCTGCGGACCGGCGATCTGGTGCAGTTGATGATCGGGCGCGAAGGCCGCGCCAGCGATATCGGCCCGCCGGCGCCCAGCGGCGCGCCCTCTGCCCTGGAGCTTGACGGCATTGCCACCGCGCTGGGCCATCGCGACGTTTCGCTGGCGCTGCGGCCGGGGGAGATCGTCGGGCTCTACGGCCTGATCGGCGCCGGGCGCAGCGAACTGGCGAAGGCCATCGTCGGCGCGGACCGCGTCACGGCGGGAACGATCCGCGTCGACGGGCGGCCGGTGCGCATCGGGTCGCCGGGCGTGGCATTGGGCCGATACGGCATCGGCTATGTGAGCGAGGACCGCAAGGGCGAAGGCCTGATCCTGGCCCACTCGATCACCCACAACGCCGCCATCACCATCTGGCGCAGACTGGCGGGCGTTCTCGGCTTTCTCACCGACCGCCGCGAACGGCGCGCGGTGGCGCCGGTTCTCGACCGGCTGGCGGTGCGCGCGCCCTCCCTGTCCCGTCCCGTCGGCACCCTGTCGGGCGGCAACCAGCAGAAGGTCAGCGTCGCGAAATGGCTGGCCGCCCAGGCCCGGGTGCTGCTGGTCGACGAGCCGACGGTGGGCATCGACGTGGAGACCAAGGCGGCGCTGCACGCCCTGATCCACGAACTGGCCCATGAGCACGGCGTGGCGGTGCTGCTCATCTCCTCGGACCTGGCCGAGATGGTGGCGCTGGCCGACCGTATTCTGGTCATGCGCGATTTCGGCCTGGCGGCCGAAGTGGCCGGCAGCCGCGACTATCCCGCCACCAGCCGCCGGGTCATGGCCGCGATCCACGACCGCGCCGCGCCCGAAGATGCCGCCTGACCGAACCGAGGGAGAGACGCGATGGCCCGGATCGACCGCGCCGCATTGACGATGGTCCGGCTGGAGCCGGAGACCGTCCGCACCGACGCCATCCAGGCCTTTGTCGCGCAGGAAACCCCGATCCTGCGGCTGACCGACGCCGACGGCGCGGTCGGCACGGGGTATACCTACACCATCGGCACCGGCGGGCACGCCGTCCTGGCGCTTCTGGTCCAAGATCTGCTGCCGCGCCTTGTCGGCCAGGAGGCCGATGACATCGAGCGTATCTGGCGGATGCTGAAATTCGTCACCCACGCGACCCAGCCCGGCGCCATCACCGCCCTGGCGCTGGCCGCCATAGATACCGCGCTGTGGGATCTGCGGGGGCAGCGCACCGGCCTGCCGCTGCACCGAATGGCCGGCGGGGCGCAGCCGTCCGTGCCGCTCTACACCACCGAGGGCGGCTGGCTGAACCTGTCGGCCGAGGCGCTGGTCGACGATGCCGTGCGCGCCAGGGAAACCGGGTTCGGCGGGGCCAAGGTCAAGATCGGAAAGACCCACGCGGCCGAGGACGTGGCGCGGCTGGCCGCCGTGCGCGAGGCCGTGGGCGACCGCTTCATGCTGTTCGTCGACGCCAACCAGGCCTTCACCGTGGGCGAGGCCGTGCGCCGGGCCCGCCTGCTGGAGCCGCTGGATATCGGTTGGCTGGAGGAACCGTTGCCGGCCGACGACGTGGCCGGCCATGTCCGCCTGGCCCAGGCGACGACCCTGCCGGTGGCGGTCGGAGAGTCGATCTACAGCGTCGGCCATTTCGGCGACTACATGCGGCAGGGCGCCTGTTCGGTGGTCCAGGTCGACGTGGCGCGCATCGGCGGCATCACGCCGTGGCTGAAGGTGGCCCATGCGGCCGAGGCGTTCAACCTGCCGGTGTGCCCGCATTTCCTGATGGAGCTGCACGTTTCGCTGGCCTGCGCCGTGCCCAACGCCGCCTGGGTGGAATACATTCCCCAGCTTCGCCGCCTGACCCATCAGGACATGACCGTCCGCGACGGCCGCGCCGTCCCGCCGTCCACGCCCGGATTGGGGATCGCCTGGGACTGGGACGCCATCGACGCGCTGACCCTCGACGGCACACGGTACGATCTGCGCGACGGACAAGGATAGCGAGACCGACAACGGACACCGATGGGGAGGCGACGCGATGCGGCGGATGGGCATGGTCATCGGGATCCGTCCCGAGCGGATCGAGGCGTACAAGACCTTGCACGCGGATGTCTGGCCCGAGGTGCTGGCGCGCATCAAGGCGAGCAATATCGCCGACTACACGATCTTTCTCCGCCAGCCGGAAAATCTGCTATTCGGTACATGGACCTATCTGGGCGACGACTTCGAGGCGGACATGAAGGCCATGGCCGACGACCCGGCGACGCAGCGCTGGTGGGACCTGACCGCGCCGATGCAAGCCGCGCTGGAAAGCCGGGCCAAAGGGGAATGGTGGGCGATGATGGAGGAGGTGTTTCATCTCGACTGAACGCGATCCGCGACAGGCTCTGATCACGGGCGGAACCCGCGGCATCGGTCGCGGCGTGGCAGAGGTGCTGCTGGCCGCCGGCTGGCGGGTGGTCGCCACGGGCGCCGGCGAGGATGAGGTGGCGGCCGCGGCGCCGGCCGACGGTCTTGAGAACCGGGTGCTGGACGTCACCGACGATGGCCAGGTCCGGGCCCTGGTCGGCGGTCTCGACCGGCTGGACGCCCTGGTCAACTGCGCCGGGATCCTCAGGCGCGGCGAGGAATACGATCTGGATGTCTTCGAACGGGTGATCGCCGTCAACCTGACGGGCACCATGCGGATGTGCGTTTCCTGTCATCCGCTGCTCAAGCGATCCGGCGGGGCCATCGTCAACACCGCGTCGATGTGGTCTTTTTTCGGCGGGCCCCTGGTGCCCGCCTACACCGCCTCGAAGGGCGGCGTGGCCCAGCTCACCAAGGCGCTGGCCGTGCACTGGGCGGCCGACGGAATCCGGGTCAATGCGGTCGCGCCTGGCTGGATCGAAACGGAGATGACCCGGAACGCGCGGGAGGACCCCCACCGCGCCCGGACCATTCTCGGCCGCACCCCCCAGGGGCGCTGGGGCCGGCCGGAGGATGTCGGCCGGGTGGTCGCCATGCTGGTGTCGCCGGACGCCGGCTTTGTCACCGGAACCGTGCTGCCGGTGGACGGCGGCTACAGCGCGATGTGAGAAAGGATCCACCATGCCGGTCGAAACCCCCGACGATCACGCCCGCATGCCCTATCAGAAGCCGTTCCCGGCCGAGGCCCTGGACGACATCGTCATTCCGCAGGCCATCCCGACGGACGACCGGGTGTGGGTGCCGCAGGCCGAGAATGTCTGGTTCCGGCCGCTCTGCCTCAACCGGTCGCAGGGCTATTGGGTCAACCTTCTGAAGGTGCGCAAGGCCGGCATCCTGTCGCGCCACCGCCATCCCCAGGCCGTCCACGGCTTCGTGCTCAAGGGACGCTGGCACTATCTGGAGCACGATTGGGTGGCCGAGGAAGGCAGCTATGTGTTCGAGCCGCCGGGCGAAACCCACACCCTGGTGGTGCCCGAGGACGTGGAGGAGATGATCACCCTGTTCCAGGTCAACGGCATCATGTCCTATGTGGATCCGTGGGGAAAGCCGCTGGGCTACGAAGACGTGTTCACCAAGATCGACATGTGCCGCGCCCACTATGGCGAGGTCGGCCTGGGCGCGGATTATGTCGACCGGTTTGTCCGGTAGGCCGCCGACCTAGAGCAGGATCGCCTTGGGTGGAATCGCTTCGGCGATCCCACCCAAGGCGTGAATCCTACTCTATTCATAGAGTTAGAGAGCGATTCACGTCATTGGTGGAAGCGGGTCCGCTTCCACCAATGACGATCGCGCTCTGGTCGAGGTCTTGAAGCGCGCCATCGACGTGCGGATCACGCCGTCCCGTCGGTCCGTCCCCGACGAGCCGCGAGAAACCGCCGGACGTGGAAGATCCTCGACGGCACGCGGCGCCAGCGGGTAGACTGTTATCCTCATACCAATACCGCCGCGCCGAACGGCATCGGGACCCGTCTGGACGCATGGGGACGGGTCGGATATCGGTCGGCACCGTGCGTTGCGGTTACCGGTCGCCACCCCGGCCCGCCGCGGGCCAATCCGTGCCGAAGGAGCCTACCGTTGAGTCCATCGACCCTCGTCATCCCCGATCTCGCCGACAAGGCCGTTCTGATCACCGGCGCGTCGACCGGGATCGGCGCGGCCCTGGCCCGCGCGTTCGCGGCACAGGGCGCGTCCGTCGGTCTCCACTACAACGCCAGCGCCGACGCCGCCACGGATCTGGCCCGCGCCATCGAGGCCGACGGCGGCACCGTTGCCCTGATCCGGGCGGACGCCTCCAAGCGCGGCGCACTGGCCCGCGCGGTGGAGGACACGGCCAAGGCGTTCGGCCGGCTCGACGGCCTGATCAACAACGCCGGAGGCATGGTGGCGCGTCAGCCCTACGAGGACTGGACCGACGACCTTTACGACGCGGTCATGGATCTCAACGCCCGGTCGGTGCTGTCGGCCACCCGCGCGGCCGTCCCGCACCTCAAGGTCCGGGGCGGGTTCGTCATCAACACCACCTCGATCGCCGGCCGCAACGGGGCCAGCAACGGCGCCGGGCTGTACGGATCGTCCAAGGCCTTCATCGCCAACGTGACGCGCGGCATGGCCAAGGAGTTCATCGGGTTCGGCATCCGCGTCAACGCGGTCGCGCCCGGCGTCATCGCCACGCCATTTCACGAGCGGTATTCGACGGACGCCCAGATGGAGGCGATGCGGGCCACCATTCCCCAGGGCCGGCTGGGCGTGGCCGACGACTGCGTCGGCGCGTACCTGTTTTTGGCCTCGGAGGCGCTGTCCGGCTATATCATCGGCCAAACCATCGAGGTCAATGGCGGGCAGTTGATGCCTTAGAGCGCGATCGTCATTGGTGGAAGCGGACCCGCTTCCACCAATGACGTGA
>JBQLZQ010000059.1:0-139844 GCA_052168355.1 Inquilinaceae bacterium
CCGGACCCGTGCGCCCGCCGCTGACCGACCTGACGGCCGAGGAGGATGCCATGCTGCTGGCCCTGATGAAAAAGGTATTGGGCGATGCCCCTGCCTGATCCGGCATCTGTCGTGCAAACGAATCCGACCCCGCTCGATCCGCAGATGGAAGCCGCCATGGCCCAGCATGAGGCGTTGATCGCGCCCCTGCCGCCGGCGACCACTCTGGACCAGGAACGGCGCAACGGCGCGGCCACGGCGGCGTTTTGGAACGACGGCGCACCGTCCGTCGGCGGCGTCGAAATAAGGACCGTCCCCGGCCCTGGCGGCGACATCGAACTGCGCATCGTGCGGCCGCTCGATGCCGTCTCGCCGGCACCCGTGACCGTCTTCATCCACGGCGGCGGCTGGGCCCTGGGCAGCGCTATCCAGACCGAGCGCGCCATGCGCAGCCTGGCCGCCGACGGCGGCATGGTGGTCGTCGGTCCCGACTACCGCCTGGCGCCGGAGCACCCCTTCCCCGCCGGGCTGGACGATTGCGTGGCGACCGTCGATTGGATCATCGTCAATGCCGGTGCGCTTGGCGTCGATGCCGGCCGCCTGACCGCCGCCGGGCCTTCGGCCGGAGCGAACCTGGCCCTGGCCACCGCGCTGCGGCTGATCGCCGGCGGTCGCGCCGACATCCGGGCCCTGGCGCTGTTCTATGGGGTGTTCGGGGCCGATCTGAACACCCCGTCCTACCGTACCTTCGGCGATGGTCGCTTCGGCCTGTCGCGCGACCGGATGGCGGCGTTCTTCGACATGTATCTGCCCCATGCCGACGGCCGAACGGAGCCGCTGGCCGTCCCGCTTCTGGCCGACCTCAGCGGCCTGCCGCCAACCTATCTGTGCGCCGCCGGGCTCGACGTCTTGCGCGACGATACGCTGGCCATGGCCGGCAGGCTGGCCGATGCGAATGTACCGCATGTGCTGGAAACCTACGACGGATTGGTCCATGGCTTCATCGGACGCGGCCGCATGGTCGACCGGGCCAATCTCTGTCTGGCGACGGCCGCGCGTTTTCTCGCCGAGCACGCATAATCGAAACGGAGCGGAGGAGTCGACCATGGCATCGGTGATGTCAGAGGCGCAAAGGGACAGCTACGCGAAAGACGGGTACGTCCTGGTGCGTGGCTTCCTCGATCCCGATCGGGCGGCCACGCTTCTGGCCGTCGCCCGCGGTGACCGGGCGATGCGGGACCATGCCTATGACCGCGAGGACGCCGCCGGCGGGCGGACCCGGCTGTCGCTGTGGTACGAGCCGGGCAACGACGTCTATGGACGGTTGTGCCGGTCGGAACGGATCGTCGATACGCTGGAAGATCTGTTCGGCCAGCCGGTCTATCACTTCCACTCAAAGCTGATGCAGAAGGAGCCAAAGGTCGGCGGCGCCTGGGAGTGGCATCAGGACTACGGCTATTGGTACGACAACGGGTTCCTGCGGCCGGACATGGCGAGCTGCTACATCGCGCTCGATGCCGCCACGCGGGAAAACGGGTGCCTCCAGGTCATTGCCGGGTCCCACCGTCTGGGGCGCATCGATCACGGCAAGGTGGCGGGCCAGGTCGGCGCCGACCAGGCGCGGGTCGACGCCATTCTGGAGCGGATGCCCCTGATCCATTGCGAGATGGCGCCGGGCGACGCGTTGTTCTTTCATGCCAACCTGCTGCACCGGTCCGATCAAAACCGCTCGGACAAACCGCGCTGGTCGATGATCAGCTGCTTTTCGACGGCAGCCAACGGATCGATCCTGGACGATCGCCGTTTCGCTTTCAGGCCGCTGCACAAGGTGCGCGACCAAGATGTGTTCGTCGGCCCGATGGAAGCCGCCGACGATCTGGCGTTCAATGATGGCGGCAGCCGCGCCGCCGGCCCCACCACCAAGGAGACGGCATGACGGAAATCGAGTGCGTTCTGGACATCAAGGCCGCGCTGGGCGAGGGCGCGATCTGGGACCGGGAGGAGCGCGCCCTGTTCTGGGTCGACATTCCCGCCGGCCGCCTGCACCGGTTCGACCCCGTGACCTTGGAGAACCGCACCTGGCAGATGCCCGATCAGATCGGCTGCGTTGCCCTGCGCCGTGACGGAGGGGCGGTGGTGGCCCTGGCCAACGGATTTCACGCGCTGGATTTCGTGACCGGCGACGTGAGCCCGATCTGCGATCCCGAACCGCAGAAGCCAGGCAACCGGTTCAACGACGGCGCCACCGATCCCGTCGGCCGCTTCTGGGCCGGCACCATGCCCAAGGACGGGCCCGGGGACGGCCCGGAAGGCGCGCTCTACCGACTGGACCCTGACGGCACGGCCCCCCGGATGGGCGAGCCGATGTGGGTGCCCAACGGCATGGCCTTCAGCCCCGACGGGCGCACCATGTATCTGTCGGATTCCTATGTCGCGGTCCGAACCATCTGGGCCTTCGATTACGATTGCGACACCGGCACGCCGTCCAACCGGCGCGTCT
This sequence comes from Inquilinaceae bacterium, assembly GCA_052168355.1. GTDB lineage: Bacteria > Pseudomonadota > Alphaproteobacteria > DSM-16000 > Inquilinaceae > JBQLZQ01. The sequence continues at coordinate 2,480 of JBQLZQ010000059.1, forward strand.
TTCTGGACACCCACGTTCTGGCCGGGCGGCCCGACGGCGCGGCCGTGGATGCCGACGGCTGCTACTGGATGGCCGGCGTCGGCGGCTGGCAGATCGTCCGCATCACGCCGGAGGGCAAGGTCGACCGGATCATCCCCATGCCGGTCGAACGGCCGACCAAGATCGCCTTTGGCGGCGACAATCTGGACATCATGTTCGTGACCTCCATCGGGCCGGAGCGGTGCACGCCGGGAACGCTGGACCGCCAGCCGAACGCCGGCGCCATCTTCGCCATCCGCGCCGGGGTGCAAGGCATCCCCACCCCCCGCTACGCGGGATAGAGAATCCGATACCGCGACGGAGTCGATGGCACCGTCGCGCACAGGCTCCGGATCAAGTCCGGAGCTCTCCGCTTTTTTTTGACAAATCCAGCCACGAGTCCCGGACGCCGCGTTGACGGCGCGCGCGTCTTACGGGTCCAGCCAGTCGGGATCGCCCGTATAGTCGGGACGCAGGAAGCCGCCGCCCTGGAACCGCTCGACCAGCGGATCGTCGGACACCTTGCCCACCAGCCGGTCGGCAAAGGTTTCGGCATTGTCCTGCGGGTCGTAGCCCAGAAGCGCGGCGTTGGTGTTGTCCCACCAGGCACGGTCGTTGCGCGACACGCCGTAGACGATTTCGAAGTGGTAGTCGGCGGTCAGGCCGGCGCGGCACAGGCGGGCGAGATCGTCATAGCTGAGCCACGTGCTCAACATCCGTTCGTCGGTCGGCTCGGGAAAGCAGGATCCGATGCGCATGCACAGCGCGCTGATGCCGTGCTTCATGGCATAGAACTGGGCCAGGTCCTCGCCGAACGCCTTGCTCAAGCCATAGCGCGTGTCGGGGCGCGGCGGGCTGTCGGGGTTGAGCCGGACGCGGCGCGGATAGAACCCGATGGCGTGATTGCTACTGGCGAACAGGATGCGCCTGGTGCCGGCCTTGCGCGCCGCCTCCCACACATTGATGGCGCCAAGCAGGTTGGACCCGATGATCACGTCCCAGGGCGCCTCCACCGGCTGGCCGCCGAGATGGATGACCGCGTCGACCCCGTCGAGCATCCGGTCCACGGCCTCCCGGTCGGTCAGTTCGCACCGATGGATCTCCTCATTGGCCGCCGCCGGCCCCATGTCGGCGCGGTCGGATAGGCGCAGGATCGGATATTCGCCGGCCAGCCGCTGACGCAGGGCCGTACCCAAGGCACCGGCGGCGCCGGTGATCAGAAGTCGTTGAATCTTCACGCGTGGGGAGTCCTTGTCCTTGGGATTGCGGGCGGGCAATCAGCGGCCGGCCTTCGCGCGCCACGCCTGGAACCGCGTCCGTGCCTCGTCGCCCGGCGGGTAAAGGCCGAAGATGCCGGCGCCGCCCTCCACCTCCTCGATCACGAAATCCTCGAAGACGGTTTGTTCGAACGCCTGCTCCGCCACCTCGTTGGCGAGATGGGCGGGGATGACGCACACCCCTTCCCCATCGCCGACCATGATGTCGCCGGGAAACACCGCCACGTCGCCGCAGGCGATCGGTGTGTTCAGGTCGACGGCGTGATGATGGATCAGGTTGGTCGGCGCGCTGGGGCCGGCATGATAGGTGGGCAGCGGCAGGCGGGAAATTTCCGGCGTGTCGCGAAAACCGCCGTCGGTGACCACTCCGGCGATGCCACGTTTCCACATCCGGGTGACCAGGATGCCGCCGGCACTGGCCGCGCGCCTGTCCTTGCGGCTGTCGATGACAAGGACGTGGCCCGGCGGAATGTCCTCCACCGCTCGGCGCTGGGGATGGCTGCGATCCTCGAACACGCCCAGATGATCCAGATCCTCGCGCGCCGGAATATAGCGCATCGTATACGCTTCCCCCACCATCGTCGGGGCGGCCGGGTTGATCGGCGCCACGCCCTGCACGAACACGTTGCGGAACCCGTGCTTGAACAAAACGGTGGTCAGGGTGGCGGTGCTGACCGACCGAAGACGGTTGCGGTTCTCATCGGTAAGGGCGCTGCCGGACATGAAATCTTTTCCTCGGAGTCAAAGACCGGCCGGGATGGTCTGGCGCCAGCCATCGGCGGGATAGGGGCGGCGCCATCCGCGTCGGTGGGCCGGGTGGTCGGGGGTCATGGTGACATAGGGATAGGCCTTGTCGCGGTTGCCGTCGACGACGGCGCCGACCAGGGCCGAGGCCAGGGCCGAATCGAGCCGCTCGCGCGTTTCGGCATGGTCGGGATCGTCGATCAGGTTGGTCTGCTCGGCCGGATCGCGCTCCACGTCGAACAGGGTGCCCAGGCCGTTGCGGTACCGCGCCAGCTTGAACCGCCGGTCGGCCATCATGACGCCGGCGCCGGTGGCGCCCAGCAGCATCCGCCGCGCCTCGCCGCCCAGGCCCAGGCCGGGCAGCGGCCCGGAATCCTGACACGGCGCGTCGGTCAGCCCCGCCGCCGCCGTGATCGTGGCGAACAGATCGGTCAGGCTGACCAGATCCCCGTTGACCGTGCCGCCGTTCATGCCGGGCATCACGGCGATCAACGGCACGTGGATGCTCGGCTCGTAGAAGATGCCCTTGCCGATCAGGTCGAAATCGCCCAGGAAATCGCCATGGTCGGACGCGAACAGGATGACCGTGTCGTCGGCCTGGCCGCGCCGCTCCACCGCCGCCACGATGCGGCCGACCTGATCGTCGATCACCTTCATCAGCGCGGTGTAGTGGCGCCGGATGCGCCGCTTGGCGTCCTCGGGGAACGCCGTCAGGTCGACCGCCGCCGACCCGTCGAGATGCGACCGGATCAGCCCGGCGCGGAAGGTTTCCGTCGCCGCCGTGCCGTGGATCGACGGCGGCACGGTCGCGTCCCGGAACAGGCGCGCGATATCCTCCGGCGGATTGTAGGGATCGTGGGGGCCGGGAAACCCGACCATCAACGCGAAGGGCCGGTCGCCCTTGTAGGTCTCCAGGAAATCCACGCTGCGATCGCCGGTCCAGACATCGACCTGATGCTCGGGCGGCACCGGGCTGACCGACGCCATCCGGTGCTCGGTGTAGCCCGGCTCCTCCGGCCCGCGCAGCTTGCGCAGGCCGTGGGCGGCCAGATAGGCGGCGTAGTCGTCCTCGATATGGACATGGCGCTTGTCCTCGGCGATGACCCGGTGGCCGAACCCTTCGTCCAGGTCCCACGGGATGAAATGCATCTTGCCGATGGCCTCGGTGTGGTACCCCGCGTCGGACAGAAGCCGCGCCCAGGTCGGCACGCCGCAGGCATCGTGATCGGGGCGCAGCCAGTAATTGTTGGTCAGCACGCCGGTGCTCAAGGCGTTATGCCCGGTCAGCAGGGATGCCCGGGCCGGAATGCAGATCGGCGAGGGCGACAGGGCCCGGTCATAACGCACGCCGCGCGCCGCCAGGGCGTCGATGTGCGGCGTGGCTGCAAAGCGGGCGCCGTAGCACCCGACGAAGTCCCAGCGGAGCTGATCGGGCAACAGAAGGACGATGTTCGGGCGGCGCGTCCCGTTCGTTTTGAGTCCGTGTGCCATGGGCGTCCACCATAGGCGACGGCGCCCCATTTGCAAAGTCATATGACAATTGGTTGGCGATAGAAAGCCTTTAAAGCGCGCTGCTTTGCATCCCACTTGTAATCTCGTATAACTAATTTTTCTCCCTTCTCCCCGCCCCCGTCAGGAGCCGTCATGACCCTTGCCGACGTTTCGGTCCGTGTGTTCCGCCATACCACCCGCACGATGAGCGATACGGACGGGCACGCCCATCCGGGGCCGGAGCGCGAGACGCGCACCGCCCTGCTGACGCTGCGCGACACCGACGGCGACGAGGGCCATTTCCTGTGTTCGCCGGAAGTGGTGCGGCCCTACCTGCTGGAGAAGTATCTCAAGCCCGAACTGATCGGCCGCGACCCGTTCGACCGGGAACGGATCTGGCAGCGCCTGTTCGAATTTCAGCGCGGCAGCGCCGGCCTTCTGCCCGACCGCACCCTGGCCGCCGTGGAATGCGCGCTGTGGGATCTGGCCGGACGCAAGCTGGGCCAGCCGGTGTGGAAGCTGCTGGGCGGCTACCGCGATCGGGTCCCGGCCTATGGCAGCACGATGTGCGGGGACGAAATGGAGGGAGGGCTGGCGACGCCGGAGGATTATGGCCGCTTCACCGAGTGGCTGATCGGCCGCGGCTACACGGCGATCAAGCTGCACACCTGGATGCCGCCGGTCAGCTGGGCGCCGGACCCCCGCATGGACCTCAAGGCCTGTGCCGCGGTGCGCGAGGCGGCGGGGCCGGACTTTCCCCTGATGCTCGACGCCAACCACTGGTACAGCCGGGAAGATGCCCTGTTTCTGGGCCGCGGCCTGCAGGATCTCGGCTTCTATTGGTACGAAGAGCCGATGGACGAGTATTCGACGAGCTCCTACGCCTGGCTGGCCGACCAGCTCGACATTCCGATCATCGGTCCCGAAACGGCCCACGGAAAGCTCCAGACACGGGCCGAATGGGGGGCGCGCGGCGCCAGCGATATCCTGCGCACGGGCGTCCAGGACATCGGCGGCATCACGCCGGCCCTCAAGGTCGCCCACCTGGCCGAGGCCTTTGGGATGAGCTGCGAGGTGCATGGCGGCGGCGCCGCCAACCTCAGCCTGCTGGGGGCCATGCGCAACGGCCGCTGGTATGAGCGGGGGCTGTTGCACCCATTCCTGGATTACGATGCCTGCCCCGCCTATCTGAACAGCATACCCGACCCCATGGACCAGGACGGATACGTGCCGATGCCCATGGTCCCTGGCCTGGGCCAGGACATTGCCTTCGACTATATCGCCGATAACGAGGTGCCGGCGGTGTAGGCTCCCGCCCGCGCGGCCCCGCCGGCTCTTCGTGCTTTCATTTTCTTCGCCGATCCGCCCTCTTGCCGCCTCGAATACGCCCTCACGCGGTCCTTAAGCGCCGTATACTCATGGCGGATGAGTCGCACGACCAGGGAAACCGGGATGGCGCAGCACGAAGCCGATACATCGACGGTCCCGGCGAGGGAACGCCGGGCGCAGACGCGGCGCGCGTTTCTGCGCGGACTGGCGGCGGCGCCCCAACGGTTTCCGGTTCCGGTCGCCGGTATCGTCCTTCTGTCGCTCGTGGCCAACGCGGAGATCCAGATCGAGAGCCGGTGGGAGATGTTGTTCGACCTGATGCTCTCGCTGTCCGGCGCCGTCGCGGCATCCGTGGCCGCGACCCTGCAGGGCGAACGGGCCGGACGCCGCGACGCCGTTCGGCATGGTGTCGCGGCGGCGGCGATGGCGATCGTCGGCGCCGGGATCTGGTTCGGCATCGCCCTGAACCCTTATGTTCCATACGCGCTGCTGCTGGCAAGCCTGCTGACGATACCGCTTGCCCCCTATATCGGTGACGAACGCGGCGCCGGGTTCTGGGGGTTCCAGTGGCGGCTGGCGGCCGCCGGCCTGATCGGGCTGTTGGCGTCGCTGCTTGTGATGGTCGGGCTGCTGTCGATAGTGGCGACCCTGGACTACCTGTTCGGGATTGAGACGCCGCGGCAGGTGTCCGGCCATATCGTCGCGACCAGTTTCGCCCTGATCGGGCCCCTGTTCGTCCTCGGCTACGTGCCGTCTCCCCTGCCCCGGACCGATCCGACCGGCGATATGAGGCCCGTTCCCGGCCTTCAGGTGATGACCGATTTCGTCGCGGTCCCCCTGATCGTCGTCTACGCCCTGGTCCTGCACGTCTACGCGCTCAAGATCGCGATCACCGGCATCGTTCCCGACAACGAGATCGGCAGGCTGGTGTTGCTGTTCTCGCTGAGCATCGTGGGCCTGCGCGTCATCCTGCCCCCCGGCGCGGTGTTCAGCGGCCTGCCGGGGCGGCTGTTCGCGTCCTTCTGGCCGGGTCTGCTGGTCGTGCCGCTGGGGCTTTTGGCGCTGGCCGTCGCGCTGCGCATTCAGGCCCATGGGGTCACGCCGCCGCGGTACGGGCTGGGACTGTTCGCCGGCGTTGTCGCGCTGATGATGCTGGCCCATCTGGTTCCGCGCCTGCGTGGAGACTTGAGGCTCATATCCGGTCTGGCGGCGATCGCCATGCTGGCCGCCAGCATCGGTCCCTGGGGCGTGACCGCGGTCACGGTCGACAGCCAGCTGTCGCGGCTGGAGAAGCTTTTGACCGACGCCGAGATCCTGCGCAACGGCAGGGTCGTGGAGGGCCCGCCCCTGCCTCAACGCGACAGAGACGCCGTGCGGTCGGTCCTGGTCATGTTGGCGGACAATCGCGGGCTGGACCGGGTTCGGCCGTGGTTGGAGGGCCAACCCGACGATCCCTTCGCGACAGCCGATGCCGGTCTCCGTCCAAGCTCCCGGAGTGCCGAGCGCGTTGCGCGACTTGATCTGCTCGGACGTGTGGAGTTCGCCCTGACCGGGGCGTCGGACGCACTATCCGGGGAGACGCTCGCGCCGTTACGGCAATACGAGTTGACGTCCGGTACCGCCGTCGTCCCGATGGACGTCTATGACGTTCTTGTCGCCAACCTTCCCTGGCAGGGCGCCGGACAACGCACGATCACAGCGGGATCCTTGAGCCTGACCGTGACGACGGAGTCCGACCGGATCAGCCTGGCGCCTTTAGGCGGGGACGCCATTTCCTTTTCGATGCAGGATCGGTTGCCGCCGCCGATGGAGGCGGATACCGACACCCCGTTCACCCCACTGGCCCCTGAGGCGCAATTGATCGAGCCCGGCCTGGTGGAACTGACATCGCTCGACGGTCGACGCATAGGGCTGATCATCGACGAGTTGACGGTGATCGTTCACGCCGGACGCATGACGATATCGGAGGGACAGTTCGACCTTCTGCTGCGCAGCGAGGACTGGCTGCCGTCCGGCGAGTGACCGGCGCGGGTCAGTTGCCGGCCCCGCCGGCCGCCAGAAAACGCGCCCTTGCGGCCGGGTCGTCGATATGAGCCGCCAGCCGGCGGTAGAGGTCCTGTCGGTCGCGGGCCTGGGCCGCGGTCTTGGTCACCAGGAATTTGGCGAGCGGGCCCAAATGGTCGGCCAGCAGGCGTTCCGCCTGCCGCCGGTCCTCCTCGGCGATCGGGGCTTGCGCCGCATCGTCGGCCGGGGCGCCAGCCAAGGGCATCGCGGCGGGCGCGGTCGGCGCGGCGCCAGCTTCGGCCAGAAAGGCCGCCCGGTCCGCCTCGTCGGGAACGCAGGCGGCCACGGTCTCGAAAAACTGATGCCGGCTGACGGCGGTATCGGCGGCGCGGCGCACCACCACGCGGGCCAACGGCCCGATCCGCGCCGCCAGACGATGCTCGACATCGTCGATGAGGTCCTGCCCCAAGGCGGTCTCCGCCGCCATGACCGGTTCGGCCGGCTCAGGCGTTTCATCAGGCCTGGCCACCGGGGACGGCGCGTCGAACACGGCGCCATAGGAATAGATCTGATGTTCGCGCACATGCTTGTCCTTGCGCGTGCCCAGGAACCGGAACATGCCGTCGCTGTCCTGACGCAGCCGGGCCACGACCTCGTAATAAGAGCGGGAGACAAGGATCTCCCCCTCCGCCGCGAAGCTCATCACCCGCTGGGCGACGTTGATGCCGTCGCCGATGGCGTTGGGCTGGCCGTTAAGGTCGGTGACCAGCTTGATCGGCCCCAGATTGATGCCGGTGCGCAGGACAAAGCGCGCTTCGTCATCGGTCTGGCCGGTCTCCCGGTTGACCGCGGTGGCGACGAACAGCGCATCCTCGGGGTCGCCCAGGAAACAGATAGCCGCGCCGTCGCCTGTGTCCAGCACCAGCCGATCGGTTTCGGCGAAGTCCGACAAAGCGTCGCCGATGATCTGGTTGAGCCGCGCCTTCATGGCCAGTTGGCGCGATGTGGGCACCTTGGTGTAACCGACGATATCGACGAAAACGGCGCTGCAGATGACCGTTCGTCCCGAGGGCACCGGCATTGCCTTGCGCGTCATGGCCCCATCATCTTGATGGCCTGTTCCAGGCTGCGCCGCATGCGATTGAAGGAAATCCCCAGCTTGCCGATCTCGTCCTTCTTGGTTTCGGGAAACTCCGCGATGTCGAAGTCGCCGGTGCTGACGGCATCGGCGGCCTGGGACAGCCGCGTGATCGGGGCGATGATCATCCGCGTCATCATCACGTTGACCGCGAGATAGACGGCCGCGAACACGCCGCACAGCGATAGCATGAAGGTGAGAAACGCGCGGTCGGCGTTGGCCTGGGCGATCATGGTCGGGACCGAGACGATCTGCGCCCCGACCACCTCGTCGAGCTGCCACCCGAACCCGTTCGATTCGCCGTAGCGCCGGATCATCGATGCCGGCGCCGCGGCCGGCGTGCTGTGACAGGTCAGGCAGGCGGGATCGGAAATGCGGATCGGGCTGGCGACATACAGCGACAGGCCGTTCGGCGTCTCGCGCTGGCCGGACAGGCTTCCCAACCCCGGGTCCTGGCGAAAGGCGTGGATCAGATCGGCTTCCCAATCGGCGGCGCGGTCGCGCGGATTGGTGGGGTTGAGCGTCGCTTCCTTGTAGATGTAGCCGCGATAGTCCTCCGACAGCCGCGACAGGGCTTCGGTGGCGGCGTAGGCCGGAACCGTTTCCGGCAGGAATTCGTCGGCCAGCTTGTCGGCCAGGTGGGGCCGTACCTTCTCCACCGTATAGCTGCGCACGGCGCCGGCGGCCTCGATCATCAGATTGGCGCTGTGAATCACCTCGGCCTGCGCGTTGCGCTGCAGCAGATCATAGGACACGAGGCCCGAAACCAGCAGTCCGGCGAGAAACACCGCCGTGAGAACCAGATTGAATCGAAGGCGCAAGCTCATGGCACTTTGTTTCCCGCCGATGGGTGCGATCGATTGCCGCGGTCATACAGCAAGATCGTTAGCATTTAAATCGAAATATAGAAACCTCCGATCGCGGCCGTTCGAGCGATGGTCTAACACTCCGTCGGACGTGCCGGGTATGAACTGTGTCACCTTTTGTCCCGTTTGTCGTTGTGATGAGGCTATCCGAACCACGGCATAAAGGGGGAACGGCGACATGCGCTGGCGCGGCGGAAGACGGAGCGGCAATATCGAGGACCGACGCGGGATGGGCCGCGGGTTCGGGGGCGGGCGATCCCGAATACCGATCCGGCTGCCGGTCGGACGTGCCGGTCGCGCCGGCGGGATCGGGGGCATCGGCCTGGTCATCGTGGTGGTGGCCATGCTGGTTCTGGGTGTCGATCCGTCGATCCTGCTGAACGGGTCGGGCGGCCCGGGATCGGGCTTGGGGCCGGCGCCGCAAAGCACGCTGGACCGCGCGACCGAGGACGAGCTGGCCGCGTTCGTCAGCGTCGTCCTGGCCGATACCGAGGACACATGGCACGCCCAGTTCGAAAGCCTTGGCGAAACCTATGTCGAGCCGACCCTGGTGCTTTTCTCCGGCGCGGTGCAATCGGCCTGTGGCTATGCCGGATCGGCGTCCGGCCCGTTCTACTGTCCGGGCGACCAGAGGATCTATGTCGACCTCACATTTTTCGATGCGCTGGCCCGGCGCTTCGACGCTCCCGGCGATTTCGCCCAGGCCTACGTCATCGCCCACGAGGTGGGTCACCACGTCCAGACGCTTCTGGGGATTTCCGGCCAGGTGCGGCAGGCTCAGTCACGAACCGGCGAGGCACAGGCCAACGCCCTCCAGGTCCGCATGGAATTGCAAGCCGACTGCCTGGCCGGCCTGTGGGCTCATCACGCCGACAGAACCCGGGGAATTCTGGAGCCTGGCGATATCGAGGAGGCGTTGGGGGCGGCCAATGCCATCGGCGACGACACGCTTCAGCGCCGTACCCAGGGAACCATCGTTCCGGATTCCTTCACGCACGGCACCAGCGCCCAACGGGCCGAATGGTTCAGACGCGGTTTCGAAACCGGATCCCTGGACGCGTGCGACACGTTCAGCGCCCGGCAGCTCTGACCCCCATGAAAAGGGCGGCGGACTCCCTATGGCCGCCGCCCTTCCAAGCCCGGTACCGGGTTTTCGATCGTCGACCGATCGGCCGGGCGCCTTAGTTTGCCGTGTTGTTGGCGTCCGCGGGCTCGACGCTGATGGTGGGAACCGTCACGGTTTCCTCTTCCACGGTCACCTCTACGTCGGGGACCAGAACTTCCCTTTCCTCCGTGCCGACCTCGACGTCCACCGTATCGACATCGACTTCCGGCAACTCGCCGGCATCGACGTCCACATCGACCGTGGGCAGCTCGCCCTCGTCCGTCACATTGATGTCGATCGCCCACCATGCCACCGCGATAACGATGACCAGCGCGACGATGCCGCCAATGACTTTTCCGTTCATGTCTCTTCTCCTGTATCGCGCCCTATCGTGGCTCGTTCCCGTCAAACGATGGCGCGGCAGGATTGGTTCCCAGCATCAGCAATCTTAGGTTCTCGACGCGAAAATAAATGTCGAAGAAGGAGCTAAACAGCGGAAGAATTTCAATTTTATTGCCCGGGAAATCAGTCTCCGGAAATATGTATTCGTTCTTGTGATGAAGCTAGACATTTCCCGTTGAGAGCATCGACAGCCGGTAAATCCCTTTTTTCCTTGGAGAAGCCCGTTGTTAACCTTAACGGACGCTGGAGCGGTGCACGCCGTGCCCTCTTCTCAGACGGTCTTCCAGACCGGGAACAATCGCGACCCTGCCGTGTTTCCATCTTGGTAAACGCGGTGGGCGTTATCGCGAACGCCCCCGGATCGCACCGCACATCACGCTCACAAGGGAGCCCATCATGGCTGTCAAATCGCTGAACGACCTGTTCGTGCACACGCTCAAGGACATCTACTACGCCGAGAAGCAGATCCTGAAGGCCCTGCCGAAGATGGCCGAAAAGGCCGCCAACGAGCGGCTGGCCGACGCATTCACCGAGCATCGCGAGGAGACGGTCGGTCAAATCGAGCGTCTGGAGCAGGTTTTCGAGGTCATCGGTAAGAAGGCGGCTGGCGAGAAGTGCGACGCCATCGAGGGCCTGATCGAGGAGGCCGAGGGCCTGATGGAGGAGATCGACGATGCCGACACGCTGGACGCCGCGCTCCTGGCCGCCGCCCAGGCCGTGGAGCATTACGAAATCGCCCGCTACGGCACCCTGATCGCCTGGGCCCGCCGTCTGGGGCAGGACGAGGCCCGCGACCTGCTGGAGGAAAACCTGAAGCAGGAAAAGAACGCCGACGAACTGCTGACCGACATCGCCACGGACGAGGTCAACGCCGCATCCGCCGCCGCGTAGTTTCGTCGGACGGCAAGGTGGAGGCGGTCGGATACGCGGCCGCCTCCTTTTTTCTCGAGATCGGGCGTCAATAGATGTCCGGGTCGGAAACCGGGTTGCCGAACCCCGTTTCCAGATAGTCGAGGTCGGCGCCCTTGTCGGCTTGCAGGGTGTGGCGGGCGAACATGTAGCCCCAACCGCGCTCGTAGCGGGGCGGCGGCGGCGTCCAGGCCGCGCGGCGCGCCTCCAACTCGGCATCGTCGACCTCCAGACGGATCGAGCGTGCCGCGACATCGACGCTGATCCGGTCGCCGGTGCGCACCAGCGCCAAGGGTCCGCCGATAAAGCTCTCCGGCGCGATGTGCAGGACGCAAGCGCCATAGCTGGTGCCCGACATGCGGGCATCGGACAGACGCAGCATATCGCGCACCCCCTGCTTCACCAGCTTTGTCGGGATCGGCAGCATGCCCCATTCGGGCATGCCCGGCCCCCCCTGGGGGCCGGCGTTGCGCAGCACCAGCACCGTGTCCTCGGTCACGTCGAGATCTTCGTCCTGCACCGCCTGCTTCATGGCGCCGTAAGTGTCGAAGACCAGCGCCGGGCCGCTGTGCTTTAGGAACTTCGGGTTGGCCGCCGCCGGCTTCATCACGCAACCGTCGGGTGCCAGGTTGCCGCGCAGGACCGCAGTCGCCCCTTCGGCATAGACGGGGTTGTCCAGGGAGCGGATGACATCGGTGTCATGGACCTGGGCATCCTTGATATTGTCCCCCAGGGTGCGCCCGTTGACGGTCATGCAAGTCAAGTCCAGATACTCATTTATAACTTTTAGAAGAGCGCGCAACCCACCGGAATAATAGAAATCCTCCATCAGAAAGGCACCCGACGGCCTGATGTTGGCGACCACCGGCACCTGGCGGGACAGGGCATCGAACCGGTCCAGCCCGATGTCGTGTCCGGCCCGACGCGCCATGGCGATAACGTGGATGATGCCGTTGGTCGATCCGCCGATCGCCATGTCGGTCAGGATGCCGTTGACGAACGCGGCCTCCGTCAGGATATCGGAGGGCTTGAGGTCGTCCCACACCATGTCGACGATCCGCCGACCGCTGGCCGTGGCCATCCGCGCATGGTTGGCGTCGGCGGCCGGGATCGACGCGGCGCCGGGCAGGGTCATGCCCAACGCCTCGGCGATGCTGGTCATGGTGCTGGCCGTTCCCATGGTCATGCAATGGCCGTAGGACCGGGCGATCCCGGCCTCGATCTCCCGCCAGTCGGCCTCGGTGATCTTGCCGGCGCGCTTTTCGTCCCAGTACTTCCAGGTGTCCGACCCGCTGCCCAGCGTCTGGCCGCGCCAGGTGCCGCGCAGCATCGGTCCGGCGGGAACGAAGATCGCCGGTATGTTCATGCTGATGGCGCCCATCAGCAGCGCCGGCGTGGTCTTGTCGCAGCCGCCCATCAGCACCGCGCCGTCGATGGGATGGCTGCGCAGCAGTTCCTCGCACTCCATCGCCAGGAAGTTGCGGTAGAGCATGGTCGAAGGCTTGACGATGGGTTCCGACAGGCTCATCGCCGGCAGTTCGAGGGGAAAGCCGCCGGCCTGCCAGACGCCGCGCTTGACCTCTTCCACCCGTGTCTTGAAGTGGGCGTGGCAGGGATTGATGTCGGACCAGGTGTTGATGATCCCGATCACCGGCTTGCCCGACCAGTCGGCCTGGTCGTAGCCCATCTGGAGCGTCCGTGACCGGTGGCCGAAGGATCGCAGATCCGCGGGCCCGTACCAGCGGGCGCTGCGAAGCTGGTCATAGGCTTTGCGTCGTTCAGTCATGAATGGCCGTTCCTCGTTGTCCCGCGCGCCGGCAGGCGTTTTATCGTTGTGCGCTTTTATGGCCCACCGAAGCGGTCGGACACAACGGGCGAGCGGTCCCCGCCGCCGGAACCGGCTGCCGGTGGCGCGTCCAGACTCACGGTGGTCCCGAAACCAGCCGGCGACGGTGGATGGGGATCGGTCCGTCGGGGGCCCGCGCGGCGCCGAACGGCTCCCACCCCCGGCGCCGCAGCATGCCGGCCGCCAGCGCCGTCGTGATGTAAAGCGCGTCGAAGCCAAGCCGCGTGGCCTGTGCCTCGATGGCCCCGACCAGGGCCGTGCCGACGCCAAGGCGCCGGTGCGCCGGATGGACCAGCCAGGCGGCAAGCCACGGGCCGACGCCAAGCTCACTGCCCAGCGAGTCCGTCTTCAGCGCGGCCGTGCCCAGGACCGCATCGTCGGCGTCCAGGGCGACGACGCACAGCGGCAGGGCGTCGCGCTGGCAGGCGTCGGCGATGTCCTGGCGGACGTCGCCGGGACCGCCGGGTCCGTACCAGGACGGCCACGCCTCCACGAACCAGCGTTCCAAGACTTCCGCCGCGTCCGGCCGGTCGGCCAGAAGGACGATTTTTACGACACGGTCATCGGCCACGGTGCCGGCGCATCACGCCTTGGCCTGGGTGATGTCCTTGACGCTCTGCATCACCGCTTCCGGCTCGAACACCTTGAGCCAATCGTCCTTGAAGATGTGCGGCTTGGCCTTGGCGATGGCCAGCTTGGCGCCATCGGAGAACTGACCGGGAAATTCCTCGAACAGGATGGCGATCTCGATGCTGAGATGGCCCAGCATGAAGTCGCGCGCCGCTTCGTAGGGCACGCCCCTTCGCACCGCCTCGTCCATCGCCTCGCGCAGGGCCGAGACCATGGTCGCGCCCACGGTTTCCGACAGGGCCGGCTCCAGGATGGCCATTTGCTCCACCGTGACACGGTGCGACCGCATCACCGGCTTGTAGATGGTCCGGGCGATCTTCTCCCCCAGCGCGTAGTGTTCCTCCGGTCCCTGCATCAGGGCGCAGACGATGTGCTGCTTGGCCGCCACGCCGCCGAAAAAGTCGCGCTGGGCCTCGCGCTCGGTTTCGTCGTGGAACAGGGGCGTGTGGCAGGGATGGGTGATGAAGTAGCCGATGTCCGCGCGCTCGGGCATGTCGCCGGCGTGGGGGGCGGCGGCGTCGAGCATGATCACCAGAGTGCCGGGCGCGAGGTCCCGGTAGAACGTATGCGCGATCTTGCCGATCAACGCGTCGGGCACGGCCATCACCACCGCGTCGCAGCCTTTCAACGCGGCCTCCTGGGGGACGCAGTCCACGCCGACTTCCTTTTTCAGGCGTTCCTGCCCGGCGGCGCCGATTTCCACGTGCGCCACCTCGAATTCCGAGCCCTTGAGGTTCCTGGCCAGACGCACGCCCATCTTGCCGCCGGCGCCCAGCAGCGCGATCTTGGTCATCGGATTGTCTCCTTGTTATCGAGGTTGTCGAATTTCGATGTCATGGCGTCGCGGCCCCGTTCTTGACCGCGCCGAAATAATCGGGACGGCCGACCTGCCCGCCCTTGAGCGCGACCTCCAGGCCATCCAGCCGGTTGCGCCGGGACCAGGCCCGGCACAGCGGCGACCCGGGGGCGATCGGGGTGAGAAGCGTCAGCGCCTCGATGCCCAGCCGCCGGCTGCAGTGACCCGACGTATCGCCGCCGGCGACCACCGCCCGGCGCAGGCCGGTGCGTTCCAGAAGGACCGCCAGAAGGTCGCCCAGCGCCTGCCCGACCCGCCCGTTCGCTTCGGCCCGGTCGGGATAGCGGGCGGCCATGTCGCTGTCGAACCTGGCGATGGACGGGTCGTCGGGCCCATCGGCCGTGTAGAGGCAAACATCCTGTCCCTGCCCCAACGCGGCCAATGCCGCGTCGAGCCCCCGCGCCGCCTCGGCCGTCGCCGCATCCGGATCGGCCAGAAGCCGCGGATCCAGGCGGATGCCGGCGGAACCCCGATCGACGGCCCAGCGGAGCTGCCCGGCGGTCACCGGCGAACAGCTGCCGCTGACCGTCACCAGCCGGTCCACGGGCGCCGCCCGGGCCGGTTCACACGCCGGAACCAGCAGACCGGCCCGCCGCCAGTGGGCGACCAGCGCGTACTGCATCCCTGACGATCCGCACAGAAAGGCGGGGTCGTCCACGCCGTTCCAGATCAGTCGGCCCGCTTCCGCCAGGTCCTGGTCGTCGAGAATGTCGAACAGCACGATGTCGGCGCCCCCGCCGCGCACGGCGGCCAGCCGCTCGTCGGCCTCGCGGCGCAGGGCCAGCAGATCGACCAGCCCGATGGCGAGGTCGGTCTGGCGTGCGAGATGGCGCGTGAGATCGGCCTCGTCCATCGGGGTCACCGGGTGGCGGGCCATGGTCGGGTGGCGGTCCAGCCGGTAGGACACGCCGTCCACCGTCGCGAACAGATTTCCGAAGGCCTGATAGCGGCGCAGCACCGGCGCGCCGACCACCATCGGCGTCCACGCCGTGCCGAAGGTCGCGCGCGCCAGTTCGATCGCCCTGCCGATGGATCCCACATGGGGCGCGCTGTCGAAGGTGCTGCAGGTCTTGTAATGGCACAGGGGCGCGCCCAGCGCCTTGAGCGCCTCGAACACCGGCGGCAGGTTGTCCGCCATCCAGTCGGGAGACTGGCTGCGGCTGATGCCGGCCACGCCCACGGCGCGCGCATCGGGAAACGCGGCCAGGGCCTCCGGTGCCGGCGGCTCAAGAAACAGCACCGCCGGCAGGCCGTTGAGGCTGAGCGCTTCCATGGAATCGGTCGAGCCGGTGAAATCGTCGCCGTAGAAGGTCATGACCAGCCCCGGCGGCAGGTCCCGACCAGAGCCTTGCGGCGACGGCGTGCTCACCGGTAGGTCTCCAGCGCCTCGCGCAGCTCCCGATGGTCTGCGGCGTAACGCTCCAACGGTATTCCCTGAACCGCCGCCTCCCAGGCCTGACGGATGCTGGCGACGCCCGCCGCGACCCCGCCCGGGTGGCCCATGATGCCGCCGCCGCAGGCGTAGATCAGGTCGGTGGTGCCCATCGCCGCATAGGTGTCGGCGGCCTGATCGGCCGACTGGCCGGAGGAGAATACCGGCACCACCGTGCAGGGCGGGCCGGGCGGCGGGAACATCGGCGTCAGGCATTCCCGGGCCGAGGCGACGACGCTGTCATCGCCTTCGCAGAACTTGTTGCGCAGGCCGTTGACATGCATGTGGTCGGCACCGGCCAGACGCCACAGCTTTTGCCAGGCGACATAGCTCCATCCCAGTTCCGGCGCCCGGGACAGATAGCCCCAGCCGTTGCGGTGGGCGTGGATGGGCAGGGTGGCGTGGCGCCGCAATTCGACCATGCCGACCAACCCCACCGAATTCAGGCTGGCCATCACACAGGTGCCGCCGCGTTCGACCACATGGTCGTGGCGCCGGCGCATCTGGTCCAGATCACCGGTCAGGTTGAAGGCGAACATGACCTTGCGCCCGATGCGGTCGGCATGGCGGTTGACGACGTCCATGACCGCGTCGACCCTGGCCTCGAACGGGCAATAGGTGCCGTCGGCCTGAAGCTCGTCATCCTTGATGAAGTCGATGCCGCCCTCGCACAGGGTATCGACCAGATCGGCGGTGGCCTCCGCCGTCAGGCCGACGCTGGGCTTGACGATGGTACCGACCAGCGGCCGTCCTTCCACCCCGCTCAAGCGCCTCGTCCCGGCGACACCGAACTGCGGGCCTGGATAGGCGTCGGCAAAGGCCGCCGGCAAGGCGATGTCCAGCAGCCGCAAACCCGAAAACTGCTTCAGCTCGTAGAGGTTGCCGGCCACGGTGGCGACCAGGTTGGGCAGGCTGGGCCCCAGGCTTTCCAGCGGCCAGGACAGTTCCGCCTCGGCCCGGCGAATGACGGGTTTGTGCTCGCCTTTCGGCACGCCGGCCCCCGGCAGGGACGGGGCGTCTACCGTCCCCAGATTCTCCAGCCGTTCGATCCGGGCGCCGAAACGCGCCTTGAGCTCGGGCGTTTCGCCGGGCACCGCCACAAAAGTCCCGCTCGACTGCTCCCCGGCCATGATTTCGACCGCGACGCGCGGGTCGAACGCGGTTTCGATGCGGTAGGTCGCGTGGATACGGTCGGTCACGAGTGCGGGTCCTGCGGTGTGGCGGGTTGTCCCGACGCGGCCGACTCGTAGGCGGCCTCGACCAGGGCGAAGGTCTTGAAATTGTCATGGCCCGATGTCGCCGGGGCGGTACCGGACAACAGGCAGTCCACCCAGTGCTGCTGGGTGTTGATCACGCTTTCCTGAACCAAGTCCCAGGGGGCCTCGCCCCAGGAGGGTGTGCGAGGCGATACGTCACGCACCTCGACGCCGTCCTTGGTGTGCAGTTCCAGGCGGAAATCGATGCCGAGGCGGATCGAGCCCCGGTCGCCGTCCAGGGCGATCAGGGTCTGGGGAAACGGGTCGGGATCGACCGATGCGGCATAGGTGCACGACACCGCGCTGACCGCGCCGTCCTGATGGTCGAGAAGCATCGCCGCCTGATCCTCGCCCCTGATGCCCGGCCGGATCGACGCCGCGCGGCAATAGACCGAACGCGCGTCGCCCAGCAGGAACCGGGCGACATCCAGCACATGGATGCCCAGATCCAGGATGATGAACCGTTCGACCTCCGCCAAATAAGGCTGGTTGGCGTAGACATCGAAGCCGGTGCGGAAATCGATGGCGGCGAAGAAGGGTTTGCCGATGGCGCCCTCGTCGAGCAGCCGGCGCACCGCGATCAAGGGTGTCTGGAACCGGAAATTCTCATGCACCATCAAAACGGTGCCGGCGGCATCGGCGGCCGCGATCATGGCCCGCACGTCGTCCAGGGTAGGACCGAACGGTTTCTGGCAGATGGCCGACACGCCGCGGGCGGCGGCCAGTTCCACCAGCGTCCGGTGGGTTTCCATGGTCGTGGCCACATCGATAAAATCGAGCGCTTCGCGATCCAGCATGTCGGCGGCGTCGGTGTAGGGGGTGGCCCCGGTGAGGTCGGCAGCGGCCTGTGCCTTTTGCGGATCGGTGTCGCACACGGCCGTCAGCGCGGCGCCGGTCACGTCGCCCCAGGCGCGGAGGTGGTTCTGGGCAAAGAAGCCGCAGCCGATGACCGCCCCCTTTACCGTCTCCGCCGCCATCGCCTAGCGCCCACCGGACACGTCGAAGACCGTGCCGGTGACATAGCGGGC
Source organism: Inquilinaceae bacterium (assembly GCA_052168355.1). Classification (GTDB taxonomy): domain Bacteria; phylum Pseudomonadota; class Alphaproteobacteria; order DSM-16000; family Inquilinaceae; genus JBQLZQ01. The sequence goes on from JBQLZQ010000059.1 coordinate 20,811, forward strand.
GCCGTCGGACAACAGCCAGAGCACGGCTTCGGCCACGTCGTCGGCGGTTCCGGCCCGGCCGATGGGGATGGAGGGCGTCAGCTTGGCCAGCCGGTTCTCGATGCCCGACGCCAACTGCATGTCGGTGTCGATCAGGCCCGGCCGGATGGCGTTGACCCGGATGCCCTCGCCCGCCACCTCACGCCCCAGGCCGAAGGTGAACGTATCCACCGCGCCCTTGCTGGCGGCATAAGGAAGGGACTCGCCAACACCCCCAAGAACCGCCGCCTTGGACGAGATATTGACGATGGCCCCGCCCTTGCGGCCGTGGCGGGTGGACATCCGCAGAACCCCCTCGCGGGCGCACAGCAGAAGACCGAACACATTGACGTCCAGCACCCGTCGCGCCTCGGCCAAATCGACCGTGTCCAGCCGGGCGGCGCGGTTGAGAATGCCGGCGCTGTTGACCAGCGCCGTCAGGGGACCGAGCTTGGCTTCCGCCTCGTCGAACATGGCGGTGACCGAGGCCTGGTCGACGACGTCGGCGGCCACGGCGATGGCCTTGCGCCCGGCCGCCTCGATATCGGCGACCACCGCCTCGGCCGCGTGCCGGTCGGCCCGGTAATTGACGCAGACATCGTAGCCGCGCTGCCCGGCCATGCGGGCGACCGCCGCCCCGATGCCCCGGCTGCCGCCGGTGACCAGCAGGACGCCGGTCATGACGGCACCACGGCGCGGCCGCTTTCGGCCGACTCATAGGCGGCGAAGACCAATCCCAGCGTGTTGAGGTTGTCGGCGCCGGAGGTGGCCGGTTCGGCGCCCCGCGCCAGGCAGTCGAGCCAATGGTTCTGAATGTTGAAAACGCTGTCCTGAATCCCGTGCCAGGGCCGGGCGGTCCAGGGCCGCAATCCCGGTTCGACCGATCGTTCCTGCCGCCCCTGCCTGTCCGAGACGCTGAGCCGGTAGCCGGTATCCAGGACGACCGTGCCTGCCGTGCCCTCGATCCGAACCAGGGTCTGGGGGAACGGGTCGGGGTCGAGCGTGGTGAAGAAACTGCAGTCGAGTTGGCACCGGGTGCCGTCCGCGTGATCCAAGAGCATCGTCGCCGTGTCCTCCCCCCGGACGCGCGGGTTGACCCGCTGGGTCCGGCAATAAAGCCGCGTGACCTCACCGAAATAGGCGCGGGCCACGTCCAAAAGATGAATGCCCAGATCCAGGATAACGAAGCGCTTCTCCGTCGCCAGATAGGGCTGGGTGGCGTAAACGTCGTAGCCGTGGCGGAACTGGATACGGGCGTGGAACGGGCGGCCGATGCGGCCCGATCGCAGAACGTCCCGCACCGCCATCAACGGCGCCTGCCACCGGAAATTCTCGTGCACCATCAGCGGCACGCCGGCGGCGGCGCAGGCGTCGACCATCCGCCGCGCATCGTCCAGGGTGCGCGCGAACGGCTTCTGACAGATGGCGGGCACCCCGTGGGCGGCCGCCATCTCGACCAGCGGCACATGGGAATCGACCGTGGTCGCGATATCGACGAAATCGAGATCCTGCTCGGCAAACAGGCGCGCCGCATCGTCATAGGCATGGGCGACGCCGAACCGGGCGGCGGCCGCGCGCGCCTTGTCCCCGTCCCGGTCGCACACCGCCACAAGATCGGCGCCGTCCAGCCCCCTCCAGGCGTTGAGGTGGTTCTCGGCGAAGAAGCCGCAGCCGATCACGGCCCCTTTGAGTTTGCTCATGCCGCCTGGTCCTCCACCCGGATGGTCCGCCGGCCCATGCTGTCCAGGATCCGGCTGCGCTGGCTGTCCACGAACACGGCCAGGAAGATGATGGCGGCGGTGACCAAAGGATAGACGTAGGGATTGGCGTTGACGATGACCAAACCGTTGTTGACCGTCTGGATCAGCACCGCGCCGAACAGCGTTCCCACCACCGATCCCCGGCCGCCGAACAGGCTGGTGCCGCCCAGCACGGCGGCGGCGATGGCGGCGAATTCCTTTTCGACGCCGAAGGTGGCGAAGGCGGCGCCGACCTGGGTGATCGACACGAACCCGGCGATGCCAGCGCACACGCCGCAGATGCAATAGACCGAAAACAGGATGGCGGGAACATTGATGCCGGCCTTCTTGGCCGCCTCGGGATTCTCCCCGACGGCGTAGATCTGGCGGCCATAGCCGGTCTGCCGCAGCACCACCCAGGCGACAGCGAAAACGACGGCCAGAACCCACAGCGCCCAGGGCACGCCCAGATAGGAGGTGCGCCCCAGAACCAGGATGTTCTCTTCGTAGAACACCATCTTGGTCTTGGTCATGTACAGGGCCAGGCCGCGGCCGATGAACAAGGTGGCCAGGGTGGTGATAAAGGCGGCCACCCGCAGCCGGACGATAAAGAACCCGTTGACCAGACCGAACAGCATCCCCACCCCGACCGCCGCGGCGAAGGACACGGGCGCCGGCGCGCCGGGCAGCAGGATGCCGAACACGGCGACCGCCAGATACATGATCGCGCCGACCGACAGATCGATGCCGGCGGTCAGCAGGACAAAGGTGATGCCGATGCCCAGGATCGCCACGTGCGACGACTGGATCAGGATGTTGACGAAATTCTGCGGATCGAAGAACCGGTCCGACAGGGCCGTGAAGATCGCCAGCACCGCGAGAAACATGAGCACCGACGCGTAGCGCAGAACGACAAGAGCCAGACGCCGGTTGACGGCGCCGCCGGCCGACACGGTCATCGGCCGCCCCCCGCCGCCGCCGGTTCCAACCGACCGTGCCACATCGCCGCTTCGAGCAGGCGTTCGCCGTCGAAATCGGCGCGGTCGTGGACGCCCCTGATCTCGCCATGGGCCATGACCAGGATCCGGTCGCACATGCCGATCAACTCCTCCATCTCCGAGGAAATGAACAGCACGCCGGCCCCGGCGCCGACCAGATCGTTGATCAGCTTGTAGATCTCGAACTTGGCGCCGACATCGATGCCCCGGGTCGGTTCGTCCAGGATGAACACCGAGGGCGCGCGCATCAGCCATTTGGCCAGCACCACCTTTTGCTGGTTGCCGCCGCTGAGCGTGCGTACCAGCGTGCCTTCGTAGTCGGTCCGGTTGATCCGCACCTCGTCCGCCGCGCGGTGCACATCGTCGCCAAGCCGGGTGCGCTGGATCAAGCGCAGCCAGCCGGACGCCCGGTCGTTGAGCGACGGCAGCGCCACGTTGTCGGTGATCGAGGCTTCCATCAGCAGGCCCTCGGCCCGCCGGTCCTCCGTCAGGAACGCCATGCCGCGATCCATGCAGATGGCGGGGGTCGGCCGGTCCAGGGGCGCGCCGTTCAATCGGATACGCCCCGTCGCATGGGGGTCCAGACCGAACAGGATGCGCGCCAGTTCCGACCGCCCCGACCCCATGAGCCCGGAGACGCCCAGAACCTCGCCGCGGTGCAGGGTCAACCCGATATCCTTGACGATGCCGGGCTCGCTCAAGGCCTCGACCTCCAGCACCGGGTCGGCGGACGGCACTGTGTGGCGCGGCGGGAACAGCTGGTCGATCTTGCGCCCGACCATGGCCGAGATCATCCGCTCGACGGTCATCTCGTCGGCCGGGCCGCCGCCGACCACGGCACCGTCGCGCAGCACCACCACGTCGTCGCACAGCGCCAGCACGTCGGCCAGAATATGGCTGATATAGATCATGGCGATGCCGCGCGCCCGCAACCGGCCGATGATCTCGAACAGCCGCTCCGTCTCGCGCCGGGTCAGGGAGGTGGTGGGCTCGTCGAAGATGATGATCTTTGCGTCGGCGTTGAGGGCCTTGGCGATCTCGACAAGCTGCCGTTCGCCCTGGCTGAGGCGCATCACCGGCGTCGATGGCGCGTGCTCGAGATCGACCGATTCCAGCGCCGCCCGGGTGCGCGTCCGGATATCGGCCCGGTCGATCAGCGGCAGGAACCGGCCGCGGCGGGGGAAGCCCCCGACGAACAGGTTTTCCTCGATCGACAGATTCTCGAAAAGGTTGAGTTCCTGATGGATGAAGGCGATGCCGGCGTCCTGGGCGTCGCGCGGACGGCGCGGTTCATAGGGCCGGCCATCGATGCGGATGGCGCCCGCATCCATCGGATGAACGCCGCCCAGGATGTTCATGGCGGTCGACTTGCCCGACCCGTTCTCGCCCACCAGCCCCAGCACGCGGCCGGCCTCCAGCGTAAAGCCGATGCCGTGCAGCACCTCGACGCCAAAGAAGCTTTTGCGCACGTTTTCGTATTCGAGAAGGGCCAAGGCTTAGCCTCCCCGCGCCTGGATGCGGGTGCGGGTGGCGTCGATCACCGCCGCCAACAGGATGACCGCGCCCTTGATGGCGAAGACGAAGAACAGCGACAGGCCCATCATCTTGAGGCTGGTGTCGATGACCACCAGGAACAGCACGCCAAAGACCGTCCAGACGATCTTGCCCTTGCCGCCGAACAGGCTGGTGCCGCCGATGACCACGGCCCCGATGATGTCGAGCAGCATGTTCTGGCCCAGGATCGGCGTCCCGGTTTCCAGCCGGCCGGTATACAGCACGGACGACAGCGACGCGCAGATGCCCGAGATGACGAAGGCGAGAAGGATGCAGCGCCGCACCGGCACGCCGGACACCGACGCCGTGCGTGGGCTGAGACCGATGGCGTAGAGCTGCTGGCCAAGCACCGTGCGCGACAGCAGAACATGGCCGAACAGCCCGACGGCCAGCGCCACCCACAGGCTGTTGGGAATGCCGGCGATGTCGCCCTGGCCGATGACCACGAAGGCCGGCGGCAGGTTGGCGATGCTGCTGGTGTCGGTATGGAAGGTGGTGAACCAGATCGCCGCGCCGGAAAAGAACATCATCATGGTCAGGGTGACGATGAAGGGCGGCATGGCGAACCGGGTGATGCACAGGCCGTTGACGGCGCCGATCGCCGCCCCGACACCGACCATGACCATCAGTGCCGCCGGCACCGCCAGCGGCGATCCGGCCAGATAGCCGCCATCGCCGGACATCACGCTGGCCCCGGCGACGCTGGCCATGGCGATGACGGCGGTGACCGACAAGTCGATCCCCGCCACGATCAGCACGAAGGTCTGGCCGATCGCCACCACCAGCAGCGGCAGCATGTCGTTGAGGATGTTGCCCAGGCTTTCCAGCGACGCGATCTGCGGGATAAAGGGCACGATGGCGGCGAAATAGATCACCGTCAGATACAGCACCAGATACTCCGAGAACAGCAGCCGCCGCAGCACCGTGCGCAGCCTGGTGCCGCCGCTTGCCTCAAGGCCGGTCGCGCTCACCCAATCTCACCCGATCCGTCAGAAGACACGTCGCGGAACGGCCGGGAGCGCTCATGCCCCCGGCCCTTCAACGATGAGGTTCAGCCGTGTTCGGCCTGATAGATATGGTAACCCCACATCCGCTCCTTCATCTTCTCGAAATTCGCCTGGGTGATGGCGAACCCGGGATCGAGCAGAAGCCGCTCGACCTCCTTGCCCTCCTGCAGGTCGATGATGGCGTTGATCGCCAGTTCGGCCTCGTAGAACAGATCCTGCACGCCGTCGGCATCCAGATACTGGTCCTTCATCAGCTCGTAGGCCGTGGCGTCGCCGTCGAAGCCGCCGAAGACGACGTGGCCGTCCTCGCCGATCTTGTGCCACTTGCCGGCGACCCGCAGCGCCTGGACGATCTGCGGAAACATGAAGTCCGACGAGGTGAACAGGAAGTTGATGTCCGGGTTGGCCTGCAGGGCGTTGGTCAGCCCGGCGAAGGCCTTGTCGGCATTCCATTCCGTGGGGATGCGCGCCACCACCTCGATCAGGTCGGGATGCTGATCGACGATGTCGAAAAAGCCGTCGCGCCGGCCGATGGCGTTGGGGTCGCCCAGGTCGCCGATCAGGATGGCCGCCTTGTAGCTGCCGCCCTTTTCCTGCGCCACCTTGACCAGATACTCCACCGTCTCCTGAGTGATCCGCCGGTTGTCGGCCTGGACGGCGACGGAGAAGGCGTCGCTTTCGGCCGGGGGCCGGTTGAAATGAACCATCGGCACACCGGCGGCGTTGGCCTCGCGGATCGCCGGAATGACCGCGTTGCTGTCGGTCTGGACGATGATGATGCCGTCGACGCCGCGGGCCAGCATGGCCTTGACCTGCTCGAACTGCCGGTTGTCGTCCTGATCGGAGATGGCTTGCACCATCTCGAAGCCGCGGCCCTCAAGATCCTGCTTGATGGCCTCGATGCCCGCCACCCAGAAGGGCGAGTAGAGACCGTCGAACAGGACGGCGATGGTCTTCTGGCCCTGGGCCCTGGCGAAAACCGGCCAGCCCGCGGTGCCGGCGGCCAGCAGCGAGGCCAGGGTGAATTGGCGACGATTCAGATCCATGGGTCGATGTCCTCCCTTTCCCAATGTCGGATGCGAAGCCCGATCCGGCCCATGGCCCAAACCATGATGCAACGGACCCGATGACAGGCGCGATGCCGCGTTGACGCGCAGCTTAGGTACTCATAATACCAGTATGCCAGGGGAGCGCAATTGTTTGTTGCGCCTGGAGAGCCGGACGGGATCGGTTCGTTCCGCCTTTTCCGGTTAGAGTTGCGCGACCCGACTTCCGCCCGGAATTGAGGAGCGATCATGGAAACGCCTGCGAGGATCGGACGGGGATCGCGGCGTCGGGGCCCGGTCACCACCCGGCGCGCCGGGGCGGACGACATCGACGCGATCGTGCGCGTCCATGCGCTATCGCGGCGTCATGCCTATGCCGCGTTTCTCCCGGCCGAGAACTTTTCGGACGGCGCCATGGCGGCGCGGCGGGCACGCCATTTTGCCGCTCTGGCCGACCCGGGCCCTCTCTCGGCGATGGTCCTGGCCGAAGCGGCGGGCGAGGTCATCGCCTTCGGCGCCTGTGCCGCGCAGAGCGGCGACCACCACCGCCATGGCGGGGAGATCACGCAGCTTTATGTGCTGCCCTCCCATTTCGGACAGGGCATCGGACGGATGCTGCTGGGCGTGCTGGCGCACCACCTTCTGGACGGCGGCATCGGCGCGGCGACCGTGTGCGCCTATCGCGACAACGCGCCGGCCGTCGCCTTCTACCGCCGGGTCGGCGCCCGCCATCTGGCCGACCACGAGGCCGACAAGACCGGCGCCCGCGTCATGATATCGACGTTCGCCTTCGACGATTTGACGGCGCTGACCGACTTCGGCTAGGCCAGCCCGACAAGCGCCGTCGCGCCGAACACTGTCGCGGCCAGACCGGCAAGGCGGAGGGCGCGCGGCCGCAGGGCGCGGGCGGCGACGGCCAGGGCGGCCCCTGCCGCCAGCAGCCCGGCGGTGGCCAGCAGAAACCCGGCGCCGAAGGCAACCGGCGCGGCGCCGCCGGGTATCTCGCCGCCATGGGCATAGCCGTGGGCCAGGGCGAAGACCGCCCCCACGCACGCCAGCGTCGGCCCGGGCAACCGCGTCCCGAACGTCAGCAGACCGCCAAAGACGATGACGGAAACGGCGATGCCCGGTTCGGCCAGCGGCACGGCAAGACCGGCGACGGCGGTCACGGCACCAGCCCCCATCGCGATCAGGAACACCGCCATCGGCGGCCACGCCAGCCGCACGGCGCGGGCGCCGGCCAGCGCCCCGAAGGCCAGCAGCGCGATCAGATGATCGGCCCCCAACACCGGATGCAGCAGGCCCGACACGAACCCGCCGGCCTGGCCGGTGCCGGTGTGCGCCGACGCGGGCGCGGCGATCAGGAGTGTTGCGGCGGCGGCAATGAGGGTGAGGGACGGGCGCGCGGTCATGAAGGCTCTCCTGTCGGTCAAAATGTTATGCTTGAACCGGTGAGGCGTGCGGAGCAAGTCCCCCGGTCCGGACGACGAAATCGGCGACGCTGTCCACGCCCTCCCCCGACCGGATGTTGGTGAAGACAAAGGGCCGGTCGCCGCGCATCCGGCGCGAATCCCGATCCATCACGTCCAGGCTGGCCCCAACCATGGGGGCCAGATCGGTCTTGTTGATGATCAGCAGGTCCGAGCGGGTGATGCCCGGACCGCCCTTGCGCGGGATCTTGTCGCCGGCCGAAACGTCGATGACATAGAGGGTGATGTCCGCCAGTTCCGGCGAGAAGGTGGCGGCCAGATTGTCGCCGCCGGATTCGATCAGGATGATGTCCAGGCCGGGGAACCGGCCGCGCATATCGGCGACGGCGGCCAGGTTGATCGACGCGTCCTCGCGGATCGCCGTGTGCGGGCAGCCGCCGGTTTCCACACCCATGATCCGGTCTTCCGGCAGGGCGCCGGAGCGAATCAGGAATTCCGCGTCCTCCCGGGTGTAGATGTCGTTGGTGATCGCCGCAACCTCATAGGGTCCGGCCAGCCGCCGGCACAAGGCGTCGGTCAGCGCCGTCTTGCCGGATCCGACCGGGCCGCCGATGCCGACGCGCAACGGGCCGTGGGGAGAGCGGAGGGTCTGGGGGGACGCGATCATGAGCGGAACAGCCTCGTATACTGGGTTTCGTGACGCATGGAGCACCATTCGACCACCGGCACGGCGGTGCCGATATCGTCGAGATCCATGGTCTCCGCCGCCACCGCCGTCCGGGCGACGACCGGTTCGAGGGCGGCCAAGGTCCGCTGGCCATCGGTCTGGCCAACCGGGATCAAGCGCACCCCGGCCGACACCAGATTGGCGGTGATCGCCTGGAGATAGGCCGGCAGCGCGGTGACGAGTGGCACGCCGTGACCGGCGCAGGCGGTGCCGACGGCGACGGGGTAGGCGACGGGACCCGACCAGACCCGGGACAGAAGGTCGAACGAAGCGCATGGCCAGACGGCGACCGTCGCGGTCAGAAAGGCGGCGCCCTGGGCCGCCGTCTCACGACCGATTTCCGCCGTCGGCCTGAGTGCCGCCGCCAGTTCCGCCACCGCCGCCAGGGCGGTCCCGTCACCGGCCGACGCGGCGCGCGACGCGTGGGCCAGCAAAACCCCATCGGCGCGACCGGCCCCCCGTTCGACGATCGCGCCGACCCAATCCGTCAGCGTTTCCCGGTCGGTGATCAGCCCCGCCTCGACGGCGAATTCGATGCCGTGACTGTAGCTGAAGGCGCCGACCGGATAGGACGGCGACAGCCACGCCATCAGCCGATAGAGCGCGGTATCAGCGGTCATCGCCGGACCCGTGGCTGTGACCGTGCCCATGGCTGTGGTCGTGATCTTCATCGAAATGGTGATGCCCGTGACCGTGCCCATAGGCCCCGCCCTCGGGATCGAAGGGAGCGCGATGGCGGATCACCTGCGCGCCCAGCCCCTCGGCCATGGCGACGATGACGTGATCGTCGCGGATGCGCAACCGGTCGCCCAGAACCTGGGTCGGCAGATGGCGGTTGCCCAGATGCCAGGCAACACGCACCAGGGCCTCCGGCGTGGCGCAGACGATGTCGGCCACGGGTTCGGGCGCGGCCTTGACGCGGATCATCCCGCCATCGCCCAGTACCAGCCCGTCGCCGTCGCGCAGGGCCGCCGCCGTCGCCAGGTCGAGCAGCACATCCGCGCCATCGTCGGCCGTCAGGCGCAGGCGCCGCCGGTGCCGCTGGTCGAAATCCAACGTCGCGGTGACCGTCGCGGCGCCGGGAGAAAAACTCCCCGCCGGCGCCACGACGCGGGCGATCCGATCCACGGTCATGTCAGTAGAGAAAGTAACGCTGGGCCATCGGCAGAACCTCGGCCGGGGCGCAGGTCAGGAGCTCGCCGTCGGCGCGTACCTCGTAGGTTTCGGGATCGACATCGATGGCCGGGGTGGCGGCATTGTGGATCATCGACGCCTTAGTCACCGTGCGCGTGCCCGAAACCGGGAGCAGCGCGCGCGCCAGCCCCAGATCGCCGGCCAGATCGCGCGCCAGCGAGGCGGCACCGACGAAGGTCACGGCGCTGGCCGTCAGCGACCGGCCGAACGCACCGAACATCGGCCGGTAGTGGACCGGCTGCGGCGTGGGAATGGAGGCGTTGGGATCGCCCATCGGGGCGGCGGCGATGGTGCCGCATTTGAGCACAAGGTCGGGCTTGACGCCGAAGAAAGCGGGGCTCCACAGGCACAGATCGGCGAGCTTGCCGACCTCGACCGATCCGACGTGATCGGCCACGCCCTGGGCCAGGGCCGGGTTGATGGTGTATTTGGCGACGTAGCGCTTGACCCGGACATTGTCGTTGTCGCCGGTTTCCTCCGCCAGGCGGCCGCGCTGACCCTTCATCTTGTCGGCGGTCTGCCAGGTCCGGATGATCACCTCGCCCACCCGTCCCATGGCCTGGCTGTCCGACGCGATGATCGAGAACGCGCCCAGATCGTGCAGGATGTCCTCCGCCGCGATGGTCTCGCGCCGGATGCGGCTCTCGGCGAAGGCCACATCCTCGGGAATGCGCGGGTCGAGATGGTGGCACACCATCAGCATGTCGAGATGCTCGTCGATGGTGTTGACGGTGAACGGCCGGGTCGGGTTGGTGGAGGACGGCAGCACGTTGGGCAGGCCGCAGACTTTGATGATGTCGGGCGCGTGGCCGCCGCCGGCCCCTTCGGTGTGAAAGGCGTGGATGGTGCGCCCCTTGAAGGCCGCCACGGTGTTCTCGACAAACCCGGATTCGTTCAGCGTGTCGCTGTGGATCAGCACCTGCACGTCCATGTCGTCGGCCACCCCCAGGCAGCAGTCGATGGCCGACGGCGTGGTGCCCCAATCCTCGTGCAGCTTCAGACCGCAAGCCCCGGCCTCCACCTGCTCCACCAGCCCGGCCGGCAGGCTGGCGTTGCCCTTGCCGAAAAAGCCGAGATTCATCGGGAACGCCTCGGCCGCCTGGAGCATCCGCATCATGTGAAAGGCGCCCGGCGTGCAGGTGGTGGCGTTGGTGCCGGTGGCCGGCCCCGTGCCGCCGCCCATCATGGTGGTGATGCCGCTGTAGAGCGCCTCGTCGATCTGCTGCGGGCAAATGAAGTGAATGTGGACGTCGAGACCGCCGGCGGTGACGATCTTGCCCTCCCCCGCGATCGCCTCCGTCGCCGGGCCGATGACGATGTCGACACCCGGCTGGACGTCGGGGTTGCCGGCCTTGCCGATGGCGGCGATGCGCCCGTCCTTCAGCCCGATATCGGCCTTGACGATGCCCCAATGGTCCAGGATCAGGGCGTTGGTGATGACCGTGTCCACCGCGCCCGCGTCGCGCCCGGCCTGGGACTGGCCCATGCCGTCGCGGATCACCTTGCCGCCCCCGAACTTGACCTCCTCGCCGTAAATCGTGCGGTCGGCCTCGACCTCGACGATCAGATCGGTGTCGGCCAGGCGCACCCGGTCGCCGACCGTGGGTCCGTACATGGCGGCATAGGCGGGACGCGCGATGCGGGCGGGCATGACGTCAGTCCTTACCGTCGAGCGGCCCCATGACCGCCTGGTTGAAGCCATAGACCACGCGCGCACCGCCATAGGGGACCAGGGCCACTTCGCGGGCCTGGCCAGGCTCGAAGCGCACGGCGGTGCCGGCCGCGATGTCCAGCCGGTGGCCGCGCGCCGCGGCGCGGTCGAAGTCCAGCGCCGGATTGGTTTCGGCGAAATGGTAGTGGCTGCCGACCTGAATCGGCCGGTCGCCGGTATTGGCGACCTTGAGTGTCAGGACCGGACGCCCTTCATTGAGCTCGATGTCGCCGTCGGCGCACAGGATTTCACCGGGGTGCATGGAGGGATCCTCAGCGGATGGGTTGATGGACGGTGACCAGCTTGGTCCCGTCGGGAAAGGTCGCTTCGACCTGGATCTCGTCGATCATCTCGGCGATTCCGTCCATGACCTGATCGCGCCCGACGACCTTGCCGCCGGCGGCCATGAGATCGGCCACCGAGCGTCCGTCGCGCGCGCCTTCCACGACGAAGTCGGTGACCAGGGCGATGGCTTCGGGATAGTTGAGCTTAACCCCGCGGGCCAGCCGCGCCCGCGCCACCATGGCGGCGACGGACACCAGAAGCTTGTCCTTTTCCCGGGACGTCAGATGCATGGCGCGCTCTCTTTCGTCACGATCAACATGTCCAGACCGCCGGCAGCGGTGTTGGCCGCCCGGCCAGGGCCGACCCGAACCGTTCGATCACCGTGCCCAGGGCCGGGCGCAGACCAAATCCGTCGGCGGCGAGCAGCCGGAACACCAGCACATCGCCAAGGGCCGTGACACCGGCCCGGACGTCCAGATCGCCGATCCAGTCACGCGCCGTGTCCGCCCAGGCGGCCACGTCCGGGCCGACATAGACCAGGCTGGCCATCGCCCGCGCCTCGCCAAAGGCCGGTGCCCGCCCCAGTTGGCCGGCGATATCGTCTTCCACGCACAGCGTATCGGCCCACACCAGGGAGCCGTCCCGCCGTACCCGCCAGCCGTCGCGCACGGCCCCGTCGCGCACCGTTTCGCCGTGGGCGTGACGCCCGAACACGATGGATTCGCAAGCCAGAAGCCGGCCGCCGGGTGCCATGTCGACGTCGATCCGCCGGCGCAGGCGGGCGCCGTCGAACAGGATCGTTTCCTGCGGCAGCCAGGTCAGCATGGCGTTGTCGGCGACCGTCAACGTGGTGTCGATGGTGCAGACGGGGCCGCGCGACCGATAGATCTTTTCCGCCGCCTGGCTGGCAATGGTCGCCATGGCGCCCCGTCCCAGCGTCACGTCGTGCCGCATGGTGTCGCCGTCCGTCATGCCGCCCGCGGTGTTGAGCAGGACCGCCTCCACCGGGCCATCGCGCCGGGGCTGCGGAAAGCGCACCCGTCCGCAGCCCGCCTGATAGAGGTCGCAAAGCGCGGTGACGCCGCCGGGCGCCGCGAACCCCACCGTGACCGCGCCGTGGGATCGGGGCAGCGGCGTCGCCAGCGACTCGCAGGCGGTGGCGTCGGTCGTCGAATGCAGGACGTCGTCAGACGGTGAGATAACGGCGTACATCGCTTTCCACCATTTCCGTTCGGGAACCGGAGAGAACGATTTCCCCACGTTCCATGACCGCGAAGCGGCCGGCCAGGTCGCGCGCGAACTCGTAGTACTGCTCGACCAACAGGATCGCCATGTCACCGCGATCGCGCAAGGCCGCTATGACCCGGCCGATGTCCTTGATGATCGACGGCTGGATGCCTTCGGTCGGTTCGTCCAGCACCAGAAGCTTGGGCCGTGCCACCAGCGCCCGGGCGATGGCCAGTTGCTGCTGCTGCCCGCCCGACAGATCGCCGCCGCGCCGCCGCATCATGCCGCGCAGCACGGGGAACAGGTCCAACACCTCGTCCGGGACGAAACGCTGCTCGCGGCCGACCGCGGCAAAGCCGGTGCGCAGATTCTCCTCCACCGTCAGCAGCGGGAAGATCTCCCGCCCCTGGGGCACATAGGCGATGCCCAGCCGTGCACGGCGATGCGCGGCCATCCCGAGGATGGATGCGCCGTTCCAGGCGATGGCACCGCCGCTCACCGGGTGCTGACCGACGATGGCGCGCAGGGCGCTGGTCTTGCCCACGCCGTTGCGGCCCAGCAGGCAGGTCACCTGACCGACGGCCGCGCTCAGAGAAACGCCGCGCAAGGCCTGGCTGGCGCCGTAAAACAGATCGACGGAGCGAACCTCAAGCGCCATGACCGCTACCGCCCCAGATAGACATCGATGACCTGCTGGTTGTTCCGCACGGTCGCCAGCGAGCCTTCCGCCAGGACCGCCCCTTCGTGCAGCACGGTGACGCGGGTATCGAGAGCGCGGACGAACTCCATATCGTGCTCGACCACGACGACCGAATGGGTTCCGGCGATCCGGCGCAGCAGATCGGCCGTCGCCTCGGTTTCGGCGTCGGTCATGCCGGCCACCGGTTCGTCGACCAGCAGCAATTCGGGGTCCTGCACCAGAAGCATGCCGATCTCCAGCCACTGCTTTTGTCCGTGGGAAAGATCGCCCGCCAGGGCGAAGGCGCGGTTCTCCAGACGGATGGTGTGCAGCACTTCGTCCAGCCGCGCCACCTCCTCGGCGGTGGGCCGAGCGAACAGAGTCCGCAACACCCGCCGGTCGCCCTTGAGCGAGAGCGAGAGGTTGTCGAGAACCGTATGGCTTTCGAACACCGTCGGCTTTTGGAACTTGCGGCCGATGCCGAGCAATGCGATCTCGGCTTCGTCGTGACGGGTCAGGTCGACGGTGCCGCGGAAGAACGCCTGGCCCTGATCAGGACGGGTCCGGCCGGTGACGACATCCATCATCGTTGTCTTGCCGGCGCCGTTGGGGCCGATGATGGCCCGCATCTCGCCCCGGTCGATGGCCAGGCTCAGCCCATTGAGGGCCTTGAAGCCATCGAAGCTGACACTCACCCCGTCGAGATAGAGGATGGCGCCGTCCGGCGCGGGCAAGGCGGTCGCTTCAGTCACCCGAAGCCTCCACCGGTCGCGGCCGGGCTTTAAGTCTTTGGATCAGTCGCGACAGCAGCGCGGGCACGGTGCCGACGATACCCTTGGGCAGGAACAGGGTGGTGACGACGAACAGACCGCCGAGAAAGAACAGCCAGACCTCCGGCGCGGCACCGGTCAGGTAGCTTTTGGCCCAGTTCACAGCCACCGCGCCCAGGGCCGCGCCCCACAATGTTCCCCGGCCGCCGACGGCCACCCAGATCACGATCTCGATCGAGTTGGCGGGCGCGAATTCCCTGGGATTGATGATCCCGACCTGGGGCACATAGAGCGCGCCGGCGACGCCGGCGATGACCGCCGACACCGTCCAGACGAACAGCTTGAAGCGTTCCACCCGATAACCGGAAAACCGGGTCCGGGTCTCCGCATCGCGGATCGCCACCAGCACCTTGCCCAGCTTGGAGGCGACGATGAACCGCGCCACCAGATAGCCCAGCGCCAGCGCCACGGCCGAGGCGGCGAACAGGGCCGACCGGGTGGCATCGGCCTGCAGGTCGAGGCCCAGGATTTCCTTGAAGTCGGTCAGACCGTTGTTGCCGCCAAACCCCATCTCGTTGCGGAAGAAGGCCAGCAACAGGGCGAAGGTCAGGGCCTGGGTGATGATCGAGAGATAGACGCCGGTCACGCGGCTGCGAAAGGCGAACCAGCCGAAAACGAACGCCAGCAGGCCGGGCACCAGCAGCACCATCAGGGCCGCGATGGCGAAGATGTCGAAGCCGTGCCAGTACCAGGGCAGCGTCTGCCAGTCGAGGAACACCATGAAATCGGGCAGAACGGGATCGCCATAGACCCCGCGCGTCCCGATCTGGCGCATGAGATACATGCCCATGGCGTAGCCGCCGAGCGCGAAAAAGGCGCCATGGCCAAGGCTGAGAATGCCGCAATAGCCCCAGATCAGATCGACCGACAGCGCCAGCAGCGCATAGCACAGATATTTGCCGAACAGGCTGACGAGATAGGTCGGAACATGAAACGGAGAGCCCGGCGGCACCGCCAGATGCAGCACCGGTACCAGCACCGCCAGACCGAGCACGACGACCAGGAACGCCTTGCCGCCGCCGGGCATATCCGCGATCAGGGCGGTCAACGGGCCGCGCCGGTCTAGCGGGATCATCCGGTCATGCCTCCACCGAACGGCCGCGCAGCGCGAACAGGCCCCGCGGCCGGCGCTGGATGAACAGGATGATGGCGACCAGGATCAGGATCTTGCCCAGCACCGCGCCGGTATAGGGCTCGATGAACTTGTTCGCCACGCCCAGGCTGAGCGCCGCGACCAGCGTTCCCCACAAATTGCCGACGCCGCCGAACACCACCACCATGAAGCTGTCGATGATGTAGGCCTGGCCCAGATTGGGGCTGACATTGTCGATCTGGCTGAGCGCCACGCCGGCGATGCCGGCAATGCCCGACCCCAGGCCGAAGGTCATGGCATCGACCCAGCCGGTGCGGATGCCCATGGACCCGGCCATCGCCCGATTCTGGGTGACCGCCCGCATCTGCAGGCCGAAGGCGCTGCGCCGGATGAACAGGATCAGGGCCACGAACACCATCAGCGCAAAGACGATGATGGCCAGACGGTTGTTGGTCAGGCTGAGCCCGGCGGTGATTTCGGTCGACCCGCTCATCCAGGCCGGTGTGCCGACCTGCCGGTTGGTCGGGCCGAACACGGTGCGCACGAGCTGCTGCAGGATGAGGCTGATGCCCCAGGTCGCCAGCAGGGTCTCCAGCGGCCGGCCATAGAGAAAGCGGATGACACCGCGCTCGATGGCGATACCGGCCAGACCGGCGACGCAAAAGGCAAGCGGCACGGCGACGAACAGCGAGGTGCCAAAGGCCCCGGGAGCATAGCCGCGAAACACCTCCTGCACGACGAAGGTGGTGTAGGCGCCCAGCATGACCATTTCTCCGTGCGCCATGTTGATGACGCCCATGACGCCAAAGGTGATGGCCAGCCCGATGGCCGCCAGCAGCAGCACCGACCCCAGGCTCAGCCCCTGGAACGCGCTTTCGACCAGCGACAGCAGGGCCAGACGCCGGTCGATGCCGGCCATGGCGGTATCGATCGCCGCGGCGACGGCGCCATCCGGGTCGATGCTCGAACCGGTGGCGGGGTTGCCGAGGTCGTTGCGCGCGCCCTGAAGCAGCGACTTGACGGCCGGGTCGTAAAAGGCGGAGAGCGCCGTGACCGCCGCCAATCGTTGCTCCGGCGTTTCGGCCACCGCCAGAAGGACGGCTCCCCTGGCCCTTTCCATGGCCCGGCGCGCGCCCGGGTCCTGCTCCCGGGCCAACGCGTCCTCCAGGATCGGCAACATGTCGGGCGCCGCGGCGACAAAAACGGCGTCCGCCGCCGCCCGCCGCCGATCGGGATCGGCGTTCAGGAGAGTCAAACCGCCGAGCGCGCCGCGAATGGCGCCACGCAGACGGTTGTTGATCCTGATCTTCTCCACGTCGCGGCTGCCGACCGGGTCCAAATCCGCTCCGGCGACCGGGTCGCGCAAGGCATAGAGGCCGTCGGCGCGCCGGCCCACGACCACCATCCCGTCTTCCTTGCGCACGTACAGATCGCCGTCCAGAAGCGCCTGGAGCACCGGGCCGGCCCGCTCGTCCCCGGTCGCGGCCAAGTCCTCGACCGCCTTGGCCTTGTCGGCAAAGGAACCTTCGGCCAGGGCCGCGACCCGCTCGTCGAAGGTTTGGGCAACGGCCCGCGGCGACGCCGCCGGGACCGAAGCGGCGACCAGCATGGCCAGCACCGCAACGGTCCTGAGGACGCGCATCATCGGAAAGGGACTCTCGCTAAGCGCCCCTCCTCAAAACGACGGACCTTCGCAGCCGCCGCAGACCCAGGGGTAGGTCCAGTCGGCGGTCAGCTTGGCGCTTTCTGGGATGAAGTCGCTCCAGGCGTCGCCGACGACCACATCGTCCGTTGACCATACCACGTCGAACTGACCATCGTCCTGGATCTCGCCGATCAGCACCGGCTTGGACAGGTGATGGTTCTCGTTCATCACCGCGATGCCGCCGGTCAGGTTCGGCACGGTCTGGCCGTACATGGCCTGACGCACGGCGTCGACATCCGTGGTCCCGGCCTGCTTCACCGCCTGCACCCACATGTTGAAGCCGACATAGTGGGCTTCCATGGGGTCATTGGTCACGCGGGTCTCGTCGCCGATAAAGGCATGCCATTTTTCGATAAACGCCGCGTTCTCGTCCGTATCGACGCTCATGAAATAGTTCCAGGCGGCCAGATGGCCGACCAGCGGCTCGGTGTCGAGACCGGCCAGTTCCTCTTCGCCGACCGAAAAGGCGACCACCGGAATATCGTCGGCGGCGATGCCCTGATTGGCCAGTTCCTTGTAGAACGGCACGTTGGCATCGCCGTTGATGGTGGAGACCACCGCCGTCCTCTTGCCCTCGGACGCAAAGCCCTTGATGTCCGACACGATGGTCTGCCAGTCGGAATGGCCGAAGGGCGTGTAGTTGATCATGATGTCCTCGGGCGCCACCCCCTTGGCCAGAAGGTACGATTCCAGGATCTTGTTGGTGGTGCGCGGGTAGACATAGTCGGTGCCGGCCAGGACCCAGCGCTCGGCCCCGCCGCCGTCCTCGCTCATCATGTAGTCGACGGCCGGGATCGCCTGCTGGTTGGGCGCGGCGCCGGTGTAGAACACGTTGCGGGAGGATTCCTCGCCCTCGTACTGAACCGGATAGAACAGAAGGGCGTTCAGTTCCTCGAACACCGGCAGGACCGATTTGCGCGACACGCTGGTCCAGCAGCCGAACACAACGTCCACCTCCTCGACCTCGATCAGTTCCCTGGCCTTTTCGGCGAACAGCGGCCAGTCCGACGCGGGATCGACGACCACCGCCTCCACCGGCCGGCCAAGCAGGCCGCCCTGGGCGTTGAGGTCGTCGACCAGCATCAGCATGACGTCCTTCAACGTGGTCTCGGAAATGGCCATGGTGCCGGACAGGGAATGAAGGACGCCGACCTTGATCGGTTCGCCCGCCGGCTGGGCACCGGCGGAGCCGATCGCCGACCCGGCGACAAGGCCGGCGACGGCGAGGCTATGGGCGACACGGCGGAAATGCTTCATGGAAAAATGCCTCCGTCACGGTTTTGTTTAAAGTTTCGTGACTGAACCACGCAATAGGCGTGCCAACAGCGGCCGGAATGGCCTCAGCCCATCGCCGTCGCGGTCCTCGCCTACAATTTGAGCAATCACCGTCGGCCGGGCGCCCATTGGGAGGGCATCGGAGATGGACAATCCGGATCCACCGACCCATCCGTTGACTTGCATCAAAGCGGCTCGCCCCGATATCCACTATGATGAAGATCAACAATCCTCAGGGAGTATCGAGATGCCGCAACGCGCTCATGTCGAATATGTCGTGGAGCCGGACGAGCTTCACTGGACCGTGTCCCTGCAAGGCGAGCATTGCGGGCGTTACAGCGATTGCCGCACCGCCATGGAGGCGGCGATCGAGGACGCGCGTCGGGTGCGTGAACGCGGGCACGAAATTCATGTCCAGGTGCGTCGCCGCAACGGATCCCTTCGTCCCCTGCCGGACCGTCTGCTGAGGCCTTGACCGCCCCCTTGGCCTTGCTGTCCTAAGCCGGAACATCGGCGGGCAGGCGGTTCAGCCACGCCAGCCACATCGCCGCCGTCCAGGTGAAGCGGTCGCCGCCCAGCCCCGTGCCGTCGGTCGGGTCGAAATATTCGTAGAACCCGGCCGTTCGGATGAGGGTGGCCGTGTCGTCGGTAACGCGGCGGACCAACCGATCCAGCCCGTGGGCGGCCAACCCGTCGACCAGCAGGTAGTTGACGATGGCCCAGACCGGCCCGCGCCAATAGCGCCTCTGGTCGAAATCCGGCCCGGCGGGATCGGCGCTGGGGACGCCAAAACGCACCCGTCCCAACCACGCCTCGAGCGTTCCGGCCAGACGGGCGGCGCGATCCCCCATCTCCAGGCCGGCCGACAGCGGCAGGAAGGACGCGACGGTCGTGACCGGACTGTGGGTTCCGGCCGCCAGATCGAACGACCGGTAGGTATCGCTCGGCGCGTGCCAAAGCCGGCCGAAGCCGTCGGCGGTCCGTACCGTCCATCGATCAGCCTCTTCGGCCGCACTGGTGTCGCCCAGGGTCCGGGCCAGCCAGGCGAGGTCGCGATGGGCGCGCAGCAGGATGGCGTTGACCCCGACATCGGCCATGCGGAAGGGCGAGGCGTCGACCAGCCGTGCGGGATCGTAGTTCAGCGCACGAAAGCCCTGAACCAGGCTCATGTACCGGTCGTATTCGGCCTGGCGCGGCCGTTGCGCGGAATCCACATGGGTGGTGTCGCGCCGTTCGTACGGCTCAAGCTTTTCCACCGGCACCCGCCCCAGCGCCACATCCCAGTCGGGGCTGTTGTCGCGGCCGGTTTCCCAGGGGTGGATCATCGCCACCAGCCCGTCGCCGTCGGTGTCGCGCGCGGTCATGAACCACCGGTGCCAGGCCATTAAACGGGGCAGCAGCCGGGACGCGGCGTCCCGCGCCAGCGCCGCGTCGCGCGCGCCTTCGACCAGGCGGCGGACGACGGTCGCGGCCACCGGCGGCTGGGTGATGCCGCTGGACGCCGGCGTGCGCCCCGTTCCCCACGCCTCCGGCCCCGGAAAATAGCCGGGGTCCGGCTTGTGAAAGACGATATGCGGCACCATGCCGTCGTCCCATTGGGCGCCGAACAGGCTGTCCAGCTCGGCCCAGGCCCTGGGCTCGTCGAACGTGGCCCAGCCCAGAGCCACCAGGCAGGAATCCCAGTTCCACTGGAACGGGTAGAGCCCGGCGGTGGGCACGGTGTAGCCGCCCCGGTCGTTGGCCCTCAATATCGCGATTGCCTGTTCGTCGAGCGACGGCGCCATCGGATCACCCTTTTACACTGCCGGCGGTCAGACCCGCGACCAGGAATCGTTCGAAAATCAGGAAAACCCCCAGAACCGGCACGGTGGCGACCACCGCCCCGGCCATCAGATGCTGGCGGGGCACTTCCGCCGAGTTCAGCGACATCACGCCGCGCGACAGGGTGAACAGGTCGACATCGTCGAGGAACATGAAGGCGAACAGGAATTCGTTCCAGGCGATCATGAAGATATAGAGCGACACGGACGCCAGCGCCGGCAGCGACAGCGGCAGCATGATCTTGGCGATGACCCCCAGATGGGAGAGCCCGTCCATGATCCCCGCCTCCTCCAGCTCGCGCGGCAGGGACCGGAAATAGCCCTGCAGCATGTAGACGGCAACCGGAATGGTGGTCGCCGGATAGACCAGCAGCAGGCCCGTCAGCGAGTTGCGCAGGCCGACCTGCGAGAACACGGCGTAGAGCGGGATCACCAGCACGATGGCCGGCACCATGTAGATCAGCAGGATCGATTTCGAGAGCACGGCCTGCCCCGGGAACCTCAGGCGCGCCACCGCATACGCCCCCGGCACCGAGAAGAACAGCGTGATGATCACCGTGAACACGGAGACGATGGCCGAGTTCATCAGGAACGTTCCGAAATGGTATTGGGTGAAAAGCTCGTCATAGCTTCGGAACAGGACCCCCAGCCCGGCGCCGAAATCGATGGAGAGATCGAGCGGATCGGCCAGCAGCGATTGCTGACTTTTCAGGCTGGTGACCACCATGATGTAGAAGGGCAGCGCGACGATGATGGTAAAGAAGACGAACCCCGCCCCCTTCAACGTGCGGATGATGAGTACCTCCGTCTGATAACGCGACCGGTCGGCCTTGCCGATGTCCCTGAGACACAGATGCCACGTCGCCACGCAGGCGCCGGCAAACAGGACCACGCCCAAGGCCTGGTACATCGCCGCGACGCCGAAATCGATGCCGAAGGGCCGAAAGCCGGTGAGCGCGAGCGGCACGGCCAGGCAGGCGAGAAAGCCCGCGCCGAGAACGCCCCGACCGCGCCGCGCCGGTTCGACATAGACGTGGATGCCCGCGCCGAGCATCCCTGCCACCACCCCGACCCCGGCCTGTGGAAACAGGGTTTCGCCGGACACCAGCATCATCAGGATGCTGACGATGACCATGAAGGTTCCCCCGGCCAGCGCCCCCAGGGCGAGGCTGAGGACGACGATGCGTCCGATCCGCATCACCCTTCGTCCTTTGGTGAGAATCTGATGAACAGAAGTGCCGAGAACAGCAGCACGACGAAGACGACCACCGCGACCGCGGCGCCGGCGCCGAGATCCGAAACGGCAAAGGCCTGTTCATAGACATCGACGGTCAATGTGCGGGTGCCCGCCGCGCCGCCGGTCAACAGAAAAATGTCGTCGAACTTGTTGAACGTCCAGATGAAGCGCAGCAGGAACAGGACCGCGAAAATGCCGGCGAGCTGCGGCAGGGAAATGTACCAGAACCGCTGCATCGGCGTGGCCCCGTCGATCTCGGCCGCCTCGTAGATCTCGCCCGACATGGACTGCATGCGGGCCAGGATGAACAGGAAGGACAGCGGAAAGTACCGCCAGGACTCGAAAGCGATGACCGTCGCCAGCGCCAACGGAAACTCCAGCGTCAGGCCGAAGAACGAGATGGGCACGCTGCGCTGGCCCAGGAAGTTGATCGGCCCGTCCGTCGCGCCGATGCGCTGCAGGATTGCGTTGAAGGTGCCGCCGGGGCCGGCATCGAGAAGCAGGACCCAGGCAAAGGCGACGGCGATCACGGGCGCGACATAGGGGAATAGAAACAGCCCCCTCATGAACCCCCGCCCGGCGAAGGCGGTGTTCAGAAGCTGGGCCGCGAACAGCCCCAGGATGAGCGCGCCCAGCGTTCCAAAGACCGTGTAATAGATCGACACGCGCAGGACCGACCAGAATTCCGGCGACGCGAAGATTCTTTGATAGTTCTCCAGCGAGAACTCGCTGTTCGTCAGGACGTTGTCGGAGTCGCCCGAAAAGACCGGGTTGCTCGACCGCGGGTCTACCGGATCGTCGATGTAGGCCTGGGTCGCGGTCCCTGCGAATGCGATGGTTTCGCGCGCGCCCGGATCGAGATCGCCGAGGGTACAGGTGAGCCGACCGGCATCGACGGCGCAGCGGGGATCGTCGATGGTCAGCGCAAGCCCGTCGGGTACCTCATCGACCATCACCACATCGGCCACGCCGCCGCGCTGGGACGGATTGCGGATGCGATAGGACAGTTCGACCTCGTCCCCGGCCGCCGTCGGCGAGCCCCGAAGCCGTTCGTTCGCAAGCGGCGTGGGCGGACGCAAATCGCCCAGCTCAACGGGCTTGAAGCTGATCCAGAAGTTCGCCAGAAGCGGAACCAGAACGACGGACAGGACGATCGCCAGGGTCGGCAACAGCATCAGATAGGCGAACCGCATTTCCCGTCTGCGGAGCGGGTTCATGCCCTTCGCCGGTGCGGTTTGGTCATGCACAGTCATGGGGGCCTCGCTTGGGGTCGCGAAGGATGGGCCCGACCGGCCCACCCCCGCGACCCGCGGAACGCGGTTACAGCGTCTTGTGCTGCGCGACGATCTCGTCGGCGGCTTGCTCGAGCGAAAGCTCGCCGTCGACGTACCGCCGGATCACCTGCGCCATGATTCGGGCATTGGCGATCTTCGACGCCGTTTCCAACTGGCCGGTCCCCGCCCCCCAGCGATCACCGAAGACCAGGCCGGCGACGATGTCGTCGATGACCGACTGCGGATAGATGTCGCTGAGCGGGGCTTCGCGGTCGACGCCGACGGGCAGTGTCGACCACAGCGCCTCGAACTTGACCGGGTCGCTGTCGTCGCCCTTGCGGATGGGGAATTTTCCTTCCGGCGCCATGGCCAGAAGGTCGCCATATCCAACCGTCATGGCGTATTCGACGAACTGGATGGCGACATCGGTATTGGCGTCGTTGGTGATGCCGAAATACCGGGCGTCGGCCCAGGCCGACCCGACGGCGCTGGACGGCCCCTGGAAGCTGGTGACAAACCCCGTCTTGCCGGCCAGTTCCCGGCTCTGCGGATCGTCGTTGATGGTCGGCGGATCGCTGTCGCGCAGCCCCGCCAGCTCGTCCAGGATGAACGGCGACCAGATGATCATGGCGGCGTTGCCGGCGAAATACTGCTCGCGGGACTGTTTCCAGTACAACTCCCCCTGCGGCGACGCATCGACCAGACGCTCGTAAAACGCGATGACCTCCATGAGCTGCCCGGTGTCCTCGTTGATCGATCCGTCGGCGTTGACCGGCGAGTAGCCGTTGGCCAGCGAAATATGCTCGATCACCTGCATCATGTAGGTTTCGTCGATCTTGGTCGGGGCGACGAAGCCGTAGATCTCCGGCGGATTGTGCAGCGCCTCGATGGCGGATTCGATGGCGGCGAACGAGGTCGGCGGCTCCAGCCCCGCCGCGTCGAACAGATCCTGGCGATAGACGATCATCTGCGTCCAGCCGTCGGACGGGACTGACAGATACTCGCCTTCGGACAGCGCGAAGTTCAGAGGGCCTTCGGCGAATGTTTCGGGACCCAGCGCCTCCACCACTTCGGTCGCGGCGCCGGGATCGAGAATGCCGGCCTCGGTCCATGGCAGCAGGAACTGCATGGGGTGATAGATGACATCCGGCAGATCGCCGGCCGCGAACGCCGCCGTCGCGCGCACCCCCAGATCCTTTTCCGATACCGGGATGACCTGGACGGAATGGCCCGTCTCGGCCGCGAAGTCCGCCGCCACCTTCTCCTGCGCCGCGACGCGGTCGGGCTGCTCCTCCGTCGTCCAGAACCGAATGGTGTCGGCCATGGCAACCTGGGTCATGGCGGTGGTCAGCAGCAGTGCCGCACCGATGGCGGCGGGTGTCATCAATCTGAGTTCCACGTCTTTTCTCCCTTTGAGGTCAAACCGTTGTTGTTCTTGTCTTGAGCGGCACATCGCCATCGACCGCGCGGGAGTCGTCAGCCCGCCCCGGCGAACGGCCCCGGGCCGTCGGATCCCCGCACGATCAGTTCGGGTTGCCAGATCACCTGCAAATCCTCGGCCGGCCGGCCGGCCGACGCCTCGACCAGCATCCCGGCCAGGGCGGCGCCCGCTTCGCGCACCGGCTGGCGCAGGGTGGTCAGGCCGGGTTCCGCCGTCTCGGCCATGGGCAGATCGTCATAACCGATGACCGACAGGTCCGCCGGCACCGCCAGCCCGGCGGTCTTCGCCGCCCGCAGCACGCCGATGGCCATCGGATCGTTGGCGCACAGGACGGCGGAGGGCCGGTCGTCACCGGCCAGCAGTCGTTCGCCCGCCGCAAAGCCGGAGGCCTCGGTCATGTCGCCCTCGACCATCAGGGCGGGGTCGGCCATCAGGCCCGCCGCCGCCATCGCCCGTGCATAGCCGGCCCTGCGCAAATCGCTGAAATTGAACTCGGCCGGCGAATTGACGAGCGCGATCCGCCGATGGCCAAGGCCGATCAGCCGCGCCGTCGCCAGGCGAAACGCCTCCGCGCCGTCCATGTCGAGGTAGGGGAACGGGTCCGCGCCGCGAGTCCGCCCGTGAGCGACAAAGGGAATGCCCCGCGCCGCCAGATAATCGACGCGCCAGTCCCGGATCCGGGTGCGGGCCAGGACCACGCCGTCCACCCGCCGGCCTTCCACCAGCCGCCGATAGGCCTTTTCCTCGGCCTCGCCCAGGGGCGCGGCGGTGACCAGAAGGTCGAGGTCGAACCGCGACAGCCCCTCGCCCAGGCCGATCAGAAATTCCGTGAAGAAGGGATCGTCGAAATGGCCGACCGACAGGGGCAGAACCATGCCCACCGCGCCGCAGCGACCCAGCGCCAGGCCCCGGGCCAGGTGATTGGGCATATATCCCAGTTCCTTGGCGGCGGCCTGGGCGCGCTGGCGCGTCCTTTCGCTGACCTCCGGATAGCCGTTGAGCGCCCGAGAGACCGTGGTCTCGGACAACGCCAGATGCCGCGACAGATCCTTGAGCGAGATCGAGCCCAACCGTCCTCCCCTTTCCTGCTCCGGCTCGGCGGCGCATCGATCAATGCGCCGTGGCGGAGTTATCATTTAATTTCTACCAAAGCGCTTTGGAAGTGCGGAAAGTATCACCTCAGCGGATCGGCGCGTCAAGTTTTCTTTGGGCCATCCGACAACGCATCCGAGGGATGGGCGATCATCTCGGACTGTAGTGATGGAAAAGCCCAGGGCCGGGCTTGGGAGCCCCGCCCTGGGAAACACCGTCAATAAGCGCCCGGGCCCGGTCTCAGGCGGCTTTGACGGCGACTTTGCGGGCCTTGCGCTTGGCCTCGGCCGATTTCGGCAGGGTGACGGTCAGAACGCCGTCCTTCATGGCCGCCTCGATCCGGTCCTGGTCGACGGAGTCGGGAATGCGGACCGACCGCCGGAAGGACCCGAAGCGCCGCTCGGACAGGTAGAAGTTCTTGTCCTTGCGTTCCGTCTTGCGGTCCTGCTCGCCCTTGATGGTGATCACGCCGTTGGCCAGCGTCACGTCGACGTTCTTTTCGCTGACGCCGGGCATCTCGGCGGTAATGAGGAACGCATCGTCGCCTTCCTCGATATCGACATCGGGCAGTTTGAAGCCGCCGGGCCCGCCCAGACCTTCGGGCGCCCGGAGATCGAGCAGACTGCGGCCCGACGGCCATCCCCGCCAAACCGACGAAAAATCCTCGAGCAGGCGGTCCATCTCCCGCCGCAGACTGTGCAACGGATCACCCTGCCGGGCCGGCGGCTCGGCTTCGGTTTTCACAACGGGACTCGTGCTGGCTTCGGCCATGGTTGCGATCCTCCTGGTGAATGTGCCGGCGCGAACGGTGCGTTCGATCCGGCACCGACAAGGAAGCTTAACGCCGTGCCGGCGTGGCCGCGTTGACGCACATCAAACTCGTCATCGAGAGCGTCAGCCGGAGAGAACTTCGCCGTCGCCGAACCGCCGGACGGGACCATGGTCCCCGACATAGCTGAGATGGCTGACAAGACCGTCCCCGTCCCACAGATGAAGGGCGACGGCGGCCGGTTCTTCCACCCAGCCGAACGGCACCGACGGTCCCAGGCGCAGCGCGATCTGGAACCCGGTGGCCGGCGCCGTCAGGCACAGCGTTCCCGCCCACAGGCATTGGATGGGCCGGTGCAGATGGCCGCACAGCACGCGCAACACCTGCCCATGCCCCTCGATCAGGTCGGCCAACTCCGCCGCGCCCTCCTCCAGCCCATAGCCATCCATTTCGGCGATGCCGGTGCGGAACGGCGGATGATGCATGACGACGAGGGTCGGTTGCCCGGCGGCCTCGTCCAGCCGCGCCTCCGTCCAGGCCAGCCGATCGCGGCAGAGCGCGCCGGCCGTCGCGCCCGGGATTACGGTGTCGAGTGCCACGATGTGCAGCGGTCCCAGGGCCATGGTGTAGTGCAGGAATTCTCCCTCCCCCACCGGCAGCGCGCCGCTGCCCGTGAACGCCGCGCGCATGGCGTCGCGCCCGTCGTGGTTGCCGGGGATGACCCTGTAGGGCATGTCCAGCCCGTCGAGGACCGCGCGCGCCTGATCGTACTGGGCCGGCGTCCCGTCATTGACCACGTCGCCGGTGACCAGGGTCAGATCCGGCCGCGGCGCCAGGGCATTGACGTGCGCGACGGCGCGGACCAGCGCACCGGCGCAATCGACCTGGCCGAAGGTCAGTCTTTCGGGTTCGATGACATGAGGGTCCGTGATCTGGGCGATGAGCATGGCACGCTTTCGGTCTGGGTTGCTGTTGCTTTGGCGAAGGAACGTTCCCATGTCTGGGCGGTCGCGGATCCGGAGCCGCCGCGAACGGATGTGCGAAGCGCGTTGAAACCGATGGATTTTGCGGCATTCCACGTCCCCCTTGTCCTTGCCCTCGTCGTGGCGGTTTTTGCTGCGTTCGTTCTCGAGCGCAAGCCGCCAGAGGTGGTCGCCATGGGTGCGGTCGCGCTCCTTCTCGTCGTCGGCATCCTCACGCCCGACGACGTTCTGAAGGTCTTCAGCAACAGCGCCCCCATCACCATCGCGTGTTTCTTCATCCTAAGCACCGCGTTGGAGCGAACCGGGATTATCGACGCGATGGGACGGGCCGTGACACGGCTCGGGCCCCGATCGCCGGTGGGAGCAACCGCCGCGCTGATGGTCGGCGTCATGATCATCTCCGCGTTCGTCAACAATACCCCGGTTGTCGTGGTCCTGACACCGGTGGTCATCGCTCTTGCGCACACTCTCAAGACAGCCCCCTCCAAATTGCTCATCCCCCTGTCCTTCGCCAGCATCTTTGGCGGCACCTGTACGTTGATCGGCACATCCACCAACCTTCTGGTCGACGGCGTCGCGCAGGGGAACGGCATGGCCCCGTTCGGCATGTTCGAGATCACCGCGGCGGGGTCGATCATGGGGGCCATTGGGGTGGTCTATATGCTGGTCGTCGGCCGATGGCTCCTCCCAGACCGGCAGACATTGGCCGACCTCTCGCCCGGACCCGCCGACCGAGAATTCCTGTCCCAGGTCCTCGTACCTCGGACCTCGCCTTTGATCGGACGGTCTCTGGCCGAATGCGGCCTGGTCGACAAGCGGGACTTCAGGGTCGTCGACCTGATCCGGAACAACCTCTCGCTATTTCACGAACGGGATTCGGCCAGGCTGGCCGAGGGAGACCGGCTGGTCATGCTGTCGAACGTCGCCGACGTGCTGGAGCTTCGGCAAGCCGACAAGGGCGTCTTCGGCTCGACGGAACACCCCGACATCGAGAAGGTCGCCAGCCAGCCGACGGCGGTCATGGAGGGCATCATCGGCCCACAATCGAGCCTGGTTGGCCGGCGGCTCGGCGATCTCAACCTGCGCGGCAGGTTCAACGTCTTCGTCCTGGCCATTCACCGGCAGAACCAGAACCTGCGCGGCGACTTCGATCGGGTACGGCTGGCGTTCGGCGACACCCTGCTGCTCGAAGGGCCCCCGGACGGGCTGAAACAGCTGTTCGACCGCGGCGAACTGGTCAATCTTTCGGAGCCGAGCGCCCGCCCCTTCCGCCGCGACAAGGCGCCGATCGCGGCGGCGGCCATCGGTCTGGTCGTGATCCTGGCGGCATTCGACGTCTTCCCCATCGTCGGGTTGGCGATGATCGCGGCGACGTCGGTCATCGCCCTGGGCTGTCTCGACGCGGACGAAGCCTACCGGGGCATCCGGTGGCCCATCCTGGTTCTGATCTTCGCCATGCTGGCGATCGGGACGGCGATGGAAAAGACCGGCGCGGCCGGCGCCGTCGTCGCGGTCATCATCGACGCGGCCGCCGGCCTTGGGCCCGTGGCGCTGCTGTCGATCGTCTACCTGCTCACCTCGGCGATGACCGAATTCCTGAGCAACAACGCCACATCCATCCTGCTGACCCCCATCGCCATCGGGTTGGCCGAGGCGATGGGCGTGGACCCGCGCCCCTTCGTGGTCGCGGTGATGTTCGCGGCGAGCGCGAGTTTCGCCACGCCCATCGGATACCAGACGAATACCTTCGTATATGGCGCCGGCGGCTATCGGTTCGTCGATTTCATCAGGATCGGGCTGCCGCTCAACCTGGTCAATTGGGCAACGGCGACCTTCGTCATCCCGCTGTTCTGGCCGCTGTGATCCCGACGATGCCGGCCGCAACGTCGCGGCCGGCGGCTGGACGACGGCGCCGGCATGGGCATGCGGCCGGGATCGCCACCGCCGCTCTCCATGCCTGTTCCTCAATCCCGACGATCGGCGCGGATCATGGCGGCGGCTTTTTCCGCGATCATCAGGGTCGGCGCGTTGGTGTTGCCGGACGTGATGGTCGGCATCACCGAGGCATCGACAACCCGCAGCCCCTCCATCCCGCGCACCCGCAACCTCTCGTCGACCACGGCCAGGGGATCGGCACCCATGCGCGCGGTGCCGACCGGGTGGAAGATGGTGGTGCCGATGGCGCCGGCGGCCTCGGCCAGCCCCTCATCCGTGTCGATCTCCGCCCCCGGCCGGAACTCGTCCGGCTGGAACCGGGCCAGGGCCGGCGCGGCGCAGATGCGGCGGGTCAGGCGGATGGCGCGGGCCGCCACGTTCCGGTCGCCCGGCGTGGCCAGATAGTTGGGCCGGATCGCCGGATGGGCCTTGGGATCGGCGCTCTTGATACGGATGCTGCCACGGCTTTCCGGACGCAGATGACAGACCGAGGCGGTGAAGGCCGGAAAGGGGTGCAGCCCGTCGCCGAACTTGTCCAGGCTGAGCGGCTGGACGTGATATTCGAGGTCGGGGGTGGCCCGGCTGGGATCCGACCGGGCAAAGGCGCCAAGCTGACTGGGCGCCATCGACATCGGCCCGCGCCGGTTGAAGGCGTAGTGCGCGGCCATGCCGGCGCGGCCCAGCAGGCTGTTGGCGCGCTCGTTCAGGGTCCTGGTGCCGCTGACCTTGAACACGGTGCGGATCTGCAGGTGATCCTGCAGGTTCTCCCCCACCCCCGGCAGCGCGTGGCGAACCGCGATGCCGTGATCGCGCAGCAGATCGCCCGGCCCGACGCCCGAAAGCTGGAGAAGCTGCGGCGACCCGACGGCACCCGACGCCAGGATCACCTCGGCCTGCGCATGGGCCACCGTATCCTCCCCGTCTTGCCAGAAGGCGACGCCGGTGGCGCGGCGGCCGTCGAACAGGACCCGCTGGGCCTGGGCGTGGGTGAGGACAGTCAGGTTGGGCCGGCGCCGGGCCGGGCGCAGAAACGCCTTGGCCGTGTTCCAGCGGACGCCGTTGCGCTGAGTTACCTGGAAATAGCCGCAGCCTTCATTGTCGCCGCGGTTGAAATCTTCGGTCGGGGGGATGCCGGTTTCCGCCGCCGCGGCGCGGAAGGCGTCCAGGATCTCCCAGGTGACGCGCATTTCCTCCACCCGCCATTCGCCGCCGGCGCCGTGGGCGTCGTCGGCGCCGTTCACATTGTCCTCGGTCCGGCGGAAATAGGGCAGCACATCGTCCCAGCCCCATCCCGTATTGCCGAGCTGACGCCAATGGTCGTAATCGGCGGCCTGGCCGCGCATGTAGATCATGCCGTTGATCGAGGAGCAGCCGCCCAGCACCCGGCCGCGCGGATAGTTGAGGGCCCGGCCGTTCAGCCCCGGCTCCGGCTCGGTGACGAAACACCAGTCGGTGCGCGGGTTGTTCATGGTGTAGAGGTAACCGACGGGGATGTGGATCCAGAAGTAATCGTCCCTGCCGCCGGCCTCCAGCAGCAGAACGCGGCAGCCGGGATCCTCCGACAGCCGGTTGGCCAGCAGGCACCCGGCCGTGCCGGCGCCGACGATGACATAGTCGAACTCGCCCAGGACGCGCGCCGCTGGTTCCATGCCGTCGCCTTTCGCTCCCCGTTTCGCCGGTCCTCTATAGCAGCAACGGCGGGATCGCGGCAGGGTGCGGGCGCTCGCCCCGCGCTAGAACAGCCGCTTCATGAACCAGCGGCTGTGGGGCTGTGGCTGCTGATCGTCCTTATTGGTCAGAACCCCGAAGGGCTCGTACCCAAGCTTCTCGTAGAACCGCATGGCGTCGGCGCTGGACGTATCGAGCCAGGCACCGTGACACCCCAGCGCCCTGCCCCGTTCCTCCGCTTCCCGCATCAGAGACCGCCCCACCCCCCGGCGACGGGATTCCGCGCGCACCCAGAGCGTCTTTATCAGAAGCCAGCCATAGGATGTGGAGGCGGTCAGGCCGCCCTGAAGGACATCCCCTTCATCCCTGGCCGCCAGAACGAACCCCGCATTCACGGCCTGCGGCGCGCCGGCGCGGAGCGATTTCAGCAACTCCGTCTCGATGAGCCGGCTCAGGTCGGGATCGTCGTCCGAAACGTTTATCTCGATCGTCACGCCGACATCCGGATGCTACCCCGCCGGCCGGCGGTACTTCTCGTCCACCGCGTGCATCTTGCGCACCTTCTGGGCCGATCCGCCGCCCTGGAATTCCGCGCCCATGAAGGCGTCGACCAGCTTCGTCGCCACCGCCGGGCCGGTGGTCAGGGCGCCCATGGTGATGATCTGGGCGTTGTTCGACGCCCGCGCCCGTTCGGCGGTATAGGCGTCGGCGACCTGCACGGCGATCACGCCGGGCACCTTGTTGGCGGTGACGGCGACCCCGGCGCCGGTGCCGCAGACCAGCACCCCGCGCTCGAACTCCCCCGCCGCCACCCGTTCGGCCACCGCCAGCGCGATGTCCGGATAGTCGACGGGCGCGGCGTCATTGACGCCCATGTCGACCACCTCGTACCCCTGCCCCGTCAGATGGTCGCGGATCGAATCCTTCAGCGGCAAACCCAGATGGTCGGCGCCGAGCACGACCTTCCCTTTGGTCGGCGTGGGGGTGTCGGTCATGCTTCCTCTCCCGCTGTGACGGCGGCCGGACGGCGTCCTGGCCGCGCGCCTCCGATGAGCCGTTACATATGTTTGCTTGAACGAACAGGTGATCGGATCATGGGAGCGCCTGCCCGGCACTGTCAAGTCGAACCCTGCGCCCTGGCAATTCGCTGTTTCGCCGGACCACTTGTTATGGTTGTATAACGTTTGCGCCGGCTCGGAGGGACCAAACCGTCGGGCCTGCATCGACCAAACACTACCAGAGAGGCAGAAGGAGGCTCGATCCATGGCGAGAAAACCTTTCACGGCTCATGGCCTATCGCGGCGGCAGACCCTGGCCGCCGGCGCTGCCCTGATCGCCGCCACCACGCTGCCGGCGCGATCCCGGGCCCAGGCCGAGCCGGTGCGCATCGGCATTCTGCATCCGGTGACGGGCGCGCTGTCCTATTCGGGACAACAAGGCCGCGTCGGCGCCGAAATGGCCATCGACGACATCAACCAGGCCGGCGGTATCGCCTCCCTGGGCGGCGCCAGGCTGGAGGCGGTTCTGGGCGACGCCCAGTCCCAGCCGGAGGTCGGGGTGGCGGAGATCGAAAGCATGAACGAGGCCGGCGTGGCCGCGGTCGTCGGCGCCTTCGCTTCCAGCATCTCGCTGGCCACCACCCAGGCGGCGGCGCGCTACGACCTGCCGCATATCGTGGATGTCGGCGTGTCCGATCAGATCGTCGGCCGCGGCCTGACCAACACCTTCCGCTTCGGCCCCGGCTTTGGCATCATCACCGACACGGCGCTGGAAAACCTGATCACCATCAACGAGGCGGCGGGCAGCCCGGCGCGCACGGTGATGATCATCCACGAGGACAGCCTGTTCGGCAGCGGCCTGGCCGGCCTGCTCAACGAGCGGCTGCCGGCGGCCGGCTTCGAGGTGCTGGACACCATCAGCCACCCGACGCCGACGCGGGATTTCAACAACGTCGCCCTGCAGATCAAGGCGCGCAACCCCGACCTCATCATCCCGGCCAACTACTACAACGAATATGTCCTTCTGGCGCGGACCATGCAGCAGCAGCGCATCCGGCCAAAGGCGATCTATTCGGTGCTGGGCGGGGCGGCGTCGAGCTTCCGCTTCCTGGAGGAGTTTCCCGACGCGGCCCAATACATCATGGACTGCAACCATTGGTACGATCCCGGCAACCCGGCGGCGCTCGAACTGCGCCAGCGGGTCGAGGACCGGGGGCTCTACTTCACCTACGAGCTGTTCCTGAGCTATTGCTGCGTCGGGCTTCTGGCCGACGCGATCGAGCGGGCCGGGTCGGCCGACCGGCTGGCCATCACCGAGGCGCTGGCGTCGAGCACCTGGGACGGGCACATCATGCCCTATGGCCCGACCCGCTTCGTCGACGGCCAGAACCAGGGCGCGCGGCCGGTCAACACCCAGATCCTGGGCGACGACATCGAGGTGATCTTCCCGCTGGAGGTGGCCTCGTCCGATCCGGTGTTCCCGATGCCGAGCGCCGGGTGATCCTGAGTATGGCGGGCGCGCATGGGCGGGCCCGCCTTCGCCCCCGTCCCCGCCCATGCTGACACCCGCGATCCTGGTTCCGGCCGTCCTCAACGGGCTTCTGACCGGCAGCATCTACGCGCTGATCGCGCTGGGCCTGACGCTGATCTACGGGGTCTTGCACATCATCAACTTCGCCCATGGCGCCCTGCTGATGCTGGCCCTGTTCGGCGTCTACTTCCTGCACAGCCTGGTCGGGCTGGACCCCTATCTGGCGCTGTTCGTGCTGGTGCCCGCGATGTTCGCCCTGGGCTATGTCCTGCAGCGCACGATCATCGCCAGGGCCAGCCACGGCAAGGACGAGAACGTGCTGCTGGTCACCCTGGGCATCGCCCTGGTGATCGAGAACATGGCCCTGTTCTTCTGGCGGTCGGACACGCGGACCATCGACGTGCCCTACGCCTTCGACGTCATCGATGTCGGCGTCGCCTTTCTGTCGGTGCCCCGGGTGGCGGCGTTCGGCGCGTCGTTCGTGGTCGCGGGGCTGCTGTGGGTGCTGATGCAGCGCACCGATCTGGGCCGGGCCATCCGGGCGGTGGCCAAGGAGCGGCATGGCGCGCGGCTGGTCGGCATCGACGTCGACCATATCTTCGCCATGAGCTATGGCATCGGCACCGCCTGCGTGGCCGCCGCCGCCTGCCTGTTGCTGCCGACCTTCTATGTCACGCCGCAGGTGGGCAACGCCTTTGTGCTGATCGCCTTTACCGTCGTCGTCCTGGGCGGCATGGGCAGCTTCACCGGCGCCCTGGTCGGCGGCCTCATCATCGGCGTGGTCGAATCCCTGGGCGGGCTGTTCCTGGGCGAGACCCTGGGCCAGATCAGTATTTTCCTGGTGTTCATCGCGGTGCTGCTGCTGCGCCCCACCGGCCTGTTCGGTGACCGGTCGTGACGGCGCGGCGCTTTGTCGGGATCGCCCTGGTCGGGCTGGGGTTGGCGGCCGTGCCGTTCCTCACCGACTCCAACCTGGTCCTCAACTTTCTGATCACCACCTTGATGGTCGCCCTGCTGGGCCAGGCCTGGAACGTGCTGGGCGGCTATTGCGGCCAGTTCTCGTTCGGCCATGCGGTGTTTTTCGGGACCGGCGCCTACGCCAGCGCCATCCTGCAGGTGCGGTTCGGCATCAACCCGTGGGTGGCGCTGCCGCTGGCCATGGCGGCCGGGGCACTGGTCGGCGCCTTTATCGGCGCGCTCAGCTTCCGCTTTCGTTTGCGCGGGTCCTATTTCGCGCTGATCACCCTGGCCTTCGCCGAGGTGGCGCGCATCCTGGCCAGCTCGGTCGGGTTCACCGGCGGCGGCGCGGGGCTGCTGATCCCGCTGGATCTGCGCCCGGAGAATTTCCAGTTCCAGGACCGCACCGGGTTCTACTATGTGATCCTGGCCTTGACGGTGGCCGCCCTCGTGGTGGTCCGCCTGCTGGAGGACAGCCGGCTGGGTGCCTGGATGACGGCGGTGCGGGAAAACGAGGACAGCGCCAGGGCCCTGGGCGTCGATGCGACCCGGGTCAAGCTGGCGGCGATCACCCTGTCGGGGGCCATGGCCGCGTCGGTCGGCGTGTTCTACGGGCAGTACTTCCTCTATCTCGA
The DNA here is from genome assembly GCA_052168355.1 of Inquilinaceae bacterium. GTDB lineage: Bacteria > Pseudomonadota > Alphaproteobacteria > DSM-16000 > Inquilinaceae > JBQLZQ01. Next base: position 55,669 of record JBQLZQ010000059.1, read on the forward strand.
TCCCGGCATCGCCTATGGCGTCGGCTTTTCGGTCGAGGCCCTGCTGGTGCCCATCATCGGGGGCATGGGTACGCTGTTCGGGCCGCTGTTGGGCGCCCTTGTCCTGCATGGGGTGGACGAGGCCGCCAAGGCCGCGACCGGGGCGGCGCCGGGGCTCAACCTCGCGCTTTACGGCGTGCTGCTGGTGGTCATGCTGCGCTTTCTGCCCGACGGGCTGATGGGCCTGATCGCCCGAATGGCTCGACGGGCCCGAACGCCAGCCGCTGGACCGGAGCCGGCCGGCGATGCTTGAGGTCCGCGCCATCTCCAAAAGCTTCGGCGGGCTGCGCGCCGTCGCCGACGCCAGCCTGACCGTGACGGCGGGAGAGATCGTGGCCCTGATCGGCCCCAACGGCGCCGGCAAGACCACGCTGTTCTCCATCGTCTCGGGCTTTCAGAACCCCGATGCCGGCAGCATCGCCTTTGAGGGCCTGGATATCACGGGGATGGCGGCGCACCGCGTGTGCCGGCTGGGCATCGCCCGCACCTTTCAAGTGGTGCAGCCCTTTGGAGGCTTGAGCGTGCGCGCCAATATCGCCGTCGGCGCCCATCTGCGTCACGCTTCGCGCCGGGCGGCGCTGGACCGGGCCGACGCGGTGGCCGAACGGCTGGGCATGGCCGACCTGCTGGACCGGCCGGCGGCGGCCCTGACCGTGGCCGGGCGCAAGCGGCTGGAACTGGCCCGCGCCCTGGCCACGGCGCCCCGGCTGCTGCTGCTCGACGAGGTCATGGCCGGGTTGAACCCGACGGAGATCGACCGGATCCTGCCGGTGATCCGGCGCATCCGCGACGACGGCGTCACCATCCTGCTGATCGAGCATGTGATGCAGGCGGTGATGAGCCTGTCGGACCGGGCCTATGTGCTCAACAACGGCGCCATCATCGCCAGCGGTTCCCCGGCGGAGATCGCCGCCGACCCGAAGGTCATCGAGGCCTATCTGGGCCAGGGCGCGGCGGAGCGGCTGCGCGCGCGGGCGGCGCCCGATGCTTGAGGCCGGCGATGCTTGAGGTGGAGGGCCTGCGCGCCGGCTATGGGGCGGTGGAAATCCTGCGCGGCATCGACATGCGCGTCGCGGCGGGCGAGGTCGTGGCCGTCCTGGGCAGCAACGGCGTGGGCAAGACAACGCTCAACACCGTGCTCAGCGGCCTCAACAGGCCGACGGCCGGACGCGTGCACTTCGCCGGCGAGACGCTGACCGGCGCCCCACCCGACCGCATCGTGGCCGCCGGTCTGATCCAGGTGCCCGAGGGAAGGCGCATCTTCCCCAACCTGACGGTGCGCGAGAATCTGGAATTGGGCAGTTATCGCCGGGGCCGTGCCAACCGCGCGCGGAACCTGGATCGGGTCTTGTCCATCTACCCGCGGCTGGCGGAGCGGATCGGTCAGCGCGCCGGCACCCTGTCGGGGGGCGAACAGCAGATGCTGGCCATCGGCCGCGGGCTGATGGCCGAACCGCTGCTGCTGATCCTGGACGAACCGTCGCTGGGCCTGTCGCCCCTGCTGGTCGAGGAAATGTTCGCCCTGATCCGCCGGATCGGCGCCGACGGTGTGACCATCCTGCTGGTCGAACAGAACGTGGTGCAGTCGCTGGAACTGGCCGACCGCGCCTACATCATGGAGAACGGCCGCTTCGCCCTGTCGGGAACCCCGGCGGAACTGCTGGAAAACGCCGACCTGCGGCGCACCTATCTGGGGCTCTAGGCATGACCGGGTCAGATATCGGCGGCGTCGCCTCCCGCGCTTTTTTTCGGCGACCCGCCCAGCCGGGCCATCAGGCCGCCATCGACCCTGAGCACGGCGCCGGTCACGAACGATGCGTCGTCGGAAACCAGAAAGGCGACCGCCGCCGCCACCTCGGCCGGCCGGGCGCTGCGGCCCAGCGGGTGCATGGCGTTGATCGCGTCCCACACCGCGTCCTCGTCGTCGGCCAGACCCACCGACCAGCGCAGCATCGGCGTATCGACCGATCCCGGCGCCACCGCGTTGACGCGGACGCCGTGGGGCGCGTAGTCGACAGCCATGGAGCGGGTCAGCCCGATCAGACCGTGCTTGGCCGCGGCGTAGGCGGCGACGTCGGCCTGGCTGGCCAGGCCCTGGACCGAGGCCATGTGAACGACCGCGCCGCGCGCCGCGCGCACCATCGGCATGACCGCCCGGCTGATCCGATAGGCGCCCTTCAGGTTGACGTCCATGACCTCGTCCCACAGCGCCTCGTCGGTGGTCTCCACGGTGCCGTAGCGCTGGATACCGGCGTTGTGGGACAGGATGTCCAGGCCGCCGAAGGCATCGGCCGCCAGGGTCGCGGCGGTCCGGCAGGCCGCCGCGTCGGCCACCGATCCGGTTACGGTTTCGACGGATGCGCCCGTGTCCCGCAGCGTCGCCGCGACCTGCTGCAGAACGTCACCGGCCGTGTCCATGAGCACCAGCCGCATCCCGTCGGCGGCGAACCGCTCCGCCACCGCCCGGCCGATGCCCATGGCGGCGCCGGTCACCAGCGCCCGCCTGCCCGTCTTGTCCGCCATGCCCCGGCTCCCGCTCGCACCGATTCGAAGGCGCCAGACTAATGGCCGTCCGCCCCGCCGCCAATGTCACATTCGAGGCGACCGTGCCGGTGCTGATTGTCGGCGCGGGCGCCTGCGGCCTGATCGCCGCCCTGGCGGCGCGCGAGCAAGGCGCGGAGGTCGCGGTGCTGGAACGCGACCCCGTGCCGTCGGGCAGCACCGCCCTGTCGGCCGGCCTGATCCCGGCAGCCGGAACGCGGTTTCAGCGGGCGCGCGGCATCGAGGATACGGCCCAGGCGTTCGCCGCCGACATCCAGGCCAAGACCAAGGGAAGGGCCGATGCCGCGATGGTCGCGCAGATCGCCGCGCAATCGGGCCCGACCGTCGACTGGCTGGCCGACCGGGCCGGCATCCCGTTCGAAATCATCGAGGATTTTCGCTATCCGGGCCATTCGGCGCCGCGCATGCACGGCCTGCCCGACCGCACCGGCGCCGCCCTGCTGGCCCGGTTGCGCGCGGCGGCGGAGGCGGCCGGCATCGACATTCTGACCGACGCCACGGTCACGACCCTGTTCGCCGAGCCGAACGGCCGGGTCGTCGGGGTCGAGATGGCGCGGCCGGACGGGACCGTGGAGCGGATCGGCTGCGGTGCCCTGATCCTGGCGTGCAACGGGTATGGCGGGGACCCGGACATGGTCCGCACAAACATGCCCGAAATGGCCAACGCGATCTATTTCGGGCACACCGGCAACCGGGGCGATGCGGTGCGCTGGGGCCGGGCGCTGGGCGCGGCGACACGGCATATGGGCAGTTACCAGGGGCACGGCTCCGTGGCCCATCCCCACGGCATTCTGATCAGTTGGGCGACGATCACCGAAGGCGGCATCCAGGTCAACGCGGCGGGCCAGCGCTTTGCCGACGAAAGCCGTGGCTATTCCGAACAGGCGGTCGACGTCCTGGCCCAGCCGGGCGGCGTGGCATGGACCGTTTACGACGCCCGCATCGAGGCGATCGCTCGCCAGTTCGAGGATTACCGCCAGGCCGAAGCCGCCGGTGCCATCCGCCGGGCCAAAATCGTGGCGGAATTGGAGACGGCCATCGGCCTGCCTGCCGGCAGCCTGTCGGCGACCCTCGAGGAGGTCGCCGCCGTTGCCGGAAGCGGCCGGCCGGACCGGTTCGGCCGGCGTTTCGACCGAGACCGTCTGCTGGTCCCGCCCTATGCCGCGGTCAGGGTCACGGGGACGCTGTTCCATACCCAGGGCGGGCTGGTGGTCGACGGGCGGGCGCGGGTGCTGCGCCCCGACGGCCGGCCCCTGCCCAACCTCTATGCCGGCGGCGGCGCCGCCTGCGGCGTGTCCGGACCGTCGGCCGACGGCTACCTGTCGGGCAACGGTCTTCTCACCGCCGTGGTGCTGGGTCGGCTGGCGGGACAGGAGGCAGCGCGATCCCAAGGCGGCACGACACCGTAGCGGCGCCCAACTCCCGGCACTCAAAAACGCCGCGGGGCGAAGCGGCAGGCGGCGGTCAGGCTTTGGCCGGGTGCGAGCACGCGCAAGCCGTGGGCCTGCGCACCGCCGTCCAGATTGTGGGCATCAACGGCATGCGAGACCGGTTCAAAGCAGAAAAAAGCGGCGGTCTTGGACGGGCTATAGACGATGTAAGTGTCCAGCGGCGGCTCGGCGGCGATGTCGAGAACGACATTGCGATCATCCCACACCATTTCGGCGCGGCCGTTCCAGCCGGTGAAGCCGTTGTTGATCCAACCGGCGGGCAAGGGGCGGCCTTCGCGAAAGTCCCACGCGGGACGGTCCTCGAGCCCGACATGGCGGGTCGGCAAATGGCGGTCGTCCTCCAGCCAAACGCCGGTCGCGGGCGCTCGGATCCGGGTGCCCGTTGTGCGCGGTAACCAGGGGTGGAACCCCAGTCCGAACGGCAGTGGTCGGTCGGCCCGGTTTTCCACCGTCAGCGTCATGGTGAGCGCGCCGGCCTCAAGGCCATAGGCGAGGTCGGCGACGTAGGCGTAGGGATCGGGCCCGTCGGACACCAGTCGGAAGGCAGCGTCCGTGGGAGTCGTGGACACCGTTTCCCAGGATGCCGCAAAGCCGTTGCCGTGGATCGGGCACGGTTCGCCCGGCAGGTTCGGCGCCAGGGCGTGAAACCTACCGCCAAACCGAAAGCCGCCGCCGGAAATGCGGTTCGACCAGGGCACCAGCACAATGCACCCCAGATCGAACGGCCGGCCATCCCAGTCCGCCGCCGCCGGTCGGAACAGCGGGACCGGATCGCCGCCATCGATCAGATCGTAGCGGGCCAGGCCGGCGCCCACCGCCGGCACGATCTCCGCCAACGCAACGCCATCGGACAAGCGCACCCGCTTCATCGCCAAGCGGGACCTACCAGCCGCCGTCGATGGCGATGTTCTGGCCGGCGATCATGTCCGACGCCGGCCCGGCCAGGAACAGGACCAGGGCCGCCACGTCGTCCGGCTGGATCCGGTTCTTCAGACACTGGTTTTCCAGGACCCAATCATTGTACTGCTGCAGCCGGTCGCCGAACACCCGCTCCTCGGCCTCCGACACGACGGCGCCGGGAGAGATGGCGTTGACCCTAATCCCGTGAGGGCCCAGTTCCCGCGCCAGTCCCTTGGTCAGGCCGTACAGCGCGCCCTTGGACGCGACATAGGGCACATAGCCGTCCCACCGCCCGTTGAGGGTGATCGAGCAGAAATTGACGATTTTGCCGTAGCCCTTTGCCTTCATGCCCGGCGCCACCGCCCGGGTCAGCGCAAAGGCGGCAGAGGAATTGACCCGCACCTGATCCTCGTACTCGGTCAGCGAGAATTCCTCGAACGGCTTGTTGATGATCAAGGCGGCGTTGTTGATCAGCACGTCGATGCCGCCGGCCTCGTCGGCCAGGGCCCGGGTCCGTCCCTCGCCGGCCGCCAGATCGTTGAGATCGAGCCCGACATAGCGCGCCCCGCCTCCGAGAGAGGCGGCCAGGGCATTGCCCTCGGCCGCCAGGTCCGGCCGGTCGAGCAGCAGCAGGCGGCCTCCGGCATCGGCCAGCGCGCGAGCCTGGGCCCGGCCCAGCGTGCCCAACGCCCCGGTCAACAGGACAGTCTTGCCGTCGAGGTTCGCCATGTCCGTCCTCACAAAAGCTCGTGGATCTCGTCGATCGAGGTGTCGGCGACCGGCCGGTCGAACACGATCTCGCCACGCGCCATGGCGACGACCCGGTCGCAGGACTGAAAGACCTGATGCATGTTGTGGCTGATGAAGATGCCGGTGACCCCCTGATCCTTGAGCCCGGCGACGAAGGTCAGCACCTTGTTGGTCTCCTTGACCGACAGATGGTTGGTCGGCTCGTCCAGGATCAGCACCTTCGACTTGAAATGCATGGCCCGGGCGATGGCCACGCCCTGGCGCTGGCCGCCCGACAGTTCGCCGACCAGGGCGTCGGGGGACCGCAGATGCAGATCGACATCGGCGATGGCCTGCACGCTTTCCTCCCGCATCCGCCGGAAGTCCATCAGACCGAAGCCGAACGCGGAGACCTTCATCGGCTCGCGCCCGATGAACAGGTTGCGGGCGATCGACATGGTCGGAACCATGGAGTTGTATTGATAGATGGTCTCGATCCCCAGGCGCATGGCGTGCTTGGGGTTGCGGATACGCACCGGGGTTCCGTCGATGTGGATATCGCCGGCATCGGGCGCGTGCACCCCCGACAGGATCTTGATCAGCGTGGACTTGCCCGCGCCATTGTCGCCGACCAGGCCGACCACCTCCCCCGGCAGCACGTCGAGACTGACATTCTTCAGCGCGTGAACGCCCGAATACCATTTCTGCAGACCCCGGCAGGCGATGATCGGCGTGGTCAAGGGTCGATCTCCACCTTCATGCGTCCGGCGGTCTTGCGCATCCAGGCGTTGACGATGACGGCGAAGATGGTCAGCGCGCCGATGGCGAACTTGAACCAGTTGGCGTCGACCTGGGTCAGCACCAGGCCGTTGTCGATGACCCTGATGAGGAGCGCCCCGACCACGGCGCCCAGCACGGTCCCCACGCCGCCGGCCAGGGCCGCGCCGCCGATCACCGCCGCGGCCACGGCCTGCAGCTCCATCCCCTCGCCGATCGACGGCAGCGGCGACCCCAGACGCAGCACCTGGATGAGCCCGGCAAAGCCGGCCAGGACCGAGCACAGCATGAAACAGCCGATCTTGACCCGGACGGTGGGTATGCCCAGCGAAGACGCGGCCTCAAGAAAGCCGCCTGTCGCCTTGATCCAGTTGCCGATATTGGTCAGGGACAGGAACGCGGCGGCCAGAACGGCGATCCCGGCGAACCACAGGAATGACATCCGGAACAGATCCGCCGGACCGACAAAGCGGGTGAACAGCCAATTGGGCAGATCGGGCGGCAGCAGCGGCGGAAACCCGCCGGAAATGACGATCGTCAGCGACCGCGCCACGAACAGCATGCCAAGGGTGGCGATAAAACTGGGGATGCCGAAGCGCGTGGTGATGATGCCGTTGATCAGGCCGATCCCGGCGGCCACCAGCAGCCCGAGCAGCGTCGCCGGGAAAAACGGGATGCCGTCGGCCAGCGCGATGGCGATGACCATGGGCGTCAGGGCGAACACCGATCCGACCGACAGGTCGAACTCGCCGCAGATCATCAGGATCGTGACCCCGATGGCGACCAACGCCATTTCCGGCAGCAGCCCCAGAATGCCGCGCAGGTTCTCCAGCGACAGAAAAATGCCGTCGGAGCGGATCTGGAACACCACCGTCAGCACAACCAACAGCGTAAGGCCGGCGATTTCAGGCTTTTGGAGATAGATCTTGAACAGACGTTTCATCGGATCCGGGCGGTGGTGGGAACGGATGCTATTCGACGGTCGCCCGCACCTGGCACGGGCGACCGTCGAAAACACGGCGTCAGCGCAGGCCTTGAGCGGCCAGATCCATGATGCCGTCGACCTGGTCGGGACGGACCACACCCTGCCCGGTGTCGATATCGGTCGGCGCCAGCCCCACCGTCTCGGCCAGGTAGACCTGCATGACCGGCATGAACCCCTGCATGTAGGGCTGCTGATCGATCTGAACCTGGACGTATCCGGCCTTCATCTGCTGCAGCACTTCCGGCACCAGGTCGAACCCGCCCAGCAGCACCGTGCCCGGGGCCACGTTCCGGTCGGCCAGGACGCGGGCCACGCCGGCATGCCAATAGCCGGTGTCGAAATAGACGGTGGTGTCGGGATTGGCGTTGAGGTAGGCGCCGACGCGGTCGGCGACGATGGCCAGATCGGTGCCGGTGTCGAGACGTTCGATCGACACCTCCCGGTCCGGGTTGGCCGCCTTGTAGTCTTCCAAAAACTGGATGACGCCGCCGCCGCGCTGTTCCGACCAGTTCTGCCCCGGCGCGGAAATACCGACCACGGCGTTGATCGGACCCTCGGCCGGGAAGTTTTCCGACATGGCTTCGCCCAGCGCGTAGCCGGCGGCCAGGAAGCCCTGGCCGATGAACGCCTGACGGTCGTTGCCTGCCCTGCCCTCGGTATCGTCGACATTGGCGGCGATGACGAGAACGCCCTTGGCCCTGGCATCGGCGATGATCTGGTCGAAGGCCTGGTTGTCGACGATGGAGGTGATCAGGGCGGTCGGGTTGCGGGCCAGCGCCGCCTGCATGTTGGCGACCTGCTGGTCGATCGACCCTTCGGTCTGGGTGAAGACCATCTGGCACTGGGCCTCGACGCGGGCGCAGGCATCGTCGAAGCCCTTCTTGACCGCCTGCCAGAAGGTGTTGGACGCCGACGAATGGTGGGTAAAGACGATGGACAGCGGCTCTTGCGCCGATGCCGGGCCGTGCAGGGCCATGACCATGGCGGCGGAGGCCAGCAGCGTTCTTGTTACGGACATTGGATATCCTCCCTTTCGTTCCGGTTCATGCGGTCGGCCACGTTCACCCGCCGGAACTGATGCGGGTGGTGGCGGAAAAACGGTCGGCCAGGTCGGGAACCAGCTCCAGCCCCAGGCCGGGTCCGGGTGGCACTGTGATGCTGCCGTCGACGACCTCCGGCACGGCCGTCACCAGATCGCGGTACCAGGTGCGGTAATAGGCCCGCACGCTTTCCTGGATGACGGCGTTGGGCGCGTTCAGCGACAGGTGGGTCGACGCGGCCAGGACCACGGGGCCGGTGCAATCGTGGGGCGCGACCGGCAGGTGCCAGGCCTCGGCCATGGCGGCGATCTTCCGGGCCTCGGAAAGACCGCCGCACCACGACAGGTCCAGCATCACCACGCCGGCGGCGCCGGTTTCCAGAAGATCGCGGAAGGCGGCCCGCCCGCCCAGGGTCTCCGACGCGCAGATCGGCGCCGGTGAGACCTCGGCATAGCGCTTCAGGCTGGCCAGGCTGTCCATCTTGATCGGGTCCTCGTGCCAGGCGGTGCCGAACGGGGCCAGCGCCTTGGCGATCTTCATGGCCGGCAGGAGCTGCCACATCGAGTGGAACTCGACCATGATCTCCATGCGGTCGCCGACACGGGCGCGGATCTTCTCGAACGGGATCAGGGCCTGCCGCAGATCCTCCGCGGAGATCGAAAGACCGTTGGTTTTTTCCGCGGCCATGTCGAAGGGCCAGATCTTCATGGCCGTGATGCCTTCGGCCAGCAGTTCCTCGGCCAGATCGTCGGCGCGGTGCAGGAAGCCGTTCAAATCGTCGTAGTCGTTCCGCCGCCCGTCGTCCTCAAGGCCGTAATTGGCGACCTTCTGCCCCTTGTCGCTGCGCATGTAGAGCGGCCCGGCGCAGGTGTTGTAGGTGCGGATGCGATCGCGGGTAAACCCGCCCAAAAGCTGGGCCACCGGCTGGCCGGTGGCCTTGCCCAGGAGATCCCACAGGGCGATGTCGACCGCCGAGTTGCCGCGCATTTCCGCCCCCGTCGAGCGGAACCCGAGATAGCCGACCAGATCCCGGGCGATGGCGTCGATCCGGCGCGGGTCGCGGCCGATCAGCTTTGGCGCGATCCCTTCGTGGATATAGGCTTCCACGGTCTTGGCCAGGAAGAACGTCTCGCCCAGCCCGACCAGCCCTTCGTCGGTATGCACCCGCACCCAGCAGATGTTGGGATGTTCGTCCACCCGAACGGTTTCCAGCGCCGTGATCTTCATGGGATCGCTTTCAGTTGATGCCGGCGCCCAGCAGCGCCTTGACGCTGTGGTCGAAATGCTCGGCCATGCCGACTTCCGCCGCGCGCGGATCCTGGGCCGCGATCGCCGCGGCGATCGCCTCATGCACCGCCACGCTGTCGAGCCGTTCGGCGTCGGTGGGCCGGCTGAACCAGCCGATCCGCCAAGTCTGGCGGGTCACCGTGTCGAAGCTGTCGACGATGAGCTGGAACATCGGGTTGCGGGCGGCCCGGCCGATGGCCCGGTGAAAGGCCAGATCGTGCGCCATGACCCGGTCGGGGTCGTTGAAGTGCCGGCGCATCGCCGCCGCCTCCTCCGCGATGGCTTGCGCTTCCGCCTGGCTGCGGCGGAGAGCGGCCAGCGCCACCGTGCGCATCTCCACGGTGCGGCGGACGTCGTAGATCTGCTGGACCGAGACATGCTCGGTATGGACGGCATGGTCGACGACCAGGCCCAGCACGTCTCCGTCCGGCACCCTTACCCGCGCCCGCCGCCCGTTTCCGACATCGATCAGGCTGAGGGCGGAAAGCGACCGCATCGCCTCGCGCACCACCGCTCGGGAAACGCCGAACCGCAGGGCCAGCGCGTTCTCGCTGGGCAGGGGGTCCCCGACCTTGAGATCGTCCTCCCGGATCAGGGCGCGGATCCGCCCGACCGTGCCGGCGACCAGCCCGGACGGAGGTTCGACCATGGCGGCGCCGGCCGGCGGCCCTTTCTCACCTGTTCTGGTCACGGCCATCATCGGTCCGCCAGCCCCATATTCGCTCCGCCTTGACCGCCAACCTATCGGACAGGTCTTGATTTTCTGTATGTAAGCTTAGAGGATACCGGTCTGTCAAACGATAATCGACGGAGGAGGGACCGGCATGCACGCCCGGATGGTTCTGGCGGCGGAGGACGAGGTGGGCGAGAGCATCGTGTGGGATGCACCGTCCGCGTCGCTGCTGTGGGTCGACATCCCCGGCCGGCGGATCCATCGCCTGCGCCCCTCGGACGGCGCGCATCGGGTGTGGCGGGCCCCGGACTTTCCGACCTCCATTGGGTTGCGCACCGATGGCGGCGCCGTTGTCGGGCTGACCAACCGGGTTGCCCTGTGGAACTACGGTAACGATTTCACGACCCTGGCCCTGCCGGAACCGGATCTGCCGGACAACCGGCTCAACGAAGGCCGGGTGGCGCCGGACGGGTCGTTCTGGGTCGGCACCATGCAGAACAATCTGACGGCGGACGGACGTCCCAAGGACATGGACCGGGCATCGGGGGGGCTTTATCGGATCGACGGCGACGGCGGAGTGACGCGGCTGGCGCCGGAGGCCTACGGCATCACCAACACCATGGCCTGGACCGACGACGGGAGGTTCATCACCGCCGACACGGTGGAGAACCGGTTCTACGTCTACGACATGGCCGCCGACGGGATGTCCCTGTCGGGCCGGAAGCCCTTCGCCGAGCCGCTGGACCGCGGCTTGCCGGACGGATCCTGCCTGGACGCCCAGGATATCTCTGGAACTGCCGGGTGGTCGGCGGCAGCGCCCTCGCCCGCTTCGCGCCCGACGGATCGCTCGACCGCATTGTCGATCTGCCGTGTTCCTGGCCGACCAGCTGTACCTTTGGCGGCCCGGACCTGGCGACGCTCTATGTCACTTCCGCGCGATTCACGATGGCCCCCGACCATCTGGCCGCCAACCCGCAGGAAGGCGGCGTGTTCGCCCTGGATGTCGGCGCCGCCGGACGGCCCGAACCGCGCTTTCGCCGGCGCGCCTAATGCGCGGTCCAGCCGCCGTCCATGGGCAGCGCCGTGCCGGTGATCTGGGCCGCCCCGTCGGTGCAGAGGAAGACGGCCAGTCCGCCAAGCTGCTCGACCGTGACGAACTGCTTGGTGGCCTGGGCCGCCAGCAGCACGTCGCGCTTCACCGCCTCCTCGGAAATCCCGCGCGCCCTGGCCGTGTCTGGGATCTGCTTTTCGACCAGCGGCGTCAGCACATAGCCGGGGCAGATGGCGTTGCACGTCACCCCCTGCTCGGCCGCTTCCAGGGCCACGGTCTTGGTCAGGCCGACGATCCCGTGCTTGGCCGCGACGTAAGCCGATTTGTAGGGCGAGGCGACAAGACCATGGGCCGACGCGACATTAATGATCCGGCCCCAGCCGCGCTCCTTCATGCCGGCAACCGTCAACCGGATCAGGTGAAAGGCGCTCGACAGATTGATGGCCAGGATGGCGTTCCATCTGGCCACCGGAAACTCCTCGATGGGCGCCACGGTTTGAATGCCGGCATTGTTGACCACGATGTCGGTCGGTCCGATTTCGGCTGCGACGGTTTCCACCAGATCCTCGATTTCGTCGGGCTTGGACATGTCGGCGCCGTGATAGAGCGCCTTGACGTGATACGTGTCCGCCAGCCTGGACCGGATCGATTCGATCTCGTTGGCGTCTCCGAACCCGTTCAGGGTCACATTGGCCCCGGCGGCGGCCAGCGCCTCTGCGATGCCAAGGCCGATGCCGCTGGTGGAGCCGGTGATGACCGCGTTTCGTCCGTTCAACATACTCGTTTCCTTACTGTGACGGGGCTTGGGCGGGGGCTTGCGCCGCGCCGCCGGCTTCGGAAAGGCCGATGGCCAAAAGGCAGGCGGCCAGCATGGCGGCGATGATGGCGCCGACGCAAACCGTCCAGCCGAACTGGGTATAGATTTGCCCCAAGGCCAGGGCGCCGACCAGCCCGCCGCCATAATAGCTGGTCAGATAAAGACCGTTGGCCGCGGCGTGGTTGCGCCGCGCCGTCCGTCCGACGTACCCGGTCGCCGCCGCCTGGGCGAAGAAGGTGCCGACGCCGATCAGCGCCAGCCCGATGAGAACCAGCGCAAGCGTACTGGAGAGCAGCATCACCAGACCGGCGAACGCCACCGCGCCGGACGCCCAGAAGACCGGCCGCGCGCCGAAGCGGCGGGCCATGGGTCCGGCCATCGGCGTGGTGAAAAGGGCGGGCAGGAATACGAAATAGACCAATCCCAGATAGACCGGCGCCAACGAGAACCGGGGTCCCACGAGCTCCAGATTGACATAGGTGAAGACCCCGACGAATACGAACAGCAGCAGAAAGCCGATAAGGAACGCGGCACGCAATCCGGGCGCGCGCAGATGCTCGGCCCAGGCCGCGACGGGCGACGTTCCCCCGATACCGCGGTCCGGCGACGATGCTCCGACGAACACGAATGCCAGGACCGCCCCGACCAGATTGAGCGCGGCGAAGGCAAAGAAACTCACCGAAAGTCCGCCCCAATCCGCCAGGGTCGCCGCCATCAGCCGGCCGAACAGGTTGGACGCGACATTGCCGGTGATGTAGGCGGCCATGGCGCCGCCGGCGGCGGTCAGATCGCACTGTTCGGACAGGTACGTCATGGTCAGCGTAAAGGCCGTGGCCATGAACACCCCCTGCAGAATGCGCAAGACCATGAACAGGGTTACGTCGTCGACGATTCCCAGCAGGGCGGTCGGGATCGAAAGCAGGGCGAGGCTGACCCACAACCCCTTCTTGCGATCGATGCGGTTGCTGAAGAACGCGACCGCCAGACCCGCCGCCGCCATGCCGATGGTGCTGGCGTTGACGGCAAAGCCCATCGTCGCGGCGTCGACGCCGTACGCCGTGACAAGCCGCGGCAGCAGCGCCTGGCTGCCGAACAAGTCGATCAGGGTCAGAAAGGCGATGACCCCGATAATGGTGCCACGCCGCAAGCCGTCGCGGGGGCGATCGCCCCGCAGCGCACCGCCGAAACCGAGAGCCATCCGTTCGCCTTTCCCCTTCGCGCCCCTGCGCATCCACAGTCACGGCCGGGCCAACAGCCGGCCGTCCGACGAAAGTCCACCGCAACCAGGATCACCCCTCATCGGCGATGTTCTTCCACCAGCGGTCGATCCTCGATCTCCACGTCACAGACCGTTCAAGACTAGGACACGGTCTCCTGGAATGCGACCGGACGATAGCGGCGACGCGTTACACGCCATAGTGACAACGGATCACAATTGATCGCGGTCGGGTGTCCGGCCACGTACCGGGTTTTCCCGCACGATACGATCGGCTAGTTTCCCAGGGAACCGACCCCGCAACCCGGCACCGGGTATCGCCAAGTGGAAACAGCACAGTTCATTGTCGACGCGACGCGCGTCTACGGGTTCATCGGGCTGGCCGTCGCGGTGGTGTTTCTTGGCTATGGGATCGACCGGATCGATCCTTCGGCCATTCGCGCATACCCTTTCCGCGTGCTGCTGATTCCCGGCATCGTCGTGCTGTGGCCGCTGGTGCTCGCGCGCTGGCTGGTGTTGGCGCGTGGGGCGCGGTGATGCGGCGCCCGCACCGTACGGCCCACGCCCGGATCTGGATCGTGCTGGCGGTCGCGTTGCCGGCGATCCTGATCGGGGCCATGATCGTGCGTCAGGGCGGCCCGTTGGAGCGTCCCGCGGTGCAGGTGGTGCCGCCATCGGCTGACGCGACCTGATCCCGTGAGCGTGCGGTATCAGACGGTCGGCTGGAACCGCAACAAGCTGGTCTACGACGCCGTTCTGATCGTGGCGATCGCCGCCTACATCCTGGTTTTCCTGCGCGTCGCGCCGGCCTTCCAGGACGTCACGCGTCCCTTGGACGGCGCCATCATTCGCATGCGGGCCTTCGGCACCTGCGCCTTTCTGATGCTGACCGCGATCCTGTGCATCGGCCCGCTGGCACGGCTGGACTCGCGGTTTCTGCCGCTGCTCTACAACCGCCGTCATTTCGGTGTGCTGACCTGCGGCGTGGCGGTCCTCCACGCCAACCATGTGCTGGGTTGGTACATGGCGTTCAGTCCCGTCGATCCCTACGTCGCGCTGTTGGCCAGCAACACCAGCTATGGCCAGGTGCTGGGCTTTCCGTTCGAAACCGCCGGCCTCGTCGCCCTTCTGATCCTGGTGGTCATGGCCGTCACCAGCCACGATTTCTGGCTGTCCTTTCTCACCCCACCCGTGTGGAAGGCCATTCATATGGGCGTCTACGCGGCTTATGGTCTGATCGTCATCCACGTCGCGCTCGGCTATCTGCAGACCGAGAAGACCCCCGTTTTCACCATCGTCGTCACCTTCAGCGTCGCGGCCGTGGCGTCCCTTCACCTGGCCGCGGGGCTGAAGGAACGCCGGCGGGACCGGGCCGGGTCGCCGGTCGACGCGGCGTCCGGCCTGATCGAGGCCGGCGCCGCCGACGATATCGAAGACCACCGCGCCCGGATCGTCGCCCTGCCGTCGGGCGAACGGGTGGCCATTTTTCGCTATGACGGCAAACTGTCCGCGATCTCCAATCTGTGCGCCCACCAGAACGGGCCGTTGGGCGAAGGCCGCATCCTGGACGGCTGTGTTACGTGCCCGTGGCACGGCTTCCAGTACCGTCCCGAGGACGGATGCGCACCGGCACCGTTTACGGAGAAGGTGGCGACCTACAATCTCACGCTGGACGGCAGCAGGATCCTGCTCGACCCCGTGGCCAATCCGCCCGGAACGCGGGTCGAACCCGTGCGGATCGGTACGGCGACGCCATGAGCGGACAATCCCCGCGTGATCCGTTCTTCGTCGGCTATCTCAACGCCGTACCCCGGGCGCTGGTCCTGTTCTCCATCCTGGCCGCCGCGGCCTTTGCCGGCGGCATGGTGGGATTGGCCTTTGCCATCAGCGCCGGTGTCGACGATCCCGGCGACGGGCGGTTCGCCTTCGACCTGGGGTATCAGACCTATACCGGCATCCTGGAGGTCGACCCTTATCCGTTGCTGCATGTCCCGCCCGACGCCGACCACCCGCAGGGCCGCACGATCATGCTGTCGGGCGAGGGCAAGAACGGGATCCAGGGACGGACCGCCGGTCTCGACGGAACCCTTGTCGACGCCGGCGGCATCCTGCTGAAGCGCGGCGCGCTGGACATGCTTCAGGTCGGCGGCGAGGTGGGGCTGCGGGTCAGCGCGGCGGCGACGGGTTTTCAGCCGCCGCCCGCGATCTCCCTGGGGCGATGGCGTCTGACCGGCGAGGTCTGCGACGGCAAATGCTATACGGGGGCGATGCGGCCGGGATCGGGACTGGCGCACAAGGCCTGCGCCAACCTGTGCCTGCTGGGCGGCGTGCCGCCGGTATTCGTCAGCGCCGGCCCGGTCGAGGGCACGCCCTATTTTCTGATGGCCGATCCGGCGGGCAAATCCCTGCCCGACGGACTCTACGACAAGGTCGCCCTGCTGATCGAGGTCGAAGGAGAGGTCGAGCGCCGCGGGTCGCTGCTGGTGTTCAAGGTCGATCTGTCCGGCGCGCGGACGCCCTGATCGATGAACCGGCTTGCCGCCATCGCCCTGTCCGTGGTGGTGACCGCCGCCCTGGCGGCCTTGGCATGGTGGGTCATGGACGCGGCGCCGCGCCACGCGCGCGGGACCTTTCTGTCCGAATTCGGTATCCTGGTCGGGGTGCTGGCGGTGTTCGGCGTGCTGAGCGTGGCCGACCGGATCCTCAACCTGATTGTCGCACGCGGCGATAAGGATCAGCCGCAATAGGATGCGCGGGCGGCGCCGATGGCGTCTTAGCGGGTGCCGCCGGGCGTTTCCAGGGTGTCGACTTGAACCAGCCGACCGTATAGGCAACGGCGATAAGCCCCCCAAACCCGATCAGGTTGAACACGGCGGTGGCGATCAACCCCCGGCCCGTCACGTCGAGCGCAATGCCGGCGGCCTGGGCCAGCACCAAGCTGGTCAGAAAGACCGCGAGCGACTGCTGGCCGACCTTCCGCACGATGCCGACCACCCATGTCCATGCGGCATGGCCAGTGAGCCTGCGACCGCCCTCGCCCGCCGCCAGCCACCCAAGATAGGCCAGCGCCAGGAAATGGACATAGCGCAGGATCCCGAAATGGGTCTTGTCGATCAGCGGCGCCAGATCCTGGCGCACCTCCCGCAGCGCGTCGACGGCGCGCAGGGCGCGGAACCAAGCGAACGGCACCGTCGCCAGCACAACACAGACCGCCGCGGCGATCAGCCAGGGCGTCACCGGGGGCGGCTTCAACCATCCGCGGATGAACGCAAAACCGGTGAAGAACACCAGTTGCCAGGCGAACGGGTTGAAGAACCAAACGCGCTGCGACCACGGTTCGGCCGGCAGATCAAGCAGCCGAAATGTCGCCGCGAGCCACAGGGCGGCAACGAACGTCCCGACCAGGATGGGGCCGCCGCGATCGCCCAGCCACCGGTCGCCGGCTGCGGCCAGGGCCATGACTACGGGGATCAGGGCAAGGATCACCAGATACATCGGCAGAATGTCGAAATAGTTCGGCACATAGGTGAGGGTCAGCAACCCCAGCAGGTTCTGCGCCGGGTCGCGGAAAAACGGCATCAGGTTCAGGCTGGACACGTAGTTCTTGTCGAAAGCGCCCGAGGCGTTGGCCAGCACCATCATGCCGGCGATCACGAAGAACAGCCCGATATGGGACCAATAGACCTGCCACACGCGGTAGACGATCCGCGCCGTTCCCAACAGCCAGCCCCTGCGCGCAAAGACTCCGCCGAACGCCAGAGCCGACGCCATGCCCGAGCAGAACACGAAAATCTCCGTCGCGTCGGAAAACCCGAAGCGGGCTGGGATCCACAAGGTCCACGGGTTGGACGGGACATGGGCCACGAAGATGATGAACATCCCGATGCCGCGGAAGAAATCGAGCCGAGGATCGCGCATGGAACTCTACCGGCAGAACGAGGGTCGCCGACCAGCGGCGCGCAGGGGCCGGGGGCCGGTATAGGCGGTCACGGGCATGCGCGCCACCCGGGATCTAGAACGGGACGGGGACGGCCTGGCGCCGAACCGCGCCGCGATCGCGGGGACCGCGCTCCTTCGCCTGCCGGAGCAGATCCAACCGCGACCGGGCGAACCCGTCGACCGCGCCGCGCGACCGCGTCCGGTCGTCGATGAGCGTCCGCGCCTGGTCGAACCGACCGGCCCTCAGCCCCGCCTCGATGGCCAGGCGCTGAAAGACGTCGCGCTGGGCATGGCTGCCCCCGATCGATTGCAGGGTGATCCGTGCCTGGGAAAGGTTGGCGAACGCCAGATCGTAGCGGCCGGCGCGAAAGGCGGTCAGGCCGTGGGCGGCGGCAAGTCCCGGACACGCCGCCACCCGTTCCATGTCGGACTGTCCGCGCGCGGCGTCGCAGATCATGCGCGCCACCAGCGTGTTGGCCGCCTCGGTCCGGTCGTCGGCCAGCAGGGCCAGCATATAGTGAAGATCGGCGAATACGACGCACCCGTCTTCCGTCCGATGCTCGGCAATGTTCGCCAGCTCCCGCCACCGGCCGCCGACGTCAACGCCGTCAAGCTCCAGCCGGGTGAGAAGCGACGCCGCGTTGGCGATATCGCGATAGTCGTCGGTGCAGTCTGACCGGATCTCCCGGTCGTAAAGATCCAAGACCCTGTCATACGCGCCCTGGTCAAGGTGAAACAGGGCCAGATGCCACCACACATGATAGCGAAAATTGTTGCAGTGTCCCCACGCCCCGCGCCGTTCGGTCAGCCAGTCGACGCCGCGATCCGCCCGTCCGGTCATGTCGTAGACGTGGGCGACGGCGTGCAGCCCCCAGGCGTCGTCGGGCGCCAGATCCAGGGCATGGCGACCGGCCGCTTCGGCGCCGGCATAATCCCCAGTCTCCTCCAAGGCAAAGGCCAGACAGCCATGCAGGTACCCGGCGGCCGGATGACAGTCCGGGAACCGGGGCACCACCCGCTCGATCGACGCGCGCATGCCTTGGACGTCGCCCAGGACAAAACGGATGGCCTGGACCAGCTTGGCCGCCAGCGCGTCGGGGGATGGGCCAAGGGTCAGCCCGTCGAGCCGATCGGCGGCCCGCGCCGGATGCCCGGCCAGCCAGTCGCCCAGCGCGTCCACATAGACGGCGTCGTGTGCCGTCGTGCCGCCGCCCGCCCGCAGCCGATCGGCCCGGGCCCAGTCGTCGCGGGCCACGGCGAACAGTTCACGCCGCCCGAGGAGCAGCATGAACAGCCCGTGGGCGGCATGACCGCGGACGAAGTCAGGCGCCGCGTCGAACAGGGCGGCGAGGTGATCCGGGGTGGACGCCCCATGCGCCAGAAACGCCAGCTGCATCGCGTTCCAGGATGACAATGCCGGCTCCGTGTCCAGCGCCACGTCGATATCGAAGATGTCCGCTCGGGGCATGGTCCCGCCTGTGTGATGGGGCCGGGCGCAAACCGGCATCAACCGCGCCGCTTGCCAATGGAATGGGGTATTGGGGGCCCGGCGTCTCGTCACTTCGCATCACGTCTATTTGAACCGTTAGAAGAAGGCCTGGGCAAGGCAGCGGCCGGCCTCGCGGGGTTGTGAGACCCGCTTCGTCTCAAAACCGTTACGCTCCGGTCTCATCCAGCGGCCTTTGGTGCCGCGTTCCGATCGTTTCTCTGGAGGGGATATGCGCAACCCGCTTCGTCTCGCCATGATGCTGCTGGCCCTGGCCGCCCTGCCCGCCCTGCCCCGCGCCGAGACGGGAGAGCTGACCGCCGGCCCGGGATGGGCGGTGCACCGGACCGGCGAAAGCTTTTCCGGCCTGGTGGCCAGCCTGGAAACCGCCATCAGCGCCCACAACATGGGTCTGGTGACCGCCGCCAGCGCGTCGCAAGGGGCCAAGAACCAGGGCTTCACCATCCCCGGCAACCGGGTGGTCGGCGTGTATCGCAACGATTTCGCCCGGCGGATGCTGGAGGCCAGCGTCGCCGCAGGCATCGAGGCCCCGATCCGGTTCTACGTGACCGAGAACGCGGACGGCACCGCCACCCTGTCCTACAAGACCCCGACCGCCGTGTTCTCCCCCTATTTCGAGGAGGGCGGCGAACCGCTGCGGGCTTTGGCCGCGGAACTGGACGGTATCTTCGCGGCCATCGCCGCCGACGCCGTGGACGGCTGAAAAGCCCTCGTAGATCCAGCCCGCGCCGACAGATCTCAGATCTTGCCGTCATAGGCCCGCCGGGGAATGCGGCACGCCAAAAGGGTGAAGGTGTCGCGGCCTTGGGCGTCGCGCGCCTCGCGCTCCAGGGCCGCCGCATCGTCGATCCAGGCACCGTGTCCGCCCATGGCGCGGGCCACGGACGGGAAATCGGTGGCGCCGAAATCGACGCCGGCATTGGCGCGCTGCGACATGCGCTGCTTGAGTTCGATCAGGGCCAGACTGGCATCCGCCAGCACCACGATCAGGATCGGCAGGCGAAGGTCGCGCAACGTCGCCAATTCGCCCAGCACCATTTCCAGGCAGGCGTCGCCGACCAGGACGACGACAGGTACGTCCGGCCGCATCAGACCGTAGCCCATGGCCAGCGGCAGGGCGCAGCCCATGGTGCAGAGCGCGCTGGACTGGAGCATCGTGCGCGGTGCCCTTGCCCGCCACATCTGGGACGCCAGGATCCGGTGGGCGCCGCTGTCGGCGGTGACGACGGCCTCCCGCGGCAACAGGGTGCGCAAGGTGGCGAACACATGCTCCGGACCGAAGCCGTCGCCCGGCGCGAACGCGGTGTCCAGGGCGGATCGCGTCGCCGCCGGCTGGCCGTCCGGCCAAGGGTCAGCGGCCGGTGGCCCGTGGGCGGTCAGGGCCTCCAGGGTCGCCGCCACGCCGCCGGTCAGGGTCAACGTCGCCCGGTGCATGCCATGAGACCGCTCGACGGGGGTGATCTCGATGATCGCGGCGTCCGCGCCCCACGGGTCTCTCCAACCGATCCGCATCTCGATCGGGTCGTAGCCGATCAGAAGCACGGCGTCGCTTTGGGCGACCAGCGGCAACAGGATGCCGTCGGCTTTTGGCGACAATCCAGCCCCGCCCAGGGCCAGCGGGTCGGTCTCGTCGAGCAGGCCCTTGCCCTTGTAGGTGGTGATCAGCGGCACCTTCAGGGAACGGCAGAACGCGGTCACCGCCGCGCCGGCATCGTCGTTGACCGCATCGACCCCGGCGATCGCCAGCGGTCGGCGCGCGGCCTTGAATATCTCGGCCGCGCGCGCCACCAGATCGTCGTCGGCCGCGCCGAGTTGGACACTTAGCGACCGCGCCTCGGCGGACTCGGTGGATGGAGACTCGGCGACGGCGATGGGCACGTCGATATGGACCGGGCCCGGCTGCCCGTCCCGCGCGATCGCCAGCGCCCGATCCACAACCGCGCCGACCGCGCCGGGCTCGGCGCGCAGGCTGGCCTTCACGATGGGGCGCAGCAGGGCACGATGGTCGAACACCTGATGGGTGTAGACGGCCGCGATATCGGCATCGACGCAGCCGGTCAGAAAGATCATCGGCACCCGGTCCTGAAAGGCGTTGGCCACCACGTTGACGGCGTTGGCCACGCCCGGCCCCAGCGTCGCGACCAGCACGGCCGGTGCCCCGGTGGCGTGCCATGCTCCTTCGGCCATGAAACCGGCGGCGTTTTCGTGCTTGGTCAGGACGAACCGGATACCGGCGGCTTCCAGCGCATCGACCAGCGCCAGCACCTCGCCGCCCGGAATGCCGAACGCGGTGACACAGCCGGCGGCCTTGAGCCGGCCGGCGATGATGTCCGCTCCCGTTGCTATGATCCCGGTCCTTTCGTCCTGGCGCCGACCGCTCCCGTCGACGTTAGGGTCTCGAGCGCGGCGTCGTCCAGACCCAGGACTTCCCGCAGCACGTCGTTCGTATCCGCACCCAGACACGGCGGCGGCCGGCGGTAGGCGACGGGAGAGTCGCTGAGCCCGATCGGGTTGCCGATCAGATCGACGGACCCCGACACGGGATGCGGCATGGCGATGCGCATGCCGCGATGCACGGCCTGCGGGTCGGCGAATACCTGATCGAGCCTGTTGACCGGTCCGCACGGCACGCCTTCAGCCTCCAGCGCCGCGATCCAGGTGGAAGCCGGCCGGGTCGCGGTCACGCCATTCAGGATCGGGATCAGGGCGTCCCGGTTGCGCACCCGGTCGGCGTTGCGGGCAAAGCGCGGATCCCTGGCCAAATCGTCCCGGCCGGCGACGGCGCAGAACCGACCGAACTGGGCGTCGTTGCCGACGGCCAGGATAAAGGTGCCGTCGAGGGCGGGGAACGTCTGGTAGGGCACGATGACCGGATGGCCGTTGCCCAGCCGGCCCGGCACCTCGCCCGACACCAGATGGGCCACGCCCTGATTGATCAGCCAGGCGATCTGGGTGTCGAACAGGGCCAGGTCGATATGTTGCCCCCGCCCCGTCCGGTGCCGATGCTCCAGCGCCGCCAGGATGGCAACCGTCGCGTACATGCCGCACATGACGTCGGCGATCCCGACACCGACCTTGGTCGGGTGGCCGCCTTCGCTGTCCGGGTCGCCGGTCAGGCTCATGATCCCGCCCATCCCCTGGATCAGGAAATCATAGCCGGCCCGAGGAGCGTAGGGACCGGTCTGACCGAAGCCGCTGATCGAGCAGTAGATCAGCCCTGGGTTCAGCGCCGACAGGGTCGGGTAGTCGAGGCCGCGGCGCGTCAGGTCGCCGACCTTGAAATTCTCCACCAGGACGTCGGATCGCGCCGCCAGGTCACGCACGACCGACTGCCCCGCCCGCGACGCCAGATCGACGGCCACCGACCGCTTGTTGCGGTTGGACGAGAGATAGTAGGCGCTTTCCCGCGTTTCCCTGCCGTCGCCATCCTTCAGGAAAGGCGGGCCCCAGCCGCGGGTGTCGTCACCGCCGTCCGGCCGCTCGATCTTGATCACATCGGCGCCCAGATCGCCCAGAAGCTGCGTGGCCGTCGGCCCGGCGAGGATGCGCGACAGGTCGAGCACCCGCAGCCCGCCGAGGCTGCCGGACCGCTCCGCCTTGGACGTCGACGGCGATCCGCTCACAGGCCGCGGGTCTGACGCCAGACCACGGTGCCGCCCAGCGTCAGCCCCAGCAGGACGTGACCGACCAGCGACGCCCAGGTGATCGGACCGAAGCCCAGGAACGCCGGCATCCCGGCCACCAGGTGGGCCATGATGTAAAGCGCGAAGATCCACAGCGCGACGCCATAGGCGAACGCCACGACGAGCCAGGGCAGGCCCGGAACAAACCGGCTGGCAACCGGCTGGACGATGAAGATATAGCCGAAGGGAAAGGCGATCAGGCCGGTCAGGAAATGAATGACCTGGGCGACGGTCCGGCTGGACAACCCAAAGGAGGCCTGGATCAGGCCGGCGGGTTCCAGCGGCCCGCCGATCCACAGCGGCGTGATCAGTCTGGCCCAGATTTCCCAGGCCACCAGCGACACGACGCCGGCCAGGATAAGCGTGGTCAGGGTCGCCGCCGTTGGCGCTGGAAACAGGGCGCTGGACGATGGTTGATGGTGGCTCATGACATGCTCCTGTTCACGATCGCGGTGGGTGTCGCCACCCGGTACCGGCGGGATTGGGCGGCCGGGCCGAGCAAAACGTCGGTAGCGAAGTAAGTCCCAAATGACCGGGAGCGCCGCTCCGCACCACTCATATTTACGTGACTCGGCCGCGATTATTCGATGTCCGGGACGGGCCAGCCTCTGATCGCCGCCAGCTGCCGCCAGGCGCGCTCGATCCATTCGCTGCGCACGCTGTGGCCGCCATCGTGCAGACACAGTTCCAGCACTCCGCCGCACGCATTCCGCCGCTCGCACGTCAACTGGCCCGACGTCGTCGTCTCCGGTCGTTCGGTGCCGCAGCCGCCCTTTGCCATCCACATGTCAAAGCCGTTCCGGACATCGCCCTGATAGGCCCAATCGCCGATCGGCCGCCCTTCCATCGGCACCGTCCGGTCGGCGGTCCCATGCACATGGAACAGGTTGGGGGCCGGGCCGTCGCACATCACGGGCTCGGGCCGCCAGAACGCCCCGGCCACCGGCGCGAAGCCGGCGAACCGCTCTCCCATGTCGCAGGCCAGGTACCACACCATCGAGCCGCCCAGGGAAAAGCCCGAGGCCATGACCCGGTCGGCGGCGATGGGGAAACGGGAGGTGGCGTCGTCCAGCACCGAGGCGATGAACGCCATCTCGTCGCGGCGTCGCTCGGCGAAGGGCGGCAGGGACCAGCTGCGCTCCGCGCCCTGGGGCGCGATCAGGGCGACACCCAGCCGGTCGGCCATGGCGCGCAGGCCCGGATTTCCCATCTCCGCCTCGGCTGTTCCCTGCCAGCCGTGCAGAAACAGGA
Organism: Inquilinaceae bacterium; assembly: GCA_052168355.1. Classification (GTDB taxonomy): domain Bacteria; phylum Pseudomonadota; class Alphaproteobacteria; order DSM-16000; family Inquilinaceae; genus JBQLZQ01. Next base: position 79,576 of record JBQLZQ010000059.1, read on the forward strand.
TGGCTCCGACCGGCTCCCCGTCCCCCGCCGACGGCGGCAGGGCGATGCGGTACTCGCCATTGGCCACCTTGCACGGCACATCGCCGCCGCAGGTCGCGGCGACGGCACCGTCGCCGGACATGGGGGCCATCTGAATGAAGATCGCCGCCAGCGCGAACCCGAGTGCGCGCGTCATGGAAAAACCCCCTTCGGCCGTGACGGACACGGTTGAGGGAGTAGCGCAAACCGAGCCGTCGGTCAGGTCAATTCCGCGTCAACGGCGATCAATGGCGGACTGAACCAGCCGCGGTCCGTCCGAACCGCCTCGCAAAACGCCGATCGCCGTCCGCCAGAGGTGTCTCGCGCGCCACAGCACCCTTGCATGGCGACGACGCCGACGGGTTCGCGCACGAGCCGCAATGCGCTCGTCCAGGAGGCGCAGCTCCGCCTCGTAACCGCTTCCGGGCGGGGCCCATTCGGGATGGAAGGCCGCAAGACCGTGAGGCCCCTTGGGCGGAAGGCTGAAATAGGGAGTCGTCATGGCAAACCTCTCGCATGCACCGAAACAGTCCAAATATGAAATTTGACAAATTATCTGATATAAAATGATTATTTAGCTCAGAGAGATATTAGAAGAGCCACAAAAGAAATAAGGATTTCAAAATTGAAATGGACGTTCGATTGGCAGGATCTCAACCTGTTTCTGGCGGTTGCCCGCGGCGGCGGGCTGGCCGGCGCCGTGGCCGAAACGGGGCTGAGCCCGGCGACGTTGGGACGGCGGATGACGGCCCTGGAAGGGGATTTGGAACAGCGCCTGTTCGTGCGCGGCGCCCGTGGCTATGGGCTGACCGAGGCCGGCCGGTCGCTGCTGGAACGGGCCATGGCCATGGACCGCGCGGCAACCGACATCACGCGGTGGCGCGACGGCCTGGCGCCGCTGCGCCGCGTCCGGATCTCCGCCGGCACCTGGACGGCGCAGCTTTTGGCCGACAATCTCAGCCGCTATTGGTCACCGGACGATCCGTGGGTGCCGGAATTTCTGGCCGCCAACGTCCGGCTGGACATCGCCCGGCGCGAGGCCGATATCGGCGTCCGCAACCGGCGTCCGGAGACGCCCTGGCTGGCCGGCCGTCAGGTGGGGTCGGTCACCTATGCGGCCTACCGCGCGACCGCCGCTCCCGACCCCGATCATCCGGCCTGGATCGGCGTTGCCGGCGACCACGTTCTGACCCCGACAGCGCGATGGACGGCCGAGCGCCATGGGCGGGACATCGCGGTCACCGTCAACGACCCCCGCCTCGCCCTCTCCCTTGCCCGGCAGGGCGTCGGCCGCATGGTTCTTCCCTGTTTTGTCGGAGAATCGTTCGGCGACCTGACCCGATGCACCGACATCCTGGCCGATCTGACTTCGCCGCAATGGCTGGTGATGCACCAGGACGACCGGCACCGGCCGCCGATTCGCTCGGCCATCGACGCACTGGCCGCTTTTTTGAGCCGGGAAGACAGAGGGCTACAGCCTTGAACTACACCGCCGTCCGGCCTCGCTCGACCATGGTGGCCAGCACTTCGTCGGGGTCGCGCGTCCACCAGTCGAGGGCGGAGAAGATTTCCACCTCGTTGAGTCCGGCGAACCCGCCCGCCTCGACCCAGCCGCGGATCTTGGGAATTTCGATCACGCCGTCGCCCATCATGCCGCGGTCGGTCAGCATGTCGCGGGTCGGCACCAGCCAATCGCAGACGTGGAAGGCCAGCAGGCGTTCGGCACCGGCGCGGGCGATCTGCCGTTCCAGATCGGGGTCCCACCAGACATGGTAGACATCGACGGCGACGCCGATGCCCGGTCCCAGCCGATCGCACAGATCCAAGGCGTGGCCGACCGTGTTCACGCACGCCCGGTCGGCGGCGTACATGGGGTGCAAGGGTTCGATGGCGACGGGCATGCCGGCCGCCCTGGCGTGTTTCAGAGTGGCGTCGAGCCCCTCCTCCACCGTGCGCCAGGCGGCCTCGATATCCCGCGATCCCGGCGCCAGCCCGCCGACCACCATCACCAGACAGGCCGCGCCGATGGAAACCGCCTCGTCGACCGCGCGGCGGTTGTCGTCGATCACCGCCTGGCTGAGCGCGCCGTCGACGGTGAACATGCCGCCCCGGCACAGACCGCTGACCCGCAGCCCGTGATCGTCGATCATGCGCCGCGCCTCGCCGACGCCGCACGCCTGCAGCTTGTCGCGCCAGGGGGAGATGCCGCCGATGCCGTGCCGGGCGCAGCCCTCGATGCATTGGCGCAGGTCCCACTTCTCACGCACCGTTGCCGTGTTAAGGGAAAGTTCGGATGCCTGAGGCATGCCTTCTAACCCTCTATGCCACGGGCGGCGAACACCGGCCGGGCGCGGGCGGCCGCGCGATCGGGGTCGATCAGGACCCCGGCCCGATCGGCCAGCCGGATCAGGTCGGCCAGATGCAGGGTCGATCGGGCGCTCTCCTGCCCGCCGACCATGGTGAAATGGTCCTGAAAGCCGTTGAGATAGGCCAGAAACACGACTCCGGTCTTATAGAACCGCGTCGGCGTCTTGAAGATATGGCGCGACAGGGGAACCGTCGGCGCGAAGGCGGCGTCGTAGGCGGTCCGGTCGCCGGCGCCCAAGGCCGACAGGGCACGGGCGGCGGCCGGCGCGATGGCGTCGAAGATGCCCAGCAGGGCGTTGGAATGTCCGGCCGCGTCTCCAGCGATCAGGTCGGGATAGTTAAAGTCGTCGCCGGTATACATCCGCACGCCGGCCGGCAGCCGGCGGCGCATGGCGATTTCCTTGTCCGCCGACAGCAGCGAGATCTTGATACCGTCCACCTTGGCCTCGTTCCGGCCGATCACCTCCAGGCAGGTCTCCATGGCGATCTCGTGATCGGCATTGCCCCAATAGCCGGCCAGCGCCGGGTCGAACATCTCTCCCAGCCAGTGCAGGATGGCGGGTTCCGCCAACTGGCCCAGCACGCGGTCATAGACGGCGATATAGTCGTCCGGCCCACGGGCGCAGGCGGCCAAGGCCCGGCTGGCCATCAGGATGATGCGTCCGCCCGCCTTCTCCACCGCGGCGCATTGTTTCTCGTAGGCGGCGGCGACATCGTCGGGGGTAAGCCCGGGCGACGGTATCAGGTGATCGGTGCCGGCACCGCAGGCGACGACCGCCCCCTTCCGGCCCCGCGCCGCGGCGACCGACCGGGTGATCAGGTCCAGCGAGGTCGGCCAGTCGAGCCCCATGCCGCGCTGTGCGGTGTCCATCGCTTCCGCCACGCCAAAGCCGAGGTCCCAAAGATGCTCGCGAAACGCGATGGTCCGGTCCCAATCGATGGCGCAATCGATCCAGGGATCCACGTCGGCCAGGGGATCGGCCACGACATGGGCCGCGGCAAAAGCGATCCGGTTCCAGGAACCCCTGGCCCCGGCGTCGGCAGCGGCGGGGGCCGACAGCACGACGTTTTCCAGCCCGCCGGCGGCGGTGGGCAGGGTCAAGGTGGCCATGGCCGTCACGCCTCCACCGGCGGGACATCGACCCATCGCCGTTCCTTCCAGCTTTGCAGACCCAGCTCGGCAAGCTGAACGCCCTTGGCGCCTTCGATCAGCGAATAGTGCCACGGCGCGTCTTCCGCCACATGACGCAGGAACTGTGTCCACTGAACCTTGAAGCCGTTGTCGAACACCGTGTTGTCGGGCACCTCCTCCCACTGCTCCAGGAAGTCGATGGTCTGCGGCTGGTCGGGGTTCCATACCGGCTTCGGCGTGTTGACCCGATGCTGACTGAAACACCGGTGCAGCCCTGCGACCGCCGATCCGTGCGTTCCGTCGACCTGGAAGGTGACCAGATCGTCGCGCCGGACCCGCACGCACCAGGACGAATTGATATGGGCGATGATCCCTCCCTCCAATTCGAATGTGGCATAGGCCGCGTCGTCGGCGTCGGCGTCGTAGCGCGCGCCCTCTTCGTCCCAGCGGTCGGGGATATGAACCGCGCCCAGGCAGGACACCGCCTTGACCGGCGCCACCACGTTGTCGAGCACGTAGCGCCAGTGACACAGCATGTCCTGAATGATGCCGCCGCCATCCTTCTTGCGGTAGTTCCAGCTGGGCCGCTGCGCCGGCGCCCAGTCGCCCTCGAACACCCAGTACCCGAATTCCCCTCTCACGGACAGGATGCGGCCGAAAAAGCCGGAGTCGCGCAGGCGCTTCAGCTTGATCAGGCCGGGAAGATCCAGCTTGTCGTGAACGACGCCGTTCTTCACCCCCTTGTCGCGGGCATAGAGCGCGATCGCCCGCGCGTCCTCGTAGCTCTCGGAAATCGGCTTTTCGCAATAGACGTGCTTGCCGGCGTCGATGGCCCGGCGCAAAAGCGACGCCCGAAGCTGGGTCGAGGCGGCGTCGAAAAACACCGTGTCGTCGGGATCGGCCAGCGCCGCATCCAGGTCCGTCGTCGTCCGCGCGATACCGTGAGCCCGGGCCAACGCCTCGATCTTGGCCCTGTCGCGGCCGACGATGATGGGATCGGGCATCAGACGGGTCCCGTCGGAAAGCGGAATGCCGCCGTCCGCCCGGATGGCCAGAATCGACCGGATAAGATGCTGGTTCATCCCCATGCGGCCGGTCACGCCGTGCATGATCAGGCCCAGCCGTCGTTCGGTCATCGTTTTGCTCCTGTCTGGATAAGGGATTGGCCGACGGTGAGGTCGGGAAGCGCAGCGGACCCGAAGCCGATGCAGTCGAGCGAGCCGAGGGCAAGGGACCCTTCGACGATCCGCAGGGCGATGTCGTCGCCGCTCGGCCGGTAGAGGTCGGGGTGGGCGGCCAGAAACCGCGTCCGCTCGTCCGCCGGGGCCGAGGGCATGCCGCCGACGAAATGGTGGCCGTTCCGCTCCACATGCGCCGCCCCGACGAGGGACGCCATCAGCGTATCCTGCTGAACGCCGAGACCCGGCTGGCAGGTGAGATCCTCGGCGGACAGGATGGCGGGACGCTGCCGCTCCTCCTCCGCCCACATGGCGGTCCGGGCGCTGTTGACCAGGGCGCGCAGAACACCCTTGCAGCTCTTTACCGATGTTCCGGCATAGCCCAGGCGCCGCGCCGTCAGCACCGCGCCCTCGTGATCGTCGCTTTCGTCGATGATCGCCGGCACCGGCAGCTCGGCGACCGCGCCCGCATCGGTCAGCGTGATCTCCCGCGCGAAGGGCTGTTCGACGAACAGCACCGCCCGTGCCATCGATTTCAGATTGGGGTCGGACCGCAGACGATCGAGCAGGTCCCGCAGCCCGTCGGGCGCGTATTGCTCGTTGGCATCCAGACTGGCCGCGAAACCTGGCGTCAACCGGCCCAGCACCGCGGATATGGCTTCCAGGCGCGACGCGTCGGCGCCGGGATCGCCCTTCAGCTTGAGCTTGAAGTACCGGCAGCCGGTCTCGGCGACGACCTCCTCCAGGGTCACGGGGCGGCCGTCGATGGGCGCGTCCGCCGGCCGTTCGGCGGCGGTCAGGGGGGCATCGTAGCCGACCGTATGCCGGACCGCGATGCGCGCCGCCGGCCGCAGCCGGGCCAGATGCCGTCCCAACCGGTCCGCGCCCAGATCGGCCGGCGCCAGGGCCGTCATGCCGAACAGATCGCCACGCACGCCGTCGGAAAAACCGCACCCCATGGCCCGGCACAACGCATCGATGAGCGCGCATTCGACGAGCGCCGGACCGAACCCGGCAGCCAGAAGCGGCATGCCGTCAGCGGTCAGCGCGTCCGTGACGCGGGAACGCACCGTCCCCGACAGAGCGGCAAGGCCCGACGCGGGCGCGTCGTCGACCACCGCAACCGCGGCCTGAAGGGACTCCCGCAACTCCGCCACCGTATCCTCGTTCGACAGGTCCGGTCGCTTGTCGAACCAGCGCGGGACCATGAGCTGGGCGGCCGCCCCCCTGGCGCGGTGTCCGTCGGCGGTTTCCACGTCGACTTCCAGGAATGCCTGGGGCGCGTCCGTCACCCGCACGTCGCCAAAGCGGAAGGGCAGGCGCAATGGCGTCGGCCGTTCCACGGCACGCGCCTCGACCACGCGGATCGTCGGCACGCTCACGGCGCGGCCCGCCAGCAGGCGCCGACGGTGGCCGCGCCGATGGCCGCCGTCGTGGTCGCGTCGATCACCGTGGCGAAGGGTTCTATCGCGAGGGTTCGATCCCAGCCGACCTCTTTCAGGGCCGCCAGGATATCGGGAAACGGATCGTCGCCGGTGCCCGGCGCGCCGCGATTGGTATCGTTGAGCTGCACATGCCCGATCAGGCCGGTGGGCACCCACCGGCGGATCAGGTCGGCCACCGCCACGGCCTCGGTCTGGCCGGCGGCGCTGGTATCGATCATGGTCCGGAACGACGGCGAGCCTACCTCCTCGACGAGCCGCGCGGCTTCCTCCACGGTGTTCACGAAGCGTGTCTCCTTTCGCGACAGGGGTTCGATGCAATAGGTGACCCCGGCCTTCTCCGCCGCCTTTGCCACAGGGCCGAAGAAGTCCACCGCACGCGGGATGGCGTCGGCCATCGTCTCGCCGTCCTCGAGCCGCCGCTGGCCTGGAGAGCCGTGGACCAGCACGTCACCGCCCAGGGCCGCGCACAACCCGACAAGACCGATAAGCACGGCCTGTGTCTCGGACCGGACCGCCGGGTCCGTCGCGGTCACGGACAGGTCCGGATAGGGGCTCAGAAGCCAGTGCAGACCGGTCACGCCCAACCCCGCCCCCTCGACCGTGTCGCGAATGGCGCGGGCCCGGTCCGGGTCGATGAGGTGAGGCCGGTCGGCCAGGGTGCCGGGCGCGAGTTCCAGACCGTCATAACCGAGCGCCGCGCAAATGGCCGCCTGTTGCGCAAGGCTCTTGCCCTCATCGGCCAGAAGCTCGTTGCAGAAGGCAAGGCGCACACCGGCGGCCCGCGTCGGCGGAACGATCCGGCGGGCCGGTGACGACGTTGCGGCGATGCTGGTCATGGCGTGCCCGTCCGGTGCATCAAGAAGCCCAGGATCATCTCCTCCGCATGGGCGCCCCGTTCCGCGATCCACTCGCCGCCGCCGATGTCGGTCTGGAAGATCGCCGACAGGGTGTGGACGTTGGACAGCGGGAAGTAGAACAGCGAGGCGATGGACACATACAGCTGCACCGGATCGATCCCGGTGCGGAACACCCCCGTCTCCTCGCCCCGTCGCAGGATCGATCGGATCAGCGCCACCAGCGGCGAATGGAGCGCGCTGACATCGGTCAGTGTCCGGATGGTCTGACCGTTGCGCTGGTTCTCGGTGTTGAGCAGCCGCAGGAACCAGGGATTGGCCCGAAAATGGGCCAGGGTGAACCGGACCAGGGCCCGCATCGCTTCCTCCGGCGCCATATGGTCGAGATCGAGCGCCCGTTCGCCGTGACGGATCTGCGCATAGGCCTCGCGCAGAACGGCGGCGTACAAATCTTCCTTGTTGCCGAAGTAGGTGTAGATCAGCGCCTTGTTGGCGCCCGCCCGCCGCGCGATACGGTCGATGCGGGCGCTGCCGTCGCCGAACTCCGAGAACTCGTCCATCGCCGCCATCAGGATGTCCCGTTTCGTGCGTTCGGAGTCCCGGCCACGGGGCGGCGGCGGGGCCATGTTCTTGGCAAGGCTCATCCGCCGTTGCTTTCCTTGCCGCGCCCCAGACCGGCGAGGACGCGCCCCGGCAGACGGCGCACCGCCGGCACGCCCATCGCCACGGTCACGGCGATGAGGAGGATGAAGACGACGCTGAGCGGCCGCGTCACGAAGGGCGTGATATCGCCGTCGGACAGGGTCAGCCCCCGGCGCAGATTTTTGTCGAGTAGGTCGCCCAGGATGATGCCGAGCACGAGCGGCGCCATCGGATAGTCGAGCCGCCGCAGCAGAAACCCGACGAGACCGAAAAAGACCATCACCCAGACATCGAACAGCCGCTGTGTCAGGGCATAGGGGCCGATCACGCACAGGGCGAAGACGATCGGCATCAGATAGGCCCGCGGGATGCGCAACACCAGTTCGAACACCCGCGACAGGCTGAGCCCCAGGATCACGATGGCCAGGGTGGCGAACAGCAGCATCACGGCGACCGCGTAGATGAAATCGGGCTGCTCGATCATGATCATCGGCCCCGGCCGGACGCCGTGGATGAACAGCGCGGCGATCAGGACCGCGGCCGGCGCCGATCCGGGCACCGCCAGGGTGAGCGCCGGGATCAGCGCGCCCGGGACCACCGCGCTGTTGCCCGTCTCCGCCGCTATCAGCCCTTCCAGCGACCCCTTGCCGTACTGGGATTTCTCGCCGCTGGCCCGGCGGGCGGCGGCATAGGACGCCCAGGCACCGATATCCTCGCCGACGCCGGGAATGATCCCCACCAGAGTGCCGATGATGCCCGAGCGGCCGATGGTCACCTTGTAGAGCCACAGATCGCGAAGCCGCGGGAGGGAGCGCCGCTCCACGGCCGTGTTTCGCGTCAGGCGGGCGGCCGGGTTGAACATGACCGTCAGCACCTCGGCGAAACCGAAGGCGCCGACCATCGCCGGGATCAGTCCGATCCCGCCATTGAGGGCGTCGATACCGAAGGAAAACCGCACATGGGCATGGATGCCCTCGCTGCCGATGGTCGCCACCATCAGCCCGAGAATGCCGGCGATATAGCCTTTGAGCGGCGCCGTTCCGCCGGTCAACTGGCCGGAGATGACGATACCGAACACGGCGAGCCAAAAGTACTCGAACGACCCGAACCGGAGCGCCGCCTCCGCCAGCAGCGGGGCCAGGGCGACCAGCATGACGATGCCGACCAGGGTGCCCATCGCCGACCCCGCCGTCGCCAAACCCATGGCATAGGCCGCCCGCCCCTGCCGGGCCAGCGGGTATCCGTCGAGCGCGGTGGCGGCGCTGGCCGGGGTGCCGGGGATATTGAGCAGGATGGCGCTGCGCGACCCGCCATAGATCGCGCCCACATACATGCAGATCAGCACCAGGATCGCGGTTTCGCGCGGCAGCGTGTAGGTGAGCGTGGTCAGGAGCGCCACGCCCATCGTCGCGGTTAGCCCGGGCAGCCCGCCCACGATGATGCCGAGCAGCGTGGCCCACAGCACATGGAAGGCCGATTGCGCGGTGGCCAGCGCTCCGAAGGCGTCGATCAGGCGATCCAACGCCTCCATCACGGCAGCCTGACCAGAAATCCGTAGCGAAACAGCGCGCTGATCCCGACGGCCACGGCGGCGGCGACAATGGCCGCCAGAACGGCGCGCCGGATCAGCACCGCCCGCGGCGCCGTCCGGTCAAGACCAAAGGCGGCGATAAACGCGAAAATGAAGAGCCCCGTCGCCAACGGAAACGGGACCGCCCCGACCAGGCCCAGGGCGTAGACGACGCACAAGGCCGCCGCCGCCGCGCAGCGCCGCCAGGATCCTGCCGTCTCGCTGCCGGACCCCAACCGCGCCGCCCAGCTTTGGGCGAACAGCAGCCCGGCGCACAGCATCAGCGCCACGCCCAGAATGCAGGGGACCAGCCCCGGAATGCTGGCCGGGTGGATCTGCCGGATCTCCAGCCGATCCATGGTCCAGCCACCGTAAAGGGAGGCCGCGCCCAACGCGAACAGGGCTGGCGCCAGCCACAGATCGGCGCGATGCGTCGTGGACTGCGTCATTGTTCGAAGGATCCCGGGGCGACGCCCGGTTGCTGTCATACCGCAACCGGGCGCCGATCCATCATCAGTTGCCGGTTTCGGTCATGGAGGCGCAGTCGATGCCGATTTCGGACGGATCCAACACGGCCTCGCCGCGCGTGACCCGGGCGCAAGCCTCGGCAATGACCACGGGCATGGCGCGGTCGCGCGCGTCCGCTCCGTAGCTCGGATCGAACACCGCGCCCCGCTCAGTCGCATAGGACTGCAGTTCCGGCGACGTCATCACGGCGTCCCTCCACGCCGCGTCGACGGTTTCATAGACCTCGTCGGGCGCGCCCTTCGGGATGAAGATGCCGAAATAGTCCGCGCTCACATGCATGTCGGGCAGCCAGTCGAGGATCGACGGGATTGGATCGAGGCCCTCAACGGTCAACGGCCGGTCGGACAGCACGGCCAACGCCCGCAGCTTGCCGCCCCGGATCATTTCCGTCTGCTCGACGGCAAGCTGGGTGGTGGCCACCACCTCGCCGCCGGCCGCCGCGATCACCGCCGGGTTGCCGCCATCATAGGCGACCATGCGGGCGTTCAATTCGCCGGCGGCCTCCTTGATCGCCGCCAGGGCCATGCCGCCCGAGGAGTTGACGCCGGCCGTGCCGACGGTGACGGACGATCCGCTTTCCTGCATGGCGGCCAGCAGTTCGCCGAAATCCTGATAGGGCGAGTCGGCATTGACGCTGACCACCGGCACGTTGGCGACATGCAGATAGATCGCGTAATCGTCGATCGAGGTGTCCTCGATCAGCCCGGTGACCGCGTAGGTGGCGTTGTTGGCGATGGCGTTGGCGGTCCAGGTATAGCCGTCGCGCGGCGCGTCCAGCGCCGCCTTGGTGCCGATGGACCCCGAGGCGCCGGGCTGGTTGACGACCACGATCTGGGCGTCCAGCGCCTCCTCCAAGATCGGGGCGACGACCCGCGTCACCTGATCGGTGGACCCGCCGGCCGACCACGGGACGATGATGTTGATGGGCTTTTCCGGCTGCCACTGGGCGAAGGCCGGGACCGCGACGGCGCACAAGGCAAGCGGCAGGATGAGTTTCTTGAGCATGTGTCCTCCCATGGACTTATGTTTGTAACTGACTGGTTAGTTATGCCGGAGCGACCCTCCGATCGTCAAGAGGGGCACCGTCGAATGACCCCGGTAGGCCTTTGACCGCCGCCGGAACGGCGCTATCCCTGGCGTCCCACCGCTTGTGGGGTTCACCGAGACTTTCCTCCCTTGCACCCAGGGTCCCCCAATGGATCTCAGACAGCTTACTTACTTCCTCAAGATCGCGGAGCGGCGGAGCATTACGGAGGCCGCGGCCGAGCTTAATGTCACCCAGCCGACCCTGACCAAGAGCATGAAGCTTCTGGAACAGGAGTTGGGCGTCGACCTGTTTCAACGGCTGCCGCGTGGCGTCGATCTGACCGAGTACGGGCGCCGGCTGGTTGGCCACGCCCAGGCCGTGCGGGTCCGCATCGACGACGCGGTGGGAGAGTTGGAGGCGCTGCGCGACGGCCATCGCGGTCATGTCACCATCGGCGCCGGCCCGGCATGGCTGCGCCGGCATCTGCCGCTTGCCGTCTCCCGTGCCCTCGAGGCAAGGCCCGGCATCCGGGTCAGGGTGGTGGGCGGGTTTGACGAAGCGCTGCTGCGGGGCCTGCGCCACGGCGATCTCGATTTCGTCGTCGCCGAGTTGCCCTGGCCCCAGGGCGACGACCTTGAGATCGAGACCCTGTCTTCCGATCGGCTTTGCGTCTGCTGCCGCGCCGGCCACCCTCTGGCCGGCCGCGACGACACGGGGCCGTGCGACCTGCTGGCTTATCCCTGGGTCCTGCCGGTTCAGGCAACCCGCGCCCGGCAACGGCTCGACGCGCTGTTCGCGGCAGGCAACATGACGCCTCCCGAGCCGGCCGTCGAAACGGATTCCATGGCCTTCATCCTGGCAGCGGTCGGCAGCTCCGATGCATTGACCTACACCACCGCCACGACCATGAGCCTGCCGGAGGGCCGCGGCCTTGTCGTCCTGCCCTCCTCGGTAATGGCGGCGGACCGGGGGGCCGGCATCATACAGCGCAAAGGTGCGGCCCTTCCAGCGGCTGCCGGGGCGATCATCGACGCGTTGCGCGCCGTGTGCCGGGCCGACCCCCATAACTGACACTCCTGCCGGCCAGGCCCAGATTTGTCATGAACAGTGGCTATGGATTAAGCAAAAGAAGTTAGTTGTTGGCATGTCGAACTCATGCCAGCCTGGGATGCGAAGAAAAAACAAGATCACCGAAAGCCGGTCCCGCGCCCGCACGCCTCAGTGTTCCGCTGTTCCGGCCAGTGGGTTTTCCCAAGGCTGCTTCAGCTTGAGCAACCAGGCCGACGCACCGGTGATCGGATATCTGCAGGAGGAGAAAGACCCATGGCATCCCCGCACCATTTTTCCGCGCGGGCGCAACGACTGGCCCTCGCCACGGCAACAGCGATGCTGGTGCTGACCGGCGCCGCGACGGCCCAGGATTCGGTCGCCCCGATCACCATCGTCATCAACCAGTCACCCTGGTTCGAGGGCTTCCGCAACGTGGTCGAGGCCTATGAGGAGGAGACCGGCAACACGGTCGAACTTGACGTCAACCCCTTCGCCGGCAGCCTGGAGAAGCAGCGCGCGGCCGTGCGTTCGGAGGAAAGCCCGTACGATATCCTGATCATGAACGCCGGGTTCTATCCGGAGTTCTATCATGGCGGCTTCGTCAAGCCGTTGCAGGAGATCGATCCCGGTTTCGAACTGGATGACGCGGTCTACACCTTCGACGATTCCGTCTATTTCGACGCGGCGACCGGGACCACCAACCCGGACACCGGCTTGCTGATGTCGGTGCCGATCAACCCCAACATCCCGCTGCTGTTCTACCGCGCCGACCTCTACGCCGAACTCGGTCTCGAGGTTCCCGAAACCTTCGACCAGCTGTTGGCCAACGCCAAGGCGATCCACAGCCCGCCGGAGCGATACGGCATCGTGCAGCGCGGCGCGCGGGAAACCTTCGCCGTCACCTACGACTTTTTCCCCTACCTGTGGGGTTTCGGCGGCGACTTCTTCGAAGATCAGAAGACCGCGGACTACGACATCGTCATCAACAACGAGCGCGGCAAGACCGCACTGGACTACTATCTGCAGTTGGCCGAGGTGGCCGGCCATCCGCAGACGGCCGGGCAAAGCCAGAGCCAGGTGATCCAGAACATGCTGACCGGCAAGGCCGGCAACATCATCGTGGTGATCGCGGCCTGGCCGCAGATGGACGACCCCAACAAGTCGATGGTGCCGGGCGCCGTCGGCTTCGCCGTGCCGCCCCATGCCGAGGGGTATGAGTCGGCGCCGCCGCTTGGCCATTGGCTGGGGGGCATTCCGCACAATATCCCCGAGGAGCGACAGCAGGCGGCGCTGGCCTTTCTCGACTGGTTCCAGACCTATGACGCGCAGAAGACCTACGCCGAGGGCGGCGGGCCGCCTGTGCGCGAGGACGTGCTGCGCTCGGACATGGCCGAACAGGAGGAATTCCGCTGGATGCCGGCGCTGGCGGACGGCCTGGCGTCGACGCGCTCGACCTTCACCTTCCCGGAGAGCGCCGAGGTGCTGGCGATTACGGAGTTGCGCCTGAATCAGGCCATTTCCGGTGAACTGGGTTCCGCCCAGGCGCTCAACCTGATGGCCGAGGAGATCGCCAAGGTGATGAGGGACGCCGGCTACGAGACCAGCCTGCTCGAACCCCTGCCGGAAAACTGAGACCATCGGCGACCGGTCTCGGGCGGTACCATGACATCCTCCGGCATCGCCGCGGCGCCGGCGCGGGCGGCAAAACCGCCCCGCCGGACGCTGCATCGACAGGAGCGGTTCTGGCGCAACGCGACGCTGGCGCCGACCCTGCTGATCTTCGCCCTGCTCACCATCCTGCCCATCATCAACCTGCTGGTGCTGAGCCTGCATGAAGTGGACTGGGCGCAGGGCGAGAGCGTCTGGACCTTCGTGGGGCTGGATCACTACGCCGCGTTGCCCGACGACAACCTGCTGCGCGCCGGTATCGCCAACACGCTGATCTTCGCCGTGGTGGCGGTTTCAGTGCAGATGGTAATCGGCTTCTTTCTGGCCCTGTTCACCAGCCGCATCCTGCACGGGCGGGTGGTCTACCGCACCATCTTCCTGCTGCCGATCCTGATCCCCGGCATCGTCATCGGCGCCATCTGGAAGCTGATGTACAATTTCGATTTCGGCATCATCAACCAGTTCATCGGCTTGTTCGGCTTCGCCGCGCGGGATTGGCTGGGCGAGCGCGGGCTGGCCCTCGCCTCGGTGATCGTGGTCGACATCTGGCATTGGACGCCGTTCTGTTTCCTGCTGCTGCTGGCCGGGCTGGAGACGCTGCCGGAGGACATCTACGAGGCGGCGCGCATAGACGGCGCGCGACCGGCGCAGGAACTGCGCTATCTCACCCTGCCGCTGATGATGCCCACCATCGTGGTGACCCTGATCTTCCGCCTGATGACCGCCTTCAAGGTCTTCGACGAGGTCTTTCTGCTGACCGCCGGCGGCCCCGGCACGGCCACCGAGGTCATCAGCTTCACCATCTATCGCCGGTTCTTTACCGAGGACCAGGCCGGCTACGGCGCCGCGATGTCGATCACGGCAATGTTCGCCATCGCGCTCATGCTGGTGATCGCGCTGGCCCTCACCCGCAACCGGAGAGCTCAGGCATGACCAGGGCCGGCCGCGGCGGCGCCTTGGCCCTGCATGCGGTGCTGATCGCCAGCGCCGCCATCGTGCTGGTGCCGTTCCTGTGGATCGCCACCGCCGCCTTCAAGACGCAGATCGCGTTGCTGATGGGGCGGCTGTGGTTCACGCCCGTGTGGTTCCACTTCGATGAGCTGTTGTTCTCCAAGACCTCGGAGTTCCTGCGCACGTTCGTCAACAGCATGATCGTGGGCGCCGGTAGCACCGTGCTGGTGCTGGTGGTGGCGACCCTGGGCGCCTATTCGATCTACCGCATGCGCTGGCCGGCCATGGCCGTGCACGCGCTGCTGTTGTGGTCGACGATCTTTCACATGATCCCGCCGATCACCCTGGCCGGCGCCTGGTACGTGATGTTCCGCTCCATCGGGTTGGACAACACTCATCTCGGTCTGGTGCTGGCGCACACCACGCTGAACCTGCCGATGGCGCTGTGGCTGATGGCGGTGTTCGTGCGTGAGGTGCCGCGCGAGTTGGAGGACGCGGCGCGCGTCGACGGCGCCACCACGCCACGGGTGCTGTGGCACATCATCCTGCCGTTGGTGCTGCCGGGGCTGATGGCCACCGGAATCCTGGTGTTCGTGTTCAGCTGGAACGAATTCGCCGTGGCCCTCAGTCTCACCCAAAAGGCCACCCAGACGGTGCCGGTGGGCATCGCCAAATACGCCCAGGACTACGAGATCAAGTACAACGAGATGGCGGCGGCGGCGATCCTCTCGACCGTGCCGGCCATCATCCTGCTGCTGATCGGCCAGCGCTACATCGTGCGCGGCTTGACCGCGGGCGCGGTGAAATGACCGTGACGACCATCAGAAGGATGCCTTCATGAAAACCGTGTTCGTCCTGTTCGACTCCCTCAACCGGCACTTGCTGGCGCCCTATGGCGGCAGCCGCATCCCGACCCCCAACTTCACGCGCCTGGCGGAACGGGCCGTCACCTTCGACCGGCACTATGTGGGCAGCCTGCCCTGCATGCCGGCGCGCCGCGATCTCATGACCGGCCGGCTCAGCTTCCTGCACCGCAGCTGGGGGCCAATGGAACCGTTCGACAACGCCTTTCCCGAACTGCTGGCAGCGGCGGGCATCTACAGCCACCTGGTCACCGACCATTTCCACTATTGGGAGGATGGCGGCGCCACCTATCACAACCGCTACGATTCCTATGATTTCGTCCGAGGCCAGGAAGGCGATCCGTGGAAGGCGATGGTCCAACCCCACTGGGAGCGGCTGCGCGAGAAATACCACGAGCGCCAGTTCTCCGACCAGCGCCGCACCTACCAGGCCCAGCACATCGTCAACCGGGAATTCATCCGCGAGGAAGCGGAATTCCCGTCGGTCCAGGTCTTTGGCGCCGGTCTCGATTTCCTCGACCGCAACCGGGACGCCGACGACTGGCTGCTCCAGATCGAGACCTTCGATCCGCACGAGCCTTTTTATGCCCCGGCCCGCTTCAAGGAGGCGTTCCGTACTGGCTGGAACGGGCCGGTGCGCGACTGGCCACGCTACGGCCGGGTCGACGAACTGCCGGAGGAATGCGAGGAGCTGCGCGCCAACTATTACGCCACCGTGGCCCTGTGCGACGATCTGCTGGGCCGCCTGCTCGACGAATTCGATCGCCACGACATGTGGCGGGACACGGCCCTGGTGGTGACCACCGATCACGGGTTCCTGCTGGGCGAGCACGATTTCTGGGCCAAGAACCGGATGAACATGTACGAGGAAATCGTCCATATTCCCCTGTTCGTTCACGATCCGCGCCGACCGGAAAAGGCCGGCCAACGCCGCACCGCCTTGACCCAGACCGCCGATCTGGCGGCGACCTTTCTCGACCTGTTCGAGGCGGCCAAGCCGCCGGAGATGCAGGCCCACTCCCTCCTTCCCCTGCTGGCGGACGACACTGCCACGCTGCGTGACGGGCTGCTGTTCGGCTATTTCGGCGGGGCGGTCAACGTCACCGACGGCCACCACAGCTACCACCGCTTTCCGCCCGACCTGAAGACCCAGGAAATCTATCAATACACGTTGATGCCGACTCACATCTTCGATTTCTTCAGCACCGAGGAACTTTCGGTGGCGACCCTGGCCGACCCGTTCTCGTTCACCAAGGGCACGCCGCTGCTCAAGGTCCCGGTGACCGAGCGGTCGCCGATGTACGACGTCTATGGCCCCGGCGCGTTGCTCGAGGACGAAACCCGCCTCTACGATCTGGTCGTCGACCCCGGCCAGACCCGCCCGGTCGCCGACGCCGCCGCGGAACGGTCGATGACGGCGCTGATGGTCCGGCTGATGGCGGACAACGATGCTCCCGCGGAAGCGTTTGCGCGCATAGGGTTCGAGGCCGAGCTATCCGGCAAACTTTGACCGTGAATGCCACCCGCCACGCCACGCCGGGGCGCGCGGCGCTGCGTCCCCTTGTCGGCGATCTGCGCCAGCTTGCGTGCGTCCGACGCATCGTCCTTGATGACGGGCCGGAACGGGGCGTCCGCGCCCTGTCCTTTTCGACCGGCGGCGGGTTGGATTTCTGGGTGTTGACCGACCGGTCTTTCGATATCGGGCCCTTGTGGTGGCGCGGCACGCCGCTGGCCTGGCAAAGCCCCAACGGGTTTCCCGCGCCGGCGCTCCACCCGGCCGACAGCGACGCCGGCTATGGGTTCGAGCGGGGGTTTTCGGGCCTTCTGGTGACGTGCGGGCTGGACCATGTGCGCCGCCCCGACGGTCCCCACCCCCTTCACGGCAGGCTGCCCTTTACCCCCGGCCGGCTGTTGGCCTATGGCGAGGACTGGCATGCCGGCGAGCCGGTGCTGTTCTGCGAGGGCGAGGTGACGCAAGCCAGCCTCAACGGCGAGAGGCTGAGGCTGCACCGCCGAATCGAGGCACCGATCGGTGGCGCGGTGGTGCGCGTTCTGGATGAGGTCGAGAACCTGGGCGCCCACGACCAGCCGTTCGCCCTGCTCTACCACATCAATTTCGGCTTTCCGCTGATCGGCGCCGGCACCGCGCTTTCGTGGCAGGACAAGAGCCTTGCCCTGACCGACGACCCGACCGGGCCCGAACCGCGCGTCACCTGCGTGCCGGCCATGGGGCGCGGGGCTCAGAAATGCATCGTCAGCCGGCCCGCCCAGGCCGCCTGGCCGGGCGTATCGGCGACCGTCTCGTTCGATCCGCGCACGCTGCCCTGGTTGCAGATCTGGTGGGATCCGCGGCCGCACCGAAACGTGCTGGGCATCGAGCCGACAACCAGCGCCCGCCGCGCCGACGGCGGCAGCGAGCCGGGCCCGACCCTGGCCGCCGGCGCGATGCGCAAGGCGGGAATCGCCATCGCCTTCGACGGTTGCGGCGAGGCGATGGCCACAAGGACGGGGCACGCCATGGAACCGTCGATGCCCGACCTGTGATCGGGGCATCGCCGACGTTGGCCAGGGGCCGGCGGTTTGGCTAGTGTGACCGGCAACTCGCCGCGACGGGCGAACCGGACAGACTCAAAGGGAACCGCTGACCATGGCGCCATCGACGAAAACCGGTTCAAACGCTGAAGCGACCATCGCGTCCATCGACGCCGCGCCGGTGCCGGTCTCGCCAAAGACGACCTGGATTGTCCTTTCCGTGACCCTGGCCGACGGCACCACCGGCTGGGGCGAGGCGACGCTGTTCGGGGCCGAGGAGGCCGTGCTGACCGAAATCGGCTATCTGGCCGCCGGTCTTGTCGACCGTCCCCTGCGGCTGCCCGGCGAGGCTCTGGCCGCCGTCGCCACGGCCCATTTGACCGACGCCCGCCGGATCGCCGTGTCGGCACTGGAGCAGGCCCTGGCCGATGTCATGGCTCGGCAGGGCGGAATGCCGCTGGCGTCGTTCCTGGGCGGACCCCACCGGCGGACCGTGCCGTGCTACGCCAACGTCAATCGCGGTATCGCCGACCGGTCGCCGGACGGGTTTGCCGTCCGGGCCCGCGCGGCGGTGACCCAGGACGGGTACCGGGCGGTCAAGATCGCGCCGTTCGACGGCCTGCACTGGTCCAAGGGGGCGCCCGCGGACCGGCGTAGCCTGCTGGACCGGGGGCTGGCCCGGATCGGCGCCGTGCGCGACGCGATCGGGCCTGAGACGTTGCTGCTGATCGATTGCCACGCGCGCCTGTCACCGCCGTTGGCCGGCCTCGTGGTCCGCGAGACGGCGGCCCAGGCGCCCTACTGGATCGAGGAGCCGCTGGCCACCGACGCCTTCGATCCGGGCGTCCGCCGACGGTTACGCGGCGACGCCAACGCGCGCGGCACCCGGATCGCGGGCGGCGAAACGCTGACCGATCTCGCGCAGGCCGCCGCCCTGCTGGCCGACGGAACCGAGGACGCGATCCTGCCCGATCTCCGCTGGACCGGGATCCAGGTCGGCATGGCGATGCTGCGTCTGGCGGTGGCCAGAGGCGTCGAGGCCAGCTTGCACAACCCGGTGGGGCCGGTTCTGGACCGGATCAGCCTGCATGTGGCGGCCGCCCTGCCAAGCTTTTCGATCCTGGAAAGGCAGGTGCGCGAAACCCCGCTGTTCGATGCGCTGACCGGCATGTCGACGACGCCCGTAGACGGCGCCCTGCCCGTGCCGGACCGGTCGGGGATCGGGATCGAGGTCGATCGCGCCGAACTGGCCCGTGCCGCCGCCAGCGGTATCGGGCGGGCGGCCAATTTCGCCGGGATCGCCGGCGCCGGCGCGGACGCCTGACCCTCGACGCCGGCGCCTGCATCCATCAGCCGCCGCCGGACACCCCCGCTCGTTCGTAGTCGGCAACCGTGTCGATGTCGGTCGTGAAGGCGGGGTTGGAAAACGATACGGTCTCGACGTCGTCGGGCCGGCTCTTGACCAGGCGCTTGCATCCGGCGTTGAGCGCCCCGTCGGCGATCTCGGCCACGAACCGGTCGGGGACGACGATCGGGTTGCCGCGCGTGCCCGCCACCATGGGCACCACGATCTTGCCGCCCCGCCGATCCAGAAAGGCGGCGGCCACGGCGCGGTAGTCGGCGGCGGTCAGCAGCGGCATGTCGGCAAGCGCGATCATGACGCCCGAGGATGGAGCCCCGCTGCCAGCCGCGCGCGCCCGGCACCCCGCCCGTACGGACGCCATCTGGCCCGACGCGTAATCGGCATTGAAGCAGAACCGGACATCCAGACCGGCCAGAGCGTCGACCACCCGATCGCTTTCGAACCCCGTGACCACCGTCACCGGGCCGATGTCGGCCCGGAGAAGCTGGCCCGCCACATGAGCCACCATGGGTTTGCCGGCATAGGGAATCAGCAGCTTGTTGATCGAGCCCATGCGCGCCGACAGACCGGCGGCGAGAAGGAGAACGTCGAGGGACCCCGTGGCCGACGGATGGACCATGGGGTCCTCACCCCACCTTTCGGGGGCCATCGATGGATACCGGGCGGGCCGAGGCGGTCCCTCGTCGGTGGGCCACGATCTCGCCGACGACGGCCAGGGCGATTTCCTCCGGCTCGATCGCGCCGATGGGCAGCCCGGCCGGGGCGTGCAGCGACGCCAATGCGCCTTCGAGGTCCCGGTCCTCCGCGATCAGGTCGCCTGACAGCTTGGCCAGTTTGCGGCGGCTGCAGACCATGCCCTTGTAACCGGCATCGGACAGCAACACCGCCCGCAGCGCATCGCGATCCCGCTTGCCCTGGGTGGCGACGATCGCCGCATCGGCCGGCGTCAGCGCGAACCGCGCCACATCGAAAACGTCGAGATAGGAAGACGCGCCGGGGATCTTGGCATGGTCCTCCGCCAGAGCGGCCACGGTGACGCGATACCCCAGATCGGCGGCGAACCGGACGATGGCCTGGGCGATGGGCGAAGCGCCGCAGATCAGCAGCGTCCGCGCCGCCGCCATGGGCTCCAGGAAGATTTCCACGGTGCCGCCGCTGGGGCAGTTGGATTTGTGCAGTTGGACCCCGTCCACGTCGGTGGGAGCCGCGACCTGGTCCGTCGGCTTGATCCGGACCATCCGCGGTTCGCCGGTCCGCAGAACCTCCAGCGCGGCGCGGCGCACGGCACCGGTGACGCAGCCGCCGCCGATAAAGCCGTGCAGATCGCCGTCCGGCGTGACCAGCGCCTTGGCCCCGGCCCGGGCGGAGGTGGAATCGGCCGTGCGGATGATGGTCGCGACGCAGAAGGGCTGCCCTTTGGCGCGCAGGGATTCGATCAGGTCGAGGGTCTGTTGCGATGCGTTCATGGGCGATGCCTCCTCATAGCCGGGCCAGTTCCGGCTCCAAAGCGGCCAGGGCCTCCAGCGTGTTGGCGGCGGCGAAATGATCGATGTAGGGCATGGCGGCGGTCATCGCCGCATTGACCGGGCGGTAATTCTCCCACCCCAGCAGAGGATTGAGCCAGACCAGCCGCGGGGCACGTTTCTTCAGCCGCTTCAGTTCGGCGACCATCCGTTCCGACGGGCCGGTGTCGTAGCCGTCGCTGAGGATCAGGACCACGGTGCGCGAGTTGAGCGCCTTCTTGGCATAGGAGTCGTTGAAGACCTTCAGACTGTCGCCAAGCCTGGTCCCGCCGCCGAACCCGTCGGCCATCAGAGACAAGCGGGTCATCGCCTTCATGGCGCTTTTTTCCCGCACCGCGTCGGTGACGCGCACCAGCTTGGTGTGGAACAGGTAGGCGTCGGCATCCACCCATTCGCACACCAGCCCTTTGACGAACTGGAGAAAGATCCGGCTGTAGTGCTTCATCGACCCCGACACGTCGAGAAAGACGACGACCCGGACCGGACGATCGGGGATCGATTTGTGATGCAGATCGATCGGCTCGCCGCCGTGACACAGGTTGGCGCGAATGGTGCGCCGCAGATCCAGCCGCCGGCCGCGGGTCGTCGCCCTGTACCGTCGCGACAGCCGGTACCGCAACACGACGGCCAGACGGTAGGCCAGCCGCTCGGCTTCCGCCATTTCCTGTGGATCGACGAATTTGCGGAAGTCGGTCCTGGCCCTGCTGGACGCCAGGGACGCGACCAGACGTCCCGATGCGGCACCTCCGGTTTCGGTCTCGCCGAGGGTTTCGCGTTGCGGCGCCTGAGGGGAATTCACATCGCCTTCCGACCCCAGATGGTCACGCCAGGCGCGGGGCAGATCCGGGATCGATCGGCCATGCGAAGCCGCGGCCGGCCGCCATTGCCGCCGTTCCCGGCCTTGAGGAAACCAGTAGGCGGCGAACAGGTCGTCGAACCGCGTCCATTCCTCGTGCCGGCTCGCCAGCAAAACCTTCAGGTGCCGCCGCGCGGCATCGCGCGGCACGGGCGGTCGCGCCAGAACCGTCAGCGCCGCCTGGGTCTCGCCCGGCCCCACCGCAAATCCATTAAGCCTCAGGTGATCGATAAACCCCGCCACCCGGCCGGTGATGAGGGTGGCCCGCCTACGGGTCGTCGCGGTCGCCACGGCACCTTGACCGGCCATGGTTTCAGGCCGCCCGTCCCGCCAGCCGGCCGGTAACCTCGGGCGTCACGGATTTGAGGTCCGACTCAGTCTTCAGCAGGCACATGAGCGTGTGCTGGACACGGCCGAGGTCGCCGTCGAGGTCGGCGATACCCATGCCCGTCAGGGCGGCCGCCCAGTCCAGGGTTTCGGCGACGCCGGGCACTTTGTCCAGATCCTCCTGCCGCAACGCCTGAACGAACCCCACGATCTGCCGCGCCAGATCTCGCTCGATATCCGGCAAACGGGCCAGGACGATGGCCAGTTCACGCTCGGGCGTCGGGAACTCGACATAGGCGTAAAGGCAGCGACGGCGGAGAGCGTCGGACAGTTCGCGGGTTCCGTTCGAGGTCAGGATGACATGCGGCACGGTGGTCGCCGCTATGGTGCCAAGTTCGGGAACCGTGATTTGGAAATCCGACAGGATCTCCAGCAGATAGGCCTCGAACTCGGTGTCGGCCCGGTCGATCTCGTCGATCAGGAGAACGGGCGCTTTCTGCTCCTGCAACGCCTGAAGCAACGGACGCTTGAGCAGATACGTCTCGGAGAAGATATGACGCTCGATCGCGTCGGGATCGTCGGCAGACCGCTCCAAGGTCCGGATCGACAAAAGCTGGCGCTGATAGTTCCACTCATAGATGGCCGACGACGCGTCCAGCCCCTCATAGCACTGCAGACGGATGAGCCGCGTATCGAGGATCTGAGCCAGGGCCTTGGCGATCTCGGTTTTGCCGACCCCGGCCTCCCCCTCCAGCAGCAAGGGTCGTCCGAGATCGAGCGCGAGTTGAAGAGCCACGGCCAGCGTCTCGTCGGCCACATAGTGGGCGTCGGCCAGGCGATCCTTGATGCTGGGCGTGTCCATGCGGTCCGCTCGCGTTACGCGGGTCCCCTGCCCGTCCTAGCCGGTCAGGCCAAGGCGATCGGCGGTCTGCCAGACCCGCCAGTGATCGTGCGGCATCTGGGTATGGGTCAGCCCCTTGTGCGCAAAGGCGTCGTTGACCGCATTCGACAGGGCCGGTACGCCGCCGACATTCGGACTCTCACCGACGCCCTTGGCGCCGATGGGGTGATGCGGGCTGGGCGTGGTGGTGTAGTCCGTCTCCCACATCGGGGTTTCGACCGCCGTGGGAAGGAAGAAATCCATCAGGCTGCCGCCCTTGACGTTTCCGGTCTCGTCGTAGGCAATGAGTTGCCCCATGGCGATGGCCAGCGCCTCGGTCAGCCCGCCATGCACCTGGCCCTCGATGATCATCGGATTGATGCGCGTGCCGCAGTCGTCCAGCGCATAGAACCGCCGGATATCGACGACGCCGGTATCGACGTCGACGTCGACGACGCAGATATAGGCCCCGAACGGATAGGTCATGTTGGGCGGATCGTAGTAGGATACAGCCTCCAGGCCGGGTTCGAGACCCGGGATCGCCTGGTTATACGACGCAAAGGCGATTTCCTTCATGGTCTTGGCGGCGTCGGGGTTGCCCTTGACCCGGAAACGGTCGACGTCCCATTCCAGGTCGCCTTCGTGCACCTCCAACAGATAGGCGGCGATCATTTGGGCCTTGGCCCGGATCTTGCGGCCGGCCATGGCGGTGGCGGCCCCGGCGACCGGGGTCGAGCGCGACCCGTAGGTACCAAGACCGTACGGCGCGGTGTCGGTATCGCCTTCCTCCAGTGTGATGTCCTCGGCGGGAATGCCGATCTCCGACGCCAGGATCTGGGCGAACGTGGTGGCGTGGCCCTGGCCCTGGGAAATCGTACCCAGGCGGGCGATGGCCGATCCGGTCGGATGGATCCGGATCTCGCAGGAATCGAACATGCCGATGCCCAGGATGTCGCAGTTCTTCACGGGCCCCGCGCCGACGATTTCCGTGAAGAAGGCGACGCCGATGCCCATCAGGCTACGCGTCTCGCCGCGCTCGAAAGCTTCGCGGTTAGCCTTTTGCTCGGCCCGCAGACCGGCATAGTCGACCGCCTTCATCGCCTTTTCCATGGCCGTATGGTAGTCGCCGGAATCGTATTCCCAGCCAAGCGCCGAGCGATACGGGAACTGGTCCTTGCGGATGAAGTTCTTCAGCCGCAATTCCACCGGATCCATATCCAGCTTTTGGGCCAGGATGTCGATCATCCGTTCGATCAGGTAGGCGGCTTCCGTTACCCGGAAGGAGCAGCGGTAGGCCACGCCGCCCGGCGCCTTGTTGGTGTAGACCCCGTCGACGCCGACATAGGCCACCGGAACGTCGTAGGACCCGGTGACGATGTGGAAGAACCCGGCCGGGAACTTGGTCGGGTCCGCGCAGGCATCGAAGGCGCCGTGATCGGCCAGCACGTGGCACCACAACCCGGTGATCTTGCCGTCGCTGGTGGCGGCGATCTTGCCGGTCATGTGATAGTCCCGGGCGAAGGCGGTGGAGGTCAGGTTTTCGATCCGGTCCTCGACCCATTTCACCGGCACGCCCGTCACGATCGAGGCCACGGCGGCGCAGATATAGCCGGAATAGACGCCGACCTTGTTGCCGAAACCGCCGCCGATGTCGGGCGACACGATCCGGATATTGTGCTCGGGGATGTTGGTGATCAGCGACGCCACGGTGCGTACGGCGTGCGGCGCCTGGAACGTGCCCCAGATGGTCAGCTTGCCGTTGATCTTGTCCATCGACGCGACACAGCCGCAGGTCTCCAGAGGACAGGGGTGGACGCGCTGATAGGAGATCAATTCCTCGACCACCACATCGGCGTCGGCCAGAGCCTTTTCCGTGCCGTCCTTGTCGCCTTCCTCCCACAGAAAAATGTGATTGGGATGGCGGCGCGGACCATGGGCGCCGACCATCTTGTCCGCGATGTCCTCGCGCAGGGTCGGGGCGTCATCGTCCATCGCCTTGAACGGATCGACCAGCGCCGGCAGTTCCTCATACTCGACCTCGACCAGCTCCACCGCGTCCGCCGCCGCATAGCGGTCGCTGGCGACGACGAAGGCGACCTCCTGATTCTGGAACAGGACCTTCTCGTCGGCCAGAACCGCCTGCACGTCGCCGGCCAGGGTCGGCATGTAATGCAGATTGAGCGGCTTCAGATCGGCGGCGGTCAGAACCGCGACCACGCCCTTGACGGCCAGGGCGGCTTCCTTGTCGATCGACTTGATGCGGGCGTGGCCGTACGGGCTGCGCACGAAATCGCCAAACAGCATGCCGGGCAGCTTGATGTCGTCGACATAGTTGCCCTTGCCCTGGGTGAAGCGCGCGTCCTCCACCCGCTTGCGCGAGCAGCCGAGACCCTGGAGCTTCTCCGCGCGTTCCTCGCGCGACAGCGGTGCCTGGACGTTCATTATTCTGCGGCCTCCTTCGCCGACAAGTCTTGCGCCGCGGCTTGGACGGATTTGACGATGTTCTGATAGCCGGTGCAGCGGCACAGATTGCCGGAGATCCCGTAGCGGATCTCTTCCTCGGTGGGGTTCGGATTGTCCTGCAGCAGGCGATAGGCCCGCGTGATCATGCCCGGCGTGCAGAAGCCGCACTGCAGCCCGTGATGCTGGCGGAACGCTTCCTGCACCGCGTGCAGCGTGCCGTCGGCGTTGGCGATACCCTCGATCGTGGTGACGCTGGCACCGTTCGCCTGGCCGACGAACATGGTGCACGACTTCACCGACTTGCCGTTCAGGTCGACGGTACAAGCCCCGCAATGGCTGGTCTCGCACCCGATATGGGTGCCGGTCAGGCTGAGGTTCTCGCGCAGGAAATGCACCAGAAGGGTGCGCGGTTCGGCCAGCGCCTCCACTTCGGCGCCGTTGACGGTCATCGTGATGTGCATCTTCGACATGAGGCGGCTCCAGATGTCGGCGTTGAGGGGTCAGTGGGCGCGGGCGCGGGCTTTTTCGATGGCCCGTTGGACCATGATGCCGGCGACATGGGTGCGGAACGCGGCCGGCCCGCGACCATCCTCGGCCGCCGGGTTGGCGATCGCCCGCGCCGCCGCCACGGCCTCGTCGATCGAGGACCGATCGACAGTCCGGCCAACCAGCGCGGCCGCCGCCTCCTCCGCCCACAGGGGCGTATCGGCGAGGTTGGTCAGTCCGATCGACGCCGACCGGCACCTGTCGCCGTCCATGGTCAGGATCACGGCCGCCGCCGCGGTGGCGTAGTCGCCGATCTTGCGTTTCTGCTTTTCATAGGCGTGACCGTGGCCGGGAGGCGGTGCGGCAAAGCGGACCGCTGTCAGGATCTCGCCGCTGGCGCGGGCCGTAAAATAGGCGGCTTCGTAAAAATCCCGCGCCGCGACCTCGCGTTCCCCGTCCGGACCGACCAGGGTGTAGCGGGCATCCAGCACCTGCATCAGGGCCGGCATGTCGTTGCCGGGATCGCCATTGGCGACGTTGCCGCCCAATGTCCCGACATTGCGGATCTGGGGATCGGCGATCTGCAGCGCCGTTCCCCGGATGATCGGACAGGATTGGGCCAACCCGTCGGAAGCGATCAATTCGGCCTGGGTGACCATGGCCCCCAATGTGACTTGGTCGCCATCGATGTCGATGGCGCGCAGACCGTCAACGTCCTGCAGATCGACCAGATGTTCGGGCGCCGCCATGCGCAGCTTCATCATCGGGATCAAGCTGTGCCCACCGGCCACCACCATGGCGTCCTCCCCCAGGGAGGCGATCAGCCCGACCGCCTCGGCCACGGACGAGGGTCGGTGATAGTCGAACGCACCGGGTATCATCGGCGGTCTCCCAGAAGTTATTCTTGGCGTCACGATAGGAGCAGTGGCGGCAGCGGCGGAAACCGCGACACGCAGGGCGCGCCGTTGCTGAACGAACGGCCGCAAAATTTCACGAAATGCAGGTACGTACGCGTGGCGTGTCAGCCAAGGCTTAGTATGTTTCGCACCTCTGGAACGCGCGTACGACTGATCGGCACCTTGAGTGCGTCGCTATCTCCCACCAGGCAATAGGCCTTGTCGCCGTCGCGTTTGAACCCGCGAATCAGGCGGCGGTTGACGATGTAGCTGCGGTGGGTCCGCACGAAGTCCGTTCCCGCAAGGCATTTTTCGACCCGGGAGATCGACCACGGACAGAACAGCTCTTCCCCGCCGCTGTGAAGCCGGGTGTAGTGGCCATCGGCCTGGACCGCCAGGATGGCGCTGGACGGCATAAAGCGAATCGTCTTTTCGCGCTCATAGGGAATGCGGGGCGCGGCGTCCGGCGTTTCGACCGCCCCCGTTCCGTCCTTCGCCGTCATTGCCCGCGACAAGGCGACACCGGCGGCACCGGCGGGCGGCGACACCGGCATCCGCGTGTCGGCTTCGTCGCTGACGGCAGGCCCCTCCGTGGATTGCGGGTCGCCCGGCACCGTCGACAGCAGAAACAGACCCGAGATCACGAACGAGGACAAGGCCACCACCAGGGCCAACTGATCGGCGTTGAGCAGCGGGTCGGAGATCATCCGGGTTTCCACGCCCAGGCTGAAGCTGGTGAACAGCATGGCCGAATAATGCATGGCCGAGATGGCCAACCCCAGCACCACGGATCCGGCAACGATGCTGCGCAGGGAGCGGGTGCCGTAGGCCAGTTCCATCGCCGCGATCGACGCCAGGATCCCGATCCCGATGGCCAGCACCACGCCGAACGGATCGTAGGAGATCACGCAGTTCGCCGAGATCGCGCTCATCCCCAGATAGTGCATGCCGACGATCCCCAGGCCGGTCAGGGTGCCGGCCAGGTAGATCCGGGATTTTGTCCGGACCCCGAAATGCAGCGACAGCAGACCGCAGCCGACCACCAGAACGGCGATCAGCGCCGACGCCAGGGTCGGCAGCGGGCTGTAGCTGATGGTGATCGGCAGTTCCACGGCCAACATGCCGATGAAATGCATCGACCAGATGCCGATCCCCAGGGCCAGGGCCCCCTGGGTTACGCGCATCTTGCGGCGGGCGACGGTGTGGGTGCGCAGATTGGAGGTGAGACGCAAGGTGGTGAACGCGGCCATGACCGCCACCACCAAGGACGCCAGAACCAGGAGCGGTGAATAGACCAACTCCAGCGGCATCGTTCCTCCCCAACCCTGGAACCTCAAGCGTGCATATTACTTTATGCTTGAACCAGCCTACATCGGTCCTGGGGTTTGCGCCAGCGGTCTACCGGCGGCGGGAAGCCGCGCCGGCGCATTCCCCAACGCCTTCTCAGCCACACCTCCCCGGCCACACGCCTCGCCGGATTGTGCGGCTCCGAAAAGTACGATAAATAGAACTATGGATAAAATTCCCTCCAAGCGATCGCAGCTCGACCGAAGCTCGGTGCCGCTTTACCTGCAGATCGCGACCCTCATCCGCAGGCGGATCACCAGCGGCCAGTGGGCCGAGGGGCAGCAGATCCCCACCCTGGAGGACCTGATGGCAGAGTTCGGGGTCGGCCGGGTGACGGTCCGCCAGGCTCTGGATATCATCGAGCGCGACGGGCTGGTGAGACGACAGCGCGGTCGCGGCACGTTCGTGTCCAAGAGCGGCGCGGATCGGCACTGGCTGACCCTGACCGCCAACTGGGCGACGCTGAAGCAGGCGACCGAGGGAACGGTCACCGAGACGCTGGTCGACCGACCGGCCGACGCACCGCCGCCGCTGGCCGAGGACGAGGGCATCGTCGCCAATGCGTACCGCTATCTGCGGCGCATCCACACACTGGACGGCAGGCCCTATGCCCTGCTCGACATCTATCTGGACGCCGATCTCTATGCCAGGGCGCCGGTCGGGGCCTTCGAGAAAACGACCGTCCTGCGCCTGCTGGGCACCCTGCCCGGCGTCGCGGTGGGCAAGGCCTGGCAAACGCTGACCATCGAAACCGCCGATACGGAGACGGCCTCCCTACTGTCCGTGCAGCTCAACGATCCGGTGGCCGAGGTGCGGCGTATCGTGCACGACGCTTCGGGCCGGGTGATCTATTTCTGCCACCTGACCTACCGCGGCGATTTCATCCGGTTCCGAATCGACCTGAAGGATTGATGCCGGTGCCGGCGCCGCAAATCGTCGATGTGCGTGCCCTGCTTGTCCGGCTGCCGCTGACGACGCCGCTGATCGGTCCGTTCGGCGTCATGGAGGCACGTCACAATCTGATCGCCGTGGTTCGCACCTCCGGCGGCATCGACGGCCTGGGCGAGGTTTGGGCCAATTTTCCACCCTGGGGCTGTCCCGAGCGTGTCGCCGTCCTGGAACAGGTGATCGCGCCCTGGCTGAAGGGCCGGACGCTCGACGATCCCACCGAACTTTACGGCGAACTCAAGCAGCATCTGCGACTGCTCGCCAATCAGTGGGGCGCGCCGGGACCGATCCACCAGGCGCTGGCCGGTGTCGATACGGCCCTTTGGGATGCCCATGCCCGCAACGTTGGATTGCCCTTGTCGGATGTTCTGGCCGATCGGCCGACGGCCCGCCGGGTGGCCGTCTACGCCAGCGGCATCGGCCATGGCGAAACAGCACGCCTGATCGCCGAAGCGCGGCAGCGCGGTCACAGCCGGTTCAAGGTTCGGATCGCCTTTACGACCGACCAGAACCGGGCCGTGCTTCGCGCCGCGCGAGAGGCCGCCGGCGACGAGGCCCTGATGGCCGACGCCAACCAGACCCTGTCGCCCGACGGGGTGCGGCAGCTAGCCGACGATCTGCGCGCCGCCCGCCTGGGCTGGCTGGAGGAACCGTTCCCGGTCGACGACCCGGAGTCCTACAGGGCCTGGCCCGTCGTTCCCGATCTGCCGCTGGCCCTGGGCGAAAATGCCCGCGGCCTGGACGGCATCACCGCCATCATGGATGACTACGACCCCGCAATCGTCCAGCCCGACATCACCAAGACGGCCGGGATCAGCGAAGGCATCGCCATCGCGCGGGCCGTGGTGGCGCGAAACAGGCGGCTGTGCCTGCACATGTTCGGTGGCCCCATCGGCCTTTACGCCAGTGCCCACCTTTCGGCGGCGGTGGAAGGGACCGACTGGCTGGAGATGGATGCCAACCCCAACCCCTTATACGACCGGGTGGTCGATCGGCCGCCCCATGTCGAGGCCGACCATTTGGTGCTCACCGGCAGGCCGGGACTGGGGGTAGATTTGTCCCCCGCAATCGACGCACGATGGGCCCATTAGAACCCAACACGGACATCACATGACCCGGCTCTCCCCCTTTCCCGTCATCCGCCTGCCGATGCTGGAGGATGTGCGCCTGCCGCCGTTGGTGCGGGTCGGGCTGACCCATCGGCGCGGCCGGGCGGTCGGCGACATCGCCGCCCGGGTCGGGGAGGAAGTCGCCAAATCCCGGCGCTTGGGCGCGTTGCCGGCCGGGGCGTCCGTGGCCATCGCGGTCGGCAGCCGCGGCATCGCCCACATCGCCACCGTGGTGGCTGCCGCCGTCGCGGCGCTCAACGAACGCGGCCTGTCGCCCTTTATCGTGCCGGCGATGGGCAGCCACGGCGGCGCCACGGCGGCCGGACAGACCGCCGTCCTGGCGTCCCTCGGCATCACCGAGGACACGGTCGGCGCGCCAATCCGCGCGACGATGGACATGGTCACCTATGGCGCCACCGACGAAGGCATCCCTTGCCACTTCGACCGGTACGCGGCGGAGGCGGACGCGATTCTGGTGATCAACCGCGTCAAATCGCACACCAGCTTCGACCGGCCGGTCGAAAGCGGTCTGGTGAAGATGGTGGCGGTCGGTCTGGGCAAGGCCGGGGGGGCCCGCAACGTGCACCGCCTTGGCATCCGGGGGCTGGGCGAGATTCTGCCAAAGCTGGCGGCGATCAGCCTGCGGCACGCCCCCATCGCCTACGGCCTGGCCCTGGTCGAGGATTCGGCGAAGAACCTGGTCGCCGTCGAGGGGGTGGAACCGGACGACTTTTTCACCGCCGACGAGCGCCTGCTGATCCTGGCGAAGTCGTACCTGGCCCGCCTGCCGTTCGCCCAGATCGACGCCCTGATCGTCGAAACGCTGGGCAAGGAGATCAGCGGCGCGGGCATGGACTATGCCGTCATCGGCCGCACCGATCTGCGCGGCGTTCCCAACCCCGAGCGTCCGTTCGTGCACAAGATCGGCATCCTGGACTGCACCGACGCCACCAAGGGCAACGCACTGGGCATCGGTGTGGCCGACTACATGTCGCATCGGATCACCACCAAGTGGGACCTCTACGCCATGTACATGAATTCGGTCACGTCGACCTTTATCGAAAAGGCGCGCGTGCCCATCGTGCTGGCCGACGACCGCGCGGTGTTGAGCGCCTGTGTCGCCACCAGTTGGACCGTGGATCCGGCGGCGGCACGGATGTGCATCATCCGATCCACCTTGCACTTGAACGAGATCCTGGTGTCGCCCGCGCTGCTTTCCGACCTGGACGGCAATGCCAACGCCCGCGTCCTGTCGGAGGAAGAACCGGTACGCTTTGATAAGGACGGGACGTTGCTGACCCGCTGCCAATGGTCCGTATGACAGGGCGCGGCGTTATCGTCGGACGCTGCCGCCGCCCTATTCGACGGTGTCGTCCATGGCCGGCCGCCCCGACGCACCGTTGCCGTTTCGCTTGCGCCGCCGGTAATCGCTGTAGAATGGCCAGATCAGCAGCAACAGGGCCAGGACCAGGAAGGCGGCCGGCAGCGGTCGGGTGACGATGGGCGAGAAATCGCCGGCCGTCATCATCAGCCCCGACCGCAGCTTTCCTTCCGCCAAGGGCGCCAGGATGAAGCCGATGACAAAGGGCCCCAAGGGCATGCCCGCCCGCTCCATGGCGAACCCCAGCACCCCGAAGGCGAGCATCACATAGACGTCGAACATGGTGTTGTTCAGCGCGTAGGCGCCGATCACGCAGAACACCATCACCACCGGCAGGACGAAGGCGCGCGGCAGGAACATCAGCCGCGAAACATAACCGACCCCGCCCGACATCATCGCGAACATGGCGATGTTGGCGATCAGGGCGGTGGCGATGATCGCCCAGACGATGTCCGGGTTGTTGAGGAACAGCAGCGGGCCCGGCTGCACCGAATGGATCATCAGCGCGCCGATCAGGATGGCGTCGATCACGCTGCCGGGAATGCCCATGGCGATCAGCGGGATCAGCGCGCCGCCGACGGTGGCATTGTTGGCCGCCTCCGACGCCACGATGCCCTCTTCCGAACCGGTGCCGAACACCTCGGGCGTCTTCGACATGTTCTTGGCGGCGGTGTAGGCGATGACCGACCCGATCGACGCCCCGACACCGGGCAGGATCCCGACCCAGGTACCGATGACCGACGACCGGACCAGGTTGAACGCCTGGTTCTTCCAGTCGCGCAGGGACATCAGGATGCCCTTGCGCGACATCTCGACCCGTTCCACGGTCGTGTTGATCTCCAGGACGTCCTTGATGATCTGACTGACCGCGAATACGCCGATCAGGACTGGCAGCAGGCCCAAGCCGCCGTTGAGCATATACCAGTCCCAGGTCAGGCGCGGCGTGCCCGATGACGGGTCGACGCCGGGCATCGAGATCAGCATCCCCAAAAGGCCGGATATCAGCCCCTTGACCATGGCGCCCTGGCTGACCGACGCGATCAGCACGATGGCCATCAGCACCAGGGTGAAATATTCGAACGGGCCGAACCGGGTCGCCCAGATGGACAGGGGCTTGGAAATCAGGACCAGCGCCATCCAGGACACCAGGCCGCCGATGAAGGACGCGGAGATGCCCAACCCCAGGGCCCGCCCCGGCCGTCCACCCCGCGCCATCGGATAACCGTCCAGAGTGGTCATCACCGCCGCGGGCGTGCCGGGCATGCGCAGCAGCGTCGCCGTGATCAGCCCGCCGCTGATGGCCCCCACATACATCGAGACGAGCAGAATGATCGCGTTGACGGGAGCCATGTGGAAGGTCAGCGGCAGCGTCAGCGCGATCAGCATGGCGCCGGTCAGCCCCGGGATCGCCCCGACCACGATGCCCAGGAACGTGCCGATCAGCATCATCATGAACGGCAGCGGCGTGAACAGGACGCCAAGAGCGCCGGCAAGATCGGCCATGGGAATGCTCTACGTTGCCGGCAGGTCGACGAAAAAGATGTGGGTGAAGACGTACTGGCAGCCGAACCCCATCAGCACCGCGATCAGGGCCGCGACGACGAGGAGGCGCGGTCGAAACCGGACCAGCAGGCCGATGGACACGAACAGAAACAACGCGGTGCCCACCGCAAATCCGATCAGCCCCAGCGCCATGGCCAGCACATAGGCCACGGTAAGAAGGAAGATGGCGGCCGCATCGACGGGTCGCGGTACCAGCATGTCGTCCGCCGCGGGCGGTGCCGCACGGCCGCGCCGCAGGGTCAGGCCGGCCTGGGCGATGACCACCAGGCTGAGCAGGATGATCAAACCGGCCACAATCCTTGGGATCGGCGCCGATCCCAAGGGTTCGAAGGTACCCGGCGGCAGGCGACGGCTTTCCCAGAGGACGGCCGAACACACCACGATCAGAAACACCGAAAGGCCGATATCGGTGCGCGGCGTCTTAACGTTGTTCATGGCGGTTCTCGACCGGCGGTGCTGCGAGCCGACGCTCCACATCTATGTGGCGGCGCCGGCTCAAAGGGAGGTCAAATGGCTTCCGGTCCTACTTCTTCGCCGCCTGCTGGGCGACGGGAAGCGTCCGCTCCCACGTGTCGTCTAGTGAGGCCTGCAAGGCATCGTCCCGCAGGAACAAGGGCGAGAAGAGTTGCTCGTCGAACATCGTCTTGACCCGTTCTGTCTCCATCGCCGCCTCCAGAGCGTCCGCCATGCCGTCGATCGCCTCCTGCGGTGTCCCGAGCGGCGCGAACCACCAGCTCTCGACGCAGAAGGTCATGTCGTAACCCAACTCGCGCAGTGTCGGCAGATCCGGGAGGCGCGGGTGCCGTTCCGCGCCGGTATAGGCCAGCGGCTTGATCTGAGCATCGGCGCTGGGATTGCCGTCCTTGTCCATCGCGAAGTTCATGACCTCGGCACCCGACAGGACGGTGGCGTTGGTCTGGCTGCCGGTCAGGGCCGTGAAGTTGGCCGTGCCGCCGCCGATCTGGACAAAGCGGAACTCCGCCCCTTCCGCCTGGTTCTGCAGCATGATACCGGCCAGATGGTTGATGGCGCCCAGGTTGACGCCGAAGATCAGGGAATCGGGGTTCTCCTTGGCTTGGGCCAGCAATTCCTCCACCGAGTCGATACCGGAGTCGGTGCGAACCATCGGCGCCAGGCAGAATTCGCCGGTCGCGGCCACGGGCGCGAAATCCTTGTAGCCGAAATCGAACATGCCGCCGCCCTGCCCGCCCATCAGCGCGATATGGACCAGCAGGAACTCGTAGCCGTCCGGCGTCGCCTCCATGACCCGGCGCGAGCCGATCGAGAAATGGCCCCCGACATTGATCACGGTGATCGGCTGCGGCAGCAGGTCGTTCTCCTCGATGGCCGCTGCGAAAACCCGGGCGATCTGGTCGGACGTTCCGCCGGCCCCGAACGGGACCACCAGCTTGACCGGTTTGTCCGGCCAGGCCATGGCGGGTGCCGCCATGCCCAGTGTCAGCGCCAAGGCGCCCAGGATGATCTTGGCCAGGATGTTCATGATCTTCGATGTCCTCCCCTGCGGCGCCTGCGGCGCCGTTCTTCGTTGGCCGATGGGCGGATATCGCCGCACCCGGCTGCCGGAAACCGCCGACGGCGGCGCCCGATCAGCTACACATTAGCCCGAAGACACTATAGGTTTCAAGTTTAGAACTTTAGAATGAGACGGGGAAATCCGGCGCAGAGCCCGGCCGACCCCGCAGATCGCAAAGGATCCGCCCCACATGACCGACCAACCCAATCTGCTGTTCCTGATGTCCGACCAGCACAGCCAGCGTCTGGCCGGCTGCTATGGGGACCCGCTGGTCCGGACCCCCAACCTCGACCGTCTGGCCGCCAGGGGGGTGACGTTCGACAACGCCTACACGCCGTCGCCCCTGTGCGTGCCGGCGCGGATGTCGCTGCTGACCGGCAACCACCCCTCCAGCCAGGATTGCTGGACCAACAGCGATCCGCTGGCCTCGACCATTCCGACCACCGCCCATGCCGCCGGCGCGGCGGGGTACCGACCGGTCCTGATTGGCCGGATGCACGCCATCGGCCCCGATCAGATGCACGGATACGCGGAGCGGGAGGTCGGCGATCACAGCACCAACTGGGTCGGCGGTACGGCCCACTCGCTGGGGATCCTGGACCGGACCAACGACCCGTTCCGCGTCAGCATCGAACGGTCGGGGCCCGGTCAATCCTCCTACGAGCTGCACGACGACGATGTCGCGGCGGCGACGGTGGCCCGGATCGGCGCCATCGCCGAGGGCCGGCGCAACGGCGACGACCGGCCGTTCTTTCTGGTCTCCAGCTATCTCCTGCCGCACCAGCCCTATGTCGCAAAGACCGACGACTACGCGCTGTATGACGGCAAGGTCGGCGGCCCGGAGCAACCGCCCGCGCCGCCCGACCGCGAGCACCCGTACCTGGCGGCGTGGCGGCGGCACACCGGTATCGAGACCCTGGACTATGCCGACATCGTCCGGTCGCGCACCGCCTACTACGCCCTGGTCACCGCCTTCGACCGCATGGTCGGGCGGGTCCTGGACGCCCTGCAAGAATCGGGGCTGACCGACAACACGCTGATCGTCTACGTCTCCGACCATGGCGACCAGATCGGCGAGCGGGGGCTGTGGTGGAAGCAGACCTTCTACGAGGAATCGGTCAAGGTGCCCATGATCCTGTCCTGGCCGGGACATCTGCCGGCCGGGGAACGACGGTCCCAGATCGTCAACCTGATCGATCTGGCCCCGACCCTTTGCGAGGCCCTGAGCGCACCGGCCCTGCCCGGCATCGACGGGCGCAGCTTTCTCGGCATTGCCCGGGACCGGGCGCTTCCTTGGCTGGACCAAACCTTCTCGGAATACTGCACCGACGGCATGTCGCCCTGGACCCTGCCCGAGCCGGTGCAGCAGCGGATGATCCGTTCCGGTCCCTGGAAGCTGGTCTACTATCATGGCTATCGTCCGCAGCTCTTCAACCTCGACGACGACCCGGGAGAGATCCGGGATCTGGCGGAAGATCCCGCCCACGCCGCCATCCGCGACGCGCTGGTCGACCGGGTGCTGGCCGGATGGGACCCGGAAGCGATCGCCAGCCGCATCGCCCGGACACGCCCCCGAAAGGAGCTCTTGCGAACCTGGAGCCGGCAGGTGCAGCCCCCCGACCAACATCGCTGGACCGTCAGGATGGAGGACAATTGGCTGGACGACCGGGCCCGGCAGGATGCGGATACATGAGCGCGGAACGCACCGTCGGTATCGTCGTGATGCCCGACTATTTCCAGACCGAGGGCGTGGACGCGGTTCTCGACACCCTGATCGGGCGGGCCGGCGTCACCGCCGTGTGCACGGCGCCCTATGTCTCCGAACCGTGCGGCGATGACAGCGGCTCCCGCGAACCGCCGCCCGACGCCGGCGCCGGCGGTGTGCGCCTGCTCGATCGGCCATTGTGGGGTCGCCGGGAACTGCGGATCCGCACGGCGCCCAGCTTCGCCCCCGAACGGTCGTTCTATGAAGGCCTGCGGTATCAGCCGCCCGTTCCGGACGATCTGACCGTTCGCGACGGCGCCATCGTCGGCCGGTTTCTGGTCGCCGCCCGGGCCCGCGGCCTGAAGACCTATGTTCAGATCATGGCGGCCGCACCCCCTGGCTATCGCGTCCAGCTTGCCGGGGTGACCGACGACGACCAGCCGCGCCTGCCGGACGGGCGCCTGCCCGTCGGCCGTGTGGACGGGAACGGCAGTCTGGCCAGCCCCAACATCCAGGCCTACACAACGGCCCTGATCCGCGATCTGTGCCGGGCCTACCCCGATGTCGACGGTTTCCGCGTCGACTGGCCGGAATACCCGCCCTACAGCATGGACAGCCTGTTTCTGGATTTTTCCGGCCACGCGATGACGGCGGCGAAAGAGTTCGGGATCGACGCCGAGGCGATGCGGCGCGACGCGCTGTCGCTCTACCGCACGCTCCATGGCGGCCTGACCGACGCGATGGTGGATCGGTGGACCGGTCCCGGCGGGTGGGACGCCGTCATGGCCGCCTATCCTGGCATCGGCGATCTGCTGCGGCTCAAGGCGTCCCTGTGCGGGGCCCTTCTGGACGGGTTCCGCGCGGCGCTGGACGATGCGGCGGGACCCGGCGCCAAGGAACTGATACCCAACGCTTTTCCGCCCCCCTGGTCGCGCGCGTCGGGCATGCATTTCGAGCGTCTGGCCGGCAAGTGCGACGGGTTCGCGGTCAAGCTCTACACCATGCACTGGCCGATGATGCTGCGGTTCTATGGCGACCAGCTTCTGGCCGCCAACCCCGGCCTGTCGTCGGCGACGCTGGCCCGCGCCCTGATCCGCGCCACCGACGTGGCCGATGACTGGCCGGTCGCATCGGTGGCCGATTTCGCCTACCCCGAACCGGACGAGGCGCACCCGGCCGGGCTGGCGGCCCAGGCCCGCAAGGTCGCGGAGGCGCGCCGGCGGGCCGGAGCGACCCCGGTCTATGTGCTGGCCCACGGCTATGGCCCGGCGGAGGATGTGCGGCGGCGGGTCCGGCTGGCGCACGAGGCATCGGGCGGCCGGATCTGGGTCAACCGCTACGGCTATCTGAGCGACGAGAAGCTGGACATCATCGGCGCAGAGACTCGGCCCTGATCAGGCCGTTCCGACCACCCGGGACGGGTCGTCGGGCGGCGGCGGCGGAAAGTGCAGTCCGCGCTGGCCGGAAAGGCCCCGGTTGGGCAGCGGCGCCACGTCGGGTGCCGGACAGCCGGTCAGCCTATCGTTCTTCACCCACTCGAGATCGGCGCCGTAGAGCTCCGCCGCCAGCGCGGCCGACAGGCGCTCCAAAGTGTTGGCATGGCCCTCGGACGGGGACAGGTCGTTCAGTTCACGGGGGTCGGCGTCGAGATCGAACAGTTGAAGGCGGTTGCCGGCCGGGTACCAGATCAGTTTGTGGCGCCCGTCGGTGACCATGCGGGTCGCCTTGGCCGGATCCTCCAGGGCCTCGCCATAGAGGTGAGGCCGCCGGGTTTCGCCGATCATGGAGAGCCCCGTGCAGGTGGCCGGGATGTCCAGCCCGGCCAGGTCCAGCAGCGTCGGCATGATGTCCTGCAGACCGACCAGACGGTCGTCGCGCCGGTGGTGCCCGACCCGGTCGCACCCGGCGCGGCCGACCAGGATCAGCGGCAGGTTGGCCGACCCTTCGTACAGATACCGCTTGGCGTAGAGACCGTGATCGCCCAGCAGGTCGCCATGATCGCTGGTGAACAGGATGATCGTGTCGTCGAGCACGCCTTCTTCCCGCAGTGTCCCGATCACCGGGCGAAGCTGGTGGTCGATATGGGTACACAAGGCGTAGAAGGCGCGCCGGACGCCATCCAGCACCTCCGGCGACAGCGCCGGCCAGAAGTTGCGCACGATCTTCAGCGCCGCCGGTAGATCATCGAAGTCCGCGGCCCAGCCGCCTTCGGCCGGCGGATCGACGGGCCGGCGCGCATAGCGGTCCAGATAGGCGGCCAGCGGCACCAGCGGCGGATGCGGGTGGGTGTAGGAGAGATGCCAGAACGCCGGCCGCGTGGGGTCGCGGCGCTTGATCGTCCGGCACATCGCCGCCGTCGTCCAGTTGGTGACGTGGCAGTCCTCCGGCAGGTGCCAGGGGCGCCACACATAGTCGTTGTTGCTCATCCCGTGCAGGAACTGGCGGCCGGCGAAGCCGCGGTCGGCCAGGAACAGGTCGTAATCGTCGATGGCGCCAAGCTGCGGCCGCCCTTCCTCGGCCAGCAGCACGTCGTCGAAGCCGATTCGGTCGCGCTGGGGATAGACGTGCAGCTTGCCGACCGCGAAGGTCTGATAGCCGCCGTCGCGAAAGCAGCGGGCCAGCAGCGGCAGATCCGGCATCGGCGCCGCCGGCTGAAAGGTGCGGTCGCCATGCACGCGCGGGCTGGTCCCGGTCATGATCGTGCGGCGGGCCGGAATGCAGATCGGACATTCCGAATAGGCGCGGGTGAAGCGGACGCCGTTGGCGGCGAGTTGATCCAGGGTCGGCGTTTCGACCACGGGATGGCCGGCCGCGCCCAGCAGGCGTCCCGGCCACTGATCGACGGTGATGAACAGGACGTTGGGACGATCAAGGGCCACGTTCGCTTTCCTCCCGCCGCAGCGCCCGAACGCTGCGCATGTTGTGGACATGAACCCAGGCCCCCGCCGCGATATCGGCGATGGCCCGACCGATCGGTTCGCCGTATTTGCGGATCGGTGCGTTCGCGGCCAGGGGACGAAGCGCGATCTTGTGACACAGCGGAATGTCGTCGGCCGCCGTCACCCGGTCGATTCCTTCGCCCCGGCGCACGCGCACGCTCTCCCCCGCCGTCAGCGCCCGAAGCGCGGTGGCAACACCGTCGTCGGGGTGCAGGGCCACCGCGTCCCAGGCGGCGCCGGCGTTGTCCGCGCCAGTCACAGGGCGGCTCCGAACCGGCTGACGATTTCGTCGCCTTCGTACAGCAACTCGCCCCAGGTGGCGTCGCCCGAGGCCACACCCAGCACCTGCGGCCACAACCGGTCCGCCGCGTTCTCCAGCGATTCCCGGCCGCTGAACACGGCGGCCGCGGCGAAATCCAACTGCTGGCCGAGGCGCGCGCAGGTCTCGGGGTTGGCGCTGATCTTCAGCGTCGGGGCCAGGGCGCTGACGTAGCTGTTGCCCACCCCGGTAGAGAACAGCAGGACGGTGGCGCCGGCGGCGACAAAGCCGCTCAACGACTCCGGCGCATAGGCCGGCTGATCCATCAGGTAAAGCCCCGGCCCGGGCGGCGGTTCGGCATAAGCAACGACGCCGTCGATGGGGCGGGTTCCGGTCTTGGCGATGGCGCCCAGAGACTTTTCCTCGATGGAGGAGAGACCGGCGGCAATGTTGGTCGGGCCGGGATTGTTGCCGGTCAGATCGATACCGGCCTCCACCGCCGCCCGTTCCCGCCGCCCGACCGCCGCCAGCAGCGCGTCGGCCACGGACTGGGAAGCGGCGCGGCGGGCCAGCAGATGCTCCGCGCCCAGCCATTCCACGGTCTCGCCGGCGATCACGGTACCGCCTTCCCGTCCCAGCCGGTCGGCCATGAGGCCGATCAGCGGGTTGGACACCAGACCCGAACTGGGATCCGAACGTCCGCACTCCACGCCCAGCATCAGGGCGGCGGCGGGTGCCGGCTGTCGGCGGAGCCGCGAGAGGTCGCGGACCAGACCGGCGGCGATCCGGGCGCCCCGGTCGGTCAGGGCCAGCGCGTCGTGACCGCAATCGTCGAGGGTCAGGGCCGCGACCGGCTTGCCGGAGGCCGACAGATCGTCGGCCATGGCATCGACCATGGGCGGCTCACCTCCGATCACCAGCACCGCCCCGACATTGGGATTGCGTCCGAACCCCAGCAGCGCGCGACGATGGGTCTCCGCGTCGGCGCCGATCAGGCCGGGACCGAAGGGTGTGGCCACGGCAACGGCGCCCCGCACCATCGATACGATCCGGCGCGCCGCCGGCCCCGTCAACCCGGCAACCGACAGCACCAGCACATGGTTGCGGACGCCGAACCGCCCGTCGGGCCGCGGATAACCCAGGAAACGGTCCCCGGCCTCGGTCATGTCCTTTCCCCCTCGCCGCCCTCGCATTGGCGGTCTTGAGGTCCACGGTTAAGGGATGGCGGCGCCGGACGCAAGCGTCCGGCGGAAGGAAACTCCGGCGCCGTCTGTTCGGCCAAAGCCCAAGCAGGGCGCGGGCGTTGCCCCTGATGACCGGCGGCCGCGCCGTGCCGCGCCGTCGCGCCGATCCGGTCGAGGCTCTTTATGCCGAGGATCCGCGTATACTCTCCATCGATGACTGAACGGGAGGAGACGACCATGAACCTGGACCAAGTGCCGGCATTGGTGACCGGCGGCGCGTCGGGCCTGGGGGCGGCGGTGGCCACCGGCCTGGCCCGCGCCGGCGCCCGCGTCACTCTTCTGGACATCGACGCCGACAAGGCGAACGCCGTGGCGCGGGATATCGGCGGCCTGGCGGTGCCCTGCGATGTCGCCGACCCGGAACAGGCGTCGCGGGCGGTGGAGACCGCCCGCGACCGGCACGGCGCGGCGAGGGTCCTGGTCAACTGCGCGGGCATCGGGCCGGCCGCCCGCATCGTCGGACGCGGCGGGCCGATGCCCCTGGCCGATTTCGAACGGGTGATCCGGGTCAATCTGATCGGCACCTTCAACCTGATGCGGCTGGCGGCGGCCGACATGACGGCGCTCGACACGCTGGACGACGGCGAGCGCGGGGTGATCGTGTCGACGGCTTCCATCGCCGCCTTCGAGGGCCAGATCGGGCAGGCCGCCTATGCCGCGTCGAAGGGCGGCGTGGCGGCGCTGACCCTGCCGGCGGCGCGCGAACTGGCCCGGTTCGGGATCCGCGTTCTGGCCATCGCGCCGGGCATCTTCCTCACCCCCCTTGTGGAGGGCCTGCCCGAGGCGGTGCAGGAAAGCCTGGGCGCCGCCGTGCCGTTCCCCCGACGCCTGGGCCGGCCGGAGGAGTTCGCCGACCTTGTGCGCGCCTGCATCGCCAACCGGATGCTGAACGGAGAGGTGATCCGCCTGGACGGCGCCATGCGGATGGCGCCCCGCTAACCCGGCGAACGGGTATCGTCCGGCGAGGCCAGAAACGCGTTCACCCGCCGCGCCACCGCGTCCGGCGCATCGACCATGGGAAGGTGGCCGGCACCGTCGATGATGTGCATCTCGGCCCCCGCGATCAGTTCGGCCAGACCGCGCACCACGTCCGGCGGGGTGGACCCGTCTTCCGACCCGCCCAGGATCAGGGTGGGCGCAGACAGGCTACGGGTCCGTTCGGTCAGGTCGGCGTCGCGCAGCGCCATGCACGAGCCGAGATAGCCCGGCACCGGCTGGCGGGTCAGCAGGGTGCGCCAGATCGCAAGGCGGGCCGGATCCGCGGCCCGAAAGGCGGGCGGGAACCAGCGCGCCAGGGCCATGTCGGCGATGGCCTCAAGACCGCCCCGCTCGATCGCGGCGATCCGATCGCCCCACAGGGCGGCGTCGCCGATCTTGGCCGCCGTGTCGCACAGGATCAGTGCTCTGGTCAGGTCCGGCCGCCGGTGCGCCAGGGCCTGCGCGATCATCCCGCCGATGGACACGCCGCAGACGATGGCGCCGCGCACGTCCAGGCGATCGAGAAGCGCCGCCAGATCAGCCGCATGATCGTCGATCCGATAGGGCGGCGGCGGCGCATCCGACAGCCCGTGGCCGCGCATGTCGTAGCGGATGGTCCGCAGCGGCCCGTCGAGCCGGGGCAGCAGCGCGTCCCACAGTCTAAGATCGGTGCCCAACGCGTTGACAAAGACCATGACGGGCGCTTCTTCCGGCCCCCCGACGGCAACGTTGAGCGTCACTCCGTTGACGGCAATGGCATGCATCGGATTGCGGTTCCTCCCCTGTTTCGGGCCCTGTTTCGGGCCCTGTCTCGGGCCCTGTCTCAGGCCCTGTCTCAGGCGGTGGGCGCCGGAGCGCGGCGGTCGGCGGCGACGGCGCGCACCGTATTCATGAACAGGGTCAGCGCCGGCGACGCGGGCTGGTCGGACCGGGTGGTCAGGCCGACCGGACCCTTGGTGTCGGAGGTGTCGAGGTCAAGCATTGTCAGCGTCCCCTCCTCGAGGTCCTGCGCCACGACACCGTGGGAGATGATCCACACCGCGTCGGTGCGCCGGACATAGGCCCGTCCGAAGGCGTTCGAAACCGTTTCGATGCGGCGCGGCGGCGTGCTGACACCCATCGCGATCAGCAGACGATCGACGGCCGGGCGAATGACCGCGCCGGCATCGGGCAGCAGTACCGTGAAGTCGCGCAGCCGCGTCA
The DNA here is from genome assembly GCA_052168355.1 of Inquilinaceae bacterium. GTDB lineage: Bacteria > Pseudomonadota > Alphaproteobacteria > DSM-16000 > Inquilinaceae > JBQLZQ01. The sequence continues at coordinate 122,405 of JBQLZQ010000059.1, forward strand.
GGTCGGGCGGCCGGCTTGCCAGCAGCGGATGATCCCGCCTCACGATCACCCGCACCTCCTCGGAGTACAGATGCACGAAGGCAAGGTCGGCCATCTGCTCGGACCCGGCCAGGCGCCCCACGACCAGATCCAACTCGCCCAGGCGCAGCCGGTCCAGAAGGTACCGGTTGGGGCCGGTCACCAGGTGCACCACCACATCGCCGCCGACGGCCTGGAACCGTTCCACCGCCTCGGGCAGGAAATGGGCGGCCACGGTCGGCAGGCCGCCGATATGGAGCGTGCTGGCCCCCCGTCCCTTCAGTTGCGCCAGGCCCTCGATGCCGTCGCGCATCGCCACCACGCTGGCGGCCGCGTGATGAAGGAACGACTCGCCATAGACGGTCAGAACGGCCTCGCGCCGGCCCCGGCGGACCAGTTGAACGCCGAGGATGTCCTCCAGCTCGATCAGGGTCTTTGACGCCGCCGGCTGGCTGATGCCCAGCGCCTGGGCCGCCTTCTGCACGCTGCGCAGGCGCGCCACCTGCAGAAAGCAGCGCACATGCCGAAACTTGATCCGGCTTTCGAGGGCCGACCCCGACGCCCAGCCCGTCTCTCGTCCGTCTTCGATCACCATGGGTCTTTCATAACCAATTGGCATGTTAATCGGAAGCAACTTCACTTTACATAACCATCACGGCATCTTCATGCTGGCTTCTCAATGAGCAACCGGCCGGGTACGGGACGGATGGAAGAACAGGCACGAACACAAGTGGCCATCGTCGGCGGCGGGCCGTCGGGGCTGCTTCTGTCGCAGCTTCTCCATCGGGAGGGGGTGGATGCCGTGGTGCTGGAACGCCACTCCCGCACGCATGTGCTGGAACGCATTCGCGCCGGCGTCCTGGAGCAGGGCACCACCGACCTGCTGCGGAAGGCCGGTGTGGCCGAGCGCATGGATCGCGAGGGCCATCGGCACGACGGCACCGAAATCGCCTTTGGCGACCAGCGCCTGCGCATCGACTTTCGAGCGCTGACGGGAAAGTCGGTGACCGTCTACGGCCAGACTGAAATAACCCGCGACCTGTACGAGGCGCGCGATGCCATGCAGGGCGCGGTGGTGGACGAGGCCGGCGATGTCGCGCTGCACGACCTGACCACCGACACGCCGTCCGTCACCTACGTCAAGGACGGGCAGACACGGCGCCTGGCCTGCGACTTTGTGGCCGGCTGCGACGGATTCCACGGTATCAGCCGCCGGTCGATCCCGGCCGACCGGCTGCGGCTGTTCGAGAAGATCTACCCGTTTGGCTGGCTTGGCATTCTGTCGCGCACGCCGCCGGTATCGGACGAGCTGATCTATGCCGGTCACGAGGACGGGTTCGCGCTGTGCTCCATGCGCAACCCGGAACTCAGCCGTTACTACGTTCAAGTCCCCTCGGAGGAAAAGGCAGGGAACTGGTCCGACGACCGCTTCTGGGAAACCCTGGTCGGTCGATTGCCACGGGACGCCGCCGCCGCGCTGGTCACCGGCCCGTCGATCGAGAAGTCGATCGCGCCTTTGCGCTCCTTCGTGGCCGAGCCGATGCGGTTCGGGCGGTTGTTCCTGGCCGGCGACGCCGCCCACATCGTGCCGCCGACGGGGGCCAAGGGCCTCAACCTCGCCGCCGCCGACATCCACCATCTGTCGCTGGCGCTGACGGCCTTTTACCGGTCGGGCGACCAGACGGCGCTGGAGGGCTATTCCGACCGGGCCCTGGCCCGGGTGTGGAAGGCGGAACGGTTTTCCTGGTGGATGACCACATTGCTCCATCGCTTTGGCATGGAAGAGAATTTCGACCGGCGCATCCAGCAGTCCGAATTCGCCTACCTCGCCGGATCGCGGGCGGCGCAAACCGTGCTGGCCGAAAACTATGTCGGCCTGCCCTTCGATTGAAAGCTTACTTTTAGAAAATCCGGATAAGTCCCAGCGTGATCACCGGAAACAGCACCAGGATGGCGACACGCACGATGTCGCTGAGGATGAAGGGGACGGCTCCGCGATAGGTCTGGCTCATGGGAATATCCCGCGCCATCCCATTGATAACGAAGAGATTGAGGCCCACAGGCGGGGTGATCAGCCCGGTCTCCACCACGATCAGGACCAGGATCCCGAACCAGATCGCGAATTCCTCCGGCGGCAGGCCGAAATCGAGCGCCGTCACGATCGGAAAGAAGATCGGGATGGTCAGCAGGATCATCGACAGGGAGTCCATGATGCAGCCGAACACCAGATAGCAAACCAGGATGACCATCAGCACGGTCCACGGGCTGAACCCCTGCTCCACCACCCAGCCGGCCGCTTCCTGCGGCATCTGGGTAAAAGCCAGGAAGCTGTTGTAGACGGCGGCACCCAGGATGATGAAAAAGATCATGGCCGAGGACGACGCGGTGTCGAGGAACGAGTCGATCAACCCGCCGCCCCGCAGGCCGCCGTTGAGCAGCGCGATCACGCCGGTCCCAAAGGCGCCCACCGCCGCCCCTTCCGTCGGTGTGAAGACGCCGGTGTAGATGCCGCCGATCACCGCGACAAAGACCAGCATCACCGGCCAGACATTGCGCGTGGCCCGCAACCGTTCGGACAGGCCGGCACGTTCCCTCAAGCCCGCCGAGCCCGGCTTCAGCCGGACATAGAGGGCGATGGTCGCCATGTAGCCGAGCATCGCCAGGATCCCAGGGACCAGAGCCGCCAGGAACAGCTTGGCGATGTTCTGCTCGGTCAGGATGGCATAGATGACCAGCACCACGGAGGGCGGGATCAGGATCCCGAGCGTGCCGCCCGCCGCCAGGCACCCGGTGGCCAGGCTTCCCGAATAGCCGTAGCGGCGCAGTTCCGGCAGGGCCACCCGCCCCATCGTCGCGGCGGTCGCGAGCGACGACCCGCAAATGGCGCCAAAGCCCGCGCAGGCCCCGACCGCCGCCATCGCCACGCCGCCCTTGCGGTGGCCCAGCCACGTCTCGGCCGCCTTGAACAGGGACTGGGACATGCCGCCCTTCGTGGCGAACTGACCCATCAGCAGAAACAGCGGGATGATGGACAGGGAATAGTTGGCGAAGGTATCGAAGGTCACCGATTTGAGCTGGGACAGGATCGGCACCCAGCGCCCCAGCACCAGATAGGTGCCGACGGATCCGCAGATCAGCATCGCCAGACCGATCGGAACCCGCAGAAAAATCAGCAGCAGAAGAACCGGGAACGACCAGGCGCCGATCGCAAGGTCGCTCACGACCCCCTGACCTCGCCCTGCCCGCCGCCGGACGCCACTTCGGCGACGCTGCGCCGCACAGTGTAGACGCAGACCACAAGCGCCGCGACCAGACACGCCGTCGCCGGCAGGTAGAACCACCACAAGGGCAGCCGCAGGATAAACGTGCTTTCGCTGTAGGCCAGCTTGTCCAGGAACCCGGCATAAAGACGCCACAGCAGGACGGCGGTCGCCACCGTCATCAGCAGGTTGCCGACGAGGTCGGTCACGGCCATCGCCCGCTTGCCCATCGGTAAAATCAGGATATCCACGGTCACATGGCCACGCCTGAGCTGACACAGCGGCAGGAAGGCGAAAATGGCCAGGCCGACGCCCATCTGCACCAGCTCGAAGTCCCCGGGTACAGGCCCCAGGCCGAGCGGCAGCAGGGCCCGTCCGCTGACGCTGAGAACGGTCAAAATCGCCGACGCCACCAACAGCACGCCGCCCAGGACCGCAAGGCCCCAAGCCAGGCCACCGACGGTCCGAGCGATAAAGCCCTGCTGTCGCTCAGGAGCATGGCGCGGCGGCGGCAAGCCGGTCTGGGACATCGCCGAAAGCCCTATCTATGGGAAATAAAGACGGCGTGACCGAAGGCGGCCACGCCGCCCAACTGCTACTGCGCGCCCGAATGCTTCTCGACCAATGCCAGCGCCTGATCATACAGAGCCCGGCCATCGAACCCTTGCGTTTCGGCATCGGCGATCCAGTTGTCGATGGTCACCTGGGCCGCGTCGCGCCACCGCTGCGTCTCGGCCTCGTCGAGCATGGTGATGGTATTGCCGCGAGCTTCGGCGGTCGCCCGCCCGCCGGCATCGCCCTCATCCATGACCCGACCCATCATGGCCGCGACCTCGATGCCGCTGTTGGCATCGATGACGGCCCGCAGATCGTCGGGCAGAGCCTCATAGGCGTCCTTGTTCATGGCAAAGACGAAGGTCTGGGTGTACAGGCCGTGGTCGCCCTGGAAGCCCGTATGATGGCTGACCAATTCGCTGGTCTTGAGCGCCGACGTCACTTCCCACGGGATCGTGGCGGCGTCGATGACGCCCTTGGACAGCGCCTCGGGCACGGCAGGAACCGGCATGCCCACGGCGGCCGCGCCAAGCTGGGTCAGCATGTCGTTGGTGACGCGCGAGCCGGCACGGATTTTCAGGCCCTCGAGGTCCTCGAGCCTGGCGATCGGCGCCTTGGAATGGAACAGGCCGGGGCCGTGGGTGTGGACGGCGATGATCTTGACGTCCTGGAACTCATCCATCGCGTTCGCTTCCACATATTCCTGGAACGCCCGCGACGTCGCCTCGCCGGAGGTCACCAGGAACGGCATCTCGAAGACTTCGGACTTGGGGAACCGGCCGGGCGTATAGCCGAGCACCGTCCAAGTCAGATCCACGACCCCGTCCCGCGCCTGATCGTACAGGGTGGGCGGGGCGCCGCCGAGCTGCATGGACGGGAACATCTCGACCTCGATGCGGCCGCCGGAGTCCGCCTCCACCTTTTCGGCCCACGGCGTCAGCGCCTTGGCCGGGATGGTCGCCTGGGCCGGCAGGAATTGGTGCAGCCGCAGGGTTACGTCCTGGGCGACGGATGGCCCCGCGACCAGCGTGGTCATCAGGCCGGCAACCCCGGCCGCAATCCATAGCGTCTTCATGTCGATCCTCCCTGCGGCATTCACCGCGCTTCATTGCGGGCCGGCGATTGTGGCTGAAGACGCCGACCCCGGACAACCTCCCCCGTGGGGAGCCTAGATATCGAAAAACACCGTCTCGGACCCCGCCATGCTGTCCTGCAAACAGATATCGAAACGGTAGACGGGGCGACCTTCGCCACCATCGCGGCGGGCGATCAGGGTAGACCGCCGCACCGTCTGCTCGATGCGCGCCAGGACCGGATCCTCGGCATTGGCCGCGTCCTCGTCCGGAAAATAGAGACGGGTATGGAGGCCCATATTGATGCCGCGCGCGACAATGAACAGCGTCACATGCGGCGCCATCGGCGCGCCGGTCGGCGAAGGAACGCGTCCGGGCTTGACCGTGTCGAAGCCGTAAAGTCCTGTCTCGCCATCGCAGGCGCAGCGCCCGAAACCGAAGAAATGCGGATCCTGGGACGGGCCGCGCGGATCGAGCGGAGAGGCGTGGCGACCGGCGGAGTCCGCCTGCCAGATCTCCACCAGGGCATCCTTCAGCGCCGTGCCGGTGCCGTCGAAGACATGGCCCTCGATGCGGATGGACGCCCCCTCGGCCTTCGGTCCGCAGACCCGACGGCCCAGATCCTCCGGAAAGACACCGCCGATGCCGGCATGGTCGGGAACGGTGCCGATGTGAAGGTAGGGACCGGCCGTCTGGGACGGGGTTTCGGGCAGGTAGCCGAGGGCGGGATGCAGATGGCCAAGGGCGGGCACGATCTTGTCTTCCATGGCTGGGTCAGTTCCCGTCGCGCCGGTTTTCGAAGGGGGTGGAGCGTTGGCCGCGCAGCACGATGTCGAACCGATAGGCCAGCGCATCCATCGGCACTGCGGCCGGCATGTCGAGCCGCGCGGTCAACTGATCGATCCCGCGCGGATCGGGGATGGTGTTGGCGATCGGATCGCGCCCGATCAGCGGATCGCCCTCGAAGAACATCTGGGTGATCAGCCGCTGGCCGAAGCCGGACCCGAACAGCGAAAAATGAATGTGGCAGGGCCGCCATTCGTTGGGACCGTTCGGCCAGGGATAGGGGCCTGGCTTGACGGTGCGGAAGGTATAGACACCGTGCTCGTCCGTGACGGCGCGGCCGCAGCCGCCGAAATTGGGATCCAACGGCGCCGTATAGCCGTCCTTGACGTGGCGGTAGCGGCCGCCGGCATTGGGCTGCCACACCTCCACCAGAGCGCCGGACACGCCGCGCCCGTTCTCGTCGAGCACCCGCCCGTGAACGATGATCCGCGCGCCCACCGGCTCCCCGCCATGGGCGAAATTGCGCAGCAGATCGTTGTCGAGCGGACCCAGTGCGTCATGACCGAATATCGGCCCCGTCATTTCCGACAGGGATGGGCCCAGCGAAACCAGGGCGCGGCGCGGCGCGCGCAGGACGCTGGTCTTATAGGCGGGGGTCAGCGCCGGCGGATGCCAGGCACGGTTACGCGGCAAGAAGGGGCGAACCGGCAGGCGCGCGCTCATGCCGAGCCCTCTTCGTCCGGCGCGTCGCCATCAAGCGCTGCCTTGATACGCTTGATGGCGCTGTTGGCGGCCGGCACGCCGGCGTAAACCGCAACGTGCAGCAGCACTTCTTTCAGGTCCTGCGCGCTGGCGCCCGTGCGGGCACAGGCGCGGGCATGCATCTCGACCTCGTCCTCATGGCCCAGCGCGGCCAGGATGGCAACGGTGATCATCGATCGTTCGCGCCGGGTCAGGCCCGGCCGCGACCACACCGACCCCCAAGCCCCTTCGGTGATGAAGCGCTGAAAATCGGCGTCGAAGTCGGTTGTGTCGGCCGTCGAGCGATCGACATGAGCATCACCCAGGACGGCCCTACGCACGTCCATTCCCGCCTCGTGACGATCTTTCATTGTCCGATCCGACCTGTCCACCAGTGGAGCTCCCTGTCCAAACGGCGGACCGTCGGCCCACCGAACAGCCCATCATCCCAGGCACAATGGTTATGTTAAAGTGAAATCTATCGGAGTTTTCATGCCTTTTGGTTATGGAAATCGCCACCAAGCTCTTGCAATCGATGCGATGAAGGCGTACTCATGCAGGCAATGAAGGCAATATCCACGGCGTGGTTTGCATGGCCCAACTTACGGTGAGAAGCGTATCGGATCAGATCGTTCGTGCCCTGAAGCAGCGGGCCGCCGCGCGGGGCCGGTCGGCGGAGGCCGAGCATCGCGAGATCTTGCGCCGCGCCCTGCTTGACCCAGCGAACGGCGGCGACAGCTTCGCGGCACGGGCGGCGGTCCTTCGGCAAAGATTGCGGTCGACGGTCGATGGGACCGATATCATTCGAGCCGAGCGCGACCGCGATCGCACCGCATGAGGGGCTATGTGGTCGATGCGAGCATCGCCGTAAAATGGCTTGTCTCGGAGAAATTCTCCAACGCGGCCGCCAGTCTCCTTACCGCCGATCATGTTTTGATCGCGCCGGACCTTCTCTATGTCGAGGCCTCGAACACTCTTTGGGCCATGCTTGCGCGGGGCGATTTCACCGCCGACGACTATAGCGAGGCCATCGACATCCTGGTCGACGCCCCGATCACGGTTCCGTCCACGCACCGAAGTCTCGTTCCGTCCGCGGCGCGGCTGGCACGGGACCTCAACCATCCGGTCCATGATTGTGTTTACTTGGCCTTGGCGATTCAGGAGCAGCATCCCGTGATCACCGCAGACGCTCGCTTCTTTCGAAAGGTCGCCGATCATCCCTACCTTGCGGACCGCGCCGTCCACATCGAGAGTCTGGGATAGATCGCCCCGCCCTTACGCCACCGCCTCCCTGGACGCCGTGTGGCCAAGGGTGCCGAAATCGAACCGGAAAGGCGTATCGGTTTCGATGGCGGCCAGGATGGCGCGGGCCAGGGGCAAGCTTCCCGGCCCGAAAGTACCGGCCGCCGTGGCGAGGGCCAGGGCCGGAGCCAGGTTGCGGCCCGTGTCGACGCCTTCGACCGTCTCGTCCTTCAGGGGACCGGTCAGCGCCTGCGTGATCGTCCCGCCCCGTCCCAGGGCCACGCCAAGCCGACTGTTGCGGCCTCCCCCCACGGTGACGTGGAGGTCGCCAAGTCCCGCGAGCCCAAAGGCCGTCGCGGTCTTTCCCCCCATCCAGCCGGCCAGCGCCGCCATCTCGTCCACCGCCTGCTGAAACAGCGCGGCGACCGGGTTCTTGGCATGGGTACCAGACGATTCGTAGCGTCCGATCATGGCGCTGACGCCGATGGCGTAGAAATTCTTGAGCGCCGCGCAGACCTCGACCCCGACCGTGTCTTCATCGGTCTGAAGCCGATAGAACCCGGTCTGCATGAGATCGACAAACCATCGCGCGGCCCGGTCGTCGCTGCTCACATAGACCGACCGGGTCGGCCGGCGCTCGGCCAGTTCGCGCGCGATGCACGGGCCGCCGATCCCGATGACGGCGCCGTGCGGAACGCCGCGCGCGCGCAGCGCCGCGGGCAGCGTATGGGGATAGGTCGCGGGCGGTCCTTCGGCCTGGGGCACGATCCCCTTCGTGACCAGGGCAATGGGCGTGGGCTTTTCGATCAGCCGCGCCAGCGTCGTCACCGCCCAGTCCATCCCGGGGCTGCTGACCCCAAGGATCACGATGTCCTGTTCGGTCGCCCGGGCGGCGGTCAGGTCCTCGGCGTCGCAGGCACGTATGCTATCCGGCAGGGACAGCTTGAGCTTTGGGTGAGGCCCGCCCCGGCGGAGCGCGGCGATGATGGCGCGATCCAGGGGCGTGCCGGCCAGGGTCACGTCATGGCCGTTGTCGGCCGCCGGCAGGGCGATGGCGCTGCCCATGACGCCGGCCCCCAGGATCAGGATACGCGCCATCAGCCGATCCGCTTCTCGGTTCCGGCGTCGAACAGGTGGACCTTGGCCGGGTCGATCGCCAGCCCGGTCCGCGCTCCGGTCTGCAGCCGCACCCGTTCGGGCAGGATCACGCGCAGTTCCTGTCCCTCGACATCGACGTGCAGCAGCGTCTCCGATCCCGTGGTCTCGCTGAGCAGAACCTCCGCCTGCAGCGACGCGTCGGGATCGAGCGCCAGATCGACCGGCCGCACCGCGTAGATCGCCTGCTGACCGCTGGCGGCCGGCGTCTGTTGCGGCAGGGGCAGCGTGACGCCGTGGAACCGGAACACCGCCGTCCCCGCCTCTCCCTCGACCGTCCCTTTGAGAAAGTTGATCGGCGGCGAGCCGATGAAGTCGGCCACGAAAACATTGGCCGGGCGGTCGTAGACCTCGTCCGGCGTACCGATCTGCTCGATCTCCCCGCCGCGCATGACGACCACCTCGTCGGCCATGGTCATGGCCTCGATCTGGTCGTGGGTGACATAGATGGTGGTCGTTTCCAGCCGGTCATGGATGCGCCGGATCTCGTACCGCATCTGCCCGCGCAGCTTGGCGTCCAGGTTGGACAGGGGCTCATCGAACAGGAACACGCGGGGATCGCGGACGATGGCGCGGCCCATGGCGACGCGCTGGCGCTGGCCCCCCGACAGCGCCTTTGGCGTCCGGTCCAGATAGGGCTTGAGGCCCAACAGGTCCGCCGCCCATTGCACCTTCTCGTCGATTTCCGCCTTCGACCGCTTGGCCACCTGCAGGGAGAACGCGATGTTGTCGTAGACCTTCATGGTCGGATACAGCGCGTAGTTCTGGAACACCATGGCGATGTCCCGGTCGCGCGGGTGCACGCCGTTCATACGCCGCCCGGCGATCCGGATCTCCCCGCCGGTGATCGTCTCCAACCCCGCCGTCATGCGCAGCAGCGTGGTCTTGCCGCAGCCCGACGGCCCCAGCAGCACGACGAAGCGGTGATCGTCGATGGCAAGGTTGATGTCCCGCATCACCGTGACGGCCCCATAGCTTTTGGTGATCCGGTCGTATTCGACGGTTGCCATGCGGCGCGGCCCCTATCCTATCCCGTGAACGAAGTCTTCGAGCATGCCGCTGTCGCCGGCGATGTCCAGAAAGGTGAAGCGATCCCGGATAAACCGGGCGTCGGCCACGCAGCGTCGATAAAAGGCCGGATCGAGGCCCAGATCGGCGCCGGTCAACTGGCAGCCGGCCGCTTTCATGGCCCCGTGAAGCCGGTCGTGGGGGAGCATGACCGCGCTCAAACGGGCGCGCACGGCATCCCAGTCCCGGTCGAAGCGGGCCCGAAGGTGGTTGGCCGCGGCCTCGTCCAGTGCCTTCTTGCCGGTTTGCTCCATCATCGTCGCCGCCATCTCCGGTCCGTAGACCTTCGTCAGGCGCCTCTCTGGGATCGTGGTGGGGCCGATGGGCGGCGGGGCTGTTGCGTCCAGGATTCGGTGCTGCAGCGCCGACATGGTCAGGGTCGCCACCCCCACCTGTTCGCCGTGCGATGTGCCGGGATGGGCGCTGCCGGCGAACATGTCGATGCAGTGTGAGATCATGTGTTCGGCCATCGACCCGACATGGGTGGTGCCGGTGAACGACGTGCCCAGCCCCATCACCGCCGACACCCGTGTCAGCACCGCCAGCGCCTCGCGGTCGCCGTTGAGAAGCCCGCCGGCATGGGCGATCAGCGTATCCTCGTCGTAGGCCAGCAGCGTGTAGGCCGTCTCCGAATAGGGCGTGCCGAACAGCAGATGCGACATCAGCCAGTCGACCTGCGCCGTGGTCCGGCACACCACATCGGCAAAGGCGGCCGAGACCAGGCGCTGCGGGCAACGGGCGATGACGTCGAGATCGAAAAACACGCCCTTGGCCGAGTGACACGGGATGGACTTCTTGAAGCCGCCGAACGACACCGACGCGGTCGGAGTCGTATAGGCGTTCATCGGCGAGGTGGCGAACACCGAATAGACGCGCCCGTCGAGAAAGGTCGCGTACTTGCAGCTGTCGCTGACGGTGCCGGAACCCACGGCGATCAGCACCTCGGCGTCGCGCGTGGCCCGACCCAGCTCGTCGACGCCGTCGGGTGAGCAGCGCGGGCGGTCCCAAACGAACTCGCCGACATCCGCCCCGGCCGTCTTCAGGGCGTCGAACACCCGGCCGCCCAGCGCCTCGCGCGTGAAGGCGTCGTGGACGACCATCAGGCGCTTGCCGGGATGGCGGTCGCGGATCAGGTCGGCCTCCTGGCCCTCCAGGGATGGTGCGATCACGATGTTCTCGATCGGGATGCCATGAACGTCCCCGGTATTGGGATCCCGCCAGGTCTTGGCCACGAGCGCATCGATGATGCCGCCTTGGGCGCTCATGGATTCGGTTCCCTGGCGAAGGCGACAAGACGCCGGTTGGTTTCCGCCGTGGCCGCGTAGACCGAACGGTAGATGTCGAGCAGCGCCCCATAGCGCCGGCCGGTCGTTGCGTTGGGGTCCACCGAGCGGGTCTGGCCGGCCATGGCCTGCGCCGCCTCCACGATGGACCCGTACCAGCCGGCGCCGGCCGCGGCGATCATGCCGGCCCCCAGGGCGGAGGCTTCGACGGTGTCGCTGACCAGCACCGGCTTTTGCACGACATCGGCCAGCATCTGACGCCAAAGCGGGCTGTGGGCGCCACCGCCGATGGCGACGAAATGGTCGATGTGGAAGCCGGATGCCGCCTCCAGCGCGGCCGTGCCGATCGCCTGGTTGAGAGTCATGCCCTCGATGATGGCCCGATAGACATGGGCCGGCCGATGATCGCCGCCAAGCCCCAGCACGACCCCCCGGGCCGACACATCCCAATGGGGATCCATGACACCCGACCAGTAGGGCAGGACCATGACGCCGTCCGATCCGATCGGCAGCGCCGCAGCCTCCCCTTCCAACCGGTCGAAGACCGAGGGATCGCCCCGTCCGCCCGGCACGAAGTTGTCGACGAACCAATTCAGAAGAAACGCGCCCGACCGCAGGCAGTTTTCCAGGATATAGCCGTCGCCCTGGGCGGCGATCTCGGTCCGCCAGGCGCGGTCGTAGCGGTAGTCCGCCGACCACACACCCGACACCAGGGCCGTGCCCATATTGATGTAGGCCCGGTTGGAGCGGGTACAGCCGGTGCCAAGCCCGGCCAGCTGACCATCGCCACCGGCCGCGAACACCGGCGTCCCTGGCGGTAGCCCGGTTGCCGCCGCCGCCGGCGTGGAAACGCGGCCCAATTCGGTCCCGGGCGGGTGGACCTCGGGCAACCTCCCTTCGTCCAGGCCCAAGGCATCCAGAATCGGCGCCGACCAGCATTTTTCAGTCAGATCGAACAGCCCCATCGGGTCGGCGCTGATCCAGCCGGTGCGGAAGGGCCCGCCGCACAGGCGGCGGACCAGCACGGTTTGAACATCCGCAAAGCAGGCGGTGCGGTCGAACGTTTCGCGCGCGTGGCGGCGCATCCATTCCAGACGGTACAGACAGGGCGTGGTATCGGGCATCCGCCCGGTGATGCGGTGGATCAGGTCGCCGCCGATCCGGTCCGCCAGCCCGTCGATCTCCGACCGCGCCCTCTCGTCCAGCCAGACCATGGCGGGGTGCACGGGTTCGCCCCCAGCGTCGAGAAACGCCACGGTCTCCCTCTGGTTGGAAATCGCCAACCCCGCCACCCGCGACGGATCGATATCGTCCATGCAGGCGCGCAGCGCCGTGCCGGCCGAGATCCACCAGTCATTCGGATCCTGCTCATACCGGTCGAGCCCGGGATTCGACAGCGGGATCGGCGCCCGACCTTCGGCCACCGACCGACCCTTCGGGTCCCAGGCGATCGCCTTGGTGCTTTGGGTCGAGGAATCGAGCCCGATGACGAGAGGGTCGCCCACGGCGTCAATCGTCCTGTCGGTTGAACATCAAAGTCGGGTCCCTGACCGGGACGGCGCAATGGGGCGGGGAGCCCGAAAGCCCACCGCCCTCCTTGCGCAGCATAGCAATCAACTGCCGACGATCGAGTCGACCTTTTCCTTGATCGCATTCATCGTCGCTTCGGCGCTGTCGTATTCGCCGGCCCAATAGCGCCCGAGCTCCACCGGGATGGTGTCGTTGGACAGTTCGGCCCATTCCGGCAGGTCGGGTTCCGATCCCATGTGATTGGCGATCGTTTCCCGCACCACGTCGAGATGGCGGGTGGTGCCCGCGATGCCCGGCTTGGCGTTGGCCTTGACCCGCGGATCGTCATAGGCGCTGGTCCGGGTCGGGCCGGTACCGCCGCCCAGCGTGGTGATGAACACCTGGGTCTCGGGCGCCGTCGCCCACTGGGCGAACAGCCACGCCGCGTCGGGGCTCTTCGAATAGTTCGACACGGCCAGGGACGACCCGCCCTGATGGCCGACGCCGGGGATTTCGCCGAACCCGGTTTCCGCCGGGGTGCGCAAGGCGATCGGCGCCGGCGGCACCGCCGCTTCCATGAGACCTGACACCTGGCTGGCCTCCGGATTGTCCCAGGAGGGGAAGAATTCACCCCACGAGAGGACGGTGGCGGCAAGGCCCTGAGCCACCGACTGGCCCTGGCCGTCCCAGGTCCAGGTCGTGACCGCCTCCGGCATGTTCTCCTTGAGCTGGCGCCAGTATTCCATGGCCGCAAGCCCCTGCGCGTCGTTGCCGGTGAACTTGCCATCCGGTCCGAAGATCGATCCGCCATGGCCCCACAGCCACGCCGTCCAGTCGCATTCCAGGGAATAGTGGCCCGACTTCATCTGACCGGTGGTCCCGTAGATCTCGGGGCCCTTGGCCTGCTGGATCGCCTGGGCGTTGGACAGGAACTCGGCCATGGTGGTGGCGGGTTTCAACCCCAGCTCGTCGAAGATGTCGCTGCGGTACATCTGAATGAAGATCGGAATGTCGTAGGGCACGCCCACCATCTTTCCGTCATACATCGAGATGCCGTCAACCAGCGCGGTCAGGAAATCGTCGAAGTTGTAGCCGGGCATGGCGAGATCCGGGGTGGACGCATACTTCTCGCGCGGGTCGATCACATCGCCGGCGAAGGACGCCATCCAGGACTGATCGAGATAGTAAAGGTCGTAGGTGCCGAGCCCGGACGCGACGTCGAGAGTGAGTTTTTGCAGCACCTGCTCCAGGGGCAGCACCTCGATCTCCACGTTGATCCCGGTCGCTTCCTCGAAATAGGGCTTCAGGGCCGAATTGATGGCGTTGGACGGCGGCGTGGATTCGGTCGCCAGACGAACGGTCTGACCGCGGAAGGGTCTGGCCGCCTCGGCGAACCAGGCCATCATGTCCTGGTCGAACGCGATTTCCGCACCCTGGGCGGCGGCCGGCGAAATGAAGCCGCGTCCGCCCATGAACGGCTGCGACACCAGCCCCAGCGCCCCGGCGCCGAAGCCGAGTTTGCCCGCCGCGCTCAGGAACGAGCGGCGATCCATCTGGCCGCGCACATAGCGGTCGACGACCGAAGCCAGCCAGAGCTTTCTGTCATGGGGTCTCATTCGTATTCTCCCAGTTGTTGATGGCCCTTCAGCGGGCCGGTTGCCCATACGAGAGCGTTTGCGCCGTGCCGTGCCTCATTGTTTGAGCGACCCCAAGGTCAGGCCGCGCACGAGGTTCTTCTGCACCAGCAGGATGAAGACGAAGGCCGGGACCATGGCCGCCGCGCCCAGCGCCGCCATGTTGCCCCAGGCCGTGCCGGTCGAGGTGACGAAGGTGGACGACACCACGGGTACGGTTTTCAGGCCGGTTTGGGTCAGGGTCAGGACGAACAGGAATTCCGTCCACGAGAAGATGAAACAGAGAACGGCGGTGGCGGCAATCCCGCCGACGGCCATGGGCGCGATGATGCGGCGAAAGATGCGCCAGCGCGAGGCGCCGTCGATCAAGGCCGCCTCGTCGATCTCCACCGGGATGTCGTCGAAGAAGCTCTTGAGCAGCAGGACGGCCAGCGGCAGGTTCATCAGGGCGTGCACGATGATGATGCCGGAATAGGTGTCGAGCAGCCCGAAACTCTTGTAGATGAAGAACATCGGGATGGCGACGGCGACCGGCGGCATCATCCGCGTCGACAGCACCCAGAACACGAAATGATGCTGGGCGCGAAACCGCATCCGCGACAGAGCATAGGCCGCGAGGGTCGCCACGCTCACCGCCAGCAGGGTCGAGAGACAGGCGATGACGATGGAATCCCACAAGCGCGGCAGCATGTAGAAATTGCCGCCGCCGGGCAGCACCTCCAGCCCGCGCTCGAACCCCAGGGAGATGCCGAACACTTCCTCGAACGACCGGAAGGTCCAGTCGAAATCGACGATCTTCGGCGGCATCGCGAAGATGTCCCGCTCCGGTTTGAAGGCGACACCGATCCAATAGAAGATCGGAAAGGCGAACAGGGCCACCAGCACCCAGGCGACCAGGGCCCGCAACACGCGTTTCCAGGGCGACAGGATCATCCCTCACCACCTCAGCTTGGAAACGGCGACGAAGATGTGAGCGGCGACCAGGATGATCGCCAGCATGAACAGGCTGATCGCCGCGCCGTACCCCCAGTTGATGAAACTGAAGGTCTGCTGCCAGGCATAAAGAGACAGGGTGTAGGTGGCGGTTCCCGGCCCGCCCGAGGTCATCACATAGACATAGTCGAAGGTCCGGAACAGATCGATGCCGCGGATCAGCACGGCGATGGCGATGACCTTTCCCATCATCGGCAGGGTCAGGCGGGTGAACATCTGCCAGGCGCTGGCGCCGTCGATCATGGCGCTTTCGAACGGTTCGCGCGGCAGGGCGCGCAGCCCCGCCATCATGATCAGCACCATGAACGGGGTCCACTGCCAGATGTCGGCCAGCATGACCCCCCACAGGGCCCGGTCGGGATTGGACAGGATCGTGCCGGTCGCATCCATGGCGCCGATGGCGCGCAGCACATAAGGTATCAGGCCAAACTGGGAATCCTGCATCAGCAGGAACATCATGCCGGTGATGGCCGGCGGAATGACCAGGGTCAGCGTCAGGATGCCGCGCAGCAGCCCGAACCCGGCATCGTCGGAATCGAGCAGCAGCGCCAGCCCCATGCCGAGCACCAGCTGGATGACCAGGCACAGCGCCGTGTAGGTCAGCGTGACCCGCAGCGCCCCCCACATGCGCTCATCGGCGAAAAGCTGAACCCAGTTCTCCATCCCCACGAATTCCAGTCCCCGCTTGCGGGGCACGAACTCCTGAAAGCTCAGCCAGATGTTGTAGAAAAACGGATACAGGGCGAACAGGGCCAGCATGACGATCAGCGGCAGCAGCCAGGGCAGCGCGTGATCGGAGGGATAGAACCGGCGTTTTGGAACGGCGCTCACGACAGACCCCCACCGCCGAACCGCGCCATTCGGCGCCGGGGCGTCCCGGCCTTGCCCGGACAGGATGGGGTGGTTCGCAAACGCCTCTCCCTGTTCCCGCTTTTCTATGGAGCGCGGTTTTGACAGAACCAAAGCGTGACATAACAGGTGTTCGGTCGCAAGATCATTTGTTCACGGACAAACACGGTCTTGCGAAACCACGCGAGATGGAACAGACCCGGCGGCAATGACGGAACGAGCCAAAGGCAGGCCTGAGAAGGCACCGGACACAACCGCCCCATCCATCCGGCGCGGTGGCGACCCGGCGGCGGAGCCTGGCCACTGGCCCGAACAGCTCGCCGTGCGCATCGCCTGGAATTACTACGTCATCGGCCAGACCCAGCAGGCGATCGCCACGGCCTTGGGGCTCACCCGGGTGCGGGTCAACCGTATCCTGGCGGAAGCGCGGCATCGGGGCATCGTGCGGATCACCATCGATTCCCCCCTGCGGCAGAACGTCGAACTGGAGGATCGGCTCAAGGACCGCTATGGGCTTCGGGATGCCCGCGTCGTACTGGGCAGCGGCGGCACCCGCCCATCGGTCGACGAGGTGCTGGGCATGGTCGCCTGCGACACCCTGGCCAAACGGTTCGCCGACGGCATGACCATCGGGGTCGGCTGGGGCGTGACCTTGAAGGCGTTCGCCGAATCCATGCCCGAAATGCCCCTGCGCGACGCCGCGGTGGTCGCCATGCTGGGGTCCCTCACCCAGCGCTCCTCCATCGACATCTTCGAGGCGACCACGGGGCTGGCCCGCAAGCTGGGCGCCGAATGCTTTTACATGCCGGGTCCGATCATCTGCGACAGCAAGGCCAGCCGCGATACCCTGATGCGCCAGCCCATGCTGCGGGATGTGCAGGCCCGTGCACGCGGCGCCGACATCGCCATCGTCAGCGTCGGCGGCATCGACCGGGGCACCCTGCGCCGGGTCGGCTTCATCGGCGAGGACGACGTGGCGTCGGTCAGGCGGGCGGGCGCCATCGGCAATTTTCTCGGCTACTATATCGACGCCGATGCGCGCATCGTCGACCACCCGGTCAACCGCAGGGTTTTGGGGATGCACCCGGAAGATCTGGTTCGGGTGCCCGAACGCTGGATGATTTCCGGCGGCCCCGACAAGGTCGCGGCGCTGGCCGCCATCCTGGGCGCGGGGCTGGTCACCGGCATCGTCACCGATCAGGACACGGCGCGCGCGCTTCTCTAGGCTGAATCGACATTCACCGCATCCATAGCATGGCGCAAGCGAGGTAGAG